>NZ_CP031733.1:0-610761 GCF_003086355.1 Streptococcus chenjunshii | reverse complement strand
TAGTTCCGGAGCGTCTAAAATCTGACGCAAATGTGCCTGAGCTCTGGATGAACCCAAAGAGCCCAAGGAGGCTCCGACAATCATAACAGGCTTGTTAATCAGCACCCGGCTGGTATAGGCAATCCATTCTAAAGCGCTGGCCAGAGGAGCAGGTATCGTATGGTCGTACTCAGGTGTCGCAATAATCACACCATCAGCATCCGCAATTTTTTGGCTGAAAGCAGCTACTACCTCAGGCGCCTGTTTATCTTTAGGTTCATTAAAGGCAGGCAGCTGTTTGATCTCAAGCACCTCAATTTCTGCCTGTTCAGCGAAATGTTTGGCCATAAACTGCAGCAGTTTTCGATTAGTCGAACGGGCTGAATTTGTCCCGACAATTCCAACTAGTTTCATAAAGGACCTCTTTTCTAAAAAATAGCATTTTCTCGCCTTAACTATAACATATTTCAGTCTATTTTGTAAGCGAAAACATAAAGAACAGAAAGATTTTTGTAAGCGTTGACATCATTCGGAAATATTGTTAAAATAGCAGCTGAAATACGGTACACTCAACCATTCTAAAGAAAGGACACCAGATTATGAAACCATCGCTTAACCGCTGGCTGGTTATCTCAGCATCTACCGCAATCCTGCTTTGTACAGGAGCAGTCTACGCTTTCAGTGTTTTTGCCGGACCTTTGAGTGCTCAAACTGGTTGGTCAATGTCACAGATTATGCTGGCCTTTACGATTAATTCTGCTATCGGCCCTATTCCTATGATTTTGGGAGGCTATCTAACAGACAAGGGCTACGTTAAATGGACAATTGCACTCGGAGCCTGCTGCTTTGCCTTAGGCTTCTTTCTCACAGGTTTTGTCACAAGTCCGGCCATGCTCTATCTCACCTATGGACTGTTAGCCGGACTCGGTCAGGGCTTCGCTTATTCGGGCTGCCTCAGCAATACCCTGCGCCTCTTTCCTGACAGGCGGGGGCTCGCCTCAGGCATTATTACCGGCGGTATGGGCTTTGCGGCTGTCATTGTCTCTCCCATTGCTAACAGCCTGATCCAAAGCCACGATGCCAAATTTGCTTTTAAAGCTATCGGCTTGGTTTATATTCTCGTTGTTGTTACAGCCAGCTTCTTTATCAAACCGGCACCAGCCGGCTATAAGCCGGAAGGCTGGAATCCTCCTGCCCAGTCAGCGGCTGCAGCTGTTAACAAAACTTGGCAGCAGATGCTGAAAACACCGCTCTTCTATATCATTATCAGCATGTTCTTTGTCGGCGCTTTTTCAGGTCTGATGATTGCTTCACAAGCGTCTGGTATTGGTCAGTCTATGTTTGGTTTATCTGCTGCTACTGCCGCTCTTTATGTCAGCCTTTATTCTATCAGCAATTCCAGCGGACGGTTCATCTGGGGAACGGTTTCTGATAAGATTGGCCGGGCCAAAACTCTTCTGATTATCTTTACCGTCGTTGCTCTCTCACTCTTCGCTTTGACTGTGCTTTCAGGACAGGGCGGTTTTGCTGTCGGCATTATCGGATTGGGGATTTGTTTCGGCGGTGTTATGGGGGTTTTCCCATCTATTGTCATGGAAAATTATGGTCCTGCTAACCAAGGGGTTAACTATGGCATTGTCTTTACCGGCTATTCTTTAGCAGCCTTCTTTGCTCCCCGTGTTGCTGTTCAGATGGCAGCGGCTAATCAAGGGAACTACAGCAATGCTTTCTACGTTGCTATCGCTCTTGCACTTGTAGGTTTGGTCCTCAATTTAGTTTATATGTCTGTCGCAAAGAAAACAAAAGCCTAACGAAACAGACAGCCATCTGTTATGATAACAGATGGCTGTTTTTTGTTTTAATTCATGTACAAAATCTGATATTTTCACGCGTTTTTCCTCATAATAAAGACAATAAGTAAAAAACAGAAACATTGTCTGAAAGGACTCATTTCTAATATCAGGCAATGCTCCTCCATCTGTATCCTATTTTTATCCGAAGCAGTGTGTGCTTTTTTATAACTTAATAAAAATAGAGCCAGTCTTTCGGTAAGCCCAAGACTGGCTGCTTTATAAGAGATTTAATAAATCAGAAAGGTTCTGATAGTGGCCGGTTTCCTGTATGAACCAGTACTGATTTATCTGTTCTTTCCTTCTAAGCCCATATCGGACTGCTAAAGTCTGCCTGCGGCCATTCGGCCAAATAAGCCGCCGCACTGTCAGCTGCCTGACCCGTAAAACAATCCGCCAGCTCTCCGGCTAGCGATCCCTGCGCAAACGACTGAAGCTCCTCAGCCTGACCTTCTAACCAAGTCTGCAGCTCCTCTTGTTCTCCCGACCAAGCCCTGCTTTTTGCCGCTAACGCTCCCTGAATGACCAAGCGCTCCTGAGCTTTTCTTGTCTCCTTAGCCGCTTGGACAAGCGTGTCTAAATCAGCCGTTACTCCCATAAATCCCCCTCTATAAGATACAAAGGGCGTGTAAAAATCCGTATGAAAATAGGGACTGACAAGTGATCCTTGCATCACGCTGGCAGGCATACTCACAGAGCAGCCACACTCGTATGTCAGCCTGTGGCTTCCTACGATTGCGTCTCTTTTTCACTAGGATTTTAGCCCGTGTTCAGTTCAAACAAGATACAAAGGCCGTTAAGAACGCAAAGAGAAAATAGGCGTCCGACCGCTGAGTCACCAATGATTCAAGGGAGGGCGGTCTTTTTCTCACAGCGTTTAGGCCGTGTTCAATTCACAAGATACAAAGCCCGTTAAAAGAGCAAAGCAAAAATGACGGTAAGCCAGAAATCTCTGATTGCGTTGGCGCACCTCTGCCAAGACGGCTACGGCTAGTTAACTTGAAATCCATTCTAAACTCAGCTATGTCTCTTTGGCACAGCTCTTAGGGCGTGTTCAATTCCAACAAGATACAAAGGTTTTTATACACACCGGCTCGACCGCCTGTTTGCCTACTTGTCAGCCGAAAACAAAGCGGCCCCTTCCTGATCGGCCGCTATTAAGTTATCTGCCGCCGCATCCAGCTTGTCCGCAAAAGCCATCATCCTGTTCTTATAGGCGTCAAGCTCGGCTCTGTTCTGTTCCTCTGCCTGACTGTCCCATAAGTTCTCCATAGTGTAAGGGCTCAGCAGGTCGGTCACTTCACTCTCCGACAGCTCTTCTGCCACGGCATACATAGCCTGACGGGTCGCCTCGATATCGGCCTGAAAGCTGGCTTTTTTCTCCTCCAGCTTTTGCAGGACAGCCTCTGTCTTAACTTCTGCATGCAGTCTCGCCTTCTGAGCAACCGCCCGCAGGAGCTCCTCACGCAGACTGATTCTCTTCGACCCTGTCGCTGTTTTCAGCTGGCTTCTCAACTCCTTAACCGTCTTCTTGTAGGAGCTCAGAAGCTCGGCCTTGGTCGGTTCAACCGCAAAGTCACCGTATGTCTTAACATATTCCAGCAGATAAGTGCGATAATCCGTACTGTCAAACCAAGTATCAGGATCTTTGATATCCAGCCCCTTAGCTTGCTTGGCTTTCATTCTGGCCACCTTAATCACCTGTTCTCTGGTCATGCCGGAGACAAACTGGCCGTGCTTAACATACCAGTCTATGTCAAGACCATTTCCTTTGATACGCGGAAAAGCGGTATCGTGGTCGGAAATCCAATCGCCGGTGCCTTCAACAATATATTTCTTGCCATAAGGAATATCCCCGTGGCTTTTCCCGTCCAGATAGGTTACATCTCTGGTCGAGTCCATATAGATGGTCGCATGTTTATCCAGCCAAGTCTTCTCCTCAGCAGTAATGCCTTTAGGATTATCCTTGGAGTAGAGGGAACTGCTGGCACCCCAGTCCATGAAGTTGGTGATTTTAGGCACCTGATGTTGGGCAGCTACCTTGGCGACCGCGGGGCCGGACTGGCTGAAGCCGGACATGTTGGAAATGGACCCGCCGCCATGGTCTTTTTCCAGTTTGGCAGCCGTGCTGTCATAAAAATCGGAGATGTCATCCACCTGCGGGGTTAGCCCGCTTCTAGCTTCGATCACATTTTTAGTGGAATTCCAGGCTTCCTCTCCAAAACCTTCTTTGCCAATCAGCTGGGTACCGGCCACTACGATTGCTGTTTGGCTGTAGTCTGTCTTGCCATCAATCACAGGAGCCACAGCGATAGCCTGAGTTGTTCCATTTATTTTATCTATAACTTCATACTCGTTACTTTCAACTATTTTTCCATTTGAATTAAGTGTTTCTACAGGAATGTTATCACCTTTTATCACCGTTTCATCACTGCAAAGATTTTTTGTTACATTTTGAATTGCCTGTATATCTTGATGAGTTAATGCCATTTCCAATATTCTCCTTGCTTGACTTCTAAATTGTAGGCTATATAAACCTTAGGACTGCCTTGAGAAGATTTTTTTACATTTTTTAGCTTTTCATACTTAATTAATGTATTCATATTATTATCTAATCCTTCATCTTCTTTTCTTCTGGCTTTATCTGGTAGCTCATCATAATTAGAAACATCAATAACACCTTCTTGACCGACTAACTCTATAATTTCATTTCCAAAACTGTCAAACTGTAAAGTTAGGTCTGCTCCAATCCCATAAGGTACATGGTGTATACTTTCAACTTTTCTCCCTAAATATGCTTTGTTTCCTTCCTCATCATAAACCACAGGCACAACATTCACTGTTCGCATCGTAAAACGCCCGTCGCCGTCTACAAAGATAGGAGAAAACTCGATTTTACTGATACCAGAATAATTTTCTTTAATATATGTGGCGATTTGTTCTTCATAAAGTCTGAAACCATGTTTATAAAGCTGATTCACTTTTTCTTTTTCCATATAACGATTGTACCCCCAAATTCCTATGATGGCGATGAAGACTGCAGCCAGCAGTCCCCAGAACACCTTAGCCGGTCTGCTTAAACCTTTATTTTTAGCCATAGCCTGCTCCTTGTTTTCTGTAGACAAGTTTATCAATTCGTTTTAATTGTTGTTAGTATAGCATAGGATAAATAAAATGGCAAACTGTTTAACTGATAAAAAATTGCCTTCTTTCAACAATATATTTCTTGCCATAAGGAATATCCCCGTGGCTTTTCCCGTCCAGATAGGTCACATCTCTGGTCGAGTCCATATAGATGGTCGCATGTTTATCCAGCCAAGTCTTCTCCTCAGCGGTAATGCCTTTAGGATTATCCTTGGAGTAGAGGGAATTGCTGGCACCCCAGTCCATGAAGTTGGTGATTTTAGGCACCTGATGCGCTGCGGCCACTTTGGCAACCGCTGGGCCGGACTGGCTGAAGCCGGACATGTTGGAAATGGTCCCGCCGCCATGGTCTTTTTCCAGTTTGGCAGCCGTACTGTCATAAAAATCGGAGATATCATCTACCTGCGGGGTTATCCCGCTTCTAGCTTCGACCACATTTTTAGTGGAATTCCAGGCTTCCTCTCCAAAACCTTCTTTCCCAATCAGCTGGGTGCCGGCCACTACGATAGCAGTTTGACTGTAGTCTGTCTTGCCATCAATCACAGGAGCCACAGCGATAGCCTGAGTTGTTCCATCAATACTATCTATGACCTCATATTTCAGACCACCAGCTTTAAGTGGTTTTTCACCGTCCAAAATAGATGAATCACTTAACGTTTTTTTAACTTTATTTTGGATAGCCTGTATATTCTGATCAGTTAAGGTTGCCACTTCCAATACTCTCCTTTCTTAATCTCCACATTATAGTTTATTTTCGCTTGAGGACTACCATCTAATGATTTTTCCACCCCTTGCAGTTGACCATCCTCTATTAATGCAGTAATATTTTCATCAATTTTCCTGCTTTCAGCAAGCTTAGCTTGGTCAGGTAAGTGATCATATTTTGAAACATCAATTTCTTTCCCTGTGGCAGAATCAGATAAGTAAACAACTTCATTTTTCCATAAATCAAACTCCAAGGCATAGATTCCTTCTAGCAGACCATAACTTTCTTGATCCTCTTTCTCTGTCGGTATACCAAGTAAGACACTATTTCCCTCTTCATCATATACAACAGGGACAACATTCGCAGTTAACATCGTAAATTTTCCATCTCCATCAATGAAAATAGGAGAAAATTCAATTTTACTAATCCCAGAATAATTTTCTTTTATGTATAGCGCCGTTTGTTCTTCCAGCAGCTGAAAACCGTGCTGGTAAAGCTGTTCAACTTTTTTCTTTTCCATATAACGATTGTACCCCCAAATCCCTGTGATGGCGATGAGAACCGCAGCCAGCAGTCCCCAAAACACCTTAGCCGGTCTGCTTAAACCTTTCTTTTTAGCCATACCCTGCTCCTTGTTCCCTATAAATAACTTCGGTGATTCGTTTTAATTTTCATCAGTATAGCATAGTAACACTGAAAAAAACAAGTGACATTTGCCATCTTTTTGAATACCGGCCGCCACGATAGCTGTTTGACTGTAGTCTGTCTTACCATCAATCACAGGAGCCACGGCTGTACCTTGAATAGTATGACATTATTCTGATTTGACAGTTTATAGTGTCAGTTTTAAGCGGCTTATGTTTAGCCATGCCATATTAATCTTACTTTATAACCAGTTAAACAGACCAATCCATTTGGACATAAAAAAGCTGCCCTTACTGGTTAGTCCATCTAACCAATAGGGGCAGAATATAACTGTCACGCCTCTCTCAGCCGTGTACCCGGTTTAAGTATTCGGTGTAACTCTCGGTATGCATCAATTTTTTGGCATTTTGCACCCGCTCTTTAGTCGGCGGTTTCACACCTTCAAGGGTATAAGGAATCCCCAGTTCATGCCATTTGAATTCTCCCAAAGTGTGGTAAGGCAGAATTTCAAATTTATCGACATTTTTCAGCGTCGCTACAAATTCTCCCAGCTTAATTAGATGCTCATCAATATCCGTCAGACCCGGCACTAAAACATGGCGGATCCAGACAGGAATTCCTTTATCTGAGAGATATTGAGCAAAAAGCAGAATGTTTTTATTAGGCTGGCGGGTTACAAAAAGATGCTGCTCAGGGTCAATTTCTTTAATATCCAAAAGCACTAAATCTGTCACCGCTAAGAGTTTATCCACTATTTTATGATATTCAGGAGTCGGACGGTAGGCAAAACCGCAGGTATCCAAAGTACAGTGAATGCCCAGCGCTTTAGCTTTAGTAAACAGAGCTGTAATAAAGTCAATCTGCAGCATCGCTTCACCGCCTGAAACAGTAATACCGCCGTTCTTTCCCCAAAAATGGCGGTAGCGCAGTGCTTCCTCCAAAACATCGTCTACCGTTCTTTCTTGAGACATGTTTGTCTCCATAGCCCATGTATCAGGATTATGGCAGTACTGGCAGCGCAGTTTGCAGCCTTGCATGAAAATCACAAAACGAATTCCGGGACCGTCTACAGATCCAAAACTTTCAGTTGAATGAACCATTCCTATAACTTGGCCATAATCAATCTCTGTCATGCTGTCCCTCCTTTGCAACCGTTTTACCTAAATTTATTATATCATTTTTGATATAAAAAAGACTAAGATTTGCTTAGTCTTCGTCAAGATACTGTTCTATATCAGAGATGAGCACCTTCAGCTTTGTAATGCGGCCGTCTTTCACCTTATCATTGATAATCTGCAGATGTTTCTCCTTACTGTCCACTTCAAAGCTTTCTTTTTCTTCCTGACTGGGAATCGTTCCGACACCGGTCAGATAGTAGCCGGCTATGGTATCAACATCGTCACTTTCCAGTTCAACATCAAAGTGTTCGTTAAAGTCGTTTAAGGTCATTGTGCCTTGGACAATATAAGTATTATCGCCGATAGCATGGACGAACTGTTCCACTTTATCTGTCTCATCGTCGATTTCACCGACAATTTCCTCCAACAGATCTTCGAGTGTGACTAAACCAGCAACACCGCCGTATTCATCCAGTAAAACGGCCATTTGGTTTTGTGTATTGCGGAGCTGTCTCAGTAAATCATCGATAAAAATGGTTTCCGGAACAAAAAGCGGTTCCTGCAGGAGTTTGCGCAGAACAATTTTATCAAAACCATCTCGGAAGCCTACATCCAATATTCTTTTGGTATGGAGCACTCCGATAATTTTATCGCGATCATCGTCATAGACGGGAATGCGGGAAAAATTTTTCTTCAGAATCTCTTCGATATTTTCTCTAGTATCGTTATTAATATCGATCATGAAGGCGTCTGTCCGCGGGACCATAATTTCACGAGCCATCATTTCATCAAGCGAAAAGACCCCCTGCAGCATTTCAATTTCTTCCGCATCAAGTGTTTCTTCACTGTTTGACAGCATATATTCGATTTCATCCCGTGTCATTTTCTCATCAGCATCATCGAAAGTCATAGGCGTTATCCGACTTAGGATATTCGTCGAAGCAGATAAGAGCCAGACAAAAGGACTGACAATTTTACCAAGTACAATAATGACAGGAGCTGAAAAAACAGCCAGCTTATCTTTAAGATTCATGGCAATACGTTTAGGGTAAAGCTCTCCCAAAACGATAGAAACATAAGTTAAAAAGACAAGGGCAATGAGACTTCCTGCTGTTTTAGCTGTCGCAGAATTGCCAAACCAAACGGCCACCTGCGTTCCCAAGGAATCAGCTAGGCTGGCTCCGGAAAGTAAACCGATAAAAGTAATGCCTACCTGAATGGTTGATAAAAAGTTATTAGGTTTATCAAGCACAGACAGCAGACGGCTGTAATTTTTATCTCCCTCCTCTGCCTTTTGTTCCACGCGCGAACGGTTCAAGGAAACTAAAGCCATCTCACTGGCTGAGAAAAAAGCATTTAAAAGGGTTAGAATCAGTAATAAAATAAATTGAAAAAGTAAAGGCTGACTGCCAGGGTCTTCCATGAGTTATTCTCCTAAAAATGATAGTATTCCCATTATAGCACATTTCCTAAAGATTGACGATAAGGAGCCGATTTTTAAGCTCAGGCATAAAAAGCTGGCCCAGCTCATTCTGCTCCTTTTCCCGCCGTACAATTAGGTCTGTATTCTGCAAACTTAGCAGCAGTCTCATTTTCTCCGCTTGATATGACGCTAAACTGATACGCTTTTTGCTGCTTGCTCATCATTTTGGGGATATGCTATAATGGAGAGGCTTAAACTGAACACGGCCTGAAAGCTCGGAAAAAAGAGACGCAGTCGTAGGAAGCGCATGCTGACTTACGAATGTGGCTGCTCTGTGAGTACAAAACTTACTAGAAACTAAAGTTTCTTCGTCAGTTTTCCTATTTTCCCATTGCGTTCTTCACGGCCTTTGTATCTTATTGAAGGAGGCAGGGATGGCGGTTATTTCGCTGACAAATGTCAGTCTTAGCAGACAAAATAAGAGGCTTTTAAAAAATCTCAGCTGGACAGTGGAAAAAGGGCAGACTTGGGCTGTTTTGGGACTGAACGGCTCTGGAAAGACAACACTGCTCAAACTTATTATGGCAGAATATTTTCCGTCAGAAGGCGAGGCAGAAATTCTGGGAGTGCCCTTCGGTCAGGGAGATATCGCAGAAATCCGTCAAAAAATTGGGACGGTCGGCTCTTTTATCGCTGAACGCCTTCCCAAACAGATGCTGGCAGAAAAAATCGTACTGACTGGTAAATATAAATCCAGTATCCTTTATAAAGCTTATGGGGAGAAAGAACTGAACGAAGCCAGAGAAATGCTGGCGGCAATTGGCGGCGGCCACTTGCTGGGGAGGAGCTATGCCAGTCTATCGCAAGGAGAAAAACAGCTTCTCCTCATTGCCCGCAGCCTTATGGAAGAACCGGAAATTATCATTTTAGACGAAGCCACCAGCGGACTTGATCTTTTTGCCCGCGAAAAACTTCTGGCACAGATTGAGCGGATTGCAGATCTGCCACAGGCTCCAACACTGATCTACGTAACCCACCATGCAGAAGAAATCACCCAAAGCATGGATCATATTCTCTTACTGCGCAGAGGAGAAATCGTTGCTCAAGGAAAAAAAGAAGAAATCATTACTCCTCAGACTCTCGAAACCTTTTATGAAAACCCTGTAACGATTCTTCCTATCGACAAGCAGCGTTTCTTTATTAAACCGGAAATCAAGGAATTTTAAAATAATAGAAAGACAGAGAAAACAAACTTTTGGGTTATGCTTTTCTCTGTCTTTAATCTGTTTTGAGGTTAATATCCTGACCTTTTTCAGAAACAGTCTTGGAAGCGCAAATGCTTGGACGGACTGGGGTGCTGTCTGCGAAATCACAGATTTCGGACTTACCGTCAGCCGTAGACGTCTGAAAGCTTTGTCGTCTTCACAGCCGACCGCACCTTTCTAGCCGTCCTGACAGAGGTGCGTCTGCGAAATCACAGATTTCGGACTTACCGTCATTTTCATACGGATTTTTATACGGCCTTTGTATCTTGTTTTAGCTTTTCTATCATGATTAAAAAAGGGGGAGTATTCTTTTGATTTAGGGGCTGATAAAGCATGACGGAAAATTGGGTTTGCGGTAAGTTTTCTGCAAAAGCCAGAACGGCATCTTTTTCTTCCTTGCCGCCAGTATGTCCATGGTAAACCATGATGGCAACTCGGCCGCCGATAAGCAGGCAGTCCAAAACTTTCTGCAGAGCCTGCAGTGTGGTTTCCGGTTTGGTAATGACGGATTTATCAGCTTTTGGCAGATAACCCAGATTAAAAACAGCAGCCTTAATTTCTCCAACGTAGCGGTCAACATGCTCATGTCCGTCTAAAATGATCTGAACATTGGTCAGACCTAATTCCTGCAGGCGGTTCTGTGTCTGCAAAGCCGCCTGTTCTTGAATATCAAAAGCATAGACCTGTTTAGCTAAACGAGCTAAAAAGACTGTATCATAGCCGTTGCCCATAGTGGCATCAAGTGCAGTACTGCTGCTATCCAGCACTTCTGCCAAAAAATCGTGGGATAAATCAAGCGGTCTTTTTACCATCATTCTCCTTCCTCTTAGTACCAGTTCAGGATAATTTTCTAAGAAAATCAGGCGAGGGCCTGTTTTTTTAAACGGCAGCCCTGATAGGAATCTCTGGCTTCCATTTCTCTATCAATGCTGTTGAGAACTTCCCATTTATTCAAACTCCACATCGGACCGATCAGCATATGCCGCGGAGCATCTCCAGTGAGACGGTGAATCACAATGTGTTCAGGAATAATTTCCAGCTGATCGCAGATAATATCAACATATTCTTCCTGACTGAGAAGTTTTAGACGTCCTTCGTGATAATCCCGCTGCATACGTGTATTGGTCATCAAATGGAGCAGATGGAGTTTAATTCCCTGAATATCATTGTCTGTTACGCAGCGCCTGACATTTTCGACCATCATTTCTGCTGTTTCGCCGGGCAGGCCATTAATCAAATGCGACACAATTTCAATTTTGGGATACTGCCGCAGCCGTTTGACCGTCTCGACATACAGTTCATAAGAATGGGCTCGGTTGATAAGCTGGGAGGTTTTCTCATAGGTCGTCTGCAGACCAAGCTCAACAGTCACATGCATCCGTTCGGACAGTTCTGCTAAGTAATCAATTGTTTCATCCGGCAGACAATCCGGTCTGGTTCCGATATTGACGCCAATCACTCCCGGCTCATTAATAGCCTGTTCATAACGCTGACGAATAATTTCTACCCTCTCATGAGTGTTTGTGAAATTTTGAAAATAGACCAGATATTTCCTGACTTCCGGCCACTTGCCATGCATAAAGTCAATTTCGCGGTAAAACTGTTCACGAATAGGAGCATCCGGCGCCACAATGGCATCGCCTGATCCTGAAACAGTGCAAAAGGTGCAGCCGCCATGGGCTACTGTTCCATCACGGTTGGGGCAGTCAAAACCGGCATCGATTGGAACTTTAAATATTTTTTCGCCAAACAGCTGCCGATAATAGGCATTTAAAGTATAATAACGTTTATTCATAAATTTATTATACCATTTCTATTAAAAAAAGAGCCGGTTTTTTCACGGCTCTTTCAAACTGCAGAACTTAGACTCTGTTAGTTTTGTTTGCTTTGAAAACGCCAGATAAAGCGTTTCCGTTCATAAAACGGGTAAAGAAAGGCAATCAGGGCAGCCCCAAGCAGCCAGCCGCCTATGATATCGGAAGGGTAATGAACGCCCAGATAAATGCGGGATAAACCCACACTGACCAGCAGAAACATTAAAAGCAGTTCTGCACCGTACTTCAGCCAAGGGTTCCTCAGCCTTTGTGCAGCAATAATCATCAGAGCTGTAAAAATGATAAAGGTTGATGCCGCATGCCAGCTGGGAAAGGACGGTCCTAATGGCCTCTCAATCAGATAAACTAAATCAGGCCTAGGGCGCTGATATAAGTATTTAAAGGCTGTTGAAAAGAGGATGATCAGCAACAGATTGCCTGCCAAAAAATACGCCTCAGCCCGCCATTTTTTTATAAGAGCAAAAAAGAGGACACATAAGAAAACACCGGAAATAAGAACAGGCGCATTGCCGAGAACAGTCACCGTTCTGAAACAGGCTGTCATAAAATCTGGCAGTTCCCCCCTCAGCCCCGACTGAATACTGGAATCAAAACCTGCCAAAGTCCCAGGGTAAAATTTGACCAGATAACCCAGTATCATAAACATGAGCAAGGCGGAAGAAGCAAGGGCAAAATAGGTCTGTTTGTTTTTCATAGCCTTTATTATACCACAAAGTTTTATAATTTCTTTAAGACAGGTTCCAAGCAGGTAAACAGAAGTAAGAAAGCAGCTGCAAAAATCAAGCCTTCAAGCAAATTAAAAGGAACAACCATAGCAAACAGATAATTTCCCAAACCTAAAAGGGCTTTTATATCGAAATGAGCAAACTGAGCATAGAGCGGAACCGCATAAACATAATTAAGGATAAGCATTGCTGCGGTTAGACCTAGTGTGCCCGCAATTGAGGCTGCAATATAATTGCGGCGGGTCCTCTCCTTATTCCAGATTAAGGCGAGAGCTAAAACGAAAATTCCCAGCGCCACAAAATTCATAGGCAGTCCGATTAACGTTGAGACCCCGCCATTATTCAGCAGGAGCTTTAGAAGTGTCCGAATAGTTAAAACAGCATAGGCACTGCCTAAATCGAAAATAACCAAACCGAGCAAAACGGGCAGAATCGAAAAATCAACCTGCAGAAAACCAGCTGCCGGAATTAAGGGAAACTGGATATACATCAATAAAAATGAAAGAGCTGAAAGAATGGCGATATAAGCCATTTGCCGTGTTTTTGTCATAAAAAAATTCCTCCAATTAAACAATTGAAAGAAGTCCCAAAGAGTATTCTTTTGCCGCAGGCAAAACAAAAAGCCCTTCGTCTTCTCCCATCCAGACTTTACTGTCGGTTGTGGAATCACACCACATCAGCTTGCGCTCGCGGACTTCTCTTCGTCTGTACTCTGCGCTCAACCGTGAACGCCGCAGAATATCATCTGCAGCCTTCAAACAGGAGCAGCAGACAAAAAGTCACCGCCGGTCGGGAATTGCACCCTGCCCTGAAGACACTTATAGCATACCAAATTTAAGAGCAGTTGGCAACAGTAAAAGCCTAAAAAATAAGAGCGGGACAAAAATCAGTACTGTCCCGCACCTTAGTTCACTGCCCTCATGATAAATCACGTTTATTCAAAACAGTATAGCTAAGCAAAAGACTGCAGATAAGAATACCGCAGGCGATTAAAAGATAAAGGCTGTTCATTTTTTCCTGACTGAAAACGGTGACTGCATTCGCATAATAATAAGGTGTCACATATTTGAGAAAGGCAGTATCCTCTACAATACGGCAGATCATATCCATAGCATACAGCAAAAGAGCAAGCCCCAAAGCCAGTCCGACTTGTTTTTTACGGCAAACAGCCGACAGGAAAAAACAAAAAGCGGCTACTTCATTCTGCATCAGAAAAGTACGAAAATGATACAGCCAGTAAGAGCTAAAGTCTAAATCAAGGTCAGCCAGCTTGACTCCTGCTATTTCAAAGAAAATAACAAGACCGTTGAAAACAAGCAGGAGGCAAATAATACTAAGATATTTAGTCAGCCAGACAGTTCCCCTATGATAGGGAAGTGTATACAGAAATTCAGCAGTGTGTCCTTCTTCTTCCTTAGCTAGGGAAATAATCCCTAAATAGGCTGCAAACATCGTACTCCCAACTGAAAAAATCAAAGCATTTTCAACAGCATAATAGCCGTTAAAGTTGGCAATATTTAATTTGTCCATCCCCATGCTGGCCGAAAGATTTCCCATATTGCCTAAAGATTCAGCCATTGAGGCCGCACTGTTTTCCATACTTGGAAATAAACTAATCGTGATAAAACAGAGCAGCCCGATGCTCAAAGCCCATATCAGCATTGCAGTGCGGGCCGCTTTCCACTCATGCATCAGTAAAACCATTTTTCTCCTCCTGATAATAATGTCTAAATAAGTCAGCTAAAGACGGTTCTTCCACAAGGAAATCATCAGCCTGAAGGTCCTGCAAATAGGCTAATAAATCGCCTCCAGAACCAGCATAGGAACGGAATTCTAGCTGACCGTCCTTCCAAAAAGTGATTTTCTTAGGCTGACTGCCTATAAGATCTGACAGCGTCCCGACTTTTAAGATATCGCCGTCCTTGATAATAGCCATACGGTCACAATAGGTCCTAATATCCTCCAAAATATGAGAAGATAAAAAACAGCTGGCCCCAGCATGACAGGCTTCTTTAATCAGCATCCAGAAACGCTCCTGCATCAGCGGATCCAATCCTGATGTCGGCTCATCTAAAATCAAGAGCTCCGGCTGGTGCTGCAAAGCACAAACGATGCCAACCTTTTTACGGTTTCCCAGTGACAGTTCCGCAATTTTTTTATCCAACGGCAGATCTAAAATACGGCAAAGCCTGCTGCTCTCAGCACTGCAGTCCTTCCTGTAGGATTTAGCAGCAAAGGCAATCGTCTCTTTTACCCGCATCTGAGGATAAAACATGCTTTCTGACGGCATATAGCCAATGTGCTGCAAAGCATCTTTCAGCTTAGGGTAGCGCCCGTCCAAAAGCCGAATCTTTCCTTTGCCGGGGTGGATTAATCCCAAAAGACATCTGATGGTTGTTGATTTCCCGGAGCCATTTGCGCCCAAAAAACCAAAAATTTCTCCTTTTTTAACCTTGAACGAGACATCGCTGACTCCCTTATATTTACCATAATATTTATACAGCCCGTCGATTTCCATGGCATATCTTCCTGTCATTCTCTCTTCCTTTCTTTGTAAGTCTCTAACAGCTGATTGAGGTGCTGGCTGTCAATATAGCGCTTTTTCTTATTGGCCACAAAAACCGATAAATAGCAAACAGCCATAAATAGTGCAAAAAATATGCTTATTCCCCAATGGCGGTCAAACCACCCCAGAAACTGTCCGCAAAGTCCGTACAGACAGCTGGAGATAAATATACCGCTTAATTCCCATCCGGACAGTTTTTCCGCTTCATCAAAATTATGAAAAAGATAAACCTGAAGATAAGCTAAAAAATAAGCAACAAAGACCAATTCCAATAAATAAAACACACTGACACTGTAAGACTTTTGAAAACATTGGTAAAACGCCATAAAAACTAAAGCGCACATGCTGTAAGTGCCTGTTTTGTATTCGATAGCAACCTCTTTGCTAAAAATTCTCTGCCACCTCGTCTTCATCCTGAACTCCTTCTGCTAAAATCTGCCTCAAAGCACCGGCATATTTCCGTGAAATAATAATATTTTCGCCATTATCCAATCCTGCCTCAATTCGGCCGTAAGCCTGACTTTTAAAATGAGCGATCCGTAAAATGTTAATCAGCATTGACTTTGAACAGCGAAAGAAACTGTCTGGATAAAGATTAGCCAGTTCCTTCAAATTCTGTGCCACCTGCAGCACCTCTCCTGCTGTATAAGCATAAACCCTGCCGTCCACACTTTCAAAATAAAGAATCTCTGAAACCAAGACAAAACGCTGCCCTTCTTCCGTTTGGCCTAAAAGCTTTTCGTCCTGGCTGGCTATAAGATTGATGA
Organism: Streptococcus chenjunshii; assembly: GCF_003086355.1. Lineage (NCBI taxonomy): Bacteria > Bacillati > Bacillota > Bacilli > Lactobacillales > Streptococcaceae > Streptococcus > Streptococcus chenjunshii. The sequence goes on along the minus strand of NZ_CP031733.1, from coordinate 594,738 downwards.
GCGACCGCAATTTATCTGTCATCTGTGTATAACGGATAATCACTTCAGTTTCGCCGTGTGGAATGTTTTCTAAACTGACTTTCATTAGAAAAGGAACCTCCTTTCAGTCATCAGTATAGCAAATTCACTGCAGAATGATAATAGCCTGACCGGTAAGTTGCCAAAATACAGACTAAGCTGCAAAAACCAGACACTCCATTTAAGATACCAGTTAAAACAAAGAAAAAAGCCTTTGCTGTCTGACAGGCAGGAAGGCCTCTGCAGACAGCAAAAAGCTGTTAATGATAAAAACGTCTAAATCGGTAGGCAATAAAGCCTTGTATAATCAAGGATACCACCCCCGATAAAATCAGGTAAAAACCACCAGTTTCACCGGTTTTTGGCAAAACTGAATCAGAACGGCCTGCTGATGCTGAGAAGCCAGCCGCTGCAGTACCAGCCTTTTGAGAGACGGCAGTACCTACAGTATCTGCCTTGGGATCAGAACTGCTTTGAGGGCTGATTCCAATAGGTTCTCCCCCCGCAGGCAGCAAGGCAGAAGCAGCTGTAGAAGCCAAAACATTTGGCAGAGAAGCAACTGTTGCTGCATTTACAGCGGACAGCGGCTGGATATCAGCAGGATTGGCAGCCTGCCTGTTAGCGGTATTAATCCTGCTAATCAGACTTTCAAAATCAGTTGGGAGTGCATCGTAAGGGTTGGCTTGTCTGTCATCAGTGATCATCAGCCAGCCTGTATTGCGTGTCCGCGACAGTTCAATCAGCTGGTCATACTGACTCGGATCCGCTTCATAAATCACATGGAAAATCCGATTAGCATTGGCTGGATCCCTTTCAAAATCTGACTGAGGCTGAGGGTAATTGTTGATATAATCCGCAGCACTCAGTTCACTGGTCAGCCAGATATCAGCATAAGCAGAGATGTCATCAGTAATTGTGCGGCCGGGGTTCGCAATAACAGTCATATTGGGATAAGTATTTTTGACATAGGCATATAAGTCTGCCATTACCTGTAAATCGTTTGGATTTGTTCCGGAACCCGCTTCATCAAAGAAAATACCGGCAATATTTTCTGCCCCGTAAAAGGCAGCATAGCGATCAACATCAGCAGTGATATCAGCTAGACTGCGATTGAAATAATCGGTCTTAACATAAGCAATATTTTGAATACCAGCATTGATATTTTCAGCTATTTGCCGGCTGAAATCAGGGTTCGCTTCCGTCCCCGGACCGCTGTTGGGATTGATGATGACATACGGAATTTGTCCGCCGCCCAAAGCTGCTATTCGTGACCAGTACTCATCCCCTTGGTTAGCATAGCGGTAAGCCGGCATCATCACCGATTGACTGATTTGGGATGGGACAGGTTCCGGAGCATCCAGCGATCCATTTTCCGCCGCTGCAACTGTTGGTAAAACGGCAGGCTGACCGGCCGTCAAACCTCCTGACATCGCATCTGAAACTGCTTCAGATTGCCCGGACAATGCTTCTGCTTGGGAAGTCAGCATAGCAGCTTCAGCTGTTCCGCCCTGAATGGTTTCATACGCAGGCTGTTCCGCCGCTTCTTCTGCCGAAGTGACAGTATCTGATACACCCAGTGAAACAGCTGAATCCTGCTGTTCTGTTGCTTCAGATGCACTGACCAGAGGCGGACCCGAACTCAGACAAACCGAGAAAAGCAGCAAGATCAGCAGATTAAAAAAGTATCTAGCACTATTCTTCATAAAGTCTCCTCCTTAACTAAGATACCACAACCGTTAAAAACTCACAGCAAAAATGACGGTAAGCCAGAAATCTTCGATTTCGTCGGCGCACCTCTATCAGGACGGCTAGGAGCGGGGCATAACCCCATACCATACCGTTCGACATCTCGCCCCCGCAAAGCTTAGCAGATATTTTAAAGCTTTAAAAAAGCAACTAAAATGACGCTAGGCTGCTGCGTCTCGTATATAACACTGACAAAATTAAGGGACAATTTTAAATCAGCTCCCAATCGTCTCCATCCGGACCATGGTCAAATCAGTATCCAGCTTGGTCATTCTTTTTTTGCAAAGAGCTCAGGTCGTGTTCAGTTTCATTAAGATGCAGAGCCTATCCTTGTTAAGGAAGCAAAATTTGGAGTTATAAATACCAGCTGCGGCTCACAGTCGCCTTTACCTTTTTTTGCTTTTAAGCTGTGCAGCATTTTGAGACTGTTTCCATATTCTAACTTATATTCATTAACAGCAGTTCTCATTTTTGTTATAGGTCATTAACGTTTCATTTTTTTGATATTCCTGCTGTTTCTTCCCCAAAACAGGCTTATTTAGTCAAAAAACAGCTTATCCAAAAAAGATAATGACAATCAGAAGGCTTAAAAAACAGCCAAATTCGAGCTCAAATAGGGAACTGACAGCTGCTTAATTTTTACATTATATTAAATGAATATTTCAAATAAAAAAACAGCCACAGATTATGATTTCTGCGGCTAATGGAAGACATACTCTTTGAATATTTATCTTTTCCTAAAAATCGTATAGGCTTTGCTGTGATTGCAGTACTGTTCCTTCTCATTTCTGCTTCTGCAATATTGGCAGGGTATTCTCTGCCGGCTAAAGGGAAAGGCTTATTTCAGCTTATCTTGCTCGTAAGTATGGGAGAGCTCTAAATCAGGAAAACCTTGCTGCCTGAGAGCTTCATAGATGACCATACAGACCGCATTAGACAGATTGAGGCTCCTGACATGCTCATCATTCATGGGAATCCGCAGAGCCTGTTCAGCATATGCTCTCATAAAAGGTTCAGGCAGCCCCTTATCCTCACGGCCGAAGATAAAATAATGCGGCTGACGGTCATCATAATTTTCTTCGGCATAATTTTTTTCTGCAAACTTACTGATGAGATGGACAGCCCCTTGGCATTTATCCATAAATTCCTCTAAACTGTCATAAAAAGTGATATCCAGTTTATCCCAATAATCTAAGCCAGCCCGTTTCATTTTTTTATCATCAACCGGAAAGCCCATCGGACGAATGATGTGAAGAGGGGTATTTGTAGCAGCACAGGTCCGGGCGATATTGCCTGTATTAGCCGGAATCTGGGGCTCAAAAAGGACAGCATGGTTCCTCCGACTGTCAGAATGATGATGATGCCGGCTCAGTTCTTCTATATTCATTATTCCATCACGCTTTCTTCTAAACATAAAAATAACCACACTGCCCGGAGTCAAGCTCAGCAAACAATGTGGTTGTGGTGATTCGTTTTCTTAAATCATAACAGGTTTGATTTAAACCAACGAATACTTATAATGATATTATAACACTTTGACATTTAAAGTCAACGTATTTGACGCAAAAATGTTCTTTTTTCATCATTTTTTTGAAAAAGTTCTAAAATGAAGTTAGCCACTTAGATGCAAAAAAACACCTCTATGTTACACTTGTAGTTGACGAAAACACAAGTAAAGGACATAGAGATGCAAGACCATTATACACCAACAGGCAAGCACTTGACAATAGCTGATCGCCGCTTGATTGAACGCTGGAAGCAAGAGGGGAAATCTAATCGTGAGATTGCAGGTCTCTTAGGCAAAGCTCCTCAAACGATTAACAACGAGATGAAATGTGGACTGGTCCTCCAACAGGTGCGTAAGGGGAAGTTTGAGAAGCTTTATAGGGCGGATAGAGCTCAGGAAGTGTATGAGATTAATCGAAAAAATAGCCGTAAAGCTGTTAGTCTCACGAAGAAAGTCAAGGAAACCATTGTCCACTACATCAAGCTGAAGTGGTCACCTGAGATGATGTCAAAACGTAAAGTCAACGTCCCACAATCCACCATCTACTACTGGATGGACAAGGGGTACCTGGGGCTGACTAAGGCAGATAGGCTGTATCCAAGAAAAGGCAAAGCCCCTAAGAAAACAGCCAGTCCTAATTTCATGCCTGTTGGAAAGTCGATTGAGGAGCGGCCTGAAGCGATCACTCAACGACTGGAGGCTGGGCATTATGAGATTGATACGGTCGTTCAGACACGGGCTAAAGCGCCTTGCTTTCTGACATTAACAGATCGAAAAACCAGGTATGAAATCATTCGTTACTTGCCCAGTAAGACAGCACAAGCCGTTAACGAAGCCTTGTCGAGCATTTTACAGGAATATCAGATCACGTCAATCACAGCTGATAATGGGGCAGAATTTGCTAGATTAAGCGAGATTTTTAGTGAAGAGAAGATCTACTATGCTCACCCTTATTGCTCTTGGGAAAGAGGCTCTAATGAGAATCACAACCGTCTTATTCGACGTTTCCTACCCAAGGGAAAAACAAAAGCGACCAGAAAACTGGCCACTCAGATTGAATGGTGGATAAACAATTACCCCAAACGAATATTAAACTACAAGACACCTAGAGAAATTGTATTCAGTGGCTAACTTCAACTTGAAATTTAGCATTTTTTTGAAAATAGTAAAAAACGGCTTGAAAACCCCTGAATCGCCCTACTTACAGGATTGGCAGCAAAAGATACTGCACTCAGGCTGATTTTAGAGGAAATCAGTAGTATTTTAAGGAAAAAAGGAGTATGATAGATGATATAAACTGGAGGTTGTCATGAGAATAATTGTTGTTGGCGGAGGAAAGGTCGGAACGGCTCTCTGCCGTTCGCTTGTTGAAGAAGGACACGACGTTATCCTGATTGAAGAAAAAGAGGCAGTCTTAAAGACTATCACCAAGCACTATGACATCATGGGCATTGTCGGCAACGGCGCTAATTTCAAAATTTTGGAGCAGGCTGATGTGAAAGACTGTGATATTTTTATTGCTATTACTGACAAAGACGAAGTCAATATGATTGCTGCGGTTCTCGCTAAAAAGATGGGGGCCAAGGAAACGATTGTCCGAGTCCGCAATCCCGAATACTCCAATCCTTATTTCAAAGAAAAGAACTTTCTCGGTTTTTCTCTGGTCGTCAATCCTGAGCTGCTGACAGCGCGTTATATCGCTAATTCCATCGATTTTCCCAACGCCCTGTCTGTCGAACATTTTGTCAATGGCCGGGTCATGCTGATGGAATTCAAAGTGACTGACGGCAGCAAGCTCTGCAAAATGACGCTCAGCCAGTTTCGTCAGAAATTCAGCAATGTTGTTATCTGTGCTATCGAGCGTCAGGGACAAATTATTATCCCTGACGGCGAAGCTACGATTACAACAGGTGACAGAATTTTTGTTACCGGTAACCGGGTCGAAATGGTTCTCTTTCATAATTTTGTTAAAGCAAAAACGATTAAAAATATGATGATTATCGGTGCGGGGCGGATTACCTATTACCTGCTCAATATTCTGAAACATGCAAAACTCCATCTTAAGTTAATTGAAATCAATTCTGAACGGGCAGAATTTTTCAGTCAGGAATTCCCCAATGTGCATGTTGTGCAGGGAGATGGAACGGTTAAGAGTTTTTTGCTGGAAGAAAGTGTGTCCAGCTTTGATGCTGTCGCTACCCTGACAGGCGTTGATGAAGAAAATATTATCGCCTCAATGTTTTTAGAAACATTGGGCATTCAAAAAAATATTACCAAGGTTAACCGCACCAGTCTTTTAGAAATTATTGATACAGACCAGTTTTCCAGTATCGTCACACCTAAAAGCATCGCTGTCGACAGTATGATGCATTTTATCCGCGGCCGAGTCAATGCTCAAGATTCTAATCTTGATGCTATGCACCATGTTGCCAACGGGCAAATCGAAACACTGCAGTTTGAAATTCGGGCTAAAAACAAAATGGCTGGTAAAACATTGGCTTCCCTCAAACTGAAAAAGGATGTGCTAATCGCTGCCATTATCCGCAAGGGCAAGCCGATTTTCCCAACAGGGGACGATGTTTTTGAGGTGGGCGACAAAATTGTTGTTGTTACCCTTTTAAAAAATGTCACCCACATCTATGATTTATTAGCGAGGTAGATTATGAATAAAAGTATGGTTCGCTATCTCCTCTCAAAATTACTCTTGATCGAAGCTGCTCTGCTGATTGTTCCGCTGATTGTGGCGGCTCTTTATCGGGAAGAAAGCGCTGTTTTTCTCAGTATTCTGGCAACCATGGGACTGCTTTTCCTGCTGGGCGGCTTGGGTGTCCTTATCAAGCCGAAAAACTATCGTATATACACTAAAGAAGCCCTGCTGATTGTTGCCTTGTGCTGGGTTCTCTGGTCCTTTTTCGGAGCTCTCCCTTTTGTCTTTACAGGACAGATTCCCAATCTTATAGATGCTTTCTTTGAAACGAGCTCAGGTTTCACCACAACCGGAGCAACCATTCTGGCTGATACGGCTGTCCTCTCGCCCGCTCTTATGTTTTGGCGCAGTTTTGCCCACCTAATCGGAGGGATGGGGGTACTGGTTTTTGCTCTGGCGATTATGGAGAACAGTAAAAACAGCCATTTAGAGGTCATGAGGGCAGAAGTTCCGGGACCTGTCTTTGGTAAGATGGTTTCCAAATTAAAAGATACCGCCCAGATTCTTTATATTATCTATTTAGCCATGTTTGCCGTCTTCACCCTTATTCTTTGGCTGGCCGGTCTCCCTTTCTACGACAGCCTGATTACAGCGATGGGGACTGCAGGAACCGGTGGTTTTGCTGTCTATAATGACAGTATTGCCCACTATGACAGCTCTTTAATAACCAATCTGGTTTCTTTAGGAATGCTGGCTTTCGGCGTCAATTTTAACCTTTATTATTTTCTTTTGCTAAGAAAGTTTAAAGTTTTTTTCAAAGATGAGGAACTGCATACCTATATCAAAATTGTCTTAGTTGCTGCAGGACTGATTGCCTTCAATGTCTTAGGGCTTTATGATAATGTCAGACAGGGACTGGAGTATGTCTTTTTCCAAGTTTCAGCAACGATTACTACTACAGGTTATGGTATTACAGATATCAGCGGCTGGCCGCTTTTTTCTCAAATCATCCTGCTGCTGCTCATGTTTGTCGGGGGATCGGCAGGCTCTACAGCCGGCGGTTTCAAGGTGATGAGATCCTTAATCCTGACTAAGATTACCAAAAACCAAGTGCTGTCAACCCTTTATCCTAATCGCATGATGTCGCTGCATATCAATCATGAAACGATTGATAAGGAGACCCAGCACGGTGTCTTAAAATATCTGACACTCTATGTGATTTTTCTGCTGGGGCTGGTCTTCTTTTTATCACTGGATAATAATAATTTTATGACCGTTTTCAGTGCCGCCGCTTCATGTATGAACAATATTGGACCCATGCTGGGGACAACTGATAACTTTGCCATCTTCAGCCCCTTCTCCAAAGTCCTGCTGTCCTTTGCCATGATTGCTGGACGCTTAGAAATTTACCCTATGCTGCTGTTCTTCATTCCAAAAACCTGGTCGAAAATTTAAAAGCTCTTTGATAAAGCTGCTATCAACAAATACTGACAGATTATACCGGGGGTGTCCCTCGCTAAAAATGCTTTAAAAATCCCCACAGGACGCTGTCCTGTGGGGATTTGCTTATTCTTTTGATGACTCCTTGCGGTTTCTTCTGAAACTGAAATGATCCGGAACCGGGTCTTTCCCGCCTTGAACAAAGGGATGGCAGCGTAAAATACGGGCCAGACCCATGAGAACCCCTTTAAAACCATGTTTTTCAATCGCTTCAATCATATAGTTTGAGCAGGTCGGCCGGTAGCGGCAGGAAGCGGGGAAAAGCGGGGAAATATAGGTTTGATACAGACGGACTAAGCTAATAAGCGCTGTTTTAATCATTGGCTGCTGTTAACAGCCAGATTATAGAGTCGGCTGACCTCTTTTTTGCTGAGACGGCGGAATTCTCCCGGTTTTACCCCCTTTAAATCAAGACTGCCAAACTGCACTCTTGAAAGTTTTTCAACCGGAAGCCCGACAGCTTCAAACATTTTTTTTACCTGATGGTTACGGCCTTCATGAATGGTCAGCTCAACCACTGAACGCTTCTTCTCAGCATCCGTTTTCACAATGCGGTAACGTGCAGGTGCTGTTTTTTGTCCGTCAATTTCAAGTCCCTTCGTAAGGGGACGCAGTTTTTCTTTAGTAGCAATGCCTTGTAAGCGCGCCGAATAGACTTTATTAATTTTATTGCGCGGATGAATCATTTTATCGGTAAAATCACCATCATTTGTCAGCAGCAGCAGACCGGACGTATCCCAGTCCAAGCGGCCGACGGGGTATATGCGTTCCTTGACCTCAGGTAAGAGCTCAACAACCGTTTTGCGGCCTTTTTCATCAGAAACACTGGAAATTGTCCCCCGCGGTTTATTAAGGAGATAATAGACCTTTTCTTCATTATAGATTGGCTGCCCTTTGACAGCAACCTGATCACCGGATTTAACAAGGGTTGCCAATTCTGTTACAACCTGTCCGTTAAGGGTCACTACCCCCTCTTTAATCAGCTCTTCGGCCTTCCTTCGGCTTGCCAGACCGGCATGGGCGATATATTTATTAATTCTCATGATCTTGTCCTTCTGTTTCTGTTACTGAGTCAAGCCTGAGTAAAAAGTGCAGTTTCTTCATCTTTAATTTCAATACCGGAAATATCCGGAAGCTCTTCTAAATGATTGATTCCCATATAATCTAAGAAATAATCTGTCGTAGCATAAAGGTTGGGGCGGCCTAGAACTTCTTTCTTCCCAACTTCCTGAATTAAACCAAAAGCCTGAAGCTTGCTCAGCGCACCGCTGGAATTCACCCCGCGGATATCGTCAATTTCAATACGGGTCAGAGGCTGCTTATAAGCGATAATAGACAGAACTTCTAAGCTTGCACGGGACAAACTTTGATTAATCGGAGCTCTGGCATATTTCCTCAATACATCTGCAAATGCAGGCTTAGTGACCAGTTTATATGTCTTTGCCGTTTCTTTCAGGCAGAGACTGCTGTTTTCATCTTTTTGGTATCTCTGCTCTAATTTTTCTAACTGCTGCTGCAGCGCAGTCGGCGACAGATCAAGCAGAACAGCTAAATCTCTCAAGCTCAGCCCATCTTCGCCGGCGACAAACAGCAAAGCCTCAATTTGAGATAAATAAGTCATCCTTTTCTAGGCTCCTTTTCGTAAAATAATCCGGCCAAAATTAGCTTCCTGTTCCACATTAATATGCTGAAGCTTAATTAATTCAAGTGCAGCTAAAAAAAGTGTAATCGCCTCCTGCAGGCTGCCGCAGTCAGCAAAGACAGCAGTCAGGGCTAGGGCAGGTTCTTTATCTAAACGGCTGTTCAGCAAAGCCATCATATCCTCAATCCGATAGTCATCCTTTTCAATTACGGTATGACTGTTTTTTAATTCTTCTTGTTTGGCTGAAATGACTTGTGAAAAGGCCAGAAAAAGATCCATTGCAGATTTATCCTGCCTCAGGACAGCATCCTCAAAAATCAGCTCTTCTTTGGGTTTGCTGTAAAAGACAGCCCGTTTTTCATGCTGAAGAGCCAATTCATCACTTAAAGCTTTAAAGCGCCGATACTCCTCAATCTGGCTCAGCAGCTCCAGCTCCGGATCCTCTTCCTCAACTGCCGGTTCAGCAACTTTTGGCAGGAGCTTGCGGCTTTTTATCAGCATAAGCTGGCTGGCCATGACCATATAATCTCCAGCGATCTCCAGCTTCATTGCCTGCAGAGTTTCAATATAATCTAAATACTGCTCAATCACTTCAACAATCGGTACATCGTAAATATCCATCTCATATTTTGAAACCAAATGCAAAAGTAAATCCAAAGGGCCTTCAAAATCTTTTAGTTTTATATCCATCAGTCTTTATAATATTTCTCCAAAGTCAATGGGCTTTTGAGTCCCATACTGCGGCTGAGCTGAGCCGGTGTTTTACCCTTAGCTTTCTGCGCAAGAATAAACTGTTCCCGCAAAGCCTGGGCTGTTAATTCCGACTGGCCAATCTCGGACAAATAGGCTTTCAGCTGGTTAAAAAACCACTGGCGGGAATAAACGGAGCCCTGATGTTCAAAGAGATAGGTTTTATCACCGGTAGAAAATGCCACTAAAAAAGGCAGCAGCTTGTCAGAAAATTCAATAATCCGAACAAAACCGGCTTTATCAACACGCAAAACCTTTAGGGCAGTATCGATATTTTTGACTGTCAGCCTTTGAATTTCAGCAGGGGACAGACCGGTCTCAATAATCAGCAGAGCAATTAGCTGTCCGCAGGCATTCTGACTCCTCTGATAAAAACAGGCAAAATCCAGCAGGGCGGGCACTGCCGTTCGAGGCGGCAGCTTATCCTTGACCTGCAGCCTGTAAAAATGCTCAAGTTTTTGATTAGTATAGAGGAAATATAAAAATTGGTTGACCGCAGAAATTTTTCGTTTTTTTGCTGAAACTTTCAGACCGGACAAAGACTGTTCATACAAGGCCAGCCGTTCTTTATTAATACGGCTGCCGACAGTCTGGCTGAACTGCTGCAAATCGTAATAATAAGATTTTTGCGAATTTAAAGAGAGAGATTTGCTGGCTACAAAAGCTGCGATTAAATCATTCATGAGGCGTTATTGTATAAAAGTCCGTAAAGTTATGTAAAAGACTGTTGACAGCTTTCAAAATGGATTTGCGCGTGATAATGCCGGCAAAAACATCTGAATTGTCAACAACAGGCAAAAACGGATTATCAACTAATTTATGCATAATTTCTGTTAAATCAGAATGGTCGCTAATAGTATCAATCCGAGTATTAACCATGTAAGCAATGTCAGTCTGAGCTAATTCTGCTTCTGTCAGCTGCTGCTCCGCCTGATAAGCCATAATGTCAGCTATACTGATTGTCCCAACATAGTTTTTATCTTTGGTAATCACAGGTACGCGGGCATAGCCATTATTAACCAGCAGAAGCATAACATGGTCTGCATTATGGGTATCAATAAAGATAGCCAGTTCATCCGCAGGTATCAAGTAACTGTCCAGCTGATTCAACAAAAAGTCTTCAAATTCTTTAGCAATCATCGTATAAATTCCTTTGAAAGTGCTGGGTAGAGCTGATGCTCACGCGTATAATAAGTGACTTTAATGGTATCATCATCAATAACCAGTTTGGCATACAGCTTTTCATTGATTTCCCCGCGCGGCTGTAGAACACTGCCGGGATTGATAAAAACGATACCTTCTTCCTGCCAGGCAGCAGGCCGATGAAGATGCCCATACAAACAGATATCTGCTGCCGCTTCCTGTGCGAAATAAATCAAGTTATCCCAGGTAAAATTAATATGATAGAGATGGCCGTGAGTCTGAGCAACTGTAAAATTAGAGAAAGGGAGGACCAGATTATTGGGATAACCGCTGTCATAATCACAATTTCCGGCTACGACATAAATACCGTCCCAAATGCTGTCTGAACTTGGCAGTTCAGAATCACCATTATGGAAAATGGCATCTGCTTTTCCCAAGTAGCGTTCCTTAATATCTCTAACAATTTCACGGTCACCGTGAGAGTCGCTCATTACAATGAATGTTTTGCTTGCCATTCTGGAAACACCTCCATCAGCTTTTTAACGGCTAAAGCCCTGTGTGATACCTGATTTTTCTCTGCACTTGACAGCTCTGCGGCCGTCCGCCCTGTTTCTCCAACTAAAAATAAAGGATCATAGCCAAAACCATTTTTTCCTTTAGGCTGCAGGGCAATATACCCTGGCCAGTCAGCTTCTACTATCAGACTGTCCTTCCCCGGCGCCGCCACAGCTAAAGTCGTATGAAACTGTGCGGAGCGGTCTTTTTCTTCAAAAACCATAGCCAGCTCGTGCAAAAGCTTACGATTATTTGACTCATCATCAGCATCGGAACCGGAAAAACGAGCTGACCACACCCCAGGAAGTCCTCCTAAAACATCTACTTTCAAACCTGAATCATCTGCCAAAACCGTTTTTCCGGTAAGTTCGGAAATCGTTTCTGCTTTTAAGCGGGCGTTCTCTTCAAAAGTAGTTCCTGTTTCAGCAACCTCCGGTAAATCGGGGTAATTGTTCAGATTTTCTACCTTAAGTCCCATTTTAGCAAACATATCTGAAAATTCCTTGGTTTTACCTTCATTATGTGTCGCAATAAGGACAGTATCTCCAAAAGAGTCTGCAGTAAAAAAGGCAGACACAGCTAAACCGGATTGGGGCAGGTGAACCATTAAAAGCTGTCCTTCTTCTATAAGCAAAACAGCTCCTTGATGCTGCTTAACTTCCAAGTGGCGGTCTAATTCCTGATTAATCATCTCGGCAATGAAAGCCAGCAGACGAAAAGGGGAGCTGAAACGCAGTAGCTGAATATTGTCAGCAGCTGAAGCTTTGTTTCCCCTGACCGGAAGAAATCCTGACAGATTATACTGAATCCTCAGAATTTCCTCACTTAAAGGGATGAAACCGCCAAAGGAAAAACTTCCTGTCCATCGGCCAATAAACCAGTCTTTATCGTCTTTATATTCATAAATTCTGTCACTCATAGCTTTACATGCTCCACCTCTATTTTTTGCCCCAGCCAGTTGTCAGCAATGTCTTTAAAGTTTTCGCGGCCGGCCGTTGTGAAAAAACGGTGAACCGGCCTTTCATCTGCTAATTCACGTCTGCGGTTAATTTGAAAATAATTCAAAAGAACCGAGATATCGCGGACACACTCTGCACCGCTGTCAATCAATTTAACGTCCTGTCCCATCGCATTTTGAATCAAGGGACGCAGCAGGGGATAGTGAGTACAGCCTAAAACCAAAGTATCCACTCGACCGGACAGAGGAGCCAACGTTTCATAAACAATTTTTTTAGCAACACTGGAAAAAATTTCATTTGACTCTACTATCGGAACAAACTTAGGGCAGGCTAAACTGATGACCTCCATCTGCGGTGCCAGTAAGTTAATTTTATGCTTATAAATGTCAGACTGGACGGTCATCGGAGTGCCGATAACCCCTATTTTCCCCTTAACAGTTGACTTAATCGCGGCGCTCGATCCCGGCAGTATAACTCCTAATACCGGAATATCAAGTTTCTCTTTAACCTCTTCCCAAGCAACTGCCGTTGCTGTATTACAGGCAAAAACAATCATTTTTACATTTTTCGTTAAAAGAAACTGCACCAGCTCCCATGTATACTGCCGAATCTGTTCAGCAGGACGCGGGCCGTAAGGCGTACGGGCTGAATCGCCGATATAGACAATTTCTTCATGAGGAAGTTGACGCATCAGCTCCCGAACTACTGTCAGCCCACCCACACCTGAATCTAAAAAACCAATCGGTCTATTATCCATAACTATTCCTAACAAGATACAAAGGCCGTGAAGAAATCCGTATGAAAAGACGGTAAGTCCGGAAATCTGTGATTTCGCAGACGCCCCTCTGCCAAGATGACTAGAAGGGTGCGGTCGGCTGTTAAGACGACAAAGCCTTCAGTCAGCTACGGCTAGCTAACTATGAAGTCTGCACCTGATGGCACGTCTCTTTTTCATTAGGATTTTAGGCCGTGTTCAATTCATCAAGATACAAAGGCCGCTGCTTTTCCGCCATAAAAACCAAAAAGGCCCAACGGACCTTTTCCCTTAGTTTTGATAAATAAACAGGGCTCTGTAACCAAAGGCTAAAAATAACGGTCCTGTTATTTTCGTAAAATCAATTCTGCCCACAATATAATTGCTCTAAACAATTGGTCAACAGAGGAGGCCATAAAAACAGCAAAACCTTTACTCTAAAATAAAACCAGCTTGCCTGTTCCCAATTTTATATTTAAGATAATCCTTTCAAATCAGCCGTAAAAAATTATTTTTTACCTTTAGCCTGAGCTGCCTTTGACTGTTTGATGATATTTCGATACGTTTGCTGAATCTTAGCTTCATTTGGTTTTTGCCCCATTTGGCTCATCATCTCACGAATAGCATCTGGAGTCAGGCGCGGATGTTCCCCGATTTCCTTTTCAATTTGCTTTCGTGCAATAAAAACGCCGCCAACTAAGCCGGCCCCTAAAGCAATAATAATCAATAAAATCCAAACAAAAGTCGTCATACAGTTTTCTCTCCTACATTTTTTACACCACTTATTATAGCAGAAATGAAAGTGCTTTACAAATAATTGTCCTCTTATGCTCTTTAAAATTCAAAGCCAAGGTCTACTCTTCAATATAGAAAAAACGTAACAAAATCAAAGCAAAATAGCTTAAAGTTATAATGCAGGCAGTTATTCTTCAAAATTAAAGCCGTAAAGGGTGGCAAAGTAATCTTCAGGTTTTTCAGCCCGGCGAATCATTTTTGCCTGACCATCTTCCTGATAAAGAATTTCTGCCGAACGCAGACGGCCGTTATACTGGTAGCCCATCGAAAAACCATGAGCTCCAGTATCGTGAATCACAAGCAAGTCCCCTATTCGAACCTGCGGAAGTTCACGCCCTACAGCAAATTTATCATTATTTTCACAAAGCGAACCGACAACATCCACAACTTCCGGTTCCCCTTGAGGATTCGTCATATTGGTAATATGATGATAAGAACCATACATAGCCGGACGCAGCAGATTAACAGCTGAAGCATCTACTCCCACATAATCACGATAAGTCTTTTTACGATGGTGCACTCTGGTCACCAAAAGCCCGTGAGGTGCCAGCATAAAGCGACCAAGCTCTGTAAAAATTTTAAGATGCCCCAAACCGGCTGGCTGTAAAACAGTATCAAAAACCTGATGCACTTTTTGACCAATCAAGGCAATATCATTGGCTTTTTGCTCCGGCAAATAATTGACCCCCACACCGCCTGAAAGGTTAATAAAACTCAGCTCAATACCTACTTTGTTTTTTATTTCGACAGCTAATTCAAACAGCTCACTTGCTAATGTTGAGTAATAGTCGTTGGTCACTGTATTGGAAGCTAAAAACGAATGCAGACCAAACTCTTTGACCCCTGCAGCCTTTAATTCTTTAAAACCTTGCAGTAATTGTGCCTTAGTCATACCAAATTTTGATTCCTCAGGATGATCCATAATATCAGTGCCTAAAGCAAAGACACCGCCCGGGTTGTAGCGCAGGGAAATTGTTTCAGGAAGACCGGCGCTTTCTTTAAGAAAAGCGATATCCTCATAAGCATCCAGATTAATAATCGCGCCAATTTTTCGAGCATAGCGGTATTCATCTGCCGGTGTATTATTTGAAGAAAACATAATATCTGTAAAGCCGAGCTTATGGCTCATCAGCAACTCGACTTCAGTTGCACAGTCAACACCGCAGTTTTCCTCCTGCAAAATCTTTAAAATCGTTGGGTTTGGAGTTGCTTTGACAGCAAAATACTCTTTGAATCCCTTATTCCAGGAAAAAGCCTTATTTAGGGCACGCGCTTTTTCACGGATGCCTTTCTCGTCATAAAGATGAAAAGGTGTAGGAAATTCAGCGACAATCTTATCTAAATGTTCTTTACTGATAAAAGGTGTTTTCATTTTTGACTCCATTACAAAATATTAGCCCTATTATATCATAAATGATTAAAGGAATGATGAAAATTTTTAACATCTCATGTTTAATATAGATTGTCAGACTCAACCAGACCGTTACAATAATTGACTGTTTGACTACAGTATCAGATGATCTTCCATCTTTTTCCATGTATAAACTGTTTATAGAATACACGCAACGTTTTCTGCAAAAAAATAACCGAAGCAAAAGCTCCAGCTATTTGGATAAAGTCTTGTATCCCTCCTGTTAAGGCAGGCTATTACCTCCGATTGCCAAACAGACGCAGCAGATTGAGAAACAGGTTGATAAAATCAAGGTAAAGACTGAGCGCCATAGATACAGCCCAGCCATCACCGGCATTGCCGCCTGTTGCTTGGTAGACATGCTTGATTCTTTGGTTATCATAGGCAATCAGACCCGAGAAAATCAGAACCGACACAACACTGATGATATAACTCATCGTACCGCTGCCAATGAAAAGATTAATCAAGCTGGCAACAATAATACCAATCAGACCAGCTAATAAAGCTTTAGCCATTCCAGATAAATCTTTTTTAGTTGTTACCCCAATCAAAGCCATTACAAAGAAAACAGCTGCCGATGACAAGAAAGCCTGCAAAACCGTTGTTTGCGTATAAGCTACAATGATAAAGCTTAGTGTAAAGCCATTTAAAGCCGAGTAAGTTAAAAAAAGCGGAAGGGCGGCCGGTGTATTTTTTTGGGCAGCGCTGCTGGCAACCAAAACCAAAATCAATTCTGCAAAAATAGCACCGTAATAAACCCAAGGATAGTTGATCATCAAGGTAATCATATTATCTGTAAAAATGTAGAGCATCAAGGCTGAAACTAGAGCAGATAAACCGATTCCCATACCAACCAGACTGTAAATTTTAGCAAAAAAACGGTTTAAACCTGTGTCTGTTTGTGTATATATGATACTGTCATTCATATTAAAATCTCCATTTCTAATGATTGTGACTGCCTAGGAATTTCCGACTGAAGCGGCGGCGCTTCTGCCAAACTTTTCGCAAAGGCACTGTCGCCTCTTTTATGGCCCAATACTTGTCAACCATCGTGACTATATAGCCTTCTTTGTAACGAGGCGGAGCTACCGTTGCTCCCCACATATGTTTAAGAATAATATCTTCTTCTTTTTTATTCAGCTGGGTCAGTTTACGGGCGTTTTTCACAGCGATACGCGGGTGAACCCATGCATGGCTTTTGTTAAATTTGGTGACCCTCCAGTCGTAATAAAAAAAATCATGCAGCAGAGCTCCTCTGGCTGTACTTTTCTTATCCCAGCCCAACTTTCTGGCAATCCGAAAACTGGTATAGCTGACATTGATAGAATGCTCCAGTCGGGTCGAATGCTGATGCTGGACAATCCCATCAAGTTTTTGAAAACGCGGATGTCTGATCAAATGACCAACATGATTCATAAAATCCTGGTCTCGCTCATAATTCCTCATATTCAATCACCTCTGGCTTTATTATACCATACTCTCTTAAATTAAGCTGAAAATAATAATCCCGGCAGCAACAGCGACATTTAGACTTTCTGTTTCTCCCGGCATCGGGATATGAACCAGCCGGTCAGCCTTTTGCAGCAGCAGTTCAGAAATTCCTTGACCTTCATTGCCCATTATAAAGGCAAAATTATCTGTTTTAGGCAGTTTGCGGTAATCAAGAGCAGACTTTGCCAGAGATGTCGCAAAAACAGGAACAGCATGCTGCTGCAGCTGAGAACAAACCTCCAGAAGATTTGTTCGGTAAATAGGGATATAAAAATGGCTGCCCTGCATAGCCCGCAATGTTTTTTGATTGTAAATATCAGCTGATTTTTCAGAAATAAAAACGCCTGTAAGCCCTGCTGCAGCTGCAGTTCGGACCATAGTCCCAAGATTGCCGGGATCCTGAATATCATCCAGAAGTAAGAAACGCCCGGCGGTCCAATCAGGAAAAGCAGACTCCGGCATAGCGACTTCTGCTACAATTCCCTGCGGAGAAGGGGACTCTGTTAAAGTCTTTAAAACATCTTCTGTCACCAGCCTGACCTGCTCAAAACCTCTGACCCTATCTGCCAGTTCGCTAGTCACAAAAATATTGTTAAAGACAGCTCCTGCTTGCTCTGCCTCTGTAAATAAATGCCAGCCTTCAATCAAGTAAGAATGGCTGCGATGCTTTTTTTGCAGCAATTTTTTGGTTTTTTTGATGAGATTATTCGTTTTTGAGGTTATAATAGTCATATAGATATTATATCAAAAAATGGCTAAGATACAGATTTTTTCACGGCCTTTGTATCTTGTGAATTGAACACGGTCTAAACGCTGTGAGAGTACACAGGTAGCCCAAACTTGAAAATTAGAGAGTGAGAGAACCTTATGAACTAAGTTCTGCTCAACTTCTTGCCAGCCGTAGACGTCTGAAGGCTTTGTCGTCTTAACAGCCGACCGCATCCTTCTAGTCGTCCTGGCAGGGGTGCGTCTGCGAAATCAAAGATTTCGGACTTACCGCCTATTTTCTCTTTGCGTTCTTAACGGCCTTTGTATCTTAATATAAGGAGGTTTGATATGAAAAAAGTACGTTTGCTTGTTTCCGGACGTGTCCAAGGAGTTGGGTTTCGCTATTCAACCTATGCTTTAGCACTTGAAATAGGAGATATTTACGGCCGTGTCTGGAATAATGATGACGGAACAGTTGAAATTCTAGCTCAGTCGGATGATTCAGGAAAAATGGCTAAATTCATTCAGGAAATACGTAAGGGCCCGTCCCAATGGGCCAAGGTAAGTTACGTTGATGTGTCAGTAGGAAATTTTCCGGATTATACAGATTTTCGAATGGCCAATTAAAAATCCGTCTTTAGAACTATTGAGAATTTAAAGAAAAAAAAGTAAAATAGATAGGTATATTAAATTTTAAAGGAATAAAAAGGTGAAAAAGAATTTAAAACGTCTCTTACTATCAGGAACAGGAGCTGCGATGCTTCTGCTGCTTTCAGGCTGTGTCGGACGGGATGCCAGCGGCAATCCTAGTGGGATTATTTGGGATTTTTTAGGTCGCCCCATGACCGCAGCTATCGATTATTTTGCCAATAATATGGGACTGGGCTATGGTTTAGGCATCATACTTGTTACGATAATTGTCCGGACAATTATTCTGCCGCTTAATCTTCACCAATCCAAAAAAGCCAGCTATCAGTCAGAAAAAATGGCCTACCTTAAGCCAATCTTTGAACCGATTAATGAACGCATCAAAGAGGCTAAAACTCAGGAAGAAAAATTAGCCGCTCAATCGGAATTGATGGCTGCTCAGCGCGAAAACGGCGTCAGTATGCTGGGTGGTATCGGCTGTCTGCCGCTGCTCATCCAAATGCCTTTCATTTCTGCTCTGTATTTTGCTGCGCGTGAAGTTCCAAATAGCAATTTTCTCGGTATTAATTTAGCTGAGCGCAGTCTGGTGCTGACTGCTATCATTGCCGTACTTTACTTTTTGCAGTCTTGGCTGTCCCTCCAGGCTGTTGCTGAAGAGCAAAAAGCTCAAATGCGCACAACTATGTACATGATGCCGCTGATGATGGTAATGATGTCTATTTCCCTCCCGGCAAGTGTGGCCCTGTATTGGTTTGTCGGCGGTATTTTCAGTATTGCTCAGCAGCTGATTACAACCCACTTGATTCGTCCTAAACTCCGGCAGCAGGTTGAAAAAGAGTTCAAAGAGAATCCACCTAAAGCCGCTAAGTCAGCAAAGCGTCCCAAAGATGTTACTCCAGCAGCAGGCAGCAAAAAACAGGCTGCTATCTCTGCCAATAGACCCAAACGCAATGCTGGCAAACAAAAAAGAAGAAATTAATTCAATTTCAGACAGTAAAACAGCTGAGTAGATTCTCTCTCCTATAGAGAACAGCTCAGCTGTTTTTTTAGGACTGTCCTTTTTAGGGTCCACTCTATCATTCTATAAATAAAAGGCAGAGAAAATATGACAAGCATCTGTTTTCTCTGCCTTTATTTGTTTTAGAGGTCCTCCTCTTAAAAAAAGATATGACCAAGTTTTGAACTGCAGACACCTAGCCATCCTGACAGGGGTGCGTCTGCGAAATCGATGATTTCGGACTTCCCCCTTTTTATATGGCCTTTGTATCTTGGTGTTAAGCGGTTTTCTCAACACTGACGATCTCAACATCATAGCTGCCGGCAGGTGTTTCAATCGTAACCTGATCGCCTTTCTTTCTTCCAATAAGTGCTTGGGCAATCGGGCTCTCATTTGAAATTTTTCCTGAAAACACATCAGCACCAGTTGCACCGACAATTGCATAGGTATCCTTATCATTCGTTCCGATTTCCTGCACAACAACAGTTTTTCCAATAGCTACCTCATCTTTAGCAACGGCGTCACTGTCAATAATTTCTGCATAACGAATTTTTGTCTCCAGTGTTGAAATCTGACCTTCAACAAAGGCCTGCTCATCTTTAGCAGCATCATATTCACTGTTTTCCGAAAGGTCTCCATAAGAACGGGCAATTTTAATCCGTTCAACCACTTCTGGGCGGCGGACTAATTTTAATTCTTCAAGTTCTTGTTCAAGCTGTTCTTTTTCAGCGAGCGTCATAGGATAAGTTTTTTCTGTCATTTTTTGTTCTCTTTTCTATTTTTTGTTTTTACCAAAGTCAAACATGATGCGTTTCCACACCATGTTTGCTTTTAACTATCTGATGAAGATGATGAATCATCCAATTTACTGTTAATATATTTTTCAACATTGGCTTCATGCTCTTCTAAAGTTTCAGCAAAGTAAACTTCGCCAGTGGTAACATCTGCCACAAAGTATAAATACTTTGTATCAGACGGACTGATGGTCGCTTCAATTGCTGAAAGACTTGGGCTGTCTACCGGACCAGGCATCAAACCAGTATTGGTATAATCATTATACGGAGAATCAACGCTTGTGTCAATAGTAGCATCATCTTTAAGAGAAGTTTTCTCTCCCAGAGTCCCCAAGGCATACTGAACGGCAATATTACTCTGTAAAGGCATATCTGCATCCAAACGGTTATAGAACACACTGGCAATATTTCGGCGGTCTTCATCTGTAGCCCCCTCTTTTTCAACAAGAGAAGCTAAGGTAAGCACTTCATTGACAGTCATTCCTTTTTCTTCGATAGTCGAATAATACTCAGACATATAGGCATGACTTGTAGCAATCATCTCTTCGACCAGCTCTTCTAATGTCGTATTGTCGTAGTAATTATAAGTCGCTGGGAACAGGTAGCCTTCCAGCCGATAAACAGCCTTATCTGCACTTGGTAAACCAGCAAGGAGCTCAGGATATTTTTCAGTCATCCGTGCGATAAATTTCTCGTCTTTAACAAGAGCTAGAAAATCAGATTTTTTAAAAGGTGTGGCCTTTTTGTCACCAATGGTATTTTTGGTTATAGCCGTTGCAATCTGATCAATAGTATAGCCCTCTGTCACTAAAATTTTACCAAGTGCCGGTTCCTGCGGCTCAGCAGTTCCGCTCTCCTGCAAAATTTGTGAAATCTCATCTAAATCCATACTTTTCTGCAGATTATAATAACCGCTTTGAAAGTTACTGTAGTTTTTAAACTTCGTATAGTAATTAAAAATAGTTGCACTTTTAATTAAGCCGGCCTCTTCTAAAATCTGGCCAATATACTTATTACCGGAACCTTCAGGGATTTCTACTGTAACATAGTCTGTTGACTTTTTATCAACCGGAGCAATTCCGTCTGCAACATAGCGATAGGCAAAAAAGATAAAGGCTGCCAAAAGCAGAATAATGGCTAGAATAAGAACACGAGCAATTCTCTTAGCCATTTTATCTGTCTTCTGCTTCTGCCTCCGTCTTCTGCCAACTGTTGCTCTCTGTTCAGCTGCAGAAAAATCTTCTTGTTCAGCAGCTGAATCCGGCTTTTCTTCACCATCAGATTTCAGCTGCTCAGCTCTGTCCAAACTGGGCTGCTTCTTTTCAGCGGCATTATCTGCAGGAAAGGATTGAAAAGCATCTACATCCCCGACAGCCGCTGCTTCTTGAGAAGAACTGTCAGCGAAAGACAGTTCTGAATCAGCGGACTGCAGCCCTGTTTGCTTATCCTCAGGAAAAATAGGCTCCTTTTGCGGAATAGACTCATCATCGCCGGCCTTGTCGGCTACAAAATCAGCAGGGGCACTGCCAGCTGCTTCTTTTTGTGCTAAGGCTTCTTCCTGCTGTTTTCTGAGTTGATTGGCCTCTTCTAATTCAGCAAGAAGCTTTTCTTTAAAGTGTTTCAAATCTTGACTGTCTTGCTTATCATCCTTAAAATCGGTCAAAACACACCCTCCTCATCTTAATCAAACGCCATTATAACCCAAAAGCGGGATAAAAGCAACTGGATACTTTTTTGTCATCTATTCTTAATAAAAGGCTTACATATCATCCTGCAGATTTTCCCATACTAAATTATACCAAACAGAACCGCCATGCTGCGAAACTGATTCTCCTTCATCGGTAAAACCATTCATTTCATAGTAGGAGATTAAATAGTCATGGCAAGTCAGTGTAATCCCCTGACGTTTCTGAGCAAGCGATAAATCTTTCAAAGCCGCAAGCAGAGCTGTCCCAACACCTTGACCTTGATGAGCAGGTGCTACTGACAGACTTGTCACTGCAATAAACCCGCCCTGAGGAGGATTAGGCGCCACAGTGTGAAAAAGATCATCTGTCAGGTAACGCTGCGAAATCACCGGCCCTTCAATATAACCGACAACTTCCCCAGCAATTTCTGCAATAAGAAAGGTATCACTGATACAGCTGAGACGCTCCTTAATCGTTTGAGAATCCGCAGCCTCTTCCGGCGGAAAATTCGCTTGTTCTATACCGGAAACAGTAACCCAATCCTCTTCCTTTCCCTCCCTAATCAACAACATAAAAATTCCTCTCATCAAGATACAAAGGCCGTAAAAAGAGCAAAGCAAAAATAGGAGGCTGGACGAAGAACCGCAAGGTTCTAGGACAGACTATCTTTTTTGCACAGCTCTTAGGCCGTGTTCAGTTCCATCAAGATACAAAGGCCGTAAAAAGAGCAAAGCAAAAATGACGGTAAGTCCGAAATCTCTGATTTCGTAGACGCACCTCTGCCAAGACGACTAGAAAGCTGCGGTCGACTGTTAGGCGATAAAGCTTTCAGACGTCTACGGCTATTAACTTGAAATCAATTCTAAACTTAGCTATGTTTTTTTTGCACTGCTCTTAGGCCGTGTTCAATTCCATCAAGATACAAAGATGGTAAGAGGCAGGGACAAAAGTCCTGCCTCGCTTTACTTTTTTTAAACTTATGCATTTGGCGCAGTGGTTGATTGGAAGTTCTTATCCCTTATTGCACAAGGGATACCTAATCAACTGTGCGGAGACAGGACAGCAAAACCAAAGCGTCATTTTATGACAATTTACAATTTTTGTCCCACTCTCCAATAGTTATTGTGTATTTTTGGTCAGATTTGCCAAAAGTTCTTCAAAAGACCGTTCGTAAAGCTGAATATCTCCTGCTCCCATAAAAACATAGACGGCATCGTCATGGTCAAGCAGAGGCGAAACATTCTCAACCGTAACAACTTCGGAAGGCTTATTAATTTTTTGAGCTAAATCTTCCACTTTAACATCACCATTGTCTACTTCGCGCGCTGAACCATAAATTTGTGCTAAATAGACGCTGTCAGCTTCATTAAGAGCCTCAGCAAATTCATCCAGCAGAGCAATGGTGCGAGTAAAGGTATGCGGCTGAAAAATAGCGACAATTTCCTTACTGGGGTATTTTTGTCTGGCTGCATCAAGAGTGGCAATAATTTCGGTCGGGTGATGCGCAAAATCATCAATAATAACAGTCCCATTAATTACTTTTTCAGAAAAACGCCGTTTAACCCCTTTAAATGTTCTCAAATGCTGAGCAACCAAGTCCATATCAAATCCGGCAATGAAGAGATTGCCAATCACAGCTGTTGCGTTCAGAATATTATGGCGCCCATAGGCTGGAACATGAAAGTTACCGAGTACTTTTTCACCATATCTAACTTTAAAATCAGACCCATTTGTTGTACGAATAATATCATAAGCAATAAAGTCATCAGCAGGATCAAATCCATAATAATAAATAGGAGCCTCTGTCTTCAGACGCCTAAGATGAGGATCTTCGCCGTACACAAAAAGACCTTTTTGGACCTGCTGCGCATAATCACTAAAAGCATTAAAAACATCAGTAATGCTGGTAAAGTAATCAGGGTGATCAAAGTCAATATTGGTAATTATTGAATATTCTGGGTGATAAGGCATGAAGTGACGCTCATACTCATCTGATTCAAAAACAAAATATTTGCTGCCGGCCAGACCGCGTCCGGTCCCATCCCCAATAAGATAGGATGTATCAGTTATATTTTTTAGGACATGGGATAAAAGTCCGGTTGTTGATGTTTTCCCATGAGCACCAGCTACCCCGAAGCTGGTGAACTGTGTCATAAAGTCTCCAAGAAACTCATGATAACGTTTAAAGCCAAGACCGTTCTTAAGAGCATAAGCAACTTCAATATTGTTATCTGCACGAAAAGCATTGCCGGCAATCAGTTCCAAATCAGGTGTGATATTGGTTTCTGAAAAAGGAAGAACGGCAATACCAGCCTGTTCAAGCCCCCGCTGTGTGAAATAATATTTTTCCACATCGCTCCCCTGAACCTTATAGCCCATTTGCTGAAGCATAAGCGCAAGAGCGCTCATCCCTGAGCCCTTAATTCCAATAAAATGATAGGTCTTTGACATATTCACTCCTTAACCAAGATACAAAGGCCGTATAAAAATCCGTATGAAAATAGAGAAGGACGAGCGATGACCCACATCGCGGCGGACTTCATCTTTTTCACTAGGATTTTAGGCCGTGTTCAATTCACCAAGATACAAAGGCCGTTAAAAACGCAAAAGGAAAATAGGAGACTGACCACTGAGTCATTAAAAACTCAAGGGAAGTCTATCTTTTTCCCGCAGCGTTTAGGCCGTGTTCAATTCCACCAAGATACAAAGGCCGTGAAAAGCTCACAGCAAAAATAGGAAAACTGACGCTGAAAACTTAGTTTCTAGGAAGTTTTATCTTTTTTGCAAAGAGCTTAGGCCGTGTTCAATTCCATCAAGATACAAAGGCCGTTAAAAACGCAAAAGGAAAATAGGAGACTGACCGCTGAGTCATTAAAGACTCAAGGGAAGTCTATCTTTTTCCCGCAGCATTTAGGCCGTTCTGTTTACTCACAAAAAATTCCAGGCACTTTCACAGCCTTGCCTAAATGCCTGAAAAAACGTTTCGCTGTTCCTCATCAGTCCATCTCTGCAAAACGGGTCAGATTCAATTCCTGAGCTAACTGATGTTCCCTCTGCGTTTGTAGATCCTGTTTATTATAAATCTGACTGCGTTTGAGAAAATCATAAGTATTTTTTTGCGGTTTCGTCCGCGAAGAATTATCAGGTTCTGTATATACCCGAGGCAGTTCAGCTAAAATATAGGTTTCCTGATGAAGTTTTTCTGAAAAACGGCTCAGTTCATTATCAGACCGGCGGCTGGATTTGGGCTGAGAAACATAGGATGAGGACTGACGCTGAAAAGCAGGTTTGGCAGGCACTTTCGTTTCATTTGCTAAAAAAGTCCGGCGTTTTTCCTTAATATCGCGTCTTGCTTCTTCTTTCGCTTTCTGCGCATAAGATTTTCCTTCATTAACTGTCTGCAGGCGTTCAGGCGCCTTCTCCCTTACCCCCGGCGTTTGGTCAACAAAATTAAAATCCTTGGTCACATCAGTGAAGTCTTTGTCTTGATAAGGACCATGAATATTATTAATCAAATCTTCATTGTTATAAAGCCGCATGATTATCGGTTCTTGGGCGATTTGCTCATCATCTGCAACAAGAGGAAATTTTTTTCTCATCATATCAAGGCCGCTTCCTTTTTCTTGAACTTGAAATATTTGCAGTTAGCCAGCGGCAGCTGACCCTTCTGTATCAGGAAAAGCTCCGACAGTTTTTACGTCTCTGGATAAGAACCGTCGATATCTTCTATACAGCATTCCTATTATAAACTAAAAAGTGTATTTTTTCAAAATTTTCTTATAGTTAAAAATGACCCGCAGCTTTACAGCACTTTATCAAAGAAACTTTACTGTATTAATTAAGGAGCCAATGACGGTTAATCTTTACCTTTTGTCAGAATTTTTGGGCTTAGAGTTAAATATATCTGGATCTATCATATCTGCCAGCTAGGAAAAAGCTTCCGCAGGGATTATGGAATTGAGTATATAAATAATCCTATATGGGCTTATAATGATAAGCATCGAAACCCACATTAAAAAGACTCATACAGGATAACTCTATCATAGAATTGATTAAAATGAATAGCAAAAATATCACTTTGGCTAAAATTTTTAAGCGTGAAAACTTCCACAGAAATTACAGCTGTCCTAGACGGCCCGCTCCTACATGTAATGACTGCTTTTTACTAGTCCTAAGGCTAAATAGCTTAAGGGGAGCATTCTCTTCTCACCGTTCTATTTTTAACCAGATTTAAGCTGCGTTCCGTTCCCTTATCTCGGCATAAGTTTTTGTAAAGTAAGAACATCATCATAAGAATGTTGCTTTGGCTGCAGCCAAAGCATAGCCCTTCTTCCAGCACCTCCTAGAAAATAACCGATTTGATCTTGTTTCTTGTCTTAAATCGTTTCACACAAATGCTCTTAGAGACCGTTTTAATTTCTAATAACCAGTCCTGTCATTCTTTCTTGTTTCAAATAGTCGCACTTCCACATTTTCATGCCATTCATTTAACTGTATGTTTTATTTGCTCCACTGTGATGAGCTCCAGTTAAAAATCAGCCGAGTTCATCCTGCATCTCTTATCAAAACGCTGACAGTTCATAGCTTGCTGCCACTATTCAATCATTAAGCCCTAAAATTTCTTTAATATCTTCAACAGACATGCTGGCACGCGTTTCATTACCGTCCAGAACAGTTGTCACCAGGTGGCGCTTTCTTTCCTGTAATTCCAAAATTTTTTCTTCAATCGTTCCTCTGGTAATCAGACGGTAAACATCGACACTTTTATCTTGGCCAATCCGGTGAGCCCGGCTGATCGCCTGCATTTCCACGGCTGGATTCCACCAGAGATCAATTAAAACAACAGTATCAGCTCCGGTTAAATTAAGACCGATACCGCCGGCTTTTAAGGAAATCAGAAAAATATCCTTAGCCCCGCTGTTAAAAGCCCGTGTCATTGCCTGACGCTCAGCAGCCGGCGTTGAACCAGTCATCTTGTAGGCTGTCAGCCCAAGATGCTGCAGTTCCCGCTCTGCTATGTCCAGCATTCCGCGAAACTGAGAAAAAACCAAAGCACGGTGGCCGCTTTCCTTAATCTGAAGCAGCAAATCCCTTAA
Organism: Streptococcus chenjunshii; assembly: GCF_003086355.1. NCBI lineage: Bacteria > Bacillati > Bacillota > Bacilli > Lactobacillales > Streptococcaceae > Streptococcus > Streptococcus chenjunshii. Next base: position 567,889 of record NZ_CP031733.1, on the reverse strand, counting down.
ACTGTCCAGCTTGCCGCTGCCGCCATCATAATCTGTAAACAGACTGGGACTGTCACAAATCTGCCGCAGCCTAGTAATCCCAGAGAGAATTTCAATTTTTTTGCGGTTGATATCCGCATCCGATGAACCGCGGATATTATCCTGCATTTGTCTTAACTGTGCTAAATAAATCGCCTTCTGACTGTCTGCCAGCTCATTATGATAATTAATTTCTAACAATTCAGGCAATTCAGGCAAAACATCCTCTTTTTTACGCCGCATGATGAAAGGTTTAATATAACGTGCCACCTCCTCTGCAGACAATTTCAGAAAAGCTTTTTTCTCCGGCAGAAGTCCCGGAAGTACAATTTGGAAAATTGACCAAATTTCCAGCAATCTATTTTCAATCGGTGTCCCAGACAGTGCAAAACAATTGTTAACTTCAAAAGAACGCAAATACTGAGCAATCTTAGTCTGCGTATTTTTCATGACTTGGGCTTCATCCAAAATCAAATAATCAAAGTGGAGCTGATTGTAGTTGGCGAAATCCTGTCTGAAAGAACTGTAGCTGGTAATAACGATTTGGTGATCTTCCTTTAGAAGGTCATCCCGTACAGGTTTTAGACCATAGATTACAGCAAAATCCAAATCCGGAGCAAATTTTTTAAACTCATCCTGCCAATTGTAAATAAGGCTTGACGGGGATAAAATCAAAACCCGCTGTCCCCTGTCAAGTCTGCTGCTCAGAAAAGCAATCGTCTGCAGTGTTTTACCTAAACCCATATCATCTGCCAAAACACCGCCAAAACCGTATTTATCCAGCATGGACAGCCAGCGGACGCCGGTCAGCTGATAATCCCGCAGTTCTGCCTTTACTTTAAAATCAGGCAGCTCAAAGTTTTCCGGCTGTCTGAGGTCCTGAATCAATTCTGTAAAAGACTGTTTCAGGGAAACATTATTCTGAGCCTGTAAAACATCCGAAAGCTGAAAAGCAGACAGGGCAGGGAGCTGCAAATGACCGTTTTTTAATTGTTTAGGCTTGAATTTATTAATATCTGCACTAATCTTTTGTGTTTGTTCATCAAAAATAACTAATTGCCCTGACTGGCTGACAAAGTAGGGCTGATGGCTTAAAAGTGCCGCTGTAGCAGTGTCGATATCATTTTCAAGAACAGTGGAAAAATCGAAGGAAATATCTAACAGACTGCCGGAAGCACTGACAGCTAACTGCGGTTTTTCCGAAAAACGCAAAGCTTCTAGTTCATCTGCTAAAAAAACGTTACCGAGAGCAGTAAATTCAGTCAAAGTCTGACTAAAAAACTGGTACAGTTCTTCTGTCTGCAAGGGTTTGCGATAGCTGGAAAATCCCTTAGTAAAACCGTTAGCTTCCAATAGCTTAAAAACACGCTGTTCCCGCTTAAAATTGCTGGCAAAGGGAAGCTCTCCTAATTCTTTTTTACTGGCCACCTTAAGCTTTCCATAATCAAAAACTAAGGATAAGTGGAGATTTTGATTCTCTTCTAAGCTAAAATAAAAGATTGGCGAAAAATCCCGAATTTCAAAACTTTTTGGTGCTTTGACTGGACCCAAAGTACGAAAGTCCAATAAACTGGCAGCCAGTTTAGCTTGATCATCTAAGTCAAAATGAATATGTTTAACTAAATCGGATTCTAAGGGCAGTGTTTTTAAAGCAGCCACTATTTTAGCCTGTTTCATAGTGAGACGGTAGAAGGTGTTTTGATAGAGAAGATAAGTATTATCAAAAAAAGAAAGGACATTTTTTTCTTTTACAGTCAATTCAATGGAGTGCCGGTGCACCAGCACTTCAAACTGATACAATTCTTCTGAGCCATCAAGATTTTCAACAGTGACATCAGTGTACTGCTGCTGTCCCACGGCAAAAGAGAAAGCATAAAGGTTTTTAAACAAATTAAGACCTTCTTCAAAAAAGCCACTTGGCAAAACCAGATTACGGCCATGATTGGGAAGGATGTAAGTACTGTCAGCTGCTTTATCAGGAACAATCCGCCATAAAAAACGGATAAGTTCTTGGCTGGCATCGTCAAACTGCAGCACAGAAAGAGGTTCGTAATAGTTTTTCCCGATTTGATAATAATCTTCTTTTCCGACAAGCTGTAAAAAAGCTTTAATATCACGCACAATATAGGCTCGGTCATCTGGCAGACGGTTAATTTTCAGAGTCCACCAAAAATCAGATGAAAAAGGGCTCTGACTGGCAGAGGCCGCCAGACGGTATTTAGTGGTAACATCTTCATTGATAGCTAAACCATCAAGAAAGATACTTCCAAATGACAGTTTTCTTTTTTTCTTTTGATAGTCTTCGTTGCGGGAAGATAGAAGATCTGCCAGCTCTTTCCCTTCTGTATCATTTTTCAGAAAATACTCCAAAGCAGCTAAATGTTCGCAGTACTGTTTTTTAGCAAATAAACTGCACTGACAGTCAACATAGTCATCCTCAAGAGCATACTGGAGGAGAAAGCCATCAACCTTAACCTCTAAAAGCCGATCCTGATGACTGATAATCTTAAGCAGGCCTTGTTCATATAATGCGATCCCTTGATTGCGGACACGTCCCGGAATCATTCTACCCATATTATACCACCTTTACCTTGTCCCACTATTATAGCAAAAACAGCTGTTTTTTTCTGAAAAAAATAAGTATTTTCATTGTTTTGTTATCATTTTGAAACAAAAAAAAGAAAGGAGAGAATAAAGATCGGGATTGCATAAGCAAGCGATTTTTATTCTCTCCAGCAGCCAGACTGGGCCAGAAATTACCTGTCGGAGAAGCTGTTTTTTAAACCTAGACCGGCAGCCATTCTGAGCTTCTCTCTTTCCCTATTTACGTTTTCGCACCAGCAGTTTAATCGGCGTTCCTTCAAAGACAAAAGCCTGACGGATTTGGTTTTCCAAAAAACGCAGGTAAGAGAAGTGCATCAGTTCCTCTTCATTGACAAAAATAACAAAAGTAGGCGGCTTGTGAGCAACCTGAGTCGTATAAAAAATTTTCAGACGTTTCCCTTTATCGGTCGGTGTCGGATTTAGAGCAACAGCATCCATGATCACATCGTTAAGTACAGCGGAAGAGATGCGTTTATTCTGATTTTGGCTGATTTTTTTAATCATATCGGGCAGCTTATGCAGACGCTGCTTAGTCAGTGCTGAAACAAAAACAATCGGCGCATAGGAAATATACTGAAACTGATCACGAATATCTGTCTCCCACTGACGCACAGTATGACTATCTTTTTCTATCATATCCCATTTGTTCACGACAATAATCAAGCCTTTGCCAGCTTCATGGGCAAAACCGGCAATCCGTTTATCATACTCACGGATTCCTTCCTGAGCATTGATAACCATTAAAACAATATCCGAACGGTCAATAGCCCGCATAGCCCGCATAACTGAATATTTTTCTGTATTTTCATAAACTTTTCCAGCTTTGCGCATGCCTGCTGTATCAATCATGATATAGCGCTGGCCGGTCTGATCGGTGAATTCTGTATCGACAGCATCACGTGTTGTCCCAGCAATGGGGCTGGCAATCACACGATCTTCGCCGAGAAGGGCATTAATCAGACTCGACTTGCCAACATTGGGGCGGCCTATAAGACTGAATTTAATGATATCCGCCTGTTCCTCTTCTTCTTCAAGCGGGAGCTCAGCAATAATAGCATCCAAAAGGTCACCTGTGCCGATACCGTGTACAGAGGATACCGGATAGGGCTCTCCTAAGCCAAGCGCATAAAAATCATAAATATCACTGCGCATCTCGGGATTATCAATCTTATTAACTGCTAAAATAACCGGCTTTTGAGCCCGATAGAGTATCTTAGCAACGTGCTCATCCGCATTCGTTATTCCTTCTTTTCCGGATACAACCAAAACAATAACATCGGCCTCCGCAATAGCAATATCAGCTTGATGCTTAATCTGCTCCATAAAAGGCGCATCAATATCATCAATACCGCCGGTATCAATCAGAGAAAACCTGCGGTTAAGCCACTCTCCGCTTGCATAAATACGATCGCGAGTAACACCTTCTACGTCTTCAACAATAGAGATACGCTCCCCAGCAATACGATTAAATAATGTTGATTTCCCAACATTGGGACGGCCAACAATAGCAACTGTAGGTAGTGCCATCTTCCCTCCTCTATACCGTTTGATTCTCAAAATAATAGATTAACCGATTTAGAGCCCGACAAACAGCTCTTTCAGCAATCCGAATCAATAATTTTCTGCGAGATAAAAACATCAATTTTTTACAGAACTCTTATCCCAAAAAGCCTGTCAGCAAAACAGACCCTAAACGCCAGACAGAATGAAAACAAAATAGGGTAAATCTGCCCTTACCAATCAGTTTCTGCGATTATCGCCTGCCAAATGAAATTCCTTAGCAAGATAGCGAATTCGTTCCATCACACGCTTAGCCTGCCACGTTTCATCAGTTCCCTTGATATTGCCCATTTTCTTTTCCAAATCTTTAAAGCTGTAATTAGAAGTAAAAAAGGTTGGCAAATCCTCAAGCATTCGATACTGAAGAATAACCTGCAGAACTTCATCGCGAATCCATGAAGTGGCTTGTTCAGCACCAATATCATCAAGAATTAAAACCTCTGCCTTTTTGACAGTGTCAATTTCATCTTTGACAGTGCCGGTATTGATGGCATTTTTAATATCGATAGCAAAGCTGGGAAAATGGAGCAGGGTCGTTGAGGCCCCTTTTGCTTTTGAAAGTTCATGAGCCATTGCAGCCAGCATAAAGGATTTGCCAACTCCCATATCACCGTATAAATACAGTCCTTTTTGCTGGGGATCCGGGTAATCAGCAACAAATTTTGTCAGCTCTATAAAGAGAGGCTGTCTGCGTTTGTCATCAAGGCTAATATCATCAAAAGTAAGATTTTTATACGATTTAGGCAGATTAACAAGGCTGACACGCTCTGCGACAGCTTGTTTTGCCTGAGCAAGTTTCAATTCCTTTGTTTCACGGTAAGTGACATCTGCATAGCCTTCATTCATCACTAAAATCGGCTGATAGCCTTTAGCAAGATAAGCTGCGTCGCCAGTTACAAATTTTTCCCGTTCAATCAGAAATTGGTTGAATTTAGAAAGACTAAGACTAATCTCCCGATTTGACAGCTGGTGAGCCGTAATAAAATCCGCCACTTCCTTGTCCGCTAAAATAGCTTGTTTGAGTTCATCAGTATTGATTTGTGATAAATGAGATTTATTGCCGCGCTCGATAGCCTGGGCGATTTTTTCCATTTATTCACCATCCTTTCGCAATTGCGCTAACGTTCGTTTTTTGAACTCTGCCAGTTCCTGCAGCTCTTCTGCAGTGGTTTCATTTTTATAATCAGGGTTGCTCCACTCGGGAACATTAGATTTGGCAGACCGAACCTGCTTTGTCTTTGCTGCTGCCTGACGCTCAGCAAAACTGCGCATTTTTAAAACAGCTTCTTCTGCAGTTGAAATTTTTTGATAAGAGAAGTCATTGGCAATTTTCATAAGATAGGACTTGTTCAGGTTAGCTGATTTTGTTTTATTGAGTGTATACAGTACCATCACGTTAATCACTTCATCCAGAAAGTTCATCTGAGCCAGTTCTTCCAATAACTTTTTCTCGTCTTGCGTTATGCGGGCCCGTCTGGCTTTTTTTATTTTTGACAGGAAAAGTTCTGCTTCTGCTGCTTTTGCCTCCCGTAGTACAATCTGCTCTTCTTTGCTAAAAGTCTCAGTCTGCTGTTTTTGCTGCTGCACTTTTGCCGTCTGTTGCTTTTTAACCAGCATTCTTTGAGGGGATATAACCTTTTTAATGGCCGTTTCTTTAGCCAGACCATAAAGAGCAAACCAATTCAGCTCATATTTTTCTGCTAAGTTATAAAGAGCAATAACGTCTGCTTTTTCATCTTTAAACCGCAGACCGTCCCGCTGCATTAAACGCTGGAAATTCTCTAAATCAAAATGAGGGGCCGGCTTCGGCTGAACAGAAACTGAAGCTGACTCCAAATTGTCAAAAACATCAGAAAACTTTTTCGAAATATTGTGTGCATCCTTAGGAAGCTGCACATTTAATTCCTGTACAGCGACATCACCAATCTTAGCAGACAGCAGCCGGCGATAGGCTGGGTGGGCCAGAAATAAGTCCTTAGACAAGGGTTGCTTCAGCCTGAAATAATAAATACCCTTACTTTGATAAAGCTCTAACAGTTCCATTGCTCCTAAGACAGACACTGCATCCTCCAAGCGCTTCATTCCAAATTGCAGATGGTTGAGAATTTCTGACAATTTATGCCGCTTTTGACCTCCATCAAAAAAATGAATGAAATAATCATAAAGTGACAGGGCATCCTGACCAATAATCGGAAAATAAAGCTGGATGAGGTTCAGTGAGTCATAAGGAATCTTGTTCCCTGTGATATAGTAAAAATCATCAATCGGTTTCATCTTTTACACTGCTTTTCTTCTTACCTGGCACACGGCTGGTGATTTCCTGCAGAAGCTCCTCAATTTCATCAACATCTTTAAAACTTTTGTAAACGCTGGCGAAGCGAACATAGGTAATCTCATCCAGTTCTGCCAGTTCATCCATAACAAGATTGCCAATGACAACACTAGACACTTCATTTTCATATTCACTGCGAACTTTTTGTTCAATGCGCGAAATAACGGCTTCAATATCACTGCTGGAAACCGGACGTTTTTGGGCACTCTGGATAATCCCATTTAAAATTTTATCACGAGAGAACTGTTCTCTCGTACCATCTTTCTTAACTACCAAAAGCGGCAGCTCTTCAATACGTTCAAAGGTTGTAAACCGTGTCCGGCATTGTTCACACTCCCGCCGGCGTCTGATGGTATTGCCATCTTCAGCCTGACGGCTATCAACAACACTTGATTTATTATAATGACACTTTGGGCAACGCATACAGACACCTCACTTCTAACACTATCGCTTAACCCTTATTTTATCATATTTTTTTTAATAACAAAAGCGAGCCAAACTGGCGGAAACAGCTGCCAAAAAAGCCGTTAGCTAAACAGTTTTAGCTCTTAAATCCCTGTAGGTAAAACCATCCAAAAGGACAGCGATCAGCCCAAACCAGAGTAAATCAACATACCCAATGTAGACATCTGAAGGCTTTATCATCTAGTAGCTGGCTGCACCCTTCTAGTCGTCTTGCCAGAGGGGCGCAGACGAAATCAGAGATTTCTGGCTTACCGTCATTTTCATATGGATTTTTTCGGTCTTTCTACTAATGAGCTGCTATATATAAAAAGCCCTCTTTTAAAACCTGAAAGGCTGAGGGCAAATAAAACTGTCTAAAGGAAACAAAATCTGCTGTTAACATCCAGCCGAAAAAGCAAGAAATGCATAGATAAAGACTGCACTTCTTGCACATAGGCCTTACTTTTCACGAATCATATACCCCATACCGCGAACCGTTTGAATATAAGATTCTTTGCCAGGGACATCGATTTTACCGCGCAAATAACGAATATAGACATCTACAACATTTGTTTCAGCTGCTTCTTCATACTTCCATACATTCGACAGCAACTCTTCGCGAGTCATAACTCGATTCATGTTTATCATTAAAATATTCAGCAAATCATACTCACGTTTAGTCAGAGAAATTTCATCATCCCCTCTAAGTACGGAACGATTCTGAGGATTCATAGTCAAGTCCCGGTAAGAACCTTGTGCTGAATGTGTCTTTTTGGTTGATTCCATATCTTGTCGGCGAAAGATAGCACGCACCCGTGCTAAGAGTTCTTCAATAGCAAACGGTTTGACAATATAGTCATCAGCACCGCGATCTAGGCCGGCTACAATATCCAAAACAGAATCTCTGGCTGTCATCATCATAATATAGGTGTTCTTTTCAGCCTGAAGCCTGCGAGTAATTTCAAAACCATCCATTTCCGGCAAGAGCAAATCCAAAAGAACCAAATCAAAATCTTTTTCAAGGGCCAAATCAAGACCCTTTCTCCCATTCGACTCAATCTGAACCTCATAGCCTTCCTGCTGCAATTCTAAAGAAACAAACCGCGCCAAATTTTTTTCATCTTCAATAATCAATACCTTTTTAATCACTTTACACCTTCCCTTTTTCTTTGCGACTCAAAATCAATAGGTGTCAAGTCAATTGCAAAAAAGACAGACCCCCTAAAATTTAAATCCTTTTTCATGTTATACCCGCCAAAAAAGAAGAACGATCAGACCTTCTTCTTTACAATGATACATGCAATAATAATTGTAAAAAGATTATAGCAAAGAATTTCTGCTTTCACAACAGAATTTGTCATAAATTTCAAAGAAAATAGCTTTATTCATCAAACAAACCGTCCAGCGCAGCAAAAGGATTTGAAGCTTCTTTCTTTTCTGATTTCAAAGCTTGATACTGTGTTTCTGTCAATACTGTCCAGTTATCACCTGCTGGTAAATCGGCAGCTGCTTTTTCCTCCTCTGTCAGCACCTGTAAAGGAATGGACAGAAGAATATTATCAATGACACTTTCTGCCAAATCAATATTGGATCCTTCAATAACAAGCAGTAAATCCTGATCAGCAAGCTCATCTTTAGAAGGCCATTCCGTCTGCTCAGCAAAAACTTCAGCCACCCTTTGACTTTGTTCCAAAGAAACCGGCTCCAGCGAACGGCTTGAAGGAAGCTGCAACAGATAAGTCAGTTCATAGTTTAACAAATATAAGCCGTTGTCATAAGAAATATTACCTTTCGCCCGGACATTTTCTACATTCAGAATCTCAGGATTGCGCTCTTTAAGCTCATCACTAACCGATAATACCTGATCAAAGTTAATCCCCTCAGGGCTTTTTCTCACTTCAGCAATGGCAAACATTATTGTTACCCTTCTAATAAATCACTTTTAATTCTTATATTATACAATAATAAAATGTCATCTCTTTAGAAGATAGATGTCAACTTTATTACAAACATTATTTACTGGGGCTTTTACAGCCCACCTCTTCTCTACAGAAGAAAATTAAAAAGTTCCGCAGAACTTTTTTCTTTTTTATTAAAAACAGAGGAACTCCCGCTAAGCTGCGATCACATTTGCCGCAGACGTTCGATGCGGTCAGCAATTGGTGGGTGTGTATAAAATAAGGACTTGAGTCCTTCCTTCTTAGCCGGATCATTGATATAAAGAGCGCTGCTGGCCCCATCAACAGGATGAGCCATAGGCTGGGACTGTTCCAGTTTTTGTAAGGCATTAATCATTCCCTGAGGGTTTCGGGTAAGCTCTACGGAACTCGCATCCGCCAGATACTCCCGCTGCCGGGAAATAGCCAGCTGCACCAAACTAGCCGCTAAAGGGGCTAAAACCAAAGACAGCAGAGAAAAAATAAGCAGTAAAATACCAAAACCGCCGCTATCCCGATCATTGCGACGCCGGCCACCGCCAAACCACATCATCCGGCCGCCTAAACTGGAAATAAGAGTTACAGCACTGGCCAAAGCAACTGCGATGGTAGAAATCCGAATGTCATAATTTCTGATATGACTGATTTCATGACCGATTACTCCTTCTAATTCTTCTCGGTTCATAACAGCTAAAAGTCCTGTCGTAGCGGCTACAGCCGCATTCTCTGGGCTCGATCCTGTCGCAAAAGCATTCAATGACTGATCGTCAATAATAAAAACCCGTGGCATAGGCACCTGCGCTACCATAGCCATATCCTCAACAATATGATAATATTCAGGCGCTTGGTCAGCAGTTACCTCATGCGCGTTATTCATAGACATAACAACATTGGTTGACTGAAAAATCATGCTGATAGCATAAATCGCACCGATAATCAAGGCAAGAGCTACTCCCAGCTCCAAACTGCCCAATAATAAATAACCAACAGCTCCACCGATAAGAGCAAGAAGCACAAAAAAGACAAAAATCAAAACAACTGTTCTTCTCTTATTACTGGAAATTTGCTGATAAAGCATGAACCCTCTCCTCACACCAAGATACAAAGGCCGTGAAAAGCTCACAGCAAAAATAGGAAAACTGACGCAGAAACCTTAGTTTCTAGGAAGGTTTATCTTTTTTGCAAAGAGCTTAGGCCGTGTTCAATTCATCAAGATACAAAGGCCGTTAAGAACGCAAAGAGAAACTAGGAGCCTGACCGAAGAGTCATTAAAGACTCAAGGGAAGGCTGTCTTTTTCTCACAGCGTTTAGGCCGTGTTCAATTCCAACAAGATACAAAGGCCGTTTAAAAATCCGTATGAAAATAGGGAAGGACGAGCGATGACCCACATCGCGACGAACTTCATCTTTTTCACTAGGATTTTAGGCCGTGTTCAATTCCAACAAGATACAAAGGCCGTGAAAAGCTCACAGCAAAAATGGCGGTAAGCCAGAAATCTATGATTTCGTAGGCGCACCCCTGCCAGAACGACTAGAAAGGTGCGGTCGACTGTTAAGGCGACAAAGCTTTCAGTCGTTTACGGCTGACGGTAAGTCCGAAATCTGTGATTTCGCAGACGCACCTCTGCCAGGATGACTAGGGAGCGAGACAGAACCCCAGACCATAACGTTCGATGTCTCGCCCCCGCAAAGCCTAGCAGACATTTTAAAGCTTTGAAAAAGCGGCTAAAATGACGCTAGGCTATTGCGTCTTGTACATAACTCTAACACAATTAAGGATTAGTTTTTAAAGCATCCTTTAGAACTGTCTATGGGCTGCTAAGACGGCAAAGCTTTCAGACGTCTACGGACGGCTAACCCTGACAGAACCTCAAATGATAGGTTCCCTTACTCTCTAATTGTCAAGTTCGGGCTTGTCTGTGTACTCTCACAGCTCTTAGGCCATTCTCTGATACTATTCCAATATGATAGATTTAAAAGTCAAATTTAACTTGCGGAACATCCTTTTCTTCCTCAGGAGTCTCTAGAAATTGACTCGGCTTAAAGCCAAACATTGAAGCGATAAGATTAGTCGGAAAAACTTCCAGCTTCATATTGTAATTAGCAGTTGTCGTATTAAAAAGCTGACGGGAATAAGAAATTTTATTTTCTGTATTAGCCAGTTCCTCCTGCAACTTAATGAAGCTCTTATTAGCTTGCAAATCAGGGTAGTTTTCTGCCACAGCAAAGATACCGGACAGCTGTTTTGATAAAGCATCTGATGCCTGCATAACCTCATTTGGTGTTTCAGCTTTAGCAACTTGAGCTCTCAGCTCTGTCACCTGCGTCAAAACTTTCCCTTCATAGTCAGCATAGCCTTTAACAGTTTCCAGCAAGTTAGGAATTAAATCGTTTCGGCGTTTCAGCTGCACATCAATCTGACTCCAGGCTTCTTTAGTCTGCATGCGGCTTCTAATCAAGCCATTGTAAGCAACAATAATCCAAATACCAACTAAAATAAGAATAACTATAATACCAATTAACAGCATAACCAAACTCCTTAACAAAGATACAAAAAACGTTGAAAAACCGTATGAAAAGGCGGTAAGTCCGAAATCTTCGATTTCGCAGGCAACACCCCTGCCAAGATGGCTAGAGAGTGGACAGAGACCGTTAACTTTTCTTCTGTTCCATCTTGTTTTATTATAGCAATTTTCTTGTTTTTATGAAAGTAAAGGCCTTCTTTTTCATCTTTTTTATGATGCCCTTGTCAGTTTTATGGTAGAATAAGGAAAAACACTTTGAGGGAGAAATGATGACACCTGAAGAATTTTATGCGGCACTGTCCCAGTCCGGCATCAATTTATCCGAACAGCAAAAACAGCAGTTTGCCGCTTATTTTAACTGTCTTATAGAATGGAATCAAAAGGCCAATCTTACTGCAATTACAGATAAAAATGATGTTTATCTTAAACATTTTTATGATTCGCTGGCTCCTGTTTTGCGGGGATATCTGAAAAACGAACCGATTCAGCTCTTAGATATAGGAGCTGGAGCAGGATTCCCCAGTCTTCCTATCAAAATCATTTATCCCAACATTAAGGTGACTATTATCGATTCTCTTAATAAACGGATCCTTTTTTTAAACCGTTTAGCTGAAACGTTAAAGCTTGACGGTGTTTCTTTTTACCATGGACGGGCGGAAGACTTTGGCCATGACAAGACATTCCGTCAGCAGTTTGATTTTGTTACTGCTCGGGCTGTCGCAGCTCTGCCGGTTTTGACAGAACTGACTCTGCCGTTTTTAAAAATTAATGGACGTCTTCTTGCTCTCAAAGCTGCCGCTGCTGAAAAGGAAACACTGCAAGCTCAAAATGCTCTGCGGTTACTGTTTGCTCAGCTGATACAAAGTGACCACTATACGCTTCCTAATGGTGATGGCCGAACCTTGGTTATTCTGGAAAAGAAAAAAGAAACGCCTAATAAATATCCCCGGAAGGCCGGAACTCCCAATAAAAAACCTTTATGACGGAGAAAAATCATATGTTTTCTTTTATTAATAAGCTGCGAATTGGATCTGTCACGCAAAAACTGACTGTCAGCTTCCTGATTGTTATTTTAATAGGCAGTCTTTTATTATCTCTTCCTTTTGCCCATTACAGCACCGCTCCGGATACTCCTTATTTTGATCATCTCTTTACCGCTGTCTCTATGGTTTGTGTCACTGGTTTATCAGTCTTCCCAATCAGTCAGGTTTACAACGGATTGGGCCAGATAATTGCTCTGCTGCTGATGCAGATTGGCGGATTAGGAGTTGTTACACTAATTGCGGTCAGTATGTTTGCTCTGCGGCAAAGGTTAGGCCTATCTGCACAAAGTTTGCTTCAGTCAGCGCTCAGCCGTCCTGACAATACCAATTTAAAACATTATCTTTTTAGTGTCTATAAAATTACACTGACCCTCGAAGGTCTGATTGCTTTTATCCTCATGTTTGATTTTATCCCGAGATTCGGTTGGAAATCAGGAATGTTTAACAGTCTTTTTTTAGCTGTTTCGGCTTTTTGCAATGCTGGTTTTGATAACTTAGGGCCAGACAGTCTGAAAGATTTTCTGCTGAATCCACTGCTCAATTTCACTCTAGCCTTTGCTATTATTGCCGGCGGCTTAGGTTTTGCTGTCTGGCTGGATCTCTTTCAGGCATTTAAGTGTTACCTACAAAGAAGGCCTCGCCGTTTCAGAGCCGCGGTGCGCCAGATAAGCAATCAGAGCCGGCTGGTGCTCTACACCACGGCTTTTATTCTCTTTGGAGGCACCCTGCTTTCATGGCTGACAGAAATGGGAAATGCCGAAACACTCGCTAATCATACAGTTCCGCAGCAGGTTATGATTAGTTTTTTTCAGACTGTTACCATGCGCACAGCTGGTTTCTCAACATTGAGCTATCTGGATACTGAAGCTGCCACAAATTTTCTTTATATAGCGCAAATGATTATCGGCGGTGCGCCTGGCGGTACTGCCGGCGGTATTAAAGTCACAACTGCGGCCATTACTTTTTTACTGTTTAAATCTGAGCTGTCCGGTCAGTCAGAGGTTACCTTCAGGCATCGGGTAATTCACAATAAAACCATTAAGCAAACTCTGACAGTTCTGATTTTTTTCTTTGCTTTAGCTGCAGCAGGTTATTTCTTCCTGCTATTATCCGAATCGCACTTGGCACCGACCGCGCTCCTTTTCGAAACTGTCTCAGCTATTGCAACGGTAGGTGTTTCAATGGATGTCACACCAGAGCTCTCGTCAGCCGGACGTTTTATCATTATGCTGCTGATGTTTGTCGGACGTGTCGGTCCGATTACAGTCTTGCTGAGTTTTCTGCAAAAAAAGGAAAAAGTTATTCATTACACCCCAACCGATATTTCTCTTGGTTAAGAAAGGAACATTATGACACATAAAATTTTTGGCGTGCTTGGCTTAGGTATTTTCGGTAAAACGCTGGCCTATGAGTTGGCCAATTTTGAGCAGGAAGTAATCGCTCTGGACAATCGGGAAAAACATGTACAGGAAGTGGCCGATTATGTTACTAAAGGAGCTGTCGGCGATATCACAGATTTTGATTTTTTAAAAGCTGCCGGCATTGAACAGTGCGACACCGTTATCATTGCAACAGGAAATAATTTGGAGGCCTCTGCGCTTGCACTCATTCACTGCCAAAAGCTGGGAGTCGCTAATATTATCGCTAAAGCTCGAGGAAAAAATTATGAAGATGTTCTTTACGGTCTTGGTGCAAACCAAGTAATCTCTCCTGAGCGCAGTACAGCTAAAAATTTAACTTCAAATCTGCTGCGCCACTCTATCACTAATATTATTCATGTAGAAGATGATATCTCCTTTATCGAGTTTCTTCTGCCCAAAGCGTGGCTGGGCAAAACTCTGAGCCAGCTGGATGTTCGCAGGAAATATGATTTAAACATCATCGGTTTTCGAACTGCCAAAACGGCTCCCTTAAACACCCACTTTGATCCCAATGCACCTCTGACCAAAGAAATGTTCGTAGGAGCCGTAGCCAGCGAGCGGACTTTTGAAAAACTGGATTATCTGGGCTATCTCAAATAAAGTATTCCCTTATTCGATGCGGACTTCAGTCTGTTTTGATTTCCCTTGGTCAGTCATTAAAAAAGCATCCCGAAAGTTAGATTAAAAAATCCAGCTTTCGGGGTGCCTTTTAAACCCAAGGATTGTAAAATCTGCCGTGATTTACAACAAATAAAAGCAGACTAACCAGCAGAAGCAGACAGCCTAGCGCAATTGTCAGCAAGTCATAGGCAGAGAATTTTTTATAGGTGTACCAGGTCCGTTTTTTATTTTTGCCAAAACGCCGCAGTTCCATTGCTGTTGATACCGTATCAATTCGTTCAAGAGAACTGAAAATTAAAGGCAGAACAATCTGCAGATTGCCTTTGATGCGGTCAAGAAGCTTAGCTTTGGCAGACAGCTCCAAACCTCTAGCTTCCTGCGACATACGAATCATATAAAATTCTTCCTGCACATCGGGAATATAACGCAAAGTCAGACTGACTGCATAAGCCACCTTATAAGGAACTCCAATTTGATTGAGACTGGAAGCAAACTGGCTGGGGTGGGTCGTCAGTAAAAAAAGCAAAGCCAAGGGAACAGTTGAAAAGTATTTAAGCGACAAATTGAAGAGATAAAAAAGTTCTTGGCTGGTCAGATAAAATCTCCCCCAGCCGTTAAACAAAACCGTTTTAGAGCCATATATCTGTTCGCCGTAAGCCGGTGCGAAAAGGTAGACCATTACAACATTCAAAAGCGCAAAAAAGCTGACAAATTTGATAACAAAGGAAATATCCTGCCAGCGAACATGAGCCAGTTTGAAAAGAATAAGCGACAAAAGTCCGATAAGAATAATCAGACGTGTGTCATAAGTTGTCATACAAGCAATCGAAGCCAGCAGAAAAAAGAGTAATTTGCTGGCTCCTGATAGACGGTAAAGAAAGCCTTCACCGCCGTAATAACCGATTAAGCGATTAGTCATGCCGGCCTCCTTGATTTGCGATATAAAAGTTTGTTAAAGCTATAGGATCTGCTTGAAGTTTCACTGCTAAGTCAAAAAGACTGGTTTTTTTAAGATTAGCTTCAGCCAGCAAGTCTGGGTCGCTGAAAACTTCTACAGGCCGGCAGTCGGCCAAAATACGGCCTTCGTGAATGACTACTGTCCTGTCAGAATATTCCAGCATCAGCTGCATATCATGGGTAATCATAATAACAGTGTGTCCCAAAGCATTAAGTTCATCAAGGAAATTCATAATCTCCGTATAATTTCTCTTATCCTGACCTGCTGTCGGCTCATCTAAAAGAATAATCTCCGGGTTTAAGACTAAAATGGATGCAATGGTTACTCTCTTCTTCTGCCCAAAAGAAAGGGCAGAAATCGGCCATTTACGAAATTCGTACAGCCCGCAGACCTTCAGGGTTTTTAGAACTTCTCTCTCAATGTCTTCCTCTGCTTTTCCCCGTAGGCGCAAGCCCTGAGCGACCTCATCGAAAATCATAGTCTGACTGATCATCTGATTAGGATTCTGCAGGACATAGCCGATACGGTCAGCCCGTTCTTTGATAGAATCTTCCGAAATATCCTGATCTTGGTAAAAAATAGGGCTGTCGGCTGTCACAAAACGGCATAAAACCTTTGCCAATGTGGATTTTCCCGCACCATTTTTACCAACGAGAGAGATGCGCTCGCCTTTTCTGACAGTCAGACTGATATGTTTTAAAAGCGGATTCTGATTATCGTAAGCAAAATCAAGATCTGCAATCTTCAACAAAGGCTCTCTCTCTGCAGCTGGAAGTCTTTCCGCGTTTTGCTTAAAGCTGATAGCAGAAAGATCTAAATCAGCCAGTTTCGCTAAATTTCCTGTCTTTTGCAAGTCTAGGCCTAAATCACGCAGAACCGTTATATAAAGAGGCTCACGGATTCCATTCTCCCGCAAAAGATCTGTTTTAAGCAAATCATCTGCCCGGCCGTTGAAAAGAATCTGACCGTCATTAATCAGCACAATTCTGTCAACCGGAGCGTAGAGAACATCTTCTAAACGATGTTCAATGATAACTGTTGTCGCTCCCTCCTCTTGATGAATCTGCTCAATCAGAGCAATTGTATCTTGGCCGGATTTAGGATCAAGGTTGGCCAAAGGCTCATCAAAAAGCAGAATAGGACTCTCATCAATTAAAACCCCTGCTAAGCTGACTCTTTGTTTTTGACCGCCTGATAAGTCCTGAGGTCTTTTCTCCAGTAAATCCTGCAGCTCCAGTTTTTCAGCCCAGGCATTAATCTTTTCCCGCATGGTCTGCTGATCCAGACAGTCGTTTTCCAAAGCAAAGGCAATATCCTCTGCCACGCTTAAACCGATGAACTGACCGTCAGGGTCTTGTAGAACCGTTGAAATCAATTCCGATTTCTCATAAACAGACAGATCAAAAATATCCTGTCCGTCAATCAAGAGGGAACCGCTTCGCTCCCCTTGATAAATATTGGGAATAATACCATTGAGGCAGTGCCCCAACGTTGATTTACCGCTGCCTGAAGGTCCCAGAATTAAAACTTTCTCACCCTTCTCAATCGCTAAATCAATTCCCTTCAAAGTTGGCTCAGCCTGAGCATCATACTTAAATGTAAAATCCTTAAATTCAATAAATGGACGCATAACAAGCGACTCCTTAAAACTCAGATGCAGGCAGACTCTAATCTTTCGCCAGACTGCCTGTTTGAGTGCGTGTTTTAGCATAAACAGCCAAAAGAATAGTGGCGCCGATTCCGATTGTCAAAGAATTAGACAGAGCAGCAATAAGACCTTGCGTGAAAACCTTGTTAGCCGGCTCGCTGTAAATCAGAATATCACCGATTGGAGCAATAACGGCCCAAGCTGCAATATTCACCAGAACTTGTACAAGATTAAAAATGACAATATCTTTTCTGGTAAAAATACCTTTTTCAACTTGCAGGCGGTTCTTTAAAAAACCGATACCGAATCCGACAAGACTGCTCGACAGAACCCAAGACCACCAAACACCGTATCCGGCAAACATATCCTTAACCATATGGCCGATAAAACCGATGAAAAAACCGGCAGCAGGGCCAAAAATAACGGCAAAGAAGGCCTGTACTGCATACTGCAGGGAAATACTGGTATTTGAAAACAGCGGAATATTGACAAACAGGCCGATGATAACAAACAGTGCTGCGCCAATTCCGGTTGCTACAACTGTTTTTATAGAATTATTGTTCATGTCTCCTCCTCATTTCAGAACGTTTAAAAATAATACAATATAAAAGCAAAATCCTTCGCGACATTAACCTGCAAACCTCTTGGTCTTATCAGACCAGCTCAGCCAGCAGAGAATTTCAGTTAATCGTTTTAATCTCCAGCCGCCAGTTTGAGCCGACCCCTACATTATAGGCCTTGGCAAAAGAGCCTTGATTGATGGCCAGACCGACCCGGTAAAGCGAATTGATATAAATAAGTGGCTGACCTATGCGAACATCAGCAAACGATTTACCGTAGGTCACTTGATTTTGATAAACCAGCATATCATTATTATAAATAGTCACTTCAAAGCGGTCGCCGAATTCAGGTTTTAAGCGATAAAACTCTTTGCGCGTAATAGACGTCCAAAGTGACCCAAAACGCACATCTAAAATATCCACTGCCCCAATAACTGTATTCTCAGCAAACTCTGTTTCAACAGCTGGCAGCTCGACTATCTCATCAACAGAAAGTTCGGGTCCGACTTCCGCAAAAGAAATATGCCCGCTGGCCAGCTTGGCACCTGTATAGGCATAAACATCGCGGCCGTGGAAGGTATAAGATAACTCTGTGTTGCTGCGCCGATTAGCGAGCTCTGATATTTCTCGGACAGCCTTAATGCCGACATGCTTCTTGATATAAGAAAGGGTGCCGTTATCAGGAGTCACAATATACTGTTCCGACTCTGTCAGTGCCACGACACTTTTGCGCTTAGATCCAACCCCAGGATCAACTACCGAAACAAAAGTTGTCCCTTGCGGCCAGTATTCGACGGTCTGAAAAAGGCGGTAGGAAGCCTCAAAAATGTTATAAGGAGTGATGTCATGGGTCAAATGATGAATCCCAAGCGTTGCTTCCTCCTGCAGAGCAACGCCTACCATGGCAGAGACCGCACCGTCTGCCAAGCCAAAATCAGATTGCAGGACTAATAACTGGTTATTCATAAATCATTACCTTTCTCTCGTCATTCAGGATAAAAAACAGCTGCAATCATAAAACTGATAAAATACCGGCTGCGAGCAGCAAAAGGACGGTTCAGCATCTCTTTTGCTGTTTAGTCAGTTTCTCCTGAAAAACACTATGCTTTGTCTTTATTTTATCACAAAGGACAGGGTCTTTAAACAGCATTCTGCTTCAGCTGGTGAGCATCGGTTTGTAACAATGCAGAAAAACAGACCTCCAGCTTTGTCAAACCGGTCTTTGGAAAAGCTTATTCCACTGAAAGCCGTTTTACTGCAAGTACTCTTTATACAGCTGAAAATATTATTTACGGCTGAGTTTTCTTGTGACAAAATCCCCTAGGAACTGCAGAGCAAAAATCAGAACCACAATTAAAACGGTCGCCAGCCAGATGATATCCTGATTATAACGGTTATAGCCATAGTAAATTGCCACATAGCCCAAACCGCCGGCGCCGATTGCCCCGGCCATAGCCGTTTCACTGACTAAGGAAATAAGGGTCACTGTCATTACCCGAATAATATCAGGCAGCCCTTCACTCAGATAAATACCGACAATATCCCAAAAAGTCGCACCTGAAGCCTGTGCCGCTTCAATAACTCCCTTATCCAGCTCTGCTAAAACGACCTGAACTTGCCGGGCAAAGAAAGGAAAAGTAGCCGCAGATAAAGGGACCAGAGCCGCTGTCGCTCCTAGGTTTGTCCCGACAATCATATAGGTTAAAGGGCTTAAAACAGCTAAGAGAATAATAAAGGGAATCGCCCGAAAAACAGAGACAATCTTATCTAAAACCTGAAAAACAAAGGTATTTTCAATAACACCGCCCGGACCTGTTAAGACTAAGAAAAGGCCGCCGACAAGTCCCAAAATACCCCCAATCACAAAGGAAACAAAGGTCATAAACAGGGTATTGACAATCGCAGTCCACCAGCCGGCATCGCCTGCCCAGCCCATTTCATACACATTGGGCAAATAAGTTTGTATAAACTCAGCCATTTAGGCACCTCCCTTTAAAATTTTCACAGTGACTCCGGAAGCTGTCAGCGCATTCTTTGCCTGTTCAAGTCTGCTTTCAGTACCGGTAAGCACAACAATCAGCTCACCGACAGGCGTATCATCCAGTATATCAATATTAGCATAGAGAATATTAGCTGACACATCATAGTGCTTATAGATATCATTCAGAATGGGCTCATCAGTTGAAGAGCCGGCGTATTCCAGCTGGACCAGCATAGCATTTTGAGGGAGATTAACTACAATATCCTGCTGTTCAATTTTAGCCAAGGCTTCCTGTGTGCCGGTTGCAGTATTGATAAAATCACGTGTCAGTTCTTCCTTAGGATTAGAAAAAATATCCAGAACTGATCCTTCTTCCACTAAGTGCCCATTTTGCATGACAGCAACACGGTTGGCAATATCTTTGACAATCTGCATTTCATGAGTAATCAGCACAATCGTCAGACCTAAAGTCTGATTCAGCTCCTGCAAGAGCTTTAAAATTTGCTTGGTCGTTTTAGGATCCAGCGCTGAAGTGGCTTCATCTGAAATGAGAATCTTAGGATCATTTGCCAAAGCTCTGGCAATTGCCACACGCTGTTTCTGACCGCCGGACAGCTGCGCAGGATAATTATCAGCCCGGTCCGACAGACCGACAAGATCCAGAAGCCTGTCCACCTTGGCATGCCTTTCTGCTTTTGTTAACTTAGAATGCTTTAGAGCAAAGGCCACATTTTCACGAGCCGTCATACGAGCCATCAGATTAAAATGCTGGAAAATCATACCGATATCACGCCGCTTTTCCCGCAGCTCAGCAGCTGATAACTGAATCTCTCCGTCTGCAAAAAGAAGATCTCCATCGACTGTAACAGTCCCGGCAGACGGTTTTTGCAAGAGGTTGATTGCCCGTACGAGAGTGGACTTGCCAGCTCCGGAATAACCGACAATCCCGTAAATATCTCCTTGATTAATATGAACAGTAACATCTTTTACAGCTTCAATAATTTGTTTTTTCTGACGAAAAGAAATCACAATATGGTTTAATCTAATCATTTCATGGCTCATAAGTTTTAATCAGCTCCTCAATTAATTCAATATGGGTATAATAATCGGCAATAGCTACATTCTCATCACCGCCGTGGTCGCGGCTGTTGGCATTACCGATACCAAAAGCCAGCATAGGCACACCCAAAATCTCATAAACAGTATGCATCGGCCCTGTTCCGGCTGTCGTTGGCAGCACAGATACCCCTTCTTCATACAGGTCTTTGGCTAAATCAATAACCCTCAGAATAGCCGGATCGCTCATATCACTGCGGTAGCTTTCTTCGCCGAGTGTATAAGTCAGCTTGACACGATCAAAGCCGTGTTGCCACAAATGTTTCTGCAGTAAATCAAAAGCCAATTTGGGTGATAAGCCTGGAACCAAGCGCATTTCCATTTTCGCCTCGGCTTCTGCAGGTAGGATGGTTTTCACACCCTGTCCCTGATAACCCGAAGAAAGTCCTTCAATGCTGAGTGCCGGTTCAAAATAATAAGACTTTAAAAAAGCGCGGCGCTCAGACTTCAGAGCAGGCAGACGCAAGCCGTAAAGCTTACGCAGGGATTCACTGTTTTCAATAGCATAACGGTCAATTAAATCCAATTCACGCGCACTCGGCTCAAGCACATGATCGTAAATCCCTTCAACCAATATGCGGCCGCTGTTGTCCCGCATGCTGGAAATAGCACGCAGCAAATACCAAGTGGCAGATTCAAGCACTGCTCCATACTTTGAATGGATATCAACTTCAGCACTGGTTACTGAGACATTGAAAGTGATAATCCCTTTATTACCACCAGTTATTTCCAGCTGATTTAAAACATTTTTACTGCCTTGCTCCCAAATTAAAAGATCAGCCGGCAGCAACCGGTCACGGTACTTCTCCAGATATTTTTCTAAATCCTTTGATGCGGACTCCTCTGCTCCCTCCATCATAAAAATGATATTGACAGGCAGGTCGCCAAACTGTCTCAAATATCTTCTGACAGCCGTCAGACGAGCTGTGATATGGCCTTTATCATCATCTACGCCGCGGCCGTACATATAACCCTTGCGGACAGTCAGTTTAAAAGGATCATCACTCCAAACTTGATCATCATCAGCCGGAACCGTATCGTAGTGGTTATAAAAAATAATTGTAGGCGCATCGGACCGTGAACTTTTAAACTCAGCAATGACAAAGGGAGCCGGATAGGTTTCATCAATAGTCACCTCAGCACCGACACCGGAGAACACTTCGCCGAGGTAAGCAGCAACATCCTGCAGACCAAGCTGCTGAGCAAAAATCGATTTTTTAGCAATTAAGGTCCTGAGCACCTCAAAGTAATGCTGAGCGACCTCGTCCTGTTTAAATTTCTCTATTTGCTCTTCAGATGTAGAAAAAACCATCTCCCCCTCCTTCACCAAGATACAAAGGCCGTTTAAAGCTCACAGCAAAAATAGGAAAACTGACGCAGAAACCTTAGTTTCTAGGAAGTTTTATCTTTTTTGCAAAGAGCTTAGGCCGTGTTCAATTCCAACAAGATACAAAAGCCGTAAAGAGCGCAGCCTGAAGAATGGGACAGTGCCTCAGACTTCAGGAAAACTCTTACTTTTCAACGGCACTTTCCGAATGATTTATTTAGGTTAAGAACACCAAAAGTATGATGCTTCTCATCTAAACAGACTGCTGCATCAAAATAAATACCATATAGAAAAGGAGGTGAGAAAAGAGATTTTCCCAGCCCCTTTATTTTAAATAACAGCTGAAAAACGGCTTACCAAACCGGCTGATCAATTCCTTCAGACGTCTCATCAATCACTTTTTTAACATCATCCGTGTGGTAAACTTCCACCAATTTATTAATGATATCAGCCTTATCTGAATCTTTCCAGTCTGCCTGTGCAGCAATGACATTAATCCATTGTTCTGATTGATCATTAACTTCTTCAGTATAAAGCGACGTGTCATAATCGACTCCGGCTTCCACAGCGTAACTGTTATTGACAATAGCAGCATCTGCTGAAGATAATGCACGGGCAGTCTGACTGGCATCTAACTCTTTAATATCCAAGTTTTTCTTATTTTCGGAAATATTTGCAATTGTTGCTAATTCCTGTCCGGAAACATTTAATTTAATCAGACCGGCGTCCTGAAGTACATAAAGCGCCCGACTTTCATTGGTAGCATCGTTAGGGACGGCGATTTGGGCTCCATCCGGTAAATCTTTTAAATCTGTATATTTAGCTTTGCCATTTTCTGTGCCTGAGAAAAGATGGATCGGACTGATATAAGTTTCCGCAACAACAGCTAAATCTTCTTTATTTTCTTTATTCCAGTTATCTAGAAAATTATAGTGCTGGAAAGCATTTATATCTACTTCTCCGTTAGCCAACGCTTTATTGGGCTGTGAATAGTCGGTAAACTCTTTAAATTCTAAGTCAATCTTTTCCTCCTCAAGCAGATCTTCAATTTTATCCCAGCGTGCCTTATCCGAATCCGACATGGTCATTACACCGACTGTTAACGTTTTATCATCGCCTTTATCATTGCCACATGCTGTTAAAACCAAGCTTGCTGCCAAAACAAGACCTGTGAGGCCAAGAATTTTCCGTAATTTCATTTTTTGACTCCTCTTTTCTTTTTTTAATGTTCTTATTTTCTCATATTTAATTATAGCTAGCAAATTGTTTTTTCTAGGGCTTTTATATAGTTTAAAACTATACCTCCTTTAAATAAAAAGAGAAAAAACAATAGATACTTGCCTGAAAATGATCCGAATCCAGCTTACAGGCAGGCAAATTGTTTTTTCTGTGCTTTTTAATCAAGAGAAGGCACTTTCAAATCAGAAGCAGCCGGAACATAATCGGCGCTGCCGAGATATTCTTCAGCAAGCTGAGCAATCGTTCCATCCTCTAAAAGCTCTTTAATCCGGCCGTTAACAAATTTCTGAAGATCTTCTTGATCTTGGCCGAAAATAAAGTATATAAAAGGCTGCTCTGATGATTCAAGTTCAATCGTCTTTAAATTATTTAAATTCTGATTTTTGATAATCGCATTTACGGTTGGAGCATCAAAAATCTTAAAGTCATATTTCCCTTCGTTGAGGTTAGTCAAAATTTGGGTAATATTTTCATCAGTATAATTGAGTTCCACTTCGTTATCAGGATGTTCCTCGTTATACTCTTCCAGCTGGGTAACAGTTGTGTTTCCTTGGACAACCTGAGTAGAGTGCCCGCCGATATCTTCATAAGAGTCAATATCACTGTCTTTCGTTACTGTCAGAACAGAAGGCGTAGCCCCTAAAGGATAGGAGTAAAGATATTTAGCAGCACGTTCTTCTGTGAAAGAAAGATTGTTCCCAGCCATCTGGTATTTATCGGAATCCAAACCGGTAAAAATAGAGGACCAGGCTGTTTTTTGAAAGCTGACTTCATACTTATCAGACTCTTCAAAAACTGCTCGAGCCAGCTCCACATCAAAACCAGTCAGTTCACTGTCTTCTTCATATGAAAAAGGAGCTGTTGTCCCAACTGTTGCAAAAACGACTTTCTCTTTAGCTGAATCATCTGTATTAGAATTTGATTGAGAGCTGCAAGCAGACAGAGCAAATCCTGCAGCTAGGGCCAAACCGGCAATTCCAAAAATTTTTCTTAATTTCATCTCTTCTATTCTCCTTAAAATAAGATACAAAGGCCGTTAAAAACGCAAAGAGAAAATAGGAGACTGGACGAAGAGCCGCAAGGCTCTAGGACAGGCTATCTTTTTCTCACAGCGTTTAGGCCGTGTCCGATTCCAATAAGATACAAAGGCCGTGAAGAAATCCGTATGAAAATAGGGACTGACAAGTGATACTTCTTGCATCACGCTGACAGGCGTACTCACAGAGCAGCCACACTCGTACGTCAGCTTGCGCTTCCTACGATTGCGTCTCTTTTTCACTAGGATTTTAGGCCGTGTGCAGTCCCAATTTTAGCATCAAAGCCTATACTGATAAACAAACTGTCAGCAAGCGTTTCTTTATGGCACAGCCAAACGTCAAAGAATTAAAGAAGTTCTAAAAATCTCTTTATTTTGAGTTTAACATTTATATCTTATCATCTTTAATCAATCATAACTAATATTAAAAAACTATCACCGTGATAAGTATTTTTTATCACTCTTTATTCTCCACGTAAAAATACAGCCGGCAGATATAAATAGCAAAATCTCAGTCTTTTCAGCTTTTTACAAGGTATGCACTAAATAAGTAAATACGGACTGACGGTGGCTCTCCTCTAAAAGGAGTTCGGGGTGCCACTGAATACCTAAGATAGGGAAGCCAGCCTCACTTTCATAAGCTTCAATAGTGCCGTCTCTAGGATCGTGTGCTGTTGCAATCAAGCCCGGAGCTAAATCTTTAACACTTTGATGGTGAATAGAATTAATCCAACTTCCTGACTTAACAATATGGCTTACACGGCTGTTGGGCAGAATAGCCACTTCGTGCGATGTGCCAAAAATCTCTTCCTGCCAGTGATCAGCCACAGTTTGATTTAGCGTGCCGCCTAAAGCAACATTTAACAGCTGCATCCCGCGGCAGACTGCAAAAATAGGCTTCTCCTGACGAATAGCTTCTTTAACCAAAGCAAACTCAAATTCGTCTCGCGCTAAGGAATAATCATCGCTGTCACCAGTTCTTTTCTCACCATAAAAGCTGGGATCAACATTCTGACCGCCAGATAAAATCAGCTTATCAATCATGGACACATAGCTCTTAGCAAGCGCTGCCGTCCCGATCGGAATAATGACAGGAAGGCCGCCGGCAGCCTTTACACCATCTGACAGATGGCGTGATACTGCATCAAACCGCAGCCCGGACATTGCCGGTATTTCCTTTTCATTCCCCGTAATTCCGACAATAACTGTTCCCATTAGCCTTCCCTCCTTTTCATTCGCTCAAAAGATTAGCTGTTTTTAATAAAATTAGTTTATCCTAAATCTGTCGGAATGGCTAATATATATTTTTTATCACTGCTATAAAGACAGACTATCATGAAAAAACCTCTTTCTTTCGGTAACAATCCGAAAGAAAGAGGTTTTAAAGCAGGAATACGTCTTCTTTTATAATGAGTTAAGCATCGAAATCAGCCACATTATGGTAAACCTTTTGCACATCATCATCCGCTTCAAGCGCATCGATTAATTTTGTGAAGGTTTCAAGATCTTCACCGGCCAGCTCAACTTCTGACTGGGGTATCATTTCCAGCTCTGTCACTTGAAAATCCTCAACACCATTGGCACGAAGAACTTCCATTCCTTTATGCAGGTCTGTCGGTGCCGTATAAACCGTAATCGTTCCGTCCTCAGCTTCGACATCATCAACATCCACTTCTGCCTCAAGAAGCAGCTCAAAAATACTGTCTGCATCCTGACCAGCAAAAACAATGACCCCTTTATTATCAAATAAATACGATACGGAACCGGCAGTTCCCATGTTTCCGCCATTTTTGCCATAAGCGCTGCGAACATTGGCAGCCGTACGATTAACATTTGATGTCAGCGTATCGACAATAATCATTGAACCGCTTGGTCCAAAACCTTCGTAACGCCCTTCAACAAATGTTTCATCTGTGTTGCCTTTAGCTTTATCAATAGCTTTATCGATGACGTGTTTAGGTACTTGTGCCTGTTTGGCACGCTCCAGCACAAATTTAAGCGCTGAATTCGATTCCGGATCCGGTTCACCCTGCTTAGCAGCTACATAGATTTCAACACCGAATTTAGCATAAACTTTTGAGTTAGCTCCGTCTTTAGCTGTTTTTTTCGCTACAATATTGGCCCATTTACGTCCCACAAATAATCTCCTTTTCTTAAATTAATCCTATTACACTCCTAAGAGTGTCTCTATTTTAACGTTAATATTATAGCACTTTGGCAGACGTTAGTAAAATGGCTTTTCAAATATCCAGACCGTTTACCTTAATATTAGGAAGATAACGCCGAATATCTGCTACAATATCATCAATACTGCCATCCAGATAGGTCACATTAATCCGAACACTCTTGCTCTGCAAAAGCTTAATCGGAAGAATTTCATTCATGGTTTCCAAAACAGTATGCCTACTGTTTGACGAGCGATAGTAACTCAGACGCTTCTCATATCTAAGGTAATCAATATCGCTCCAAGAAAAATAATAGTTCTTCAGCCACGGCCCTCTGACAGACAGTCCCTGTTCATCTCCAGCGATAATATTTAGAGGAACAAGAATTTTAATCAAAGTCGGAATAATGAGCCATAAACCGGCAGCAATCATAATCATAAATACAAAGGTAAACATAAACCCGGCGATAGCAAAAGGAGAACTGTCAGAATGCCCAGATATATTCGCTGTATCGCCTAAGATAAAAGAGGCTGTTCTCAGACAAAATAGAACAAAACCCAAAAAGAAGAAACCTAAAACAATCTGCCAAAGCAACGCTGTTTTGCGGTAGCGATAGCGAAACTCAGTCATAAATGCACTCTCCCCCCCGTTTTTCATCACTTATTACAAGCTGATTTTAAATTGTCATCCACATATCACTGATTCTCAGCAGCAAGAGTCTGTAAATACAATTTCAAACTGGTCGGTTTCCTGCCCAAAACCCGCTCAATATCCTCAGAAAGACCGGCTTGTTCCCCTGCTGCAATGGCGGTGTAGGTTGATACCCAGGAATCATACTCCCATTGCTGAGCCGGCCAAGCTTTACGGGATTCATAGGCTTCCGGGACAGTTTCCTCAACATAGGCCGCTTCTTTACCCAGTATTTGACCGGCCTGAGATGCGATATCTGCCAGAGTCAGCTCTTCCGGCCCAGTCATGTCCAGAATTTGATTCTCCCATTTTTTCGGATTCTGCAAAATTTCTGCTGCTACCTCTGCTACATCGTTCCGTAAAACAGCTGATACCTTACCTTGTCCGGCAGGTCCTTTAATTTCCCCATCAGTCCTTATCAAGTCAACAAAGAAATCCATATAGAAATTATCGCGAATGAAAGTGTAAGCAAAGCCCTGCTGTTTAATATATTGCTCTGTTGCCGCATGGTCACGCCCCAAAGTAAAAATCGACTGCGGACTGGCATTATAGAAGGAAGTATAAATAATATGCTTAACACCGGCTTCACGGGCAGCAGCAATAAAGCCTTTATGCTGCTGCAAGCGCTCCGGATGCTCTTTGGCTGATACCATAAAAAGCACCTCTGTTCCCTTCAAAGCCGCTACCACCTCCTGTGACTGCTCATAACTGGCTTTAAACACGTCTGCTCCTGACAGTTTTGGTGCTTTTTCGGGACGGCGGGCCAAATGCTTGGCCGGAAGCCCTGCTTCAGAAATACGGCGGGCAACAAAGCCACCTAAATGTCCTGTCACTCCTGTAATTGCAATTGCTGTCATAGTCTGCCTCCATCTATTATTTAATAGGATTATTATAACATGGCTAAAAAATCAGTGCAGACATTTAGTGTCAAGCTCTCAACACTTTTTAGACTAAAACGAACAAGCCCTGCTGAGAATCTGCTGCTGTTTTTAAGTCGGTATCTTTACCGGTATTCGGCCCCATGTCTGCTCTGCTATAGCGGAATTTCCCTGCTGGTAAACATTGTCAGCCTGCTGAGTGAGTTTATCCCAAGGCTGAGAACCGATGCGGGTTACGATAGCTGCAGATTTTTTCACTTTATTCAGATGAGCCTGACCTTTAGCAGTGAAGCCAAGAATATGAACAGCCGCTGGCAGCGGACTTTCGCGGGCATTGACAAGAATATAAGTTAATATCCTGCGCACACGCGCTTTAGTATACCGTTTGGTTGCCACTTTTTCAATCAGCTCTTCGACTCTTGCTGTTTTACTGACAGCTGCACAGAGCCGATGGGCCAATTCTTCATTAACCTGAAAGATAGTAGTCAAATCCGGGTTGGTCACAATTTGATATTTTAAAAGGGGAAAATAATCATTCCAAACAGCCTGCGGGGAGCTTAAAAGGAGAGCTGAATCCGGAACAGCCTGTTCCACAAAGCCACTATCTGCAATGTGCTTACGAATAGCTGTTGCAGAGGCAACCTTCTGATCTTTGCTGTCCGAATGAAAGGCCGCTCCTAAACGCTTGACGGGCTGCAGCCGCCAATTCCTTCCTGCACTGGCCTTAACATAAGCCAAAGCTAAAATATGATTGGGAGTGTCACCTGAAAATCTGACAGCAGCAAAATGCTCCCACATAGCCTGAGCTTTTTGGGGATAGGAAAGCGTATCGGGAAGTGCGGACAGATATGCAGCCATCTCCTTGTGCTTTTTTTCATATACTGCCGAAAGTTGCTGATAGTCCAGATCTGACTCAGTACCAAAAGCAAGCGTGTCAATTTCTAACTGCCCTAGAATAGCGGCTGCTCCTGCCGCGAAGTAATCAGCGGATTGAACCGAAACAAGAAAAGGGAGCTCAACCACAAGGTCAGCTCCACTTTCAAGCGCCATCCGCGCTCTCGTCCACTTATCAACAATAGCAGGCTCACCGCGCTGGACAAAGTTCCCCGACATAGCAACAATTTTTGTTCCCTGTGCCTGAGAAAGCAGGTATTTATGCCCATTGTGAAATGGGTTGAACTCTGCAATAATCCCTGTAACTGTCATAAAATGCTCCTTTAAGTTTAAAGCTGTTACTGTAGATTGCCAGCAGCAACAATATCCTGGCCTACAGTTCTCATTTTTCAGCCACAAAAAACCAGCGCAGGCTGTCTTTTTCGGGTTCCTTATCTTCAAAATCAGCATAAACTCTGAAAGATTTAAAACCGGCCTGCTCCAAAAGGATATCGTAGGTCAGAATATCGTAAGTCCGTTCTTCATGAACTTCGTCATAACGTGTAAAACGCCCATCTTCATCCTGAAGAAAAAAAGTCAGTTCATGCACAATAGAGTGGGGAGCTGTATCCGCATAGGTATCCCAGAGCATAGCAAAATCATCTGCATTTTCATGGTAGGAAAAGCCGGGATAGTGTTCATCAGTCTGATAAGTGGAATGGACATCAAAAATGAAAACACCGCCATCATTAAGAACTTGGTAAACTTCTTTAAAAACATCGCCTACATCACCCTCATCCTGCATATAACACAAAGAATCAGAATAGCAGGTTACAAAATCGTGCTTCCCGACTTGTGATAGATCCAGCATGTTTCCCTGTTTGAAAACAATTTGCTTTTGAGCAGAAGACGCCCGATTTTCAGCTATTTTAAGCATATCAGCACTTAAGTCCAATCCGGTCACATCAAATCCTGCTTCTGCAAAATACAGGGACTGGATACCCGTTCCGCAGGCCAGCTCTAAAAGTTTATTCTTCTGACTTGTTTTTGGCAGATGACGGAGCGAAAAGTCTGTCCATCTGTCATAGAGCGTCTGGTCCATGATACTGTCATAAACCTTAGCAAAAATTTCATAAGCTTCCATAATATTCCTTACCCAATAGATAAAAGGTATCTGTCTGATGTCCTCGCATCTGCTCCTAAGTCGCTATAAGCAACCATAAAAAAGATAGTATGCTGACCAGCCAGCAAAACTATAAAATCAACAGAACGAACCGTATCTGAATAGAAGTGGACCATAGAGCCCATATATGGCGGCAGAAAAGACAGAACAGCCATCATAACAGCAAATGTATCCAAATCCCCAGAGGACATGACAGCTTTCAAGCCCAAAACAGCCCTGATGCAGGGAGAAAGCAGCATTTTCAGCAGACTGAACGTCGTTGGGAGAGTTCGGCACAGTCCTAATAAGTTTTTTCAATCCTGAAAACAGCAGCAACTGCAGCTGTTCCTGCATAAACAAGAAAAGAAAGACAGATGCCCCGCCAGAAACCAAGACTCTATCCTTCAGCAACTAAAACTGTCAGGCTATAAACACCCTTACAAATCAAGCCAACATTCCTGCAATATCTACTATCTGTGCATCATGCCAAAGCTTTTCCAGATTATAGCGCTGACGCTCATCCTCTGAAAAGATATGGACAACCACATCGCCAAAATCCAAAAGGACCCAGCCGGTACCGCCGCTTCCTTCCAGACGGCTGGCATCGCCGCCAGCCTCCTTGATCTTTTCCCGGATATTATCTGTAATGGCTTCCAGCTGTCGGCTGTTAACGGAACTTGCAATAACAAAATAATCGGCTACACTGGTCAAAGGAGCCACATCCAAAACGACGATATCTTCAGCACGTTTGGCATCAGCCGCTCTGACAATAAGTCTTAAAAGTTCATTTTTATCCATAGTCAGTTATTAATAAAAGAGACGGTAAAAAACGGTAAAAACTGCTCTGCCGTCTTCCTCAATCCTTTCAATCGTTCTTCAAATAGTCAATATAAGCATTGTATGTTTCAATAGTCTGCGGGTAAATTTTAACACCCTTGCCGGCTAAATGCGCTACTGTATGAGCTGTTTCATAAGCTACTGCCTTATCAAGAGACTGCTCTGCGATTTCACGCGCTGCTTCAACCCCTGGAAAATGGCGGTTCTGTTCGATATAATCAGCTACATAAACAATCTTATCCAGCTTAGTCATAGCTGCAGAGCCTACTGTATGAACAGCAATACTGTGCAGGATTTCCTCGTCGGTCAAACCCAGTTCTTCCCGAATTTTGTAAATTCCAACTGCCCCATGCCAGATTTCATTCCCCCAGTTTTTTAACTCTGGATCAAGATGATATCTGTCAATTAGATCCAAAAATTCTTGATCGCTGACCTCTTTTGCGTAATCATGAACCAATCCGGCCAAACCTGCTTTTTCTTTATCAAAATGGTAAAGCCCTGCCAGACGGACAGCTGCTTTTTCTACTCCCAGGACATGATTGTAGCGCTTTTGACTCATGACAGCCTGCAATTTCTCCAAAAGCTCGTTACGGTCAAAGTCCAAATATTTTTCATAAGTCATCTATAGAGACCTGCTTTCTTGATATAGGCGAGGACGGGCTGAGGAAGCATAAAGTTAGGAGGGCAGCCTTTTTTGATAAACTTGCGGATACTGCTCGAACTGATATCCATAAGCGGTACATCAATCCAAATAACCGGATAGC
This sequence comes from Streptococcus chenjunshii, assembly GCF_003086355.1. NCBI lineage: Bacteria > Bacillati > Bacillota > Bacilli > Lactobacillales > Streptococcaceae > Streptococcus > Streptococcus chenjunshii. The sequence continues at coordinate 536,150 of NZ_CP031733.1, read as the reverse complement.
TGGTCCCTGTCTTATACTTGGGGCGCTGAACACCAACAAACTGCACCATATCAACTAATTCATCAATACGGTACCATTTAGGCAGATAAGCAACCATGTCGGCTCCAATAATGAAGTAATAGTCGGTATCAGGATTGGCTTCTTTTAATAGTTTCATCGTGTCATAGGTATAACTGATGCCTTGCCGCTCCAATTCAATTGTCTCAATATCAAGCCCCTCAACACCGTTGATAGCCAGCAGCAGCATATTGAGACGGTGCTTTTCGTCAATTGTTTCCTTTTTATCCGCATGAGGCGGTATAAATTCAGGCATCAGGCGCACTTCATCAAGTCCAAGCTGCTGACGCACCTGATCAGCAACAAGCAAATGAGCATTGTGGACAGGATTAAAGTTACCGCCCAAAATCCCCACCTGTTTACGGTTTTTATCTTTTACTTCAGTTTCAAGTTCAACTTTTGTGAACGGAGTTAATAGCTCCAAAGCCATAGTCAGTCTCCTCGTCTGTAGTCGTCCTTCATTATAACACAAAAGCAGGGAAAGAAAAAGCTGTCATCATAGCTTCTATATCCTTCTAGGTAACTTTTACATTCCCTAGGATATAGGGCTTTTTCGGTTGAAAAGGACTTGCCGATAATTATTTTACACAAACTCATGGCGGAAACAGGCCGCGCTGAAAGCTGATGCAGCATCTGTATCGTTTTATAACGAAAATATTCTATCCCAGTATTCTGAACACGGCTCCGATGTCTTAAACTAAAAAAGAGCGGGCAAGCCGGTCACTTCAAAAAAGTTCGACTTATCCTCACTCTCATATTTCCAAGTTTGGCCTGAAATCATCTGGCAGCTGATTTCCATTTCACACAGTTAATCAATCAGGTAATGTATTTACCATCAAAGTGATATTTTACCCGATTTTTGAAGCATTAAATCATTTTGACTTTTGGCGATAATTTTCGGTTTTCTTTTTTGGCCGATTCCTTGTACAAAATCAAGATGCGTCCGATTTTTAGGACGGTATCACAGCCGATCTCAGTTTCTAAGATATCAGCGACTTCATGGATATCTTCATCAGTGTTTTGCAAAAGAGTAACCTTAATCAGTTCTCTGGCATCCAAAGCATGGCGAATGTCTGTTTTGACGGGGTCATTGAGACCTTTCTTACCAATATGAACGATAGGTTTCAGAGAATGTGCCTCTGCCTTCAAAAAGGCACGCTGTTTTGATGTTAACATATTTACTTTCTTTCTTTTTAAGGTATTTTGAGCAATAAATTCAAACGGGCTTACAGAACCAGCCGACAGATCAAATCAGTGCTTTTCTCACCATAAGGCCGACACCCTCTGGTGCCCAAGCTGAAATTTTTACAGGTTGATCTTCCTTAGCTGGGACACAGACCCAACCGAGACCAGAATAAACAATATCTGCTTTATCTCTGACAGTAAAGTCGTGGCGGACAAGTTTGGGAAATGTCTCCAGTTCTTTTTCTGCCGGCGGAATCAAAAGCCCACCTGCATGTTTGGCGTAGAAAGCATCAGCTCCAGCCAGTTTAGTGCGGTGAATATTGAGACTATTGTCAAAATAAGCTGTGAAGCTCTGCTTTGTTCCGGATCTAAAATCAAACCGTCCCAAGCCGCCGAAGAAAAGGGTTTGCTCGGGGTTCAGCTGATAAGTCTTTGGCTTAATTTCTTTTTTAGGACTAATGTATTTGAGCTGTTTCGCAGTCAAATAATGTGCCATCTGATGGCGGTGAATAATCCCTGGTGTATCAAAAATACAACTGCCGTCATCCAGCGGAATTTCGATCTTATCAAGAGTTGTCCCAGGAAAACGTGATGTTGTAATGACGTCTCTGCCGCCGGAAACTTCTTTAATAATAGCATTAATGAGGGTTGATTTTCCAACATTAGTCACCCCCACCACATAAACATCACGCCCTTGTCTCAGCAGTTCGATTTTATCAATCAATTCCTTGATAGCCTGATGGTTTTGGGCACTGGTCAGGATAACGTCAACCGGACGAAGGCCTTCTTCGTGAGCACGCTCTCTTAGCCATTGGGTTACTTTGCTGTCTTTTACGGACTTGGGCAGGATATCTTTCTTATTGCCGACAAGAAGCACGTCATTACCAGCAACAAAGCGTGACAGACTTGGGATAACTGAACCATTGAAATCAAAGATGTCTACCACATTGACCACAAGTGCATCGCTGTCCCCTACATCATGCAGCAGTTTTAAAAAATCATCGTCGGTGACAGATACATCAACGATTTCATTATAATGACGCAGACGAAAACAGCGCTGGCAGTATAATTCTCCAGTTTCTTCTGCTTTTTTAACAGAAGCAGCAGGCGTGTAGCCTGCTTTTTCCTTATTTTCTGTCTGAATTTCGGCCCCACAGCCTATGCAAGATAATTTTTCCACTTAAAGTCCTTTTTGATACTCTATTTTACCGTATTTTTCTTCGAGTTTAACCCATACCCGACGTTCCCGCCAGCGGTTAAACTTTGTATTCCAAGCATCTGTTCTGACCAGAGGCTTAACCAAAACCGACCTGATTCCGGCTCTGTGGCTGGCTCTGATATCTGTCATCAGCTGGTCGCCGACCATAATCACTTCATCGCGATTAAAACCATAGCGCTCAATAGCTTTGTTAATTCCCCACGCAAAAGGTTTCATAGCCCGGCTGACAAAATCCACTCCAAAATGAGCCACAGCACGTTCCACACGGGAATGGCTGTTGTTAGAGATGACAACAACCGAAATATCCGCCATCGTCATCTCGTCCAGCCATACTCTGACTTCATGAGTGCCATCGGGATTATCCCAGGCAATCAGCGTATTATCCAGATCGACTAATATGGCATGAATCCCCTGACGCAGCAAATCTTCTGCTTTTAAGTCGTAAACTGCTCCAACCGCAAAGGTCGGACGATAATCATCTATACTCACACTTCTCTCCAAAAATGTATTTCTTCTCCATTATAGCATAAAATCCAGAAATTGGAAAAAGCCAAAGACCTTTCAACGCTCCTTTAAACTGAGACAGTGCACCGCTTGCTGATATTTTAGCAAATAACTGAATAAACTTGATTTTTTAGCAAGAAAGTTTAGAGAAGAGCAGACTCAGTCATCTTTTTTAACAACAAAAACAAGAATAAGAAGCTGAAGTCCAGCCAGAAGCATGAAAAGTATAAAAGCATGGCGGGAACCAAGGGCCGTGGCCCTGCTGTAAGTCAGTGCAGAACCAACCTGACTCATAGCGACAATCAAGGCGGCTATGGTTGTTCCAAGAGCGCCTGCAAACTGCTGCAGAGTATTAAAAACAGCATTGGCATCCGATCGTTCCTGAAAGGTCAGCTGTTTTTGACCATTGGTCATAATATTGCCAAAAGCCATACCAGTCCCGACCATATTAAGGAAATAGATGAGACAGATTGCTGTATTAGACAGATGCAAACCAAAGGCTGCATAAATGATTAAAGCAGCTAAAACGAGTCCTGCGCCCAGCCAAATCGGTTTTCTGGCCCCGAATCTGTCCAAAATGGTCCCGCCAAATGGAGAAAAGCAGGCCCCCAGCAAGGCCCCCGGAAGCACAATCAAGCCCGCAGCTGTTGCATCGGCACCATTGACCAGCTGAACATAATTAGGAATCAAAAAAGATAAACCTAGGTTGACAATCTGAAAGAGGAAAAAGGCCGCAACATGACCGGCAAAGACAGGATTTTTCAAAATAGTGAGATTGACAATCGGCTGCTCCAGCCGCTTTGAACGGCTAAGCAAAAAGACGAGTCCTAAAACACCTAAAACAAGAGATCCCAATACATTAAAGCTAAAAAAGGGATGAGAACTCAGACCCTCAATGCCAAGAATCAAACCAACAAATAAAGCCATAATTGCTAAAAAGCTAAGCAAGTCAAATTTTTCAAGCGCAACTTCCGATTTTTGTTCAATACTTCTTACTCCCAGAAAGAGGGACAAGAGCAGCAAAGGAACCAGGAGAACAAAGATATAGCGCCAGCCAAGACTGGCAGCAACCAAACCGCCGAATGTCGGCCCAATCGCCGGTGCCACCGCAGTAATCAGGGTTCCAACCCCCATCATAAGACCAATTTTGCTCATTGGTACCTGCTCTAAAATAATATTAAACATCAACGGCAAAGCAATACCTACACCAGCTCCCTGAACCACACGGCCCAGCAAAAGCAAGGTAAAGTTCGGAGCGGCAATATCGATTAAAAGACCGATTAAAAAAAGAAGATTGGCCGTTAAAAAAAGCTGTTTCATTTTAAAAGAACGTTTCAAATAAGCAGAGAGCGGCACAATAATAGCAACAACTAAGAGGTAGACGGTCGTCATCCACTGAACAGTGGCCGTGCCGATAGCAAATTCTTTCATCAAAATCGGAAAGGTAATATTCATTGCTGTCTCAACCAGAACCCCGCCAAAAGACAGTAAGCCGGTTGCCAGAATAGCAGAAATAAGCTTCCCTGATAACGTTTTTTGTGACATCAAATCCTCCTCACATAGATACCAAGGCCGTTTAAAAATCCGTATGAAAAGACGGTAAGTCCGAAATCTGTGATTTCGCAGACGCCCCTCTGCCAAGATGACTAGAAGGGTGCAGTCGGCCGTTAGGACGACAAAGCCTTCAGACGTCTACGGCTGACTGATATTTAAGTTAGCACTAGTTGCATACCCTTTTTTCACTAGGATTTTAGGCCGTGTGCAGTTCACCAAGATACAAAGACCGTAAAGAAAGCCATAGGAATTCGCAAGGTCCCTGCCAAGACAGCCTTTTTATTTAATTCAATTTAGATTCTGCCGTAAAAAAAGAGGCTTGTCGCCTTGTACTTTTTTCAGCAGATGAGCTTGCACAGGTAGACTGTAAAGCAATGAAATAGCTTGAACTTATTTCAGCTGCCTGCTTGAAAGCTCATTTATTATTGTAACATATTTTTGTCTTGGGAAGTAAGCAGGGCGTATCAGCTTATTTCTCCAGCCTTTCAGAATAAGTTTGGTCCCCTGACAAATACTGACATGGCTTCAGAGTTTATTGGGTTAACATTTAAAGCGGCTGAATTTTGACTGTCTTCAGTAGTTATCACAGATTTATTCAGCTCATCGCTCTCTGAAGCGGAAACCCGAGAGAAAACATTTTCCCTCGGGTTTTCATACTCACTAAGAAAAGGCAGCATAATCACGCAGCTCAGAGCATATATCGAGCAAATTGCTAAAGAGAGGAACAAAAATCGGTCAATTGCCATAAAATGATGATTTCGGTTTTGTCGTCCCAGCTCCGCACAGTTGATTAGAGAGGCCGCTATCCCTTTTGTATCAGGGGATAAGAGCTTCCAATCAACCACTGCGCCAAACTCAGCAGAAATGTATTTCCGAACTGAATGCTAACTGTTTGTCCCAAATTTTTTGTGAAAAAATTTAAAATGACATTTTACTCCAGCAGCTTGGCTAGTTCCTCTTTAAGCAGTTTTTGGGCAATCTGCGGATTAGCCTTGCCTTTAGTCGCTTTCATCAAAAAGCCGGTAAAGGCCTTGTCAGCATTGCGTTTGCCTGATTTAAAGTCTGCTACTGCTGCTTCATTATCTGCAAACACTTGATGAATTATGGGAACCAGTACTGCCGGATCTGAGATTTGAACCAAGCCTGCTTTTTCAACATATTCACGCGCCGAACCGCCATTTTTGGCCAAATGGGTAAAGACTTTCTTGGCAATCTTTGATGAAATGGTAGCATCTTGGATAAGCGTCAGCATTTCAACTAAGTTTTCTGGTGTCAGCTGGATTTGTTCAAGCGTTTTGTTTTCACTGTTCAGGAATTGTGCCACTTCACCTTGCAGCCAGTTAGACACTAATTTAGCATCGCCGCCCAGAACGACAGCTTTTTCAAAGAAATCAGATATCCCCTTAGTCGCGGTTAATTGCCCAGCATCATAAGCACTTAGGCCTAATTCAGTTACATAGCGGGCACGGCGTTCTTTTGGAAATTCAGGAAGACTGTCACGCATTTTTGCAATCCAGCTATCAGAAATTTCAAACAGCGGCAGATCCGGCTCTGGGAAATAGCGGTAATCCGCCGATCCTTCCTTAACACGCATAAGTACTGTTGCCTTATTGGCTTCATCATACCGGCGGGTCTCCTGCCGAATTTGTCCGCCGGAGCGCAGGATCTTAGCCTGGCGTTCTGCTTCAAATTCTAAGCCTTTGCGGACATTGCTGAAGGAATTCAAGTTTTTCAGCTCGGTTTTTGTCCCAAATTCTTCTTGACCGTAAGGACGGAGGGAAATGTTGGCATCTACACGCATAGAACCTTCTTCCATCTTAACATCAGAAATACCGGTGTACTGAATAAGTTCTTTAAGGGCTGTCAGATAGGCATAAGCCTCTTCAGGAGAGCGCATATCTGCTTCCGAGACAATTTCAATCAGCGGCACTCCCTGACGGTTGAGATCAACGTAAGAATAGCCATCTGTGCCATGAGTATTTTTCCCTGCATCTTCTTCCAAATGCGCGCGTTCAATGCGGATTTTTTTGCTCGATCCGTCTTCAAGCTCAATCTCAATCCAGCCATCATAGCCGATAGGTTCATCAAATTGAGAAATTTGATAGGCTTTTGGATTATCGGGATAGAAATAATTTTTACGGTCAAAGTGCATATTTTGATGGATAGCCATATTAAGAGCCAGTGCAGCCTTGATGCCCGCATCAATAACGCCCTTATTCATGACAGGCAAAACACCCGGAAAAGACCAGTCAATCACATTGGTATTGGCATTCTGTTCTTGTCCGAAATGAGCAGGTGTCGGTGAGAAAATCTTGGAATTGGTATTCAGCTCAACGTGAACTTCAAGTCCGATAATTGTTTCAAAGTTCATTAGGCATCCCCTCCAAAAATAAGTGGTTTTTGTTTATGATAATCAGTTGCTGCTTCAAAAGCACCAGCTGCTTGATAAATGGCCGCTTCGCTGTATTTTGGACCGATCAGCTGCAGACCGACCGGCAGACCTTGAACAAAGCCGGCAGGGATTGAAATCCCAGGCAGACCTGCCAAATTTACCGGAATCGTCAGAATATCGGCCAAATACATCGCAACAGGATCATGATTAAGCGTGTCCAGACCAAAGGCCGGAGTCGGTGCAGTCGGCCCTAAAATCAAATCATAGTCAGCAAATACATTTTCAAAGTCCTCGATAATCAGCGTGCGAACCTGACCGGCCTTTTTAAAATAGGCATCGTAATAACCTGAAGAAAGGCTGAATGTCCCCAGCATAATTCGGCGTTTCACTTCATCGCCGAAACCTTCGCTGCGTGTGTTGATATAGATATCATCCAGATTGCTGAAGTTTTCCGTACGGTAGCCATAGCGAATGCCGTCAAAACGCTGTAAATTCGAAGAAGCTTCCGAAGAAGCGATAATATAGTAAACAGCCACCCCGTATTTGCTGTGCGGCAGACTGACTTCTTCAACTGCCGCCCCCAATTTTTCAAACTGTTTAGCAGCAGCAAGAACCGTTTCTTTCACTTCCGGATCAATGCCTTGACCGAGGTATTCTTTAGGCAGGGCGATTCTCATCCCCTTGATATCCTGACCAATTTTAGCCGTAAAATCTCCGGCTGGCTGTGCAGATGAAGTCGAATCTCTGACATCATGACCGGCTATCACATTGAGGAGCTGAGCATTTTCTCTGACTGTCTGCGACAGCGGACCGATCTGGTCGAGTGAACTGCCAAAAGCAATCAGACCAAAACGTGAAACACGGCCGTAGGTCGGCTTCAAGCCAACGATGCCGTTGAAAGAAGCCGGCTGGCGAATAGAACCGCCTGTATCGGAACCCAGTGACAAACGCACCTGACCGGAGGCTACAGCTGAGGCAGAACCGCCCGAAGAACCGCCCGGAACTTTGGTTTGGTCCCAGGCATTCTTTGTCTTTTTATAATAAGAAGTCTCAGTGGAGCCCCCCATGGCAAATTCATCCATATTAGTTTTTCCAATGACAATCATATCCTTGGCATAAAGCTTCTCAACGGCTGCAGCATCAAAGATTGGCTCATAATTATAAAGCATTTTTGACGCAGCTGTTGTTAAAATACCCTTAGTCGAGATATTATCTTTGACTGCTACTGGAATACCAGCCAGCACATTATCTGCATCAATCCCTTTTTCATCAAGAATCTGAGCCTGAGCTAGTGCAGCTTCCTCAGAAACCGTAATAAATGAGCCGACTGCTTCTTCACGCTCTTTGATATCTTTGAGTGCAGCTTTAGTCAACTCCGTTGCTGATATTTCTTTTTTGACGAGGAGCCGATGCAGCTCGTCAACCGTTTTATGATTTAAAGACATTATGCATCTCCTCCGTCTTCCAGAATAGCCGGCACTTTAATGTAATAATTTTCAGCCTGCGGTACATTTTTAAATAATTCATCACGGTCATCGCCTGCAGCAGCAACATCATCACGCACGACTGTCTGCCGTTCTGCCATCGTTGCTGTAACCGGAACACCTGTCGTATCCACTTCGTTCAGCAGCTCGACCATATCAACAATCTTTGTCAGAGTTGTCGCAAATTCTGCTGTCTCTGCTTCAGAAAACGACAGCTTTGACAGGCTGGCAACATGCCGAACATCTTCTTCAGAAATTTTCATTGCTTTCTCCTTCAAGACAGTAAAGACTTTTAAAGCAGTTAAAACCCAGACATTTTATGACTGGCTGTTTTTCACCATTTTACACTTCACCCTTCTTTTACATAGTCCTAAGAAATTATATCATAAAATCAGCTTTAAGCATAACCTTACAGGACTGTAAGGTTACTTTTTCTTTTCTTTGTTAAACTAAAATTAAGGAGGGTCTGACCATGGAAAAGCGTATTCTTTTCAACACCAACCAGCTGAAATATTTGGCACTTGTCTTTATGTTTCTGGATTCGTTATTCTTTAGTTTCCCAGGTATCTTCCCTGCTTGGATACACCTGATCACCCGCTTTGTCGCTCCTCTGTTTGCTTTTTTTACCGTTGAAGGCTTCTTTCACAGCAGCAGCCGAAAAAAACATTTAAAACGGCTTTGGCTGGCCGCAGGCCTCATGCAGCTGGGAAATTTCCTGTCCTATCTTCTGTTAGGGCCTGCATACCAAATCACAGATAATATCTTCTTAACACTGGCTTTAGGTTACAGTGTCATTTTTCTCTTTGAAACAGGCAAAACCAAATCAGCCTATCGATTGCTGTTTTATTTGGCAGGGCTGCTCCTGTTTATTAGCGGCTTAATTTTTTCGGTTCTGCCAATCGTAATCAGAAGCTACAGTTTTGGTGTTGAAGGCGGTATTCAAATTCTCTTTACAATGCTGATTTTTTGGGCCTTTTATGGCAATCGGCAGAAACAAGTGCTTGTTTTTTTGTTGTGGAATCTCTTACTCCTTGCTTTAATGGGTCCTGATTTTAATATCAGTCAGGCACCGTCTTTTGCTGCTTGGTTTGCTCATTTTTGCTACAACAGCGACAGCCTGACCTTTCTCTTTTTGCCAATTATCTTTTTATATAATGGTCAAAAGGGGAGTAAAAAACCGATTCATAAATGGATTTTCTATATTTTTTATCCCCTGCAGTTCTGGCTGCTGCATCTGCTGGCCTATTTCATACATTTTTCCGGATAAATTAAAAAGAGCGGAACAAAATCGGTAAACATAAAAAACCGATTTTATTCCGCCTTTTTATCAGCTGAATTCTTATTTAATGACCGCCCCTAAAACATTTTGCAAGTGATTAAGCGCCCATTGATTATTTTCCGGTGTCAGACTGGCTACACAGTCTTTTGGTATTTCAAGGCTGTAGCCCAGATTATAGGCGTCAATAGCTGTATGTAAGACGCAGATATCTGTCAGCACGCCCGTTAAAACCAGCTCAGTCACATGGCGTTCACGCAAACGAATGTCAAGATCCGTTCCGGCAAAGGCTGAATAATGCCTTTTATCCAGCCAAAAGACCTTCGTATCCTGCTTTATCTGCTCATAAACCTGGCCTAACCGTCCGTATAAAGCACGCCCGGCAGTACCATTGATGTTATGCGGCGGAAAGAGGCGGCTTTCAGGGTGAAATGCATCTCCTTCATCATGACCGTCAATAGCAAAAAAGATATAGTCTCCTGCTTCATAAGCCTGCTGTGTTTCAGCAGCGATAGCTTTTTCAATAGTCTGGGCCGGTTTTCCGGCAGTCAGTTTGCCATCATCAGCAACAAAATCATAAGTGTAGTCAATAGAGATTAAAGCTTTGGTCATTTAAAAATCCTTTAACTTATCAAAAATACCTTCATTAATTACCTTAAGATAGGTTCCCTTCATTCCCAGTGAGCGGCTTTCAATGATACCGGCACTTTCCAGCTTGCGCAGAGCATTGACAATCACCGAGCGTGTGATACCGATTCGATCGGCGATAACTGATGCTGTCAATCGGCCTTCATTGCCCTCCAATTCACCGAGAATAGCAGCTACTGCCTTCATCTCGGAATACGAAAGTGTGTTAATCGCCATATTAACAGCTGTCTGCCTGCGAATGGTTTCTTCCAGATTTTCTGTCTGCAGATTCAATAACTGAATGCCTACTACCGTTGAAGCAATTTCAACCAGAATCAAATCATCTTCATCAAATTCTTTATCATTCCGCCAAATAACCAGAGAACCCAGCCTCATACCGCCGCCGTAAATAGGGGCAATCGTAGTCAGCCCGTCAGGATAGATATCCTTTGATTCCACAGGAAAAATTGTCAGGTCACTGTCAATAGGCAGATTAGCTTCTGTATCATAAACACGGCTTGCCGCTTTGACATAGTCTTCCGGCAGCTGTTTAGCAGCAAAGAATTCTTCAACCCGGTCAGTATTCGTCTTATACTTCATCGCATAGCCTAAAAGCGTGCCGCCGCCATTCATAATACAGGCATTGCAGTCAATAATATCGGCCAGCTGAGCAGCCATCGTGTTATAAGGCAAATCAGTTTCCAGACTGTCTACCGAACGCTGCAAAATCGAAGTGATTTTCCTTGTTTTTTGTAATAAATTAGCCATTTCCCTAATCCTTTTATTGTTTTACAGTTTCATTATAACAAAGGCCTATATAAATTGCAAACAATTGTCTGAAAATTACCGGCAATTGCGACAATTTTTTGTAAGCGTCACCTTCCCTGACGTTATGCAATCCCTGCTCAAATAAAAATATGAGATTTCACTAAAGAAATCTAATGAAAACAGAATTTAAACTAGAATTCTAATCAAGACCGCACCCTTCTAGCCATCCTAGCAGAGGTGCGCCGACGAAATCATAGATTTCTGGCTTACCGTCAGCCGTAGCTGACTGAAGGTTTTGTCGTCTTAGCAGCCGACCGCACCCTTCTAGTCATCCTGACAGAGGTGCGCCGACGAAATCATAGATTTCTGGCTTACCGTCTTTTCATACGGATTTCTTTACGGGCTTTGTATCTTGGTGTTACCGGCGATAGTGGTGCAGGACCCGTGTGATTTTTTCCTGAACGGCTGCTAGTTCTTCTACTCTCGGCAGGTAGACAATCCGAAAGTGATCGGGATTTTTCCAATTAAAACCGCGGCCATGCACAAGCATGACTTTTTCTTTTTGCAGCAGGCGCAGAACAAATTGTTCATCGTCATCAATACGGTACATATTTTGGTCGATTTTCGGAAAAATATAAAGTCCGGCCGACGGCTTCACAGCTGATAGTCCGGGAATCTCATTAATGGCCTTATAAATAAAATTCCGCTGTTCATAAATCCGGCCGCCCGGCAATAAGAGTTCATCAACCGACTGGTGGCCTCCCAATGAAGTCTGCACAACCTGCTGTGACAAAACATTGGAACACAGCCGCATGTTGGCTAACATATTCAGACCTTCAATATAGTCTCTGACATGTTTTTTGGGGCCGGACAGCACCATCCAGCCTACTCGAAAACCCGCAATGCGGTGAGACTTGGACAGACCGTTCATGGAAACACAGAACACATCCGGCGCCAAGCTGGCAATAGCTGTGTGCTGCAAACCATCCATGACCAGACGGTCATAGATTTCATCGGCAAAAATCAGCAGATCATTTTGTCTGGCTATTTCAACGATTTCTTCTAAAATATCTTTGGGATAGAGAGAACCTGTAGGATTATTAGGATTGATAACCACGATAGCCTTGGTATTAGAGCTTATTTTTGCCTTAATATCAGCAATGTCAGGATACCATTCTGCCCTCTCATCACAGATGTAATGAACAGCGTGTCCGCCTGCAAGGCTGACAGCAGCGGTCCAAAGCGGATAGTCCGGCATGGGAATGAGTACTTCATCACCATCATCAAGCAGCCCCTGCATACTCATAGTAATCAATTCGGAGACACCGTTCCCAATATAAATATCATCGACATCTACTTTTGGAAATCCCTTAATCTGACAATACTGCATGATAGCTTTGCGGGCTGAGAAAATCCCTTTACTGTCTGAATAGCCTTCGCTGTTGCGGGCATTTAAAATGAGGTCACGAATGACTTCATCCGGTGCAGTAAAACCAAATTCTGCCGGATTGCCGGTATTAAGGCGCAGAATTTTCTCACCATTAGCCAGCATCCGGTTAGCCTCGTCTAAGACCGGCCCGCGAATATCATAAGCGACATGTTCTAATTTAGATGATTTTTCAAATATTTTCATGCTTTTTACCTCACGATAAATTATAGCCCAGTTCTTTTAAAATTTAAAATAGTTTATAACATGCTATGCAAGGTTCAAGAGCCGCAGGAAATATGCTAAATAAGAATTATCCTCAGCTAAAGCTGCTTTTTCTTCTTTTACAAGTTCAGGATAATCGGTAATAATTCCTGTGACACTGGACTGCAGGTAGCGCTCAACTTCAATTTCGCTGTTGATGGTCCACACATACAGTTCCTTTCCTTGTTTTTTGGCAGAGCGAGCCAAACTTTCCCGGTAAGAAAATTCCTCTAAAGCATAAAAGTCAATATTTCGTACAGTGAAATGACCGATTTGCAAGGGAATAACATAGCCTGTCTCAATAGCCGGATTTAGGGATTCGATGCGCTGTACAGTCGCCAAATTCATAGACATCACTTTATAGTCCCAACTGACTCCCAATTCCTGCAGGCGGGCAAGAAACAGCTCTTCATAATCTGCAGGCTCTTTCCCGCTTGGCTTCAGCTCTACCAAAAGCTTTACCCCCAGCTTTTTAGCTTCCTCTACATAGGTTTCAAAGCTTACCATGCGGCTGCTTAGGCCGTTTTGTTTTATTTTTAAACCCACAATATCAGATGCTTTAGATTCACTGATAGCAAGATCTTTTCCGGTCAGACGCTTGAGATTGTCATCATGGCTGACAATGAACTCTTTATCCTTACTCATAATAAGATCCATTTCAACATAGTCAGAACCAGATTCTGCGGCTGCTTTTAAGGCCTCTAGAGAGTTTTCTACTCCTTTACTCACATAGCCGCGATGGGCAAGGATTTGAATTTTCTGGGGATCGGCTTTTGCTACACGGCTGCTATTATAAAAATAAGCCAGACTGCCGATTGCAAACATAAGAAGCAAAAGTGAAAAGGGACGTTTTTTTAAGGAAGGTCTGACTTCAGTTCGCTTATCCTGCTTTAAACTACTTAGAAGGTAAGCAAGTGAACCTAATTTTACAAAAAGGCTGCCTGTAAACATAAGCCCCCAGATAAGCGTTAAAAATAAGGTTTCAATCAGCACATTCCCTTGACTGCGGTCAATAACTGCTGCTGCGCCAAGTCCTAAAAGCAACAGGAATACCAAACCGCTGGTTAATGTTGCATTAACTAGAATTAAGCCGCCTAAATTTTTTATTTTGCTGATTTTAGTCAACTGCCAGCTTTTTTTCATATTTTGGATGAAAGCCTGCCGATTGTCAGTGACAGTCAAAGGCAGAGTATAAATAAAACGGAAATAAAGATAAATGAACACAGCATTAGCAGCATAATACAGATAAGTTCCGCTGCTTGTTTTAAAGAGCTCCCCTGAAATAAACTTAGGAATGTAGAGATTCTCCAATAGAAATGACGAATAGAAAAAACCTAAGACTGGCAGAGATAAAACCAGATAAAGCAGAAAAGCCAGAAAATTCCAACCAGAGAGAATCCGGAAAAAATAAGAGCTCCTTTCTTTCAGTCTAGAAAAAATCAAACTTAGTTTTCCTTCTTTTACTTTAATGATCTCAGCTAGTACAGAAAATTCCACATAGATAAGGAACGCTAACAGCAAAAGGTAAAACGGCAGCAAGATGAGGGTCAGCGGATTAGAAAAAAAAGTCAAAATATTATCAGCGGTTAAGCCGGGGAGTCCACTGTTAATCAAAATCACTCTAAAAAGCAGGGAAAGCAAATAGGCCCCGATAGTTGTCAGAAACAGCTGCAAAACGGCAGCACGCAGGATATAAGTGTCTTTATACCAGTAAAGATCTTTTAAAACGCTTTTAACAGTCTTTAACATATTAACTCCTCTGTTTTTTATCAGTTCCTATTTTATCAAAATGCTAAACATTAGAAAATGCTTTTTTGCTGCAGGTCATATACAGCCAGCCAAAAACGGCTTTTTATACAAAATATGAGAGAAAATTATCACACTGCCTTTAAGCAGATCTTTTTTGCTTTAAAATACGGCTTTTTCACTTACAGTCAAACAGGATGTATGGATGAAATTTCAGAAATTTATTTAAAACGCTTTCACTTTTATTCGCAAAGGAGTATAATATAAGGGTACAGAGCAGAAAGACAGCGCTCATCTTACAAGCAAATTCCTTTTTTAGGTAAGATTTTTGCTGCAGCTGAACTTTGCTGCTTATTTCTTCCAGAATGTTAATCAAAGGAGGAGCAGGGATATGTCACAAAAATATGAACGGATTCTCATTGCTATCGACGGGTCTTATGAATCAGAACTGGCTTTTCAAAAAGGCGTAAATGTTGCTCTGCGCAATGATGCCGAACTTTTGCTCACACATGTTATTGATACACGTGCTCTTCAAAGTGTTGCCACTTTTGACACCTATATTTATGAAAAATTGGAACAAGAGGCAAAGGATGTGCTTTCTGACTATGAAAAACAGGCACGTGAGGCCGGTCTGACAAAAATTAAGCAGATTATTGAATTTGGCAATCCCAAATCACTCCTGGCAAGAGATATTCCGGATAAGGAACATGCAGATTTGATTATGGTTGGAGCGACAGGTCTGAATACTTTCGAGCGTCTGCTGATTGGTTCATCATCCGAATATATCCTCCGCCATGCTAAAGTCGATTTGCTGGTTGTCCGGGACAGCCAAAAGGTCTTCTAGAAGATTTGTTTCAGCTCTCTATTGGTTTGACTGCTTAATGCTCTTTAAGGCACAAAGCCACACGGCTCGCTGATAAAAGGTGGCTTATCTGCATTATATCTATGTTTACAGTCTTTAATACCTAAAATAAAGCCCGTCTAATCTGAGCGAGCTTTATTTTTTATTTAAAGATTTCTGAATTTGCCTGTCCAGCTCAGTTTTTATAGCTGTTTCCGGCGCAAAACGCTCTTCCCAGTCGTCGGGTTTTAATATTTTATGAGTAACAGGATCAAAGTGTGCTTTGCCATCCGGAAAAATTTTACCCATATTGGCTTCATGAACAATATCAAAGAAAGGCTTCGGATCCACACCCATCAAAACAAAAGAACCGTAAGTCAGATAAAGGAGATCTGTTAAGGCATCCGCCTGACCGACTAAAGGCGTCTCAGAATGCTCTTTTGACCGAACTTTCTCTCCAGCTTTATCAATGGCATAGTGCAGATCCAGCAAGGCGTTTTTGAACTGTGTTTCATCTCCTTGGCTTGCCGCATATAAAAATTCCACAATTTCTTCAGCCTTAAAATCTGCCCGATGGCCGGCTTCTTTAACAGCGTAAACTTTCGGCGTTTCTCTGGTACTGCCATCCATAAGCTGATGGAAATCTTTAACCTTGTTAAAGTTTTCATCCTTGCTCTTAAAGCTTTGTTCCGTATCAAAATGAATCAGACCGTAATGAGCTAAGGCCTTAGAAATACCATCATTATTGTTGCTTGCTGTTGTGTAGTGAGCCGCTGCTTTAACCGACTCGGCCGCATTGCCCATTGACACTCCTATGCCTACACCGGAAAGCATTTCAATATCATTTTCGGAATCACCGAAAGCCATAACTTCCGTCAGATTAAAATCGAACAATTCACCAACACGGGCAATCCCTCTGATCTTAGACTGCCCTTCTGAAATCAAATCTGCCGAATAAGGGCTGCTGCGGGTAATTGTGATATGAGGAAATTTTTCTTCAATTTTCGCCGTTTCACCCGCAGTCGCCACCATAACAATTTGATAGACCGGCTCTCGCATGATGGTTACCAGAGTCTCCATGTTTTGCGGTTTAAAACGGCGGATTAAATGTTTAAAACTTTGCTCCACGGTTTTAGCCATCCTTTTGGGAACAAGACTGCTGACTACCTGTCCGAATCTGCTGGTACCCATATTAATAATATTAGAGCCAACCAGCCCGGAAGCTAACCCGAGAGATATTTCCCGCCTTTTTTCGCCTGCATAACGGATAACCTTGTAGATCAGCGACTTAGGCAGCTGATTTTGGTAGAGTATTTTATCGCGTGTATAAATATACTGACCGTTATAAGTCACAGCAGCATCGAGACCCAAATTTTCCATATAAGGCTGCACAAAAGCAGGGCCGCGTCCAGTTGCCAAGCCCACAAAAACACCTTGCTCTTTTAAACTTTTAATCGCTCTTTCCGTTGATTTTTGAACATTCTTGCGATCATTCAAGAGTGTCCCGTCAATATCAAAAAATACTGCTTTAACTACCAAATTTATTTTTACGCTTTCCTTTACTAAGATACAAAGGCCGTTAAAAGCTCACAGCAAAAATAGGAAAACCGACGAAGAGTCGCCAGACTCTAGGAAGGTTTATCTTTTTTGCAAAGAGCTTAGGCCGTGTTCAATTCCACTAAGATACAAAGGCCGTGAAAAGCTCACCGCAAAAATAGGAAAACTGACGAAGAGTCGCCAGACTCTAGGAAGGTTTATCTTTTTTGCAAAGAGCTTAGGCCGTGTTCAGTTCCACTAAGATACAAAGGCCGTGAAAAGCTCACCGCAAAAATAGGAAAACTGACGAAGAGTCGCCAGACTCTAGGAAGGTTTATCTTTTTTGCAAAGAGCTTAGGCCGTGTTCAGTTCCACTAAGATACAAAGGCCGTGAAGAAATCCGTATGAAAATAGGGACTGACAAGTGATGCTCTTGCATCACGCTGGCAGGCATACTCACAGAGCAGCCACACTCGTACGTCAGCTTGCGCTTCCTACGATTGCGTCTCTTTTTCATTAGGATTTTAGGCCATGTTCAATTCCACCAAGATACAAAGGCCGTGAAGAAATCCGCATGAAAAGGCGGTAAGTCCGAAATCTGCGATTTTGCAGACGCGCTCCTGCCAGGACGGCTAGAAAGATGCGGTCGGCCGCTAGGACGACAAAGCTTCCAGACGTCTACGGCTGGCTAGGCCCTGTGACAGAACCTCAAATGACAGGTTCCCTCACTCTCCCATTTTCAAGTTCGGGCTGCCAGTGTACTCCCGCAGCATTTAGCCGTGTTTCGTTTTTGTGTTAAAATAGATTATATCATATTTTTTAAGAAAGTTTTACAGCTATGAAAAAAATCCTGGTCCTCCATACTGGCGGAACAATTTCGATGCAGGCCAATGCCTACGGAGAAGTCTTGCCTGAAGCTGACAATCCTATGAATCATGTTCGTCTGCCGCTTAAAGATATTCAAGTTGAGGCAGTTGACTTTTTTAATCTGCCCAGTCCCCACATCACTCCACAGCACATGCTGGATTTGGGGCTCTACATAAAAGAAACTGCTCTGCAGTATGACGGCGTTGTTATCACCCATGGAACAGATACTTTAGAAGAAACTGCTTATTTTCTCGATACCCTGCAGCTTCCGCCTGTCCCCCTTATCCTGACTGGAGCCATGCGGAGCGCAAATGAGCTCGGCAGCGACGGTGTTTATAATTATCTTTCCGCCTTGCGTGTAGCTGCCCATCCTCAAGCAGCTGATAAGGGGGTATTGGTTGTGATGAACGACGAGATTCATGCCGCTAAATATGTCACAAAGACTCATACCACTAATGTTTCTACTTTTCAAACACCGACTCACGGGCCTTTAGGCATTGTCATGAAACAGGATATCCGCTTCTTTAAAGCAGCAGAGCAGCGCAGAAGGTTTAGCATTAGAGAAATAAAAGGACTGGTTCCCATCATCAAAGCTTATGCGGGAATGGAAGACGGTATCATCAGTCTTCTGACAGCAGATCAAATTGATGGGGTTTTTGTTGAAGCATTAGGAGCAGGAAACCTTCCGCCTAAAGCCGCTCTGGCTATGACAAGGCTGGTCGAAGAGGATATCCCAGTTGTACTGGTTTCTCGCTGCTTTAATGGTATTGCTGAGCCTGTCTATGGCTATCAAGGCGGCGGCCGTAAACTCCAGCAGGCCGGACTGATGTTTGTGAAAGAACTTAACAGCCAAAAAGCCCGACTGAAACTTCTTATTGCTCTTAATGCAGGCCTAAGGGAAGAAGCCCTCAAAAGCTATATTGAGGGCTGATGCTGCTATGTCCGGCCATCTTTCTTCTTTAGAGACAGCTAAATTAACAAGCTACCGACGCATTAACCGGCTGGGCAGCCTGTTTCCTGCACTTTGATAGATATCATACCATTCAAAGCGTGTCAGGGAAATAGTCTGTGCCTTCATGATCCGAGCAATACGTGCTGGGTTCATTGAACCAATCAGCACTTGCACATGAGCGGGGTGACGCAAAAGCCAGGCAACAATAATGGCTTCCGCTGAAACCCGATAGTGTTCAGCATAAGATTCGATTTTCTGAGCCAGCTCTTTGTAGCGCTCATTTGTCATAAAAAGGCCTTGATTTGAATCAATCTGAAAAGGGGACCACGCTTGAATCGTAATACGGTTCAAGCGACAGTATTCCATGGTCCCATTGTCACGGTCGACTCCGGCTTGATTAGCCATATTAACATTAAATGCTGCATCAAACATGACAGTGTGAGCTGGAGAGAGCTGCATCTGGTTAATAACAAGCGGCTCGTCAAGATAAGTCTGCAGCAGTTCTATTTGATAGCGGCTGTGGTTGCTGACCCCAAAATACTTGACTTTCCCTTGTTTTTTAAGCTGACTGAAAGCTTCTGCCACTTCTTCCGGCTCCATAAGAACATCGGGCCGGTGGAGCAGCAGAAAATCAAGATAATCGGTTCCCAGCCGCTCTAAACTTTCTTCAGCCGAAGCCAAAATATGTTCTTTTGAAAAGTCAAAATAACCTGGACGGATACCGCATTTTGACTGCAGCAGCAGATTTTCTCGTTCCACACCCAAATTGCGGACGGCCTGTCCAAAACGGAGCTCAGATTCACCGCCGCCATAAACATCTGCATGATCAAAAAAATTAATACCATGTTCTAAGGCGGCATCCAATACCTGTCCTGCTTCACCGACTGACAAGGCCCACATTCGCATACAGCCTAAAGCAATAACCGAAGCCTGAACGTCACTCTGACCAAGTTTTTGTAACATAAATCCTCCTCCCCCCAAAGTATAAAAGCTCTTAAAAATTCGTATAAAAAGACGGTAAGCCAGAAATCTGTGATTTCGTTGGCGCACCTCTGCCAAGATGACTAGGGAGCGAGACAGAACCCCAAACCATAACGTTCACTGTCTCGCCCCCGCAAGGCTTAGTAGGTAATTTAAAGCTTTGAAAAAGCGAATAAAGTGCCGCTAGACTACTGCGTCTCGTACCTAATACTAACAAACAATAAGGGCTATTTTCTAAATCAGCCTTCAGTCAGCTACGGCTGGCGGTAAGCCAGAAGTCTGTGATTTCGCAGACCTCCCCTGCGGAACAGTTGCCTCAATAAATAGTTGGACAGCTAATCGAAGCTGTCTTTTTGATCCAGATGGGGCAAAATCGATGCCCATCGTTTGTCCTGACGCCAGTTTTCATCAGAGACAATGCGAGCAGCAACCCGTCTGGCCTCTTCTAAAATATTAAAATCTTCAACAATATCAGCTACTTGAAACTCTGGCAGGCCTGACTGGCGTGTCCCAAAAATTTCACCGGCTCCCCGCAGTTTTAAATCGGCTTCTGCCAGCAGAAAGCCATCATTAGTCTGTGTCATAATCTGCATCCGCTCCTTGCCGGAATCCGTTTTAGGATTAGCGACCAAAATAGCATACGATTGCTTATCTCCGCGTCCTACCCGTCCGCGCAGCTGATGCAGCTGACTTAAGCCAAAGCGGTCAGCATCCATTATCAGCATAATAGTAGCATCCGGTACATTGACTCCAACTTCGATAACTGTCGTTGAAACCAGTATCTGGATTTTTTTATTTTTAAAATCCTGCATAATACTGTCTTTTTCATCATTTTTTAATCGACCGTGCAGGAGGGCAACCTTGGCATCCTCTGCAAAATAGGCAGACAGCTCCTCATGCAGGGCTACTGCATTTTTCAAATCCAAGCTTTCTGACTCCTCAATCAAGGGGGAAATCACATAAACCTGAGCTGCTTTTTTCAACTCTGAGCGAATCCACGAAAAAACGGTGTCTAATTCACTATGCTTGACCCAGCGTGTCACGACCGGCTTACGGCCGGCTGGCAGCTCATCGATCGTTGATACATCCATTTCACCAAAAGCAGTAATGGCCAAAGTTCTCGGAATTGGTGTAGCAGTCATCATGAGAACATCAGGGTTAGCTCCTTTTTCCCGAAAAAGCCGCCGCTGTCTGACACCAAAGCGATGCTGCTCATCTGTAATAACTAAGCCTAAACGGTGATAAGTCACCGCCTCTTGAATCAAAGCATGTGTTCCGACAACCATATTGACTGAACCTGAAGCAATAGCCGATAGGACAGTGCGTTTGACTGCCGCTTTCATTCCCGAAGTTAAAATAGCAATAGATAAATCTGGAAACAAAGCAGAGAGGCTCTCATAATGCTGTTCTGCTAAAATTTCTGTCGGCACCATTAAAGCAGACTGCCAGCCAGCGGTATAAGCCGCATACATCGCCAGACTGGCAATAACGGTCTTACCGGAGCCAACATCACCCTGCAGGAGCCGATTCATATGCCTGCCTGACTTCATATCAGCTAAAATCTCACTCAAGCTGTTTTTTTGCGCTTCCGTCAAGGAAAAAGGCAATTCTGCAAACTTTTGCTCCAACCGTTTTTCGTCATATTTAACGGCTATACCACTGCTTTCTGCCTTGTCAGCTGCTTTAAGAAGCTGCAGATTCATCTGAAAATAAAAAAGTTCTTCAAATTTAATCCGGCGCAGGGCCTGACGGTACTGAGCCAAGTCTTTAGGAAAGTGCATCGCAGCAGTGGCCTGACTGCGGCCTAACAGCCGATATTTGTCAAGCAGTACCTGCGGAAGATTTTCCGGCAGCCATTTATGAGCATCAGCCGAAAAAGCTGATTTAATAGCTTTTACCAGAGCATTTTGCGTGATTCCCTGCACTAAGCGGTAAACTGGCTGCATATCATCCGCTGCTTCTGCCAGAATTTTTATTCCTGTAACAGCTGACTTTAAAGCCTGCCATTTGCCAAAAACTGCCAGCTGACTGCCAGCAGCTATTTTATCCTGCAAATAAGGCTGATTAAAAAAGCTGACATTTATGACCGTCTCCCCCTGTTTCATTTTAAAAGAAAGACGGTTGCGTTTATAACCGTAATACTGCACATTGGCAGGTGTCACTACCGTTCCGGTGATAACTGCCTTTTCGCCGTCAGCTAATTCAAATACAGATTTACTTTTAAAGTCTTCGTAGCGAAAAGGGTAGTAGAGCAGGAGGTCTTCGATAGTGTAGATATTTATTTTATGAAATTTTTCCGCAGACTTAGGTCCCAATCCCTTTAATTCTGCAATAGATGACTGTAGATCCATTCTTCCTCACCAGATAGTTAAAAAGACAAAAGATGATTCAAAAGCAGCTTTTAAGCTTATACTGCCAGACTAGCCGATTTATTTTTATTATAACAAAAGAAAAGAAAGAGAGGGGGGACAAAAATCGGCAAATTGTCATAAAATGACGATCTCTATTTTGCCGCCCGCCTCCGCACAGTTGAATTGGGAGGTCGCTATTCCTTGTGCAGCAAAGGATAGGAATTTCCAATCAACCGCTGCGCCAAACTCAGCTGTTTAAAAAGTAAAATGAGGCAGGACTTTTGTCCCAGCCTCGGTTTAGTCAAGCACTGTTCCTCACAGCTCAGCAATGCATATAAACCGCTGGCTGCAGCCCTTTTATCAAGGATTTATCACAAACCTAAGTACAGCCTAGGTATACGGCTGCTGAGTAAGCAAAGAATCTCATAGCTGATGGTGTCGCGTTTATGTGCGACATCTGTTGCAGAAATCTCTTTGTCTCCGTCAGAGCCAATTAAAGTGACCTTAGTCCCAAGCGGGTAGGGCTCTGACAGACGGATTGTCAGCTGATCCATTGAAATGCGTCCGACAATTTCACATTCCAAACCATCAACAAGCAGCGAAAATCCTTGTAAATCACGTGTCCAGCCATCAGCATAGCCGATTGGCACTGTTCCGATATACTGTTCTGCAGAAGCCGTGTAGCTGGCACCGTAACCGATGTCTGCCCCTTTTTCGACTTTCTTCACCTGAATCAAGGCAGATTCCAAAGAAAGAGCCGGTTTCAACGGATAAGGAAGAGGTAAAGCAGTTCCGCTCGGATTTAGACCATAAATGGCAATACCCAAACGCACCGCATTAAAAATCGTTTCTCCGTGCCACAGACTGGCAGCTGAATTGCTGGCATGAATCAAATTAGGCCGATTATCCAGCCGTTCCAATAAATTCTTAAAAAAAGCCAGCTGCTGCTGCAATTTAGAATCATCAGCCTCATCTGCTGTCGCAAAATGTGTAAAAATACCTTCGACCCTACTGCCTGATTTTTGCAGCTCTGCTAGTAACGTATTCGCTTCTTCAGCACTTCTGACACCGATGCGTCCCATACCTGAGTCGACCTTTACATGAACAGTTAGCCCCTGCATATCAACGCCTTGAGACCGGGCTAGTTCGAGCCAGTTCTGGCTGCTAACTGTCACAGTAAGAGCAGATTCTTTAGCCAGATCGACATCCTCCGGTGCTATGGGCCCTAAAATGAGGATATCGTTAGAAATACCGGACTGCCGAAGTTCCAGCGCTTCGTCTAAATTAGAAACAGCGAAAGCATCCACTGACCGGCTGATAAAATGGGCAGTTTTTACGGCTCCATGTCCGTAGGCATCCGCCTTAACAACCGCATAGGTTTTAGTGTCTCGAGGAATATGCTGCTGAATAGTCCGAACATTATCAGCAATAGCCTGCAAATTAATAATTGCTCTTGTTGGACGATGTACACTGGGAATCATTTTTCTGCCTCCAAAATAACACTGGCCTGAACAAAATTGCCGCTGTGGCTCAATGAGACGAAACTCCTGCCTGCAAAAGGAGAACGTGTCACAACGGGAGCTCCCTTAGCATTGGCCAAAATCTCTATATCGCGAAAACCCACAGCTCCGATGCCCGTGCCTAAAGCTTTGGAAAAGGCCTCCTTAGCCGCCCAGCGCCCAGCCAGATACTCCATCTGCCTCTTAGGGGCAGCTAAAGATTGAAAAACAGCCAGCTCCTCTTCTGTCAGTATCCGCTGAGCAAATCGATTATTTTTTTGATAAGCCGCAGCAACCGCATCTATAGCCTGCAAATCAATACCATGCCCTACTATCATGACTCCCCCTTTACACAAGATACAAAGGCCGTTTAAAAATCCGTATGAAAATAGGGAAGGACGAGCGATGACCTGCATCGCGACGGACTTCATCTTTTTCACTAGGATTTTAGGCCGTGTTCAATTCATCAAGATACAAAGGCCATCAAAAACGCAAAAGGAAAATAGGAGACTGACCGCTGAGTCATTAAAGACTCAGTCTATCTTTTTCCCGCAGCGTTTAGGCCGTGTTCAATTCATCAAGATACAAAGGTCGTCAAAAACGCAAAAGGAAAATAGGAGACTGACCGCTGAGTCATTAAAGACTCAGTCTATCTTTTTCCCGCAGCGTTTAGGCCGTGTTCAATTCACCAAGATACAAAGGCCGCAAAGAAATCCGTATGAAAAGACGGTAAGCCAGAAATCTGTGATTTCACAGGCAGCACCTCTGCCAGGATGACTAGAAGGGTGCGGTCGGCTGTTAAGACGACAAAGCCTTCAGTCAGCTACGGCTGACGGTAAGCCAGAAATCTATGATTTCACAGGCAGCACCTCTGCCAGGATGACTAGAAGGGTGCGGTCGGCTGCTAAGACGACAAAGCCTTCAGTCAGCTACGGCTGACGGTAAGCCAGAAATCTGTGATTTCACAGGCAGCACCTCTGCCAGGATGACTAGAAGGGTGCGGTCGGCTGTTAAGACGACAAAGCCTTCAGTCAGCTACGGCTGACGGTAAGCCTTGTAACAGAACCTCAAATGACAGGTTCTCTCACTCTCCCATTTTCAAATTCGGGCTGCCTGTATACTCCCGCAGCGTTTAGCCGTATTTTCCAAAAAAGAAATGAGAGCAGACAGAAAAATCATTTTTCAGCCTCTCTCCTCTTTTTATATTATGACGTGAAAATCAAATCTTCATAAGAATCGATATCTAAGAACCTATATATTTCACGGATCAGTTTTTCTGTTTTTTCCCAGCCGAGACAGGGGTCAGTAATAGACTGACCGTACTTTTCCGGCTTATCCTGTCTGCCGTCTTCCAGATAGGATTCGATCATAAAACCGCGGACATAGTGTTTAATTTTTTCATTCCAGTCGCGGTTAACGAGCGTCTGACGGACAATCCGAATCTGCTCAAGATAGTCTTTCCCTGAATTATCATGATTGGTGTCAATCATAAGAAAAGGATTTTTCAGTCCCATTTTTTCGTATTGGTTAATCGCCTTCAGCAAATCCTCATAAGCATAATTAGGCCTGCTTTCACCCTCAGCGGTCACTGCACCGCGCAGAATAGCATGTGCTAAAGAGTTGCCATCTGTCTCCACCTCGGCATCGTGAAAAATAAAATTTTGCTGATTCTGTGCAGCGTAGATGGCATTAAACATAACAGTAAGATTGCCTGAGGTAGGATTCTTCATTCCTGTAGGTGCATCTAAACCCGAGGCAACGAAACGGTGCTCCTGATCTTCAACAGAACGGGCGCCAATAGCGTGATATGAAACCAGATCATCTAAAAAAGATAGGTTAGCAGGATAAAGCATTTCATCGGCTGTTGTCAAACCAGTCTCAGCGATCACGCGGTAGTGCAGGCGCCTAACCGCCGCAATCCCGTCCATCAAACGGGGTGCCGCCTCAGCATCAGGCTGGTGAATCATTCCTTTATAGCCATCACCGTTGGTACGCGGCTTTGAGGTATAAACGCGCATAACGATAAACAGTTTATCCTTCACTTCATCCTGCAACTTCGCCAATCGCTGGGCATAATCAAGCACAGCTGATTCATTATCAGATGAACAAGGTCCGACTACCAAGAGCAGGCGTCTGTCTTCCCCCTTAATAATGGCAGCCAGTTCCCGATCGCGAGCCAGCTTATTATCAAGAAAACGGCCTTCCAATTTAGACAGTGTTTTTATCTGTGCAACAGAAAGAGCCGCACTTTTCTGATGAATTCCCATGTTATTTCCCTAATGTATGATAGATTTCGCGAACCAGTTCTTCGGTCTTCTCCCAGCCAAGACAGGGGTCAGTAATAGACTGGCCGTACTTTTCCGGCTTATCCTGTCTGCCATCTTCCAGATAGGATTCAATCATAAAGCCGCGGACATAGCGTTTAATTTTTTCACTCCAGTCACGATTGATAAGCGTCTGCCGTACGATTCGAATCTGCTCAAGATAGTTCTTACCTGAATTATCATGGTTCGTATCAATCATGATAAAAGGGTTCTCAAGCGCCATTTTTTCGTACTGGTCAATTGTGTCCAAAAGATTATCATAATAGTAGTTGGGGATATTTTTGCCATATTCATTGGTCCCCCCGCGCAAAATGGCATGAGCCATAGTGTTACCCGATGTCTCCACCTCTTCACCGTTAAAGAGGAAATTCTGCCGCGCCTGCGCTGCATAAATACCATTAAACATAACAGTGAGATTGCCGGATGTCGGATTTTTCATGCCGGTCGGCACATCAATCCCCGAAGCAACAAAGCGGTGCTGCTGATTTTCAACAGAACGGGCACCTACAGCAATATAAGAAACTAAATCGTCAACTAAAGGAAGATTTTCCGGATAAAGCATCTCATCAGCAGTAGTTAGTCCGGTTTCTTCAATAACACGGTAGTGGAGTTTGCGAACCGCCTTTATCCCATTAATTAAATGAGGGGTCCCTTTAGCATTGGGCTGATGAACAAGACCCTTATAACCATCGCCGTTAGTACGGGGTTTAGCTGTGTAGACGCGCATAATCATAAATATCCGGTCTTTAACTTCTTCCTGAAGCTGGGCTAATCGGCCGGCATATTCAAGAACAGCAGCCTCATCATCAGATGAACAAGGACCGATAACCAAAAGGATACGATCATCTTCACCTCTGATAATAGCATTCAGCTGCCGGTCGCGTTCTTTTTTCTTAGTAAGAGCAGTCCCATCTAAGGTTGTACTGTTTTTGATTTCTGTCAGATTAATTTTTTCGTTTGTTGATTTAAATGACATGCTTTCTCCTGAAATTTAATCAATAGTCTTATAAGCGCCTGCGTCCATGGCAGTTTTTAAATTTCTTGCCGGAACCGCATGGACAAGGATCATTGCGCTTAACTTTAGAAAAATCAATCCCTTCAGCCTGTTTTTCTGCAGCTGGCTGAGCACTGATATTCCTTGCGGCCACTGTTCTGGCCGGACGTGCCGTGCGCTCACGTTCCTGTGCATGAATCTGTGCTTTCATCATTGTGCGTGTCACATCAAATTCAATGGCGCCAATCATATCCTGAAACATCCTGAAACCTTCAGACTGGTACTCAACAACAGGGTTGTTTTGGGCATAACCGCGAAGCCCGACAGCATTGCGCAGCTGATCAAGTGCATCAATATGGTCTGTCCATTTATTGTCCACTACCATCAAAATCAGGACTTTTTGGAATTCAATAACGGCTTCTTTATCACGAAGTTTACCAATCTGGCGATCATAGACGGCCAATGCACGCTGATACAGATCATCTTTCAGCTCACTGTCTTTTCGTCCTTCTAAATCAGAGCGTTTAATGGATTCTTCGGGCACCAGATTGGTTCTGGCAAAGTTCAGGATGGCTTCCAAGGCATCGTCCCGATCAGTACTGCGGCTATGGGAATCAACAGTCCGGGCAATCGTCCGTTTAATCATGGCTTTAATTTCCGGACCTAAATCTCTGGAAGCTGTAATGACATCGCGGCGTTCCGCATAAATGATTTCCCGCTGTTCCCGCATCACATCATCGTACTGCAGGACCTGCTTACGTGTATCATAGTTGTTGCCTTCCACACGTTTCTGGGCAGATTCAACCTGGCGGGTCAGCATGCCCGACTTGATAACCGTCTCTTCATCATCCATGTTTAAACGCTCAAGGAAAACCTTGATACGGTCTGAGCCAAAACGGCGCATCAAATCATCTTCAAGCGAGAGATAAAACTGTGACTCACCCGGATCACCCTGCCGGCCTGAACGCCCGCGCAGCTGATTATCAATCCGGCGGCTTTCGTGACGCTCGGTCCCAATAACGCAAAGCCCGCCAAGTTCACGCACTCCTTCGCCCAATTTGATATCCGTTCCGCGTCCGGCCATGTTAGTCGCAATCGTCACCGCACCGCGCTGTCCGGCATTCATAATAATCTGAGCTTCTTTAAAGTGATTTTTAGCGTTGAGCACTTCATGCGGCACTCCTGCCTTCACCAGCATTTTAGAAATCAGTTCCGATGTTTCAACTGCCACTGTTCCCAGCAGAACAGGCTGGCCTTTATCATAACGCCTCTTAACATCAGCAACAACAGCCCTAAATTTAGCATTCAGGGTAGGATAGAGCAAATCGGCATTATCAAGACGTGCAATGGGGCGGTTGGTCGGAATCGGAATGATACGCATATTGTAAACTTCACGAAATTCTTCTTCCTCGGTCTTAGCCGTCCCTGTCATACCGGCCAGTTTTTTATACATGCGGAACATATTCTGATAGGTAATTGAAGCACTGGTTTTGGATTCTTCCTGAATTTTAACACTTTCCTTTGCCTCAATTGCCTGGTGAAGACCATCAGAAAAACGGCGGCCTTCCATTGTCCGTCCGGTAAACTGGTCAACGATAAGGATTTCCTGATTTTCGCTGACGACATAATCAATGTCTAAAAGCATAATATAATTCGCCCGCAGAGCATTGTCAATAAAATGAGTCAGCGCAACATTATCAAGGTCATACAGATTTTCCAGATGAAAATATTTTTCAGCCTTATCAATTCCTGAGTCGGTTAAGCCGATTGTTTTTGTCGGAACATCGATAACATAGTCAGCCTCATTTAACGTTTTGACAAAACGGTCTGCCCGAATATAGAGCTGATTGGTTTCTGAACTGACTGCCCCGGAAACAATTAAAGGTGTCCGGGCCTCATCAATTAAAACAGAATCAACCTCATCCACAAGGGCAAAATTTAAAGAACGCTGAACCATATCTTCCTGACGGACGACCATGTTGTCACGAAGGTAATCAAATCCGACCTCAGAGTTCGTTGAATAAGTAATATCACAATTATAGGCTTCGCGTTTTTCAGCAGCTGATTTGGCCGCCAGATTAATCCCGACAGACAGTCCCAGCCAGCTGTAAATTTCACCCATTTCAGTCGCATCGCGGGTCGAAAGGTATTCATTGACAGTGATAACGTGAACCCCTTCACCGGCAAGCGCGTTGAGGTATACCGGCATAGTGGCTGTCAGAGTTTTCCCTTCACCGGTCCGCATCTCTGAAACGTCCCCATTATGAAGGACTATCCCGCCAAGAATTTGAACATGATAAGGATAAAGCCCCAATACGCGTTTGGCAGCTTCACGGACAACAGCAAAGGCTTCAGGCAAAAGATCCTCCAGACTTTCCCCATTCTGGTACCGCTCTTTAAATTCCGGTGTCTTAGCCTGTAAGTCTGCATCAGCCATGTTGGCCATTTCATCAGCATAACTTTCAACTCTTTTTGCTATTTTTTCTAATCTTCTTAATTCGCCTTTGTCATTTTCAATGACTTTACGTAGAATATTTGCCATCCTATTTCCTTTCGAAAGTCTTATCGTTTTATTTTATCACAAAACAGAAGTCAGTTCAAGAATGGCCGTGCTTTTTACATATGAGAAAAATGAGAATTATCTCATCTTTTAACGTCATCTTTTTCTGCAGATCCTGATTTAAAGAAAGTTTGCTGTCCTGCCTATCCGTAATGTGCCAGAACAGCCCGATTTAAGTAACAGAATTTCTCAAATAATATAAAACATGGCCAAAAAGAAAAAGCAGCCGGAACTGCTCTTCTTCTGTTCTTATTTCTCAAAGGAAACGCCGCATTGCTGACAAGACTTTCGCCCCGTAACAGAATCAAGAGCCGCCTCCCACTCATAACGGCACTCCTTACACCGGAAACGCCCCTTGCTCTTGTCGGATTGAAGGCCCAGAAAACTCACATGAGCAATGCTGAGATCTAAGCGCCGCTTGAGCATACTTAAAGACTCCTCCTGCCGGCGCTCCTTCTTCTGCTGCTCCTGCAGCTCCTCTACCGCCTGATTGTAGCTCTTGTTCTCCTCTGACCTAGCCTCCTCCAACTCATTTTCTTTCTGACGAATCTTGGCCAGCAGCTTATCCCGCTCATCTTCCAATGCCCATATCGCCTGACTGAGAGAAGCCCCCGGCAAGTCCCGGCAAAAATAACACAGCTCCTCATTTAATGTCTCCGTTTGCTTAGTCGCCTCCTGCTGCAGGTCCCAGCAGCGCCATGCCGCTTCGTCTATGGCTTTGACCCGCCCCAAATGCTCCTGGGTCAATTGTTCTTCTTTATCCATCAATTCTTTCTCCTCTTCTAAGCCCGTATCAGGCCGCTAAAGTCTGACTGCGGCCATTCGGCCAAATAAGCCGCCGCACTGTCGGCTGCCTGACCCGTAAAACAATCCGCCAGCTCTCCGGCTAGCGTCCCCTGCACTAAAGTCTGCAGGTCAGAAGCTTTCGTCTCTAACCGGCTCTGCAAATCTGCCGCCTTGGCCGACCAATCACCTTGTTTTGCCGCCAAAGCTGCCTGAATTGCCAAACGCTCCTGCTCTTTCCTTGTCTCCTTAACCGATTGGGCGAGCGCATCTAAATCATCTGTCACTTTCATAACATCCCCTTTTATCCATGAATCTCTTTATGTGTGCAAAGTCTGCTAAACCTCTGCCTGCTTTACTGGCTGCCGGCTGAAAACAAAGCGGCCCCTTCCTGATCGGCCGCTATTAAGTTATCTGCCGCCGCATCCAGCTTGTCCGCAAAAGCCATCAATCTGTTTTGGTAGGCATCAGCTTCTGCCAGGTTTTTAGCCTCTGCCTGACTGTCCCATAAGTTCTCCATGGTATAAGGACTCAGCAGGTCGGCCACTTCACTCTCCGACAGCTCTTTAGCCATAGCATACATCGCCTGATGCGTAGACGTAATATCAGCTTGCAGATTTTCTTTCGCCTGAGCAATCTCATCTTTAACAGCCTGAACTTTAAGCTCAGCTTGCAGCCGGGCTTTTTGTGCCACAACCCGCAGAAGCTCCTCACGCAGACTGATTCTCTTCGACCCTGTCGCTGTTTTCAGCTGGCTTCTCAACTCCTTAACCGTCTTCTTGTAAGAGCTCAGAAGCTCGGCCTTGGTCGGTTCAACCGCAAAGTCACCGTATGTCTTGACATATTCCAGCAGATAAGTGCGATAATCTGTACTGTCAAACCAAGTATCAGGATCTTTGATATCCAGCCCCTTAGCTTGCTTGGCTTTCATTCTGGCCACCTTAATCACCTGTTCTCTGGTCATGCCGGAGACAAACTGACCGTGCTTGACATACCAGTCTATGTCAAGACCATTTCCTTTGATACGCGGAAAAGCGGTATCGTGGTCGGAAATCCAATCGCCGGTGCCTTCAACAATATATTTCTTGCCATAAGGAATATCCCCGTGGCTTTTCCCGTCCAGATAGGTCACATCTCTGGTCGAGTCCATATAGATGGTCGCATGTTTATCCAGCCAAGTCTTCTCCTCAGCGGTAATGCCTTTAGGATTATCCTTGGAGTAGAGGGAACTGCTGGCACCCCAGTCCATGAAGTTGGTGATTTTAGGCACCTGATGTTGGGCAGCTACCTTGGCGACCGCGGGGCCGGACTGGCTAAAGCCGGACATGTTGGAAATGCTCCCGCCACCATAGTCTTTTTCCAGTTTGGCAACTGTGCTGTCATAAAAATCGGAGATGTCATCTACCTGCGGGGTTAGCCCGCTTCTAGCTTCGATCACATTTTTAGTGGAATTCCAGGCCTCCTCTCCAAAACCTTCTTTCCCAATCAGCTGGGTGCCGGCCACTACGATAGCTGTTTGGCTGTAGTCCGTTACTTTATTATTAATAGGAGCTACAGCTAGTGCTTCAGTTGTTCCATTTATTTTATTTACAATTTCATAGGTTTGCGTCTCAACAATGTTTCCAGAAGAATCTGTTATATCCACATCAAAAGTATCACCAACAGTTTGGTTTTCGTTATTGGCAACAGATTTAGTCTTTTGCTGTATCCTTTGGATTTCTTGGTCTGTTAGGGTTGCCATTTCCAATATTCTCCCTTCTTAATCTCCAGATTATAATCTATTTTGCAACTAGGACTGCCTTTTAATTTTTTTTCCACTCCTTTTAATTGTCCGTCTTCTATCAAAGCAAGTATATTCTCATCAATTTTTTGGCTGTCTCTCAACTGTGCTTCTGTTGGCAAATGCTGATATTGTTGTACCTCTACCATTTTGCCATTCCTACCTGCCAGTTCAATAATTTCACCCCCATTTCCGTCAAAGTCCAACATGATTCCCTCCAGAATGCCATATCCAGCATAACTATGATGGCCAATGGTTCCACCTAATATAGCTTTATTTCCTTCTTCATCATAAACCACAGGCACAACATTCACTGTTCGCATCGTAAAACGTCCGTCGCCATCTACAAAGATAGGTGAGAATTCAATTTTACTAATCCCAGAATAATTTTCTTTTATGTAGAGCGCCGTTTGTTCTTCCAGCAGCTGAAAACCGTGCTGGTAAAGCTGTTCAACTTTTTTCTTTTCCATATAACGATTGTACCCCCAAATTCCTATGATGGCGATGAGAACTGCAGCCAGCAGTCCCCAGAACATCTTTGCCGGTCTGCTTAAACCTTTCTTTTTAGCCATACCCTGCTCCTTGTTCCCTGTAGATAACCTCGGCGATTCGTTTTAATTGTTGTTAGTATAGCATAGTAACACTGAAAAAACAAGTGACATTTGCCATCATTTTTAGGTCCCTGCCACAACGATAGCGGTTTGACTGTAGTCCGGATTATCGCCCTTGATATTGTCCACCGGAACAACGGCCAGAGCCTGAGTGGTCTCATCTACGCTGTTAACCACTTGGTAGTACTCGGCTTTCCCAGGAATTTGAAATATTTCACCTTCATTAAATGAAGTATAATCCTTCACAACATCCTGCAAATTCTGTATTTTTTTATCTGTCAGTGTCATATTTGAGTATCCCCTTCTTAAATGTCACATTGTAACGGATCTCAGCCGACGGACTGCCTTGAGCCGACTTTTCAATCCCTTTCAATTCTCCAATGTCTATCAAGGCTTGAATATTATTATCAATATTCTCATTTTCTGTCCATTTCGTTGCTTCCGGCAAACTTTGACCGTAGGCCACTTCGACATAATAGTCTTTCCCGCTGGCCAGTTCAATTATTTCTGTACCATAAATATCCCAGTCTATTCGTAAATAATTGAGAATCCCATAGCTGGGATGTCCAAAATGGTCTATTTTTCCGCCAAATTGTGCTTTATTCCCATGCTCATCGTACAGGATTGGCACCACTTCAGCCGTTCGCATCGTAAAGCGCCCATCACCGTCTATATAAATCGGTGAAAACTCGATTTTACGGACACCGGAATAATTCTCTTTAATGTACGTGGCAATTTGTTCCTCCAGCAGCTGAAAACCGTGCTGGTAAAGCTGTTCAACTTTTTTCTTTTCCATATAACGATTATACCCCCAAATCCCTGTGATGGCGATGAGAACTGCAGCCAGCAGTCCCCAAAACATCTTTGCCGGTCTGCTTAAACCTTTCTTTTTAGCCATAGCCTGCTCCCTTATCTTTTTATTCGTTTTAATTGTTGATAGTATAGCACAGTGATACCGAAAAAACCAGCTGCAAAAGTGATAAGATTTTAGACAGGACGAAAAACGGATCACTAAGCATGCTGAGAAGGCATGCACATGAAAGAAAAGACAAAAGAGCCGGGAAAACCCGGCTCTGCAGTTTACAGATAAAAATTGTCTTAGTGAGTCATAAGCAATGGCTATGCCATGAGCCTGCTGTTAGAAATCTTTTTCCAGCAGAGCAAAAGAGGTTTCTCCTTACACGCCACTGAATGTTGACTTTGTATTTTAACCTCAAAGCGGATCACTCCTTAGCATATTTATGTGTTAAGTAGTAAACCCCATCCTTTTCTTTAAAGTCAAGATTAATGTAGGGCAAGTAGCCTTCAGCGGCAGAATAATCAAGATAAGTCACACTCAGCTGTTTTTCAAATCCTTCACCGTCCCCAAAGTTGACGATTCTTTGATCCGATAAACGCGGATCTCCAAACTGCTTTTGAATATCCGTCCACTTACTGCCTACTGTTAAGTCCGAGTTGGGTTCTTCAGGGGCTTCCTGCAGGGCATCAAAATCAGACTGCGTCCAGTT
The DNA here is from genome assembly GCF_003086355.1 of Streptococcus chenjunshii. Classification (NCBI taxonomy): domain Bacteria; kingdom Bacillati; phylum Bacillota; class Bacilli; order Lactobacillales; family Streptococcaceae; genus Streptococcus; species Streptococcus chenjunshii. Next base: position 502,061 of record NZ_CP031733.1, on the reverse strand, counting down.
CGCCCGATAATCTTTCTTTATCGCAACAGTATTTGAAAGACCTTCTGCTGTTGCTTTGTCCAGACTATAAATCCCGTCTTTTCTAACAAAACGCAGCTCAACTTCCTTTAAAGAACTGTAATCTCCATTGAAATAAGTCAAGGTCAAAAAGTCACCGTTCATGCGGCCTTCCGTTGCTTTGCCGTAAGTTTTGAGAATAGTCTTAATTCTAGTCCCTCTATCGCTGCCATGAATGGAATAAACTTTCAAGGACAGAAAGTCAGACTCGGTCCAGTCAAACTGATAATCTCCGTCAATATAGTCATTAATGTCTGTACTGTCTTCTTTGGTATCGTCACTGTCCTCGTCTTTTTTGTCCTTATCTTTTTTCGCTTCAGTTTTTTTGCTTTTACCTTTATCACTCTGACTGACAGTGGTTTGAGGGCTCTTGTTATTTACGTTTGTGTAGACTGTCACCCCCAGATTGGCTGCAAAAACAAGTGCAGCTGTTGCAACAGCAATAACAGTCAGGATTTTCTTGCTTTGCTTCCAATTGACAATGAGCAGAATCACGGCAAAAATCAATCCTAAAAGAGCTAATATGGTAAACACAATCTTCCAAGGTGTCAGCAGGGCCAGAAGCAGGGAAAAACCTGAAACTGCCAGAGAAATCATCGGCCAAACTTTCTTTTCATTCGTTTCTCTATCAGAACTGACAGGCGCTGACTGCTGAGCCTGCTCTGCGGAATTTTCCTGAGCAGCTCCTGCGATTTCGATAATCTTGCCCGGATCAAAACCGGTCTCTTTTGCCTTCATCAATTCCTGCGGACTGGGCTTGCGGCCGACTATCGTTTCAAATAAACTGGCCCACTCTTCTTTTGTTGCCATAAAATCTCCCTCCCTTAATTTAATCACCCTTATTTTACCATATTTTCAGAAGGATAAACCTGTCCGTTCTTTCCAGCAGCTAAATGTCATAAAAACAGCACCTCTAAAGTCAGACAAGAAATCTAACTTTAGAGGTACTGTTCAAATCCCGGCTTTTTCATGTAAACCGTTAAGCTGTTTAAGCATTTATGTCAAAAAATGACCTAATATCCACTAGCGTATTTGTGTGTCAAATAATAAGTGCCGTCTTCTTCTTTAAAACCAAGGCTGACATAGGATAAATAGTCCTCAGAAGAGGAATAGTCACTATAGGTAACATCCAAGCTTTTCTCAAAGCCATCACCATAGCCGTAATTAGAAATACTTTCTACAGCTGACTCAGGGTTACCAAATTTCTTTTGAATATCTGCCCACTTGCTGCCTGCTGTCAAATCTGAATCAGAGGCTTCTTTTAAAGCATCAAAGTCAGACTGTTTCCAAGTTGACTTATAGTTTGAATCTGTCTTAACATTATCTGTAAGACTATAGGCATGAGCGGAGGTCAGTGTATAGACTCCATCTCTTCGGCTGAACGTCAGATCAACCGTTTTAGAATCATTGCCATCTTTGTAAGTCAGATACAGACTGTTATCGCTGATTCGAGCATCACTTGCTTTGCCGTAGGTTTTAAGAATATCTTTGACCTTGTCTCCGCTTTTATCTGACGAAACAGAATAGACATTTAAAGAAGTAAACTCAGACTCAGTCCAGTCGAATTGATAATCTTTGTCAATATAGTCATTGATATCCGTGCTGTCTTCTCCATCATCATCGAGGTCATCCTCGTCGGCATCTTTATCACGATTAGGCTCCTCGGTAACAGTCTTAAACCAATCACCATTGAAAGTCGTGTAAGCTGTCACGCCCAGACTAAACACAAAGGCAAGCGCAGCGGCCGCAAAAGCAATAACAGTCAGGATTTTCTTACTTTTCTTCCAATTGACAATCAGCAGGATCATGGCAAAAATCAATCCTAAAAGAGCCAATATGGTGAACGCAATCTTCCAGGGAGTCAGCAGAGCCAAAAGCAGGGAAAGGCCTGAAACAACAAAGGAAACAATCGGTAAAACGATATTTTCCTTAGCCTTCTTATCATCTGCAGCCGAGGTTTTATTTACTGCAGCAGTATTTTGAGGCTGCGCTGCAGCATCCACCCGCTCAGCGCTTGAAATTTCGATAATTTTACTTGGATCAAAACCGGTTTCTTTTGCCTTCATAAACTCCTGCGGACTGGGCTTGCGGCCGACAACCGTCTCAAATAAGCTGGTCCACTCTTCTTTTGTTGCCATAAGATCTCCTCCAATTTTTAATTACTCCTATTTTATCATAATTTCTAAATCAGTGGTCTTATGTTGTCACTTTTTCTGATGAGATTTAATAAAAACAGCTTTTTTAAAGCGGGTCAAACACCCTGGGCAAAGGCAAGAGTGTGACAGTTACTGCAGCAATAAAGCTAATAGCATTTCTCCGATATCGCCCGTCAGCTGTAGGATTTGTTTATTGATTTCATCAGGGTACTGAAAAGAGATTTGGTTAACTGTCAGAAATACAGCTTTTTTATTCGCTGCCGTCAATTTCAAAAAGGGGTATTTGATAATAGCTGGAGTGTTCATACCAACACCTAATTCCAAATAAACAATTCTCTTATCAATATTTGCTTCCAGCCATGTTCCATAACCTTGCTTAGCTTTTTCCCAGCCGGCATCTTCGACAAAACGGTTATCTGAACGCAGATTGACGGTCATTACAGCACCGCATTTGGGACAGTAAGGAATCAAATCGCTAGGAACAGCCATGTTTTCCTGCTTATCAAGCATCTCAAGAATGACGGCCCTATTATCATATGTTTTTTGGTGGCAGGGAACTGAGCATTGAAATAACCCGTAATCCCCTTGGGTATAAAAAAGCTTCTTTTTATTAAAACCTGCTTTTTGGACCTGGTGATCAACATTGGTGGTTAAAATGAAATAATTTTTATCTCTAAGTAACTCTAATAGATTAAGATAAGGTTCTCCAGCATCAGCAGCAAAGCGATTATAGTAAATATGGCGGCTCCACCAAGCCCAGTATTCTTCTTGACTGGCAAAGGGATAAAAACCGCCGGAATACATATCTGAGATACCATATTTTTCCTTAAAATCTGAGAAATAACGAGTAAAACGCTCCCCTGAGTAAGTCAAGCCTGCAGATTCGGACATACCGGCACCGATTCCGACTAAAACGGCTTCTGCTTCCTGTAAAAGATGACGGGCCGTTCTAATATTATGGTTGGAGTATTTTTTGGTAGATTTCTTCATCCTTTTCTTTAAAAACATTGAACACCACTTTCATTTGACTTTTACTTTCCTGTAAAAATTGTTTGACCGCCGACACGGCAATCTGTGCAGCTTCTTCATTAGGAAAATGAAACGCACCCGTTGAAATACAGCAGAATGCAATACTGTTTAAATGGTGCTGTTCTGCCATTATCAGGCATGAATGGTAGCAGGAACGTAAATCATCCCGCTCGGTATCTGTAAGATCTTGTGTCACGATTGGTCCCACTGTATGGATAACATAGCGGCTGGGCAGGTTATAAGCAGGCGTTATTTTCGCTTTTCCCGTTTTCTCTAAATGCCCCTGTACCTTCATCAGCTTATCACAAGCCTGCCGCAGCTGAATGCCTGCAAAGGTATGAATGGCATTGTCAATACAGGCATGGTTAGGCAGAAAACAGCCCAGCATTTGACTATTAGCTGCATTGACAACAGCATCTGTTTTGAGCCGTGTGATATCTCCGCGCCAGAGGTAAAGCTGAGGCTGAAGAGGAGAAAGATCCCCAATTGAGATTATCCCTCCTCTCAGTAATTCTGTCTGCAAATAGCTGTCCTGAACAGCTAAAAATTCGGAAGAAACAGCCTGAGGCGGTCTGACATTTAAAAGGGCCCGAAGGAGAGTTTTTTGCGCTTCGCTACTGTCAGGAATCTCAATAGCACTGTAAGCTCTGTTTTCTTTTAATAAATAATGGATTAAAAACAGACGTTTTTCTGCCTGCTGCATCTTTTTCCCCATAAAAAATCCTTTTATAATGATGAAAGAGAGGTGATTTTTACATTTTTAAAAAAACCTTCTGTCCCTATATCAACCCAAAGAGCAATCTGCCCTCTGCTGTCTCCGTGCTTAAGATCATTGACAATCAGAACCGGCTGTTTTTGGTGATGCAGGTAAAGCTGTGCTTTTTCTCCTTGAACAGTTATTTTCAAATGGATCCATTTGTCTAACTCCATATCTGCATAAGCTTCGTATTCCCCAGGATGCGACTCTCTTGAATGCATATATTTAAAATGAGGATAGGAAAAATATTGTGTTGCACGGTTTCGGCGCAGCTGAACCTTTGCTCTGCCATTGGTTGGCCGGATATAGAAAGCCTCAAAGGCTGAATCGTCAGCGGCAATTCTAAAAGCTATCCCAATAAAACCACGGGCATGGTCTGGTGCGTCAGGTAACAGACGGCTAAGGACATCAGCTTCAATCGTCCCATCATGGAAGTCACTGTCTAACATTTTGGCATAGGTGGGTTCATCATCTTCCATGATGGCCTTATCTTTAACAACACGAACAACAGGCTCATGATTACATTTAACCAAAGAATACGTGCTGCCGACTGCTTGTATATTGTTTTCTTCAAATCTGACCATTGTATTTTCCTTTCTTTTTTGACTGAGATACAAAGAAATATGCTCAATCTGCTCTGTTCGCAATATTTCCTTTAATGAAACTGCATGCCGCCGTCAATTTCGAGTGTTTGACCGGTCATATAGTCGGAGTCTGATCCTGCTAAAAAAGCCACTCCTGCTGCCACATCTTCCGGCTCTGACAAACGTCCCAGAGTAATATTTTGACTAAATTGCTGCAGAGCCCATTCTTCATCTTGATTATTAGCTTGGGCAATATCATTGACTGCAGATAAAAGCATTGGGGTCTTGACCGTCCCCGGAGCATAGGCATTCACTGTAATCCCTTTTGCAGCCAAATCTTTGGCGGCAACCTGCGTTAGACCGCGCACAGCGAATTTAGAACCGCTGTAAAGAAAGGCGCCAGCATTGCCGACCACACCGCCTTGTGAGCTGGCATTGATAATCTTGCCGATGATTTCTGTCCCTTGTCGCTCTTTCTTTTCAAATTGTTCTAAGGCAGCCTGCGTTCCCCAAACAATACTTGCTACATTAATGCGGAAAATTTGATCAAAATCTTCTGCTGTCACAGTTTCAATCGGTGTACCCGGAGCGATACCTGCATTATTAACCAGCACATCAAATCTTCCCAATCTTTCAGCAGCTGTCCTGACTGCTGAAAAGAAGCTGGCACGGTCTGAGACATCAGTTTGAACCGCTAATGCCTGACCGCCAAGCGACTTAATAGTTTCAGCAACCGCCTCAGCTTTTTGGAGATTCAAATCAGCAATGACAACCGTAAATCCGTCTTTAGCTAAGCGTTTCGAGATAGCCTCACCAATCCCTTGCGCACCTCCTGTTACCATAACTGTTTTAGCCATCTTTTTTCGTCCCTTTCTACTTTCTAAGCCCTTTATTTGACAAAACCATCGATCGTTTCTCGGTAAACTGCCTCAAAACCATCGAGAACAGTTTTCACCTCGGTATTTGGACGTCCATAGACCGTGCAGGCCGTTACCTCAACAAGATCCATATAATCTTTTGCAAAATGCTGTGTGAAGTCGGCCAGATGTATCTTAGCAGCTTCGTTATCACGATAGTGTTCAATTGTATGGACCGTATTTCCTTTGATTGACCAGTGATAAGTGAGCGCACCTTCTTCTTCACGCGTATGATCAACCATTTTCTTAATCAGTTCTCTTAAGGATGATAGGTCTTTTTCATCAACTTTAGCTTCTACTAAATACATAATACTATTTTCTTTCATACAATACCTTTCCTACTATATCTGTTATTTCTATTAGTTCATTGCAGCTCCACCATCAACATTAATGGCTTGCCCGGTGATATGGTCAGCCAAGTCAGAAGCTAAAAACAGAGCCGTATACGCAATATCTTCCGGCTTCTGATCGCCTCTTTTAAGAGGGATAAAATGTTTCAAGCTTGTTCTCCAAGCTTCTTCTCTGTCTTGCTCGGCTTGGGCATAACTGTCTAAAATTTTTTCCCACATTTGTGAGCGGATAATACCGGGACAAATAGCATTAACATTGATATTATAATCAGCTCCAGCATACGCTCCTGCCTGTGTCAAATAAATGATCCCCGCTTTAGTCATACCATAATGAGAAAACCCTTCTGGTAAAGCATGGCGTCCTGCAAATGATGAGGTATTAATAATTTTACCCTTATCATATTTCCTCATTCGTTTAATTCCCGCTTGCATTCCATTATTTGCTCCAAGCAAATTGATATTAAACAATTTCTGAATATCTTCTTGGCTAGTTTCTAAAAAAGAATCCAGAGTCACTATCCCTGCATTGTTAATAATAATATCCAATCGGCCCGTTTCTTTTTCTGCTTTTTCTAAAACAGCATCAACCGATTCATAATCTGAAACATCACAGGACACGGCTACAGCTTTATAGCCTTGGTCAACAATATCTTGGGCTAAAATCTGCGCATTTTCAAGCATAATATCTGCCACATAAACCGTTGCCTGAGCTTCAGCAAAAACTTGGGCCATCGCTTGGCCGATTCCCCGCCCTGCACCGAAAATAACAGCAGTTTGTTTATCTAATAAAATTTCCATTATATATTCCCCCCTCATTTGATACTATTATAAAACTCCTTTGCAACATCAGCATACTCTTTTCCTTCGACATCAACTTGAGCATTAAGTTTTGTGACGGTTTCAGTAGCTAAACTCGCTGAGATCTTATTTAAAATCTCCTCTATCTCAGGATAATCCTCTAAAAGATCATCTCGAACTACTGGTGCTAAGTTATATGGCGGCCAAACATGTTTATCATCCTCTAAAATAAGGAACTTATCCGTCTCTGCCAGCTGGCCTTCAGTTGTATAAGCAGGCGTCACGTCTGCCTCATTATTCTCAAGGACCTGATATTTCAAACTGTTGTCATAAATTTGTGAAGACTGCCAATTAAATTTTCCGTAGACTTTTTCAAGCGCTGGCAGACCGTCCTCACGCTCCTCGTATTCACCCTGTGAAGCCATACGAATATTTCCGGCATTTTCTTGCAAGTCTGAAATAGTCTTGATATTGTATTTATCAGCTGTTTCTTTGCGAATAGCCAGTCCGGCACTGTCATTAGCCTCTGCATAATCCAGCCAAGTTAGCTGAAACTGTTTCTTATACTGTCTCTTTACGGTTTCGTACACTTTTTCAGGGTCTGTTTCCAGTCCTTCTCCCAAAATAGTCAATAATCCTGTCCCCGTATATTCAGGATAAAGATCAATCTCATCATTAAGAATTGTCTCATGGATAAGCGAACTTGAAATATTAGCGACACGTTCAACCTTATAGCCCTCGTCCTCCAGCGCCAGAGCATAGATTTCAGCCACAACCAGATTTTCTGTGAAATCTTTAGACCCTATTCTGATAACTGTCTCACTTTGAGAAGTCCGGACTGACTGTCTAAACCAAATCAACCCTCCGCCAATCACTCCAGCGATAAGCAGCAAAAGCCCTAAAATACGTTTCTTTCCTTTCATTTTTTCCTCCACCAAGATACAAAGGCCGTGAAAAACGCAATGGGAAAATAGACGGTAAGCCAGAAATCTTTGATTTCTCAGGCAGCTCCCTCTGCCAAGATGACTAGAAGGGTGCGGTCAGCTGTCAAGACGACAAAGCCTTCAGTCAGATACGGCTGGCCAAAACTTAAGTCAGCACTAGAACCGCACATGTTTCTTTTTCCCGCAGCGTTTAGGCGTGTTTAGTTTTTAAACATCATATTTGTTCTTTAAAAGATAGCGTTTGGCTGGCAAATTCGGCGAAAAGGACTGAAATTCCGCCCAAACTTCAGTCAGATAGTAAGCGATAACCTTATCAGGCTGGTCACTAAATTGTGAGGTTAACACTGGACTGGATTCAAAACAGCGCTCAATAATCCGCCTGTCTTTCGTAAAGTTTACCTTGCCACCCAGACGCAGGTAAGTCATCGTTTCCTGCTCGCCGATACAAAGCTGCAAATAGGGATGTGTCTGCATTTCTCTATATGAACTGTAGAAGGTCACAGTATCAAAATACAAGACACCGCCTTCCTCAAATTTAAATTCTAGCGGACGAATCTGCGGATGGCCGTCAAGCCCTAGAGTTGTTCCGTATTGTAAAGGAAAACGTTCAAATATCTTAGTCACTACGGCCAGTCCGTCATCAAAATCCAGTGATGCAAAGAATTCCAAATGCGTCATCGCCATTCACTCACCTCCCATAGAGCCATTTCATCAGCAATCAATTTCGAATAGTAGCCTAAATCAAGTTTCTCTGCAGATAAAGCGTCTATCGGTTCTATACGCAGTCGGCTGTTAGCCACTTCTTTTAAAGGTGTATCCGACTTGATGCCGTATTTTTTTAAAAAGGCTGCTTCTTGACTGACTGCTTTTTTACTGACATACAGCCGCCTGTAAGTCCATGCTTCCTTACTTTGTGATATAAAACAGGCTTTCGCAGACAAAATTTCCTGACAGCAAGCATTTTTAAACACAAATTGCCGGCGGTTCTTTAAAGGGTACAAAGGAAGCATAAAATATTCTTTGATACGTTCTAAAGACTCTTTTTGGATAAAATCCGCCAAATAAGCTGAAATCATAGAGACATCAAATTCTCCCAGTTCAATAATCATTCGGCGCAAAACAGCATCCACAATCGGCGGCGCATCCAAATTAGTTATCACATCAGCCCCCTCATAATGATTGAATGACGCTCCTCTAAAAACCTGTTTTTGATCCCGGGTATCAAAGTAGGTATAATTATTAGTATCCTTGATAAATAAATTGTCAACAATACGATAATCAAAGTAGCTATCTAAGGTTTGCAGATGCTGCTCGAGTCGTTTTTGGTTCAAATGGTGCGTCTCTAAAAAAATTACTTCGTTATTAAGGCTGATCGGAGACATGCCCTCCTCAACTAATGTTGTCAAAAGACCAATCAAAAGGAGGTTATGGGTTATACGCATACTGTAAGCATAATGCGGAGTATGCAAATGATGGTCAAAAGAAGTATCCATACTCCCTTGAATCGGATACAGAAGCCGGTTCAAAGCCTGACGCTTATCAGGTTCGTTCCGCCATTTTGTCAAAACTTTAGATAATTGCTGTTGAAAATAGGCATCTTTTACCGTGTGCAGCAAGATGTTGGTCTGAATATGCGTCAAATCCAGACGAATAGCATGGTCAAAATACTTGGCTTTGACCTGACCGGTCCAGTTTTTTTCAGGCTTAAATCCCTTGATTTGAAAACCTATAGGTGCTGAAGCGCCCGACGAAATAACAAAATCTCCCAACTGGGTAAGAGCACCATTTTTACCAAACCGTCTTCTGATAGCCTGTTTAGGATGGCTGCTCTGATAAGTATGATAAAGCTGTTCAAGATTGCCTTTTAGAAAGTAGGTAAAGGGTAAATATTTCTGCGGTATAAAAACTGAGTCAGCATCTTGCAGCTTTCTCTGCGTATAAAATGATTCCGTCAGTTGAGCATCGGTTGTTGTCAGATTAACAGGAATCGAAAACTGTCCCGAAAATTCTTGCAGCAGATAGTTCTTTTGCTGGAAAACCTTTTGAAATGCCTTTGTTTGAAAGATTAATTCTAAGTGCATCAGATAGTCTTTGATTGTCCCAGCAGGGCGTAGCTGTGCCTGAATTTCTAAACGGTCAAAACTGTTATGGTAGATTCGGCCATCAAAGGTCTCAATATCTAACATAAGTGGATGGGCCAGTAATTCTAAGTAAAAAGAATAAAAGTCTGTATCTATATCAGCCAGTACATTTCTTAATCGCTGACTGGGAGATCCTGTCAATTCTTCAAGTACTTTGACCTTTTGACTAATATTTTTAGCTGTCAATCCCTTAGATATTAAAGTACCAACTACTGTAAGTATTGGCTTTTCTATATGGGCACCGCGGTAAGAAATTTTATAGTAAGTTTGGTTTTCCAGCAGCCAAGTGAGTTTTTCTCTGAATATCTCATAGTCAGCAGTTAAGCTAAATACAGAGTACTGCCCTTCAGACCAAAAATGTAACTGAAGAGCCTCCTCGGCAGTCAGACTATAATAAATAAACTTCATGACGCTCCTCTTACTACAGGTGGTTTGTTATATTTTAAAATAAGAAGGAAAAATAGTCAAATATTTTTACTAATATAAATGAACCGATTCTTTTACATTCAGCTCACAGATCTCTGTAATCTATTAAGCTGATTTCCTGCTGAATCAGCCAGTTTTTAACATCCGGATCAGTCAGAAGGTCAACCTCTTGTGTCCGAGGAAAAGTTAGACTGGAATGCGACAAAATAAAAGTATCCAGATAACCCGGATGAAAAACTGCTAACTGTACCACTTCCTCATCGGCCTTTGCCACCATACGTTTTAGCATATCAAAAGGATTGTAATCTGGCGCCATTGATTCCATATTGAACTGGACCTGTGACTGACCTATCCTAAGGGGAGATCCTCCCATAGAAAAACCAGAATACTTCAAATGGTATTTATCTGCCACATGCTCCAAACCTTTAAAGAAATTGTCTGAAGCTACCGCATGCCCTTCAAAATAATCCGGCTGCCGGCCGAAAAGTTCCAGAAAACGATGATACTGCGCTTCAATTTCCGAGACCACTTCCTCAAAGACAACAAAGTCTTCCTTAGCAGAACGGTATACTTTCGATGATTTAAACTCACCATTCTCATCAACCAAACTTGGAATAAGTTCAGGATTCGTTAAAGGCTTACCAGTACAAATATTAGTATGTACGCCAAGAGCCAGATAACAGTCTTTGATTAAACCAACACCATGCTGGGTAGCCGGCATATTAACCATCACTCCCAGACTGCGGATAAGACCGTCTTTGATGGTTTTTTCGATTCCATAATTAACCGCCTCAGAATAACCGAGATCATCTGCACGTAACAGTAATTTTTTTGGCATAAGCTCTCCTTATTTAATCAATTTTAGCAAGAATTTTCCTGGTAAAACATCATCTTCAGTTGTTGCCACAACTCTCTCAAATGCATCTGTATTACTAACGACAATCGGTGTAAGGCTGCTGAGCCCAGCTTTTTTAACGACCTCAAGATCAACATCAATTAACTTCTGTCCTTTTTTTACCTTATCACCTGCGGTCACATATGTTGTAAACCCTTGACCGTCCAGTGTCACTGTATCCATACCGATATGAATAAGGATTTCTGCTCCTTCATCAGTTTTCAGTCCAACCGCATGACCAGTAGGGAAAAGAACGCTTATCTCTCCATCGGCCGGTGCGAAAACAGCCCCTTCAGATGGTTCAACAGCAATACCTTTGCCCATCATGCCAGAAGCAAAAACGTCATCTTCCACATCAGCAAGTTTTACAGTATTACCAGCCACAGGACTGGTAATTGTAATAGTTTGTGTCTTTTCTGACACCGATGGACTGATGTGCTGACTTTCCTTTTCAAATCCAAAAAAGTATGTCAAAACAGCTGTGCCGAAAAAAGCAATCCCTGTTGCTACAAACCCATTAATAATATTAGTCATTCCGCCAGCAAAATAGCCGACAACGCTGAGAAAATTTGAAGCGCCGGCAACATACAAACCAACATGGGTTAAACCAGCATAAGCACCCGCTAAACCACCGCCTAGGGCCAATGTCACAATGGTGCGTTTATACTTAAGCATGACCCCGTAAATAGTGGGCTCGGTCACTCCGCCAACAATACCGCTGATAACATAACCAAAGGTAAGTGCTTTTTCTTCCTTATCTTTAATTTTAAGCGCCGCTCCTAAAGCTAATCCAAATGTTGCCCAAGTAGCAAGAATAGCTGCTACCATAATAAAACGGTCAACACCATTTGTAAGAAGACTGGTTAGGGCAAAAGTAATTAAAACAATATGCATGCCTGTCATGACTAACAATTCCCAAAGAGCAGCAACGACAGCAACTGCTAAGAAACCTCCGATTCCGCCAAAAGCAATCAGACCGCTCCCAATCCAGCCGCCTAAAATATTACCCAGCGGAGCAAGTACGGCAAGTACAAGCGGTGTCATGATGAACATCGTTAAGAAAGGGGCAAAAATGGTTGATAGCACAGCCGGAATTATCTTTTTAAAAAATTTTTCCACATAAAACATCACCCAAACGCTTAAAACCGCCGGAATGACAGTTTGAGAATAGTTGTGGATAGTCGTCGGAATAAGACCATAAACAGTAAAACCTTGACCATCCAGCTGAACCAATTCCGGAACAACCAGAAGAGCACCAATATAGAGCCCCATAATTTGACTGGCACCCAATTTTTTAGCCGCAGTAAAACCCAAAAAAATGGGCAGAAAGTAGAAGAAAGCACTGTAAAGAAAACCACATAAGAGGTAAAAGTCACTATCTGCACTGACCAGATCCAGTAATTCCGGTCCGACAACTACTTGAATAGTCTTAAACATTGCCGCTGTAATCATAGCAGGAATGAGCGGTGTCATACTGCCTGACAGATAATCTAAGGCTTTTAAAAAAGCAGATTTAACTGTTAATTTTTCTTTTGGCTTATCTCTATTTTCCGATTCTGATTTAACAGCCAAACCAGTTAAATCAGTAAAGGCCGCAAAAACTTTATCCACAGTCTGCCCGATAATAATCTGATACTGTCCCCCGGCACGATTAACCCCTATCACACCTTTAATCGCCTTAATCTTCTCATCATCTATCAGTGACTGATCTTTGAGATTTAAACGCAGACGTGTCATACAGTGGGTTGCATTGGAAATATTATCTTTCCCTACTTCTGCAATGATTTGTTGGGCCATTTGCTTGTATTCATCTTTAGCCATTGACACTACCATCCTTGATACATTTTATTTAAGCTTTCGCTCATCTATAGTATATTCTATTTTTTGCACTAAAACTATTCTAAAAGATTGCTTATTTTTGTTTCAGAAAGCCCATGAAAGCTTATTTTACTGACTTTTATATTTTACAAGTGAATTTATTTATTTTATTTCTTGCTCATTTTGACAAAAAGAAATATACTAAAAGAGAAAGTGAGGCTCTCATGTACACCTATACTTGTGATTTAAAAAAACAGCTTCCCTCCTCCTCGTTAGGAAGCCCGTATCTAACAAACCTTTACTATATTCAAGAACAGGAAAAAGACGCTTGGACCTTTAACTTGCATGCCCATGCAGATACACTGGAAATCTCCTATCTTTTTAAAGGAGAAACCAAACTGTATATTGATGGTAAACTTTATGATGTTCAGGCTGGTGATCTCATCATTAAAAATCCATCAGTCCTCCATGCAGAAAAATCTAGTGTCGCCAATTCAATTGAAGAAATTTGTCTTAATATCAAGAGTTTAAAACTTGAAGGAATGGAAGAAAATTATCTGCTTTCAAATGACTCTTGGCCTATTATACCAGCAGGTCGTCACCGGAAAATAATAGATTCTATTTTTCGTGAAATGCTTAATGAAATTTTAAAGAATCCGTCCCCAAGCATAAATCACATCAATTCTCTTCTATCATCTGCTCTCCAGATTATCACCTATAAGACAGAAGGACATCGTCTGATAACTGCAAATAAACGTGAAAATGCTATCCGGGAAATCAGAAAATACATTGACAATCATTTTAAAGAAGATCTCTCTTTGAATTCCCTGGCAGAAACCTTTCATATCAGTGTTTTCCACCTCTCCAGACAATTTAAAAAGTACACTGGCTACACGGTTAATCATTATATCGTCAGCTGTCGTTTAGGAGAAGCACAAATCAGGCTGATTTTTGGAAAAGACAGCATTGCAGATATCGCTGCCGACTGTGGCTATCCCAGCCTTTCTTACTTTTACACTAAATTCAAAAAGAAGATAGGCTGTACTCCTTCAGAATACCGGCGGCGTTACAGTTAAAAAATGAACATTTTATGTAATCGATTCAATTTAAAAAGAAAACTCTATATCACATAGAGTTTTCTTTTAGAGGACTTTATTTATAGAGTGCAAAACCGCCAGTGAATGGGATTTTTTCTTGAACAGCTAAAGCTAATTGGAGAAAGCCAAATGATTCAAGCTCACGCGCACGCTTAAGACTACCGACATCCAAAACAGTTAAGCCGGAACCGGTCAGAGCATCTGTAAATTCCGCTTTAGCAGCTGTATCATCACCTGCTAGAAGAACTGTCGTATCGGCTGTATCTGCTACTTTTTTCGTTGCAAGGCTGGCCGCAAAATTGGTGTTGAAAGCCTTTACAACCTTTGCTTTTGGCACCCTTTCTGCAATTTCTGCTGCTGCCGAACTATCTGACGGAACAGCCAAATCATCGAATGTTGCAAAATTTAAAGGGTTAGTCATATCAACTAAAATTTTATTTTCCAAAGAATCAGCATATTTTTCCAGAATATCTTCAACTGCTGAATAGGGTACTGCAAGGATCACAATAGATCCTAAGACTGCATCTGCTTCATGACCGATTAAAGTAACAGTATGGCCAGCTTCTTCATAGCGGGCCTGCAGAGCTTGAGCCATATTCCCCTTACCAAAAATAGAAATGTTTGTCATTGCCTAGGCTCCTTTTCCAAATATATTTAGCTTGTTTTTTTCAAGCTATAGTCTTATAATATACCTATAGATCCGGTTTGGGAAGTACGCACTTTTAAGTTTTCTAGTTACTTTAAGGTACCAAATGAATAAAATAAACTATCCACAAAATTATTTTTTTAGGAGGCATAATGGCAAAAAAACAATTACCCGACTGTCCTGTCGAAACAACATTAACAATTGTCGGAAATAAATGGGTCGTTCTCATCCTGCGTGATTTACTGACAGGCACCAAACGGTTTGGTGAACTGAAAAAATCACTGACTCCAATCAGCCAGAAGGTCTTAACCCAGCAATTACGGGCTATGGAAGCAAACGGTATTGTCCACAGAGAAGTATATCCGGAAGTTCCCCCGCGTGTTGAATATTCTCTGACCGAATTAGGCTTAAGTTTAGAGCCGATTGTCCAAAGTATGAGAGAATGGGGCAAATGGTATAAAAAACAACTGTAAGAGCTGCACTCTAAAATCACATTTGTCTGGCTGCTCTTTCAGCAAAATGTGGTAAAATGAAGTCAATCGTGATGTACAAAGGAGTTCGTATGAAGAAATATTTTTATCTGGCTTTAGCCGCTGCCGGACTTTTTCTTTTAGCCGGCTGTGAGGATCTCAACCGTTTGCTGAAAGGAGAGGAATACGTTGCCTCCAGTCAGGCAGCCAGCGCCAGCCAGTCAGCAGCCAGCAGCTACCAAAAAGCTCTGGATAAAGCGTTAAAAGCCAAAACGTCTGCCTTCCCGCAGCTTTCCAAAAAGGTCGCTTCTAATGAGGCTCAAGTCAAAATACAAACCTCTATGGGTGATATCACTGTCAAACTGTTTCCTGATTACGCTCCGCTGGCCGTTGAAAATTTTCTGACACATGCCAAAACAGGCTATTATGACGGGGTGCTTTTTCATCGTGTCATTGATGATTTTGTTATTCAAGGAGGCGATCCCAGCGGTCAGGGAGACGGCGGTGAATCCATCTGGAAAGGAAAAGACAGCAGTATTGACAGCGGCAATGGTTTTGCCAATGAAATCACTCCTTATCTCTATCATTTTCGTGGTGCGCTGGCTATGGCTAACAGCGGTGAAAACACAAATACCAGTCAATTCTTTATTGTACAAAATACGGAAAACCAGTCAGAATCTCTGTCTGCAAGCCAATACCCGCAGCCTGTTATTGAAGCCTACAAAGATGGAGGCTATCCCAGTTTAGATGGGAATTACACTGTCTTCGGACAGGTGACCGACGGAATGGATGTTGTGGATAAAATTGCACAGACAGCTACCGATAGCCAAGATAAGCCTGAAACCGACGTAACAATTACCTCTGTTAAAATCATCAAAGATTATTCATTTAAAAAATAAACCTAAAAATAGACCAGCCTGCCAGTGTTTCATTTCACTGGGACAGGCTGGCCTGTTTTTTGAGAGCGGAGAGAAAATACATTTTTTGTGACAGTATTTTTTATAGCGAGAGTCAAAATTAGCTGTAAGATTACCAATTACCAATTTTTACAGCTGAAGGGACCGTGTAGGTTGCTCTTGCTTCTGCACTCAGCGCATCTGATCCCAGCTAGTAATATTTTCTTCCCATATATAGCTGTAATGCTTAACAATATCCGCAGCTGTTTTTGGTTCCTGACCGGTCAAATCTCTAATAGCTGTTGATTCAACATCTTCCATGCCGTTCAAGACAGCTTCATCATTGGTAACAATATCTGCACCGCAAAAAGGGACTGGAGATTGCGAAAAATCTCCGGTAATTAAACGAGGGATATGCAATTTTTCAAGATATGCATAGTACTCTTCCGGTTCAACTCCAAGATATTTCAACGGCCGTCCTGAAGCTTTCGCTACTAAATCACAAATTTCTCGAACCGAAATATGTTCTGAACCACAAATATTATACGAAGTATTCACCTCTCCTTTACCAAGCAAAAGAGCGGCTCCGGCACGTGCCACATCGTCTTTGTGGACAAACGTAGCTCTCCCTTCTTTTGCCGTACTGTACCATTCATTATCTGCCATAAAAGCAAGCATAGGATACATGGTCAAGTAATTCTCAAGGTAGAGATTGTTTCGCATTGTATTCCATGTAACAGTATCTAAACTCCGCAAATATTTTTCTGTTGCTGTATGATCCGGTGTGATGTAAACTTTTTCATACTCAGGTTCTGTTGCACCGATACAGGAATTATAAATAATATGCTTGACGCCTGCTTTAATGGCGGCATCGATGGCATCACGATGCTGTTTAGTACGTTTGCCAACCTCAAGCCCTGACATAATATAAATACGGTCTCCGCCTTTAAAAGCTTCTACCATTTGATTAAAATGGTCATAATTTGCTTCCGCAACCCGCACTCCTTTTCTTTCCCATTCCGCAATTTGCTCCTTTTTTAAACGATTAATATCTGAAGCAGTAAATGTCAGTTCTGATCCAGTGACACTTTCCAGCATATTTTCAGCAATGCGGCGGCCTAGCTGCCCATCAACTCCAGTTACAATATAACGCATTTTCACGTCCTCCTTTTTATTTTATTTCATGTGAAAAGGATAACATAAAAACGTTTTCTTTTATAATAGAAGTTTGTTATACTTAATGACAAAAGGTTATTAGTATAAATGAGAGCAGATTTAAGCAAAGCCAGAAATCTTGATAAAACAGAACCCACTATAAGACTCATCACTTGGCTTTTTAACGCTCTCGTCTCTCGGTATAAGGAGAACGCTATGGACTTTCAGAAATTAGAGCTCTTTCTTCATTTAGCTGAAACGCTAAATTTTTCAACAACTGCCGATGCATTGCATATCAGCCAGCCAGCCGTTACTAAAGCCATAAAAACTTTAGAAGATGAGCTTGGATTTCAATTATTCCAAAGAGGCAAACGATACGTACGGTTGACCGAATCAGGAAAAAGTTTTTATGAAGACTGTAAACACATCACCAGAAATATGAATCTGGCAATCAACCGGGCACGAAGTATTTCGCAAAGAATTTCATCATCACTATCTGTAGGTTATACCGGTACTGTTTTAGAAATGCAGTGTCTGCCATATATCGTTAAAAAATTGAAAGAAGAACACCCTGATATCAAACTCTATCTATGTAATTCCAGCCATATTATTTTGCAGAAACAGCTCCTAAACGACGAATGTGATTTTATTTTCACAACTTTAGATGATGTCGAGCACCTTAACAGCATTCAATTTATAAGCTTGATCGAAGGACATTTTGTCTGTTTGCTTCCACCTGAGCATCGCTTACGAACACACACAGCTATCCAAATAAGTGAATTAGCCAATGAAAATCTCATTTTTATCAATGCCCTTCAGGCACCTCCGGGCCAAAGTGATATCCAGAGCCTCATCAGAAGGCAGTGCCCAAATGCCTCCATTTATTTTACTGATTCAATTATTCTCAGCCATACTTTGGTTCAAGGAAATGTCGGCATCGCTGTCATGCCTTCCTTTGTAACCTCACAGGATAATAATCAGCTAGCCTCTGTAACTCTATCGGTTGATTATCCCTTATGGTATGGAATAGCTTGTAAATCTGAACAAAACTCTGAATTTTTTGCTGATCTCATCCGATTTACAAAAGAAATCTTAAGAATTTAGGAACAAAATATAATATGTAACTAAGCCAGCCTTGATGCATTTTTATTTTTTTATCCAATTTTGCTTAGGCGACAAAAGAAAAGAAAGAAGAAAAATGCTGGCCGCCGTTAAAACAATCGATGAGCCGGCGGCAATGTTAAAGGTATAGCCAAGAAAAAGCCCTAGAACAGAAGACAGAGCGCCGACAGCTCCTGCCAGCAGCAACATTACTTTCAGACTGTTGGCGTACAGGTAAGCTGTTGCCGCTGGTGTGATCAGCATAGCAACAATTAAAATCGTCCCGACACTCTGCATGGCCGTAACGGCAACCAAAGTCAAAAGAATCATTAGCAAATAATGATAAAATGTTACGTTTAATCCTATTGATTGGGCAAAAATAGGGTCAAAAGAACTGATAAGCAATTCTTTAAAAAAAATAATAACAGCCAGCAATACCAAGGCTGAAATAAAGAGTGTCATCCACTTGTCACTGTCCTGTACCGCCAAAATATTGCCAAACAGAATGTGAAAAAGATCTGTAGAACTGTTGGCCAAACCTATCAAAATAACGCCTAGGGCTAAAAAAGAGCTGAAGGTGATCCCGATGGCCGTATCACCTTTGAGCGTACTGTTTTCTTTAATAAACGTGATGATTACCGAGGCCAAAAGACCAAAAACAACGGCTCCCACAAAAAAATGAAGTCCCAAAATAAAGGAAAGAGCAACGCCCGGCAGAACCGCATGAGAAATCGCATCTCCCATTAACGACAGCGACCGCAGAATGATAAAACAGCCTATCATGCCTGCAACAATCCCGATAACAACGGCTGTCAGCAGAGCATTTTGCAGGAAATGGTAACGCAGCAGACCATCAAAAAAATTCAGCAGCATATTCTACACCTCCCCATTAGTATTAATAAACAGTCCGCTGCCGTAAGCAGCCTGTAAATTTTCAGCGGTAAAAACCTGAGACACTGGACCGTAAGCGACTAGCTTTTGCTTTAAAATCAGCAAATAATCAAAATAAGTTCTAACCTTACTTAAGTCATGATGCACCATAACAATCGTTTTACTTTGACTTTGCAGCTCTCTTAATAAATCAATAATCATTTTCTCGCTGACAAGATCAATCCCGGCAAAGGGTTCATCCAAAAAAAGATACTCTGTCTCCTGAATTAAACAGCGAGCTATCATAACCCGCTGCAGCTGGCCGCCAGAAAGAGCGTGAAGCGGCCGGTGCTTAAGGCTGGTTAATCCCAGCTGCTCCAAAACCTGATTTAGCTGTGGGCCTTTTCTTTTAGTCAATAAAGGAAAAGGCCATTTTCTGCGGTAAGCCCCCTGAAGTACGCATTCCTTAACGGTAATAGGAAAATGAAGATCAATCTGGCTTCTCTGTTCAACATAAGCAGCTTTACCGCTTAACTGACGGTAGTCTTCTCCAAGTACTTCAATTGTTCCGCTGTATTCCACCAAACCTAAAAGTGCTTTAATAAAAGTTGACTTCCCTGCGCCATTAGGACCGACAATACCGATAATTTTGCCCTTCTCCAACGTAAGAGAAAGATTATCCAGCACAGGCTGTGTCCTAGTGTAATCGCATGTTAAATGACTTATCCTAATCACAATTCTAATTCCCCCAATAAGATACAAAGGCCGTAAAGAACGCAAAGTAAAAATAGGAGCCTGACCGCCGAGTCACTAAAGACTCAAGGGAGGGCGGTCTTTTTCCCGCAGCGTTTAGGCCGTGTTCAGTTCCAATAAGATACAAAGGCCGTGAAGAACGCAAAGTAAAAATAGGAGCCTGACCGCCGAGTCACTAAAGACTCAAGGGAAGTCTATCTTTTTCCCGCAGCGTTTAGGCCGTGTTCAGTTCCAATAAGATACAAAGGCCGTAAAGAACGCAAAGTAAAAATAGGAGCCTGACCGCCGAGTCACTAAAGACTCAAGGGAGAGCTATCTTTTTTTACACAGCGTTTAGGCCGTGTTCAGTTCCATCAAGATACAAAGGCCGTGAAGAACGCAAAGTAAAAATAGGAGCCTGACCGCCGAGTCACTAAAGACTCAAGGGAGGGCTATCTTTTTTACACAGCGTTTAGGCCGTGTTCAATTCCACTAAGATACAAAGGCCGTCAAAAAAACGTATGAAAATGGCGGTAAGTCCGAAATCTCCGATTTCGCAGACGCACCCCTGCCAAGACGGCTAGAAAGCTGTGGCTGGCTGTAAAGACGGCAAAGCCTTCAGACGGCTACGGCTGACGGTAAGCCAGAAATCTTCGATTTCGCTGAACGTTTCATGTTGACAGTATTTGGACCCTATATACAAGAGATAAGACTGCAAACTTGCGCTTCACTGCTGCCTCATCTTGCTGTTACTGCGACAGACCAGCCGCTATTTTATCAATATTCCATTTCATCATGGCATAATAACTGTCCCCCGCCTTACCTTTTTCAGCAACGGAGTCTGTAAACAGCTTCGCATAAATCGGAATCCCGCTCTCTTTCGCAACAGTTTCCATCGGGCGGGAATCAACACTGGATTCAACAAACAGAGCTGAAGGGGGCTGCTCCTTTAATCTTTCCACTAAAGAACGAATCTGATCGGGTGTCCCCTCTTCTTCCGTATTAATTTCCCAAATATAAGCTGACGGGAGATCATAGGCCTGTGAAAAATATTTCAGACAGCCCTCACTGGTGACAACTAACCGTTTGTCCCTTGCAATAGCAGCTAATTTTTCTTTAGCTTCTTGGTCCAGTTTTTCCAGCTTGGCGATATAAGCCTTGCATTGTTCATTATAATAAGCTTTGTTAGATGAGTCTTTAGCGCTTAGCTGCCTGCAGATATTTTCAGCATAAGCTATCCCATTTGCCAGACTGAGCCAAGCATGCGGATCCACTTTGCCTTGCCCGCTTGCTCCTTCAAGATATATGGGCTTAATCCCCTCACTGACTGCACAGTAATCGTGATTTTTCTTCTTGCCAGTATTATTAATTAATTTTCTAAACCAGGCATTGCCTCCGGTTTCGAGGTTCATTCCATTATAAAAGATGAGATCAGCCTCTGCAGCTTTTTGAATATCTTCGGGCAGCGGCTCATACTCATGCGGATCTTTGCCGACAGGGACAATGCTGTGAAGGTCAATTTTATCCCCAGCAATATTTTTAGTGATGTCAGCAATGATTGAATTGGTCACCACCACCTTTAATTTATTATTACCAGTCTTCTGCCCGGATACTGAACAGGCCGAGACTACAAATCCCAAGACCAGTAAACTGACTATAACAGTAATTTTTTTCTTCATTTGCAGCTCCTTATATTTTTTAAAATTAGGTATACTTAATTTTAAATTTAGGATAACTTAAAAAACGCATTTTGTCAACAGTTTTCTAAAATTTGTTATAATAGTTTTACAGTAAAAGAGAGGTAAACAATGACCCCAAATAAGGAAGACTACCTAAAATGCATTTACGAAATCGGGCAGGAGCACGAAAAAATCAACAATAAACAAATTGCAGCCAAAATGCAGGTTTCAGCACCGGCTGTCTCGGAAATGATAAAAAAAATGCTTGCTGAAGGTCTGATTGCTAAGGATAAAGCACACGGCTATCTGCTGACTGGGAAAGGCCTGCCGCTGGTATCGGATTTATACCGCAAACATCGGCTGATTGAAGTTTTTTTGGTGGACTACCTCCACTATGCTATTGATGAAATTCATCAAGAAGCTGAAGTTTTAGAACATACCGTTTCAGCAGCCTTTATCGAACGTTTAGACAGGGTACTGGAATATCCTCGTTTCTGTCCCCATGGTGGAACTATTCCTAAAAAAGGAGAGCTTCTTAAGGAAACCTATCATTTGCCGCTGAATCGGGCTAAAAAAAGCGGGAGTTACTGTGTCAGACGAATCCATGACGATTTCCTGCTGCTTGATTACCTAGCTAAACACGAGCTTAAGCTGGGGCAGCTGATTGAACTCAGGCAGGTCGACAGTTATGCTAAGACTTATACGATTGTGTACAATGGCAAAAAACTGGATATTCCTGAAAATATTGCAGCTCAGATCTATATTGAAAAAAAAGAGTAGCAGCTCCAAGTTTGATATTTATTCAGCGAACGCTGACTCTGCAGCAGATTGTTGAAGCTTCCCGTATAAAAACTAAATACAGCCTTTTATCTTAACAAAAAAAGAATCTGATTTGAAACAGATTCTTTTTTTGTTTTAGAAAAATAGTAATACCATACTAAAAAGTATAAGCCAAACTGTTAAAGCCGATTCAGAAAAGCCAGCAAAAGCTGAGCCGATTTTCGTCCGGCTTCAAGGACAAATTCGTTAAAAGTGATATTGGCATCATGGCTTGCCGTATCGCTCATCGCACGGATAACAATAAAGGGCTTGCCGGCAGCACATGCTGCCTGCGCAATGGCAGCTCCCTCCATTTCAACAGCCAAAGCCTGCGGAAAATGACCTTTTATAGCTGCAAGCTTATCCTCTCCTGCAATAAAGCTGTCTCCAGTGAGAATAAGCCCAACTTTGGCAGCTAATCCTTCTTCCTTCAGCAGCTGATTAAAGACCGCAATAAAATGTGGATCAGACTCAAAATAAAGCGGCTGTCCCGACATCTTGCCGTAATCATGGCCAAAAGCCGTCAAATCAACATCATGGTAGGCCAGTTTATCTGCAACTACGATATCGCCAACAGACAGATCAGCCGCTGCTGCCCCCGCTGAACCTGTATTAATAACAGCATCCACAGCAAAAACTTCTGCTAAAACAGCCACACTCATAGCTGACATGACTTTGCCCACTCCCGACTGGACTAAAACAAGATCGTGTCTGCCGATTTTTCCTGCATAATAGGTCTTGCCAAAAACAGTCTGCTCTGTCTGGTTCTCCAGCTGCTCCAGTAAAAGACGGAGCTCCTGCTCCATGGCGGCTATAATTCCAATTCTCATATCTTTCCTACCTAAAATCCGTAACCAATCTGCTAAACTACAAGTTAAAAACAGCGTAAATAAGAATAGCCAGCAAGATGACAACAACAATTAAAATTTTGTTTAATTTAGATTGAAATTCGCCGCGCTTTGCATTCTCAATCCGG
This sequence comes from Streptococcus chenjunshii, assembly GCF_003086355.1. Taxonomy (NCBI): domain Bacteria; kingdom Bacillati; phylum Bacillota; class Bacilli; order Lactobacillales; family Streptococcaceae; genus Streptococcus; species Streptococcus chenjunshii. The sequence goes on along the minus strand of NZ_CP031733.1, from coordinate 478,748 downwards.
CGGCTTTTAACAATCCGTTCGTCCCGATGTTCATGTAGCAAATCATCTTTTATCAGCTGTTTATCAAGGACTTTTGTCTCAAAATCATCGTCAGCCGCTTCAGATAGTCTCTGCTCACGATTAGCAGCTTCAATAATTTCATCTGTCAAAAGTGGTTTTCCCATTTATTTACCTCCTTTAAAATGCAAAGCAAAATACTGAAGGGCGATGATTGTTTTGGCATCTTCAATTTTCCCAGACTGGATCAAATCCAAGCATTCTTCGTAAGTCAGCTCAAATAATTCAAGCACTTCATCCTCATCCTGCGGCCGAGGCTGAGGAACTTTTTTAAGGTTAGTAGCTAAATAAAGCTTGATTTTCTCATTGCAAAAACCGATAGCTGTATAAAACTCGTGAATCTGCTCCAAATCACCGCTGTAACCCGTTTCTTCTTCCAATTCGCGCAAAGCAGCATCATATTCGGAACCATTTTCACCGATTTCCAGTTTACCGGCAGGGATTTCATAGGAGATCTTTTCGATTGCCTTACGGTACTGCTTGACGATGATAAGTTTATCGTCAGGAGTAACAGCTAAAATGGCAACGGCTCCGCGGTGAAAAATCAGCTCGCGTTCTGCGCGGCCAAGGTGATTAGGCAGTTCAACCTCATCAACAGCCACTTCAAAAATATGTCCCTTAAAAATCTTTCGCCGTTTTAACGTCTTTTCTTCAAATTCCATACGTTTATCCTTATTTAAAAATCATAAACTGTCACAATTCTGTTATCCCAATTGTACTATAATTCAGACAGAAAAGCTATTTTCTGTGGCAAGCCCCCAAAAAAACAGCCGTCAAACCCCTTTATTGGTTATCTGATGACTGTTTTCAACAATAAGGTCATTTTATTTTCAGACTGCGGTAACGATTCAGCGCTGCACAGAATTCCTGTTTGCGGGGCAGAGCCAGATCCCCTGGAAACGAAGCCGCAGGAGCAAGTGCCGCTAATCCTTCCTGATCTATATGTGCATAGAGACTGTCGGCTATTTCCCGCAGCGAGCGGCTATCATCCAGCAGATTGTCCTTAATAAACCTAAACATCACCGCCAGACAGTTGACCTGTGAGGGACTGGTAATCTGTTCTAGGCCGGAAATATCAATGGCCTCCCGGCCGTAAGCCATTGTTTGTATTCCTTTAGCCTTAAACCGGTCTTCCCTGCCTTTCTTTGCAAAACTTGACCTCAGCACTACCCGTTTTTCAGATTTTGCAAAAGGCTGCTGCCCTTGATCGACCGCCTGATGACTGTCCTTTCGGGCAATTGCATGCGCCTGTTCGGTCACATCATAGACACGATAGTTATCCATCAGCATGACTCTGTCAGCCACATCAAAATAAGCACCGGAACCGCCTACAACAAGAATGGCAGAGGTTCCTAAATCTCTGTAAAGCGACTCTACCCGCTCAACAAAAGGGGTAATAGGTTCTTTTTCTTTGGCAACCAATTCCTGCATGCGGCGGTCGCGAATCATAAAATTTGTAGCTGAAGTATCTTCGTCAATCAGTAAAAGAGAACTCCCAGCCTCCAAAGCTTCGATAACATTGGCTGCCTGCGAGGTTGAACCGCTGGCATTTTCAGTAGAAAAGACTTTGGTATCCTGCTTAGCAGGCAGATTATTAATGAAAGGACTGATGTTGACCTTAGCAATACTGCGTCCGTCTTCTGCCCTAATCTTGACAGCATCTGTCCTAGTAATGACATATTCTCTGCCGTCTCCGGCAATATGAGAATAAACACCGCGCTCAAGTGCATTTAACAAGGTTGATTTTCCATGGTAGCCGCCTCCGACAATTAGGCTGACACCAGTACCGATTCCCATACCTTTGATGGTTTTTCCACTAGGTAAGTGAAAAGCAATCTCACTGTTTTCGGGACTTTTAAAGGGAACCGCTGAAGTCAGGGGCAAATCAGAAACACCGCTGGATCTGGCCAAAAGTGAACCATTGCCGATAAAAGCGGTTAAATCCCTTTTGCGCAGTTCCTCACGGATATAAAGCTGATCTAAAAATAAGCGGACCTGTCCCTGCAGACTTTTTTGGTTAATATTCTTATAAAAAAGGGCTTTTTCAGCAATAAGGGGAAGCACAGTATTCAGTAATGTATCAGCTGCTTTGCCCATAATTCGCCTGCCGGCTGCCGGCAAATTGACCGTAATACGAATTTCCAGACTATGGGGATGAATGATAACAGCTGTCTTCTCCAAGATTTCCTGCCCGCAGGGGTCAATCGCAATGCTTCCCTTACCGCCCGCTGCCTTAATATCCCGGCTGTATGCTCTGACAGCCTGAGCAAAAGAACGATTTAAAAAATCACTGACAGCTATACATTTTGAGCGGGAAGACAGCAGATCGGCAGGTATACCGGCTGCTGATTTCGCCAGAAAAAGCCGCATCTTAGAGGGAGGGGCGTAAGGATCCACTTGAACATGATCAATAATCAGGCGGTAAGAGGGATAATCATAGCTGCCAATCAGACTTTTGTAGGCACCATAACCTTTACCTTCCAAAGCCAGCAGACTTTTTTGCAACTTATAATTGATCGTCATAACTATCTCCTTTATAACAAGATACAAAGGCCGTGAAGAACGCAATGGGAAAATAGGCGTCCAACTGCTGAGTCACTAAAGACTCAAGGGAGGGCGGTCTTTTTCCCGCAGCGTTTAGGCCGTGCTCAGTTCAAACAAGATACAAAGGCCGTGAAGAACGCAATGGGAAAATAGGCGTCCGACTGCTGAGTCACTAAAGACTCAAGGGAGGGCGGTCTTTTTCCCGCAGCGTTTAGGCCGTGTTCAGTTCAAACAAGATACAAAGGCCGTGAAAAGAGCAAAGCAAAAATAGGCACCAGATGAAGCTTCTGTTTTTCCGACATTATCCTTTGCAAAGAGTCCAGAAACCGTGCAGCTGCCTATTTGTTATTATTTTGAGCTTTTCAGGCCCTATTCAATATATTAACGTTATAAAAGTGATTACAGACGCTGTAAAAACAGTTCCACGCTGCTCACTTCTGCCTCCCCCTCCAATATAAAGGATTTTAAGCCTTTTTTTCTGACCGTAATGATATAGAATCATTCCTGTCCTTTTTGATTATTGGGATGATGTGGTTTCGTCATCGCATAACCGTCTTTATTAACTTGACGGCCTCTAGCGATTGCAACACTGTCAGCAGGGACATCTTCATTAATAGCAGAGCCTGCCGCAGTCAGGGCATTATCTCCCAGTTTTACTGGTGCAATTAAGGTCGAATTGCTGCCGATAAAGACATTATCACCGATAGTCGTCTGATACTTATCTTTGCCATCATAATTGGCAATAATTGTTCCTGCTCCAAAATTGACGTTTTTTCCAACAGAGGCATTGCCGATATAAGTCAGATGCCCTGCTTTTGTCTTTTCACCAATTTGCGCTGCTTTAACTTCAACAAAATTGCCGATATGTGCCTCTTGAGCCAGAAGCGAACCCGGGCGGACATGCGCATAAGGCCCCACAGTCACCTGATCAGCAAGAGTCGATTCTTCAATCATTGATTGCGTGATGACAGTCTGTTGACCGATAGTGCTGTCAACAATATAGCTGCCGCTGGTTATCAGCGAACCGGTACCGATTTGGGTCTTCCCTTTGAGAGTGACATTAGCGTCAATGGTGACATCTGCTGCAATGTCAACTTGACTGTCAATATAAGCCGTGTCAGGGTCAGAAAGTGTCACTCCATTGAGCATATGCTTTTTATTAATGCGCTGGCGCATAATTTTCTCAGCAGTCGCTAAAGCCAAACGGTCATTGACACCTAGACTTTCTGCAAAATCAGCTAAGGTAAAGGCTCCAACTTTCTCGTCACTGTCACGGAAAATAGAAATCAAATCTGTCAGGTAGTACTCTCCTTGCGCATTGTCTGTATTGAGTTCTTTTAAGGCAGCAAACAGACGCTGGTTATCAAAAACATAGGTTCCTGTATTAATTTCCTTGACCTGTTGTTCAAAGTCTGATGCATCCTTTTGTTCAACAATTTTAGTAACCTCACTGCGGTTATTGCGGATTATCCGGCCATAACCAAAAGGATTGTCAGCCATAGCCGTCAGAATAGTCGCTGCATTTTTATGGCGCCTGTGGTAATCCAGCAGATTTCTCAAACTTTCACCTGTAATCAGCGGTGTATCTCCGGCAATAATTAAGGTTTGACCATCAAGGTCAGCCAGCTCTTCCGCTGCCATCATAACAGCATGGCCTGTCCCCAACTGTTCGCTTTGCAGAGCGAAAGCTGACTTTTCGGCGGATACTTCTCGTACCAGTTCAGCCTTATGGCCGATAACGGTAACTGTTTTAGCAGGAGCAATCGCCTCAACGCTGGCAAAGACATGTTCCAGCATTGTCAGTCCTGCCACTTTGTGCAGAACTTTGGGAAGATCGGACTTCATGCGGGTTCCTTTCCCCGCTGCTAAAATAATTGCATAATTGTTCATTTTCATGTTCCTTATGTTTAATAGAATAATCAACTCATTATAGCATATTTCTGCTTTTTTGCGGTAAAACAGTTGCAAAAAACTGGCAGTCAGCTGCTAAAAAAGTTTATCTCGCAGAAAAAAAGCAGCCGGAACTGCTCTTCTTCTGTTCTTATTTCTCAAAGGAAACGCCGCATTGCTGGCAGGACTTTCGCCCCGTGACAGAGTCAAGAGCCGCCTCCCACTCATAACGGCACTCCTTACACCGGAAACGCCCCTTGCTCTTGTCGGATTGAAGGCCCAGAAAACTCACATGAGCAATGCTGAGTTCCAAGCGACGCTTGAGCATACTTAAAGACTCCTCCTGCTGGCGCTCCTGCTTCTGCTGCTCCTGCAGCTCCTCTACCGCCTGATTGTAGCTCTTGGTCTCCTCTGACCTAGCCTCCTCCAACTCATTTTCTTTCTGACGAATCTTGGCCAGCAGCTTATCCCGCTCATCTTCCAATGCCCATATCGTATGGTTTGGCATAGCCTCAGGAAGCTCACGGCACTGCTCGAGCAGCCAGTTGCTCAAAGCCTCTGTCCGCTTAGATGCCTCCTGCTGCAGGTCCCAGCAGCCCCATGCCGCTTCGTCTATGGCTTTGACCCGCCCCAAATGCTCCTGGGTCAATTGTTCTTCTTTATCCATCAACTCTTTCTCCTCTTCTAAGCCCGTATCGGACTGCTAAAGTCTGCCTGCGGCCATTCGGCCAAATAAGCCGCCACACTGTCGGCTGCCTGACCCGTAAAACAATCCGCCAGCTCTCCGGCTAGCGATCCCTGCGCAAACGACTGAAGCTCCTCAGCCTGGCCTTCTAACCAAGTCTGCAGCTCCTCTTGTTCTCCCGACCAAGCCCTGCTTTTTGCCGCTAACGCTCCCTGAATGACCAAGCGCTCCTGCGCCTTCTTGGTCTCCTTAGCCGCTTGGGCGAGTGCATCTAAATCATCTGTCACTTTCATAACATTCCTTTTTATCCATGAATCCCTTTGTGTGCAAAGTCTGCTAAACCTCTGCCTGCTTTACTGGCTGCCGGCTGAAAACAAAGCGGCCCCTTCCTGATCGGCCGCTATTAAGTTATCTGCCGCCGCATCCAGCTTGTCCGCAAAAGCCATCATCCTGTTCTTATAGGCGTCAAGCTCGGCTCTGTTCTGTTCCTCTGCCTGACTGTCCCATAAGTTCTCCATGGTATAAGGGCTCAGCAGGTCGGTCACTTCACTCTCCGACAGCTCTTCTGCCACGGCATACATAGCCTGACGGGTCGCCTCGATATCGGCCTGAAAGCTGGCTTTTTTCTCCTCCAGCTTTTGCAGGACAGCCTCTGTCTTAACTTCTGCATGCAGTCTCGCCTTCTGAGCAACCGCCCGCAGAAGCTCCTCACGCAGACTGATTCTCTTCGACCCTGTCGCTGTTTTCAGCTGGCTTCTCAACTCCTTAACCGTCTTCTTGTAAGAGCTCAGAAGCTCGGCCTTGGTCGGTTCAACCGCAAAGTCACCGTATGTCTTGACATATTCCAGCAGATAAGTGCGATAATCCGTACTGTCAAACCAAGTATCAGGATCTTTGATATCCAGCCCCTTAGCCTTCTTGGCTTTCATTCTGGCTACCTTAATCACCTGTTCTCTGGTCATGCCGGAGGTGAACTGGCCGTGCTTAACATACCAGTCTATGTCAAGACCATTCCCTTTGATACGCGGAAAAGCGGTATCGTGGTCGGAAATCCAATCGCCGGTGCCTTCAATAATATATTTCTTGCCATAAGGAATATCCCCGTGGCTTTTCCCGTCCAGATAGGTCACATCTCTGGTCGAGTCCATATAGATGGTCGCATGTTTGTCCAGCCAAGTCTTCTCCTCAGCGGTAATGCCCTTAGGATTAGCCTTGGAATAGAGGGAACTGCTGGCACCCCAGTCCATGAAGTTGGTGATTTTAGACACCTGATGCGCTGCGGCCACTTTGGCAACCGCCGGGCCGGACTGGCTGAAGCCGGACATGTTGGAAATGGTCCCGCCACCATGGTCTTTTTCCAGTTTGGCAGCCGTGCTGTCATAAAAATCGGAGATGTCATCTACCTGCGAGGTTAGCCCGCTTCTAGCTTCAATCACATTTTTAGTGGAATTCCAGGCATCCTCTCCAAAACCTTCTTTGCCAATCAGCTGGGTGCCGGCCACTACGATTGCTGTTTGGCTGTAGTCTGTCTTACCATCAACAACTGGAGCTACAGCGATGGCTTCTGTCGTGCCGTCTTGGGTATTGACAATTTCGTATTTTTGCCCTTTGACTGATTTTTGAGTCCCAATTTCTAATAAATTCCAAGTTTTAACTTTTGATTGTACAGCTTGTATCTGAAGGTCTGTCAATGCCATTGGGTGTAGTCTCCTTCCCTTATTTCTAGGTTATAAACAATTTCACTATCAGGGCTTCCTTCTGATGATTTTTCAACGGTTTCTAATTGGTGACTATCTATTAAAGCCATTATGTTCTCATCCAATATAGAATTTTTTTTCAACTTGGCAAAATCGGGAAGTGTCTCATAGCCAGATACATCATAGACTTTATCCGTCTCAAAGTCTTCTAACTCAATAACTTCTTCCCCAAAGCCATCAAAATCTACGATTAAGCCATCTGCTATCCCAAAATCTGAGAAACCATCATTCCCATTTCCAACCTTCCTACCGAGGTATGCCTTATTTCCTTCCTCATCATAAACCACAGGCACAACATTCACTGTTCGCATCGTAAAACGCCCGTCGCCGTCTACAAAGATAGGTGAAAACTCGATTTTACTGATACCAGAATAATTTTCTTTAATATAAGTGGCGATTTGTTCTTCATAAAGTCTAAAACCATGTTTATAAAGCTGATTCACTTTTTCTTTTTCCATATAACGATTGTACCCCCAAATTCCTGTGATGGCGATGAGAACCGCAGCCAGCAGTCCCCAGAAAATCCTAGCCGGCCTGCTTAAACCTTTCCTTTTAGCCATAGACTGCTCCTTGTTTTCTGTAGACAAGTTTATCAATTCGTTTTAATTGTTGTTAGTATAGCATAGGATAAATAAAAAGGCAAACTGTTTAACTGATAAAAAATTGCCTTCTTTCAACAATATATTTCTTGCCATAAGGAATATCCCCATGGCTTTTCCCGTCCAGATAGGTCACATCTCTGGTCGAGTCCATATAGATGGTCGCATGTTTATCCAGCCAAGTCTTCTCCTCAGCGGTAATGCCCTTAGGATTATCCTTGGAGTAGAGGGAACTACTGGCACCCCAGTCCATGAAGTTGGTGATTTTAGGCACCTGATGTTGGGCAGCTACCTTGGCGACCGCCGGGCCGGACTGGCTGAAGCCGGACATATTGGAAATGGTCCCGCCGCCATGGGCTTTTTCCAGTTTGGCAGCCGTGCTGTCATAAAAATCGGAGATGTCATCTACCTGTGGGGTCATCTTGCCTCTAGCTTCAATCGCATTTTTAGTGGATTCAGTGAAACCAGGCTGGGTGCCTGCCACCACGATAGCCGTTTGGCTGTAGTCTGGATTATCGCCCTTGATATTGTCCACCGGAACAACGGCCAGAGCCTGGGTCGTCTCATCTACGTCGTTGACTATTTGGTAAGGTCTTCCTTTTTTATCAGTTATAATTTCTCCTTCTTTAGTACTGGATTCTTTTTTTATAATTTCTTGAAGATCCCTAATTTCTTCATCAGTTAGCGCCATTTCCAATATTCTCCCTCTTTAATTTTTAAATTATAAACAATTTCAGCTTCAGGGCTACCCTCAGCAGATTTTGTGACATCCTTTAACTGCTTATCCTCAATTAAGGCATCCATATTATCATCAATTTTCTTGCTAGAAAGAAGCTTTGCTTTATCAGGCAAGTGGGTATCATTAGAAACTTCTATTTCCTTATTATTGTCAAAATCTTCTAAATAAATTATTTCATTGCCGCTAATATCAAAATCAAGAGTGAGCCCACCATTTACTCCATATCCTCCATAACTAGTATTTCCAATCTTAGTCCCCAACAAACTTCTATTTCCATAATTGTCATAAACTACTGGGACAACGTCAACTGTCATTATCGTAAAGCGACCGTCGCCATCTACAAAGATAGGTGAGAATTCGATTTTACTGATACCAGAATAATTTTCTTTGATGTATGTGGCAATTTGTTCCTCCAGCAGCCGAAAACCGTATCGGTAAAGCTGTTCAACTTTTTTCTTTTCCATATAACGATTATACCCCCAAATTCCTGTGATGGCGATGAGAACCGCAGCCAGCAGTCCCCAGAAAATCTTAGCCGATCTGCTTAAACCTTTTCTTTTAGCCATAGCCTTGCTCCTTGTTTTCTGTAGACAAGTTTATTAATTCGTTTTAATTGTTGTTAGTATAGCATAGTAATACTGAAAAGACAAGTGACATTTGCCATCATTTTTAGGTCCCTGCCACAACGATAGCGGTTTGGCTGTAGTCTGGATTATCGCCCTTGATATTGTCCACCGGAACAACGGCCAGAGCCTGGGTCGTCTCATCTACGCCGTTGACCACTTGGTAATACTCAGGGTTTGATTTAGTACCAATATTAATAATGTCTCCTTCTTGCTTATCCACATTGTCTTTTACTTTAATTTGTATTTTTTGGACTTCTGCATCGGTTAACGCCATTTGGTATAATCTCCTTTCTTAACAGTTGTATTATATTGAATTTTTACGTTAGGACTGCCATCTGAAGACTTTATAATATTTTTTAGCTGTCCGCCTTGAACCAGCAACTCCATATTTTCATCAATACTTGGAGCAGATGTTAACTTTGCCTTATCTGGCAGGCGATCATATTTTGAAACATCAATTTCTTTCCCTGAAGCGGAATCAGACAAATAAACAACATCGTTTCCCCATAAATCAAATTCTAAAGCAGAGATACCATCTAGTAAACCATAACCGGCAGGTATAACATTATCCATTTTTTTGCCTAAATACCCTTTGTTCCCCTCTTCATCATATACAACAGGGACAACATTAGCTGTTAACATCGTAAATTTTCCATCTCCATCAATGAAAATAGGAGAAAATTCAATTTTACTGATACCAGAATAATTTTCTTTTATATAGAGCGCTGTTTGTTCCTCTAAAAGTTTAAAACCATGCTTATATAAATTATCAATCTTCTTTTGTTCCATATAACGATTATACCCCCAAATTCCTGTGATGGCGATGAGAACCGCAGCCAGCAGTCCCCAGAATACCTTAGCCGGTCTGCTTAAACCTTTCTTTTTAGCCATATCCCGCTCCTTATCTTTTATTCATTTTAATGTTTGTTAGTATAGCATAGACTGTTTGAAAAACAAAGGGAAGGGCTGTCTGCTGCAGGAATTCTTTCGCATTTGTCCTATTCCCAGGCAGTGAAATAAAAAAGACCGACTTTTAACTGTCACAGTCAGATTTTGAAAGAGAGGAAACTGCCTGTTAAAAAGTATATTTGACGGTCTCTTAAACGATAAACGGCTCTGGGACTTTTTGTCCCAGAGCCGTTTACCTTATTGGAAGGCCTTATAAGTTTTCAGTTTCGCCTAGAAATTAAAGAGCGGGTAAAGCCTCATGGTTTTGAGATGTGCCCCGCTTCCTACTAACGCAGTTTAGCTGGAGTGGGGGTGGCTGGCAATAATGTCCAGTTCTCCTTCAATAATCCAGTTTTCAGTATCATGCGGCAGTATCAGATGATCCCCTTTCTGCAGCTGATAGCTTTCTTGTTCGTCTAAAATGAGTTTGCCCTGTCCCTGCAAGACACTGACAAGCAGGTAAGGGCCCGGCCGCTTCATCGCAGCTTTGCCTGAAAGCTGCCAATGATAGACCGTAAAGAAAGGGTTAGCGACCAAAACTGTTGTCAGTAAATCATCAATCTGCAGACCGGCCGGTGTTGAATTAGCGGGTTCACCTATTGTCAAAACATCCAGTGACTGCGCAATATGGAGCTCACGCTTCCGGCCGCCGGCATCTGTGCGGTCAAAGTCATAAACTCGGTAGGTCGTATCACTTGACTGCTGTGTTTCCAGTATCATGATGCCGCCGCCGATAGCATGCATCGTTCCGCTGGGAACATAGAAAAAATCACCGGCTTTGACAGGAATTCTGGTCAACAGATCGTCCCAGCACCCTTCGTCAATCATCTCTGCCAGCTCTGCCTTTGACTGCGCATGATGGCCATAGATAATTTCTGCATCCGGTTCTGCCGCGATAACATACCAGCACTCTGTCTTTCCCAGTTCTCCTTCATGTGCCAAAGCATAGGTATCATCCGGATGCACCTGAACACTGAGCCAATTATTAGCATCTAAAATCTTTGTCAGCAGCGGAAAGACTTTTTCTTTAGGATAGCCAAATAAATCCGGTCTGTCCCGGTAAAGATCATCCAGCTTTTGGCCGCTGAATTGGCCGTTCTTAATCGTGGATACACCGTTAGGATGGGCAGAAATTGCCCAGTATTCTCCAGTTGTCTCTGTCGGAATACTGTAGCCGAACTCGTCTCTGAGTCTAGTCCCGCCCCAGATTTTATCATGCATAACAGATTCTAAAAACAATGGTTCTGCCATTGGACCAGCTCCTTTTGCTTTATTTTATTCTATTATATCATTTTCTAATTCAAGCCGGCCGCTCGCTGCAACTTTTTTAAACCAGCGGCCTGATTTTTTCACTGTTTTTGTCTGTGTGTGGATATTATTGGCAATCAAGCCGTAGCGGTTACGGTAAGCATTAGACCAGCTCCAGCAGTCAATCGGTGTCCAAAGATGATAACCCAGACAATTGCTTCCTTCACGCATACCCTTGTGCAGCCAATAAAGATGTTCTTTGATAAACTGAATGCGGTAATCGTCTTCAATAACACCGTCCGCATTCAGATAGCGCTCTTCCTGCGATACACCCATACCGTTTTCACTGATATACCAAAGCAGATTGCCGTAATTCTCCTGAATATCCTTAGCAATGTCATAAACGGCTCTGGGATAAATTTCCCATCCCTTATCCACATTCATCCGAGCCATGGGCATATCATAAGCCTGCCAGTATTTATCCGGCCGAAAATCCACTACCAAACTTTTTGGGGAAAATTTCGGCCTTTGAACACGGTTAGGGTGGTAAAAATTCACTCCCAATAAATCAATTGTATTTTCCCGGATTAAGGTGAGTTCATCCTTAGCAGCCTGCCACAGGACCCCTTCCTGTTCTAACAGTTCGACTAAGGCAGGCGGAAACTCTCCCTTGCTGCTGGCATCCATAAACAGGCGGTTATACCATAAATCTGCCTTCTCACTGGCTTCAATATCTGCTTTTGCCTGACTTGCAGGATAGGCAGGAGTCAGATTTAAGATAATCCCGATTTGTCCGTCCTGCTTTAACTGCCGATATTTGGCGATAGCCTTGCTGCTGGCCAGCTGCAGATTATAAGCCACTTGAACAGCGGCTCTCCCATTTACTTTCTTGGGATAATGAAACTGATCCAAATAACCGCCTTCAACAACAACCAGCGGCTCATTGTGAGTAAACCAGTATTTAACACGGTCTCCAAACAAAGCAAAACATCTTTCTGCGAAACCAGCAAATAAATCAACGACGTGTTTGCTTTCCCAGCCGCCGTATTTGTGAAGAAGCTCCGCCGGCAGGTCAAAATGATGCAGGGTTATAAAAGGCTCAATGCCATTTGCCAAAAAAGCATCAATTACTGCACTGTAAAAAGCTGCAGCTTCAGTATTAACTGTATTTTTTTCAAAATCATCAATTAAACGCGACCACTGAATAGATGTTCTCACAGTATTTAAACCGCAGACTTTCATCAGCTGGATATCCGTCTGAAAATCATGATAAAAATCCGAGGCTGTGTCCGGGCCCACCTGATTGTAAAAATCTTCAGGTGCTTGTGCATACCAATAATCCATGACATTTTGGTGCTGTTTTTTAAAGTTTCCCTCCGACTGTGGGCCGCTGGTAGCTGCTCCCCACCAAAAATTTTCGGGAAATTGTAATGTTTCCATACCTCTTTCTCCTCCTGTTTCAAACCACAAAGGCAGCCAAGCTTTTCATAAATGACCAGCTTTGGGATAAAAGTGAGCCAAATTCTTGCAAAACACCTCTTTGATAAGGGCACACAGTGGACCTGCTGCTCCGCTGTAGATGAGGCAGAAGCCAGCCCAATCAAGCTCTGCAGGCCTGAAAAAACAATTGGTTCCCACTTTTGCTTGAGTCCCAACACTTCCTTTTCACAAAAGACTAAGCCCATCTCCCTTATCAAGAAAAGCCGGAATGAACTCCGGCTGCGGCCAGCTTTATGCCCATTAAAATGATGACAAAGTCTGGCTGCGGTCAATCATTTTCAGGAAAGGAAACCAAATTGCGGCAATCACAGCGACCTGAACCAGCTGCAGCAAAGAACCCATAATTGAGTTAGTCGCCAAAAAGCCGGAAATAAAAATTGGCATTGTCCACGGCACCTGAGCTCCTGTCGTCAAAGGCACCAAACCGCTTGCAAAACCGAGATAAGCAACAACAACGGATACAATCGGCGCTAAGAGCCAGGGAATAAATATGCTGGCATTCATCACCATCGGCAGGCCAAAAATAACAGGCTCGTTGACATTAAAAATTCCAGGACCTAAAGCGAAACGGCCAACTTCCCGATATTGTTTTTGTTTCATAATAAAAGCCATCATGATAACAACAATCAGGGTCGAACCAGATCCGCCCAGGCCTACAGTAAAGGTATCCATAAAGGATTTAGTAACGATATGCCCCTGCTGAGACAGCAGCTCTGCTCCCTGCTGAGTCAAGCGGGCATTATCCAGCATATTAGCCTGCCAAAAAGGTTCAAAGACCGAGTTGATAATAACTTGTCCATGCAGGCCAAAAAACCAGAGAAACTGTACAAAAAAGACAGCGATAACAGTTGCCGGCAAGCTGGTGCCTAAACCGGTCAGCGGTTTTTGGATCATATCGTAAATAACATCGTGCAGGTTTGTCTTAAAAACAGCTGTCATTACAGCGTTAAGGATCAAGAAGAGCATCAAAGTCCCAATAGCAGGAATCAAAGCAGAAAAAGATTTAGCTACTGCCGGCGGAACACTGTCAGGCATTTTTATCGTAAAACCTTTTTTAGTTAAATAGACAAACAGTTTAGCTGCTAAAAAAGATGTCAAGATTCCTAAAAACATCCCTTTAGCACCCAGCCTATCCAGACTTAAGGCGCCGGTCGCTGTAGCCACAGTTTCTCCGTCATCATTCAGCACATCAAAGAAAAAGGGGGTTAAAATAAGAAAGGAGGCTAGAGAAACAACAGCTCCAAAGAGCCCTTCCTCAAGCTCTTCGGCTTTAGCCATATAATAACCAATTCCCAGCGACACAAAAACAGTCATGATTGACATAGTCGCACTCTGACCATTGCCAAAAAGATCTGCAAACTGTGCTTTTAAATTATCCGGCCAAAAAGGCAGATTATTAAACACCACAATCAGTGAACCAAACATCGTCAAGGGAAATGACAGCATGAAAGCATCACGCAAGACCAAAAGATACTTATTGTTCCCCAAAGCTGTAGCCAGCGGCAAAATTTTCTGACTCAGCATATCCATAAATTTATTCATGATATCCTCCTTTAAAAAGATACAAAGCCCGTTAAGAACGCAAAGTAAAAATAGGAGCCTGACCGCCGAGTCACTAAAGACTCAAGGGAGGGCTATCTTTTTTACACAGCGTTTAGGGCGTGTTCAGTTCCAACAAGATACAAAGCCCGTTTAAAAATCCGTATGAAAAGACGGTAAGCCAGAAATCTATGATTTCACAGGCAGCACCTCTGCCAGAATGACTAGAAGGGGGCGGTCGGCTGCTAAGACGACAAAACCTTCAGTCAGCTACGGCTGACGGTAAGTCCGAAATCCTCGATTTCGCAGGCGCACCCTTTCTAGGACGGCTAAGCCCGATTAATATTTAAAGAAACACTTGGGTGTGCATGCTTTTTGCAAAGAGCTTAGCTTTCCTTAAGACTGCTTCGCTTTTGCGAACTTTCATACAGTATTTTTATTGGAAAAGCAGAAATAACATTTCTGAAACTATTATATCACGAATAAAATAAATTTCAATATACTTTTAAAAAATAAAATTTATTTCACTTTTTTGTGGATATAGGCAGCTAATATTTCTGAAAATACTGAAAACAAAGAACGATTATCTAACTGATAAATTTCTCCGGAAGCACTGCCTAAGTTGGTCAAATTCGATGGCAGCAAAACAAATTCCGCAGCAATTTCTCTTATTTTATCCTGACTATTCATTGTTACCATAATGAGCTGAGCTCCTGCCTTTTTAGCAGCAGCAAGCAATTCATCATAATCTTTATTGGCCGATACAGAATAAATCAGCAAAACATCCTCCTTTGTCAGACTGCGGGATAGATAATACATTTTTGTTTTGCTGGTGACACTTTCAGTGTATTTATCCTGATAGAGCAAAAAATAAACCATTTGTTCTGCTGCCAAACCAGAACTGCCGATACCTAAAATTTTAATATGCTGGGCTTTAGCCAATATATCTGAAATCCGGTCTAACTGACCTTCATCAAGCTGCTGCTCTAATAAATGCAAATTGTCTCGGTAATTGTCAATGACTTTAGTTATTAACGGTTTTTCTAAGTAGTCTTCTCTGCTCGGTTCCTGTCCAGCATAATCTTCCAGTGATATTTTAAAATCTGCCAGCCCCTTATAGCCCATTTTCTTAGCCAGTCTGACCAGAGCTGCCGGTGATGTTCCAATAATTTCAGCTGCTTCCTGAGCACTGTTGTCAATTAAATAGTCTGGATGTTTTAAAAGAATATTCGAAATTTTCTTATCCGTTTTCGTTAAATTAGTAAACTGAATTGAAATGCGTTCTTTAAAATTCATAATTCCCCCTTTGCAGTGTGATTACAGTAAAAAAGAGCAGAGAAACGAAAGATAATCCGTCTTATCTTTGTTCCTGCTCCTGCCTATTGGCAAAATTTGTAAAAGCGATATCAGTCAGAAAGGAATCCCAAATCCTCTCTGAAGGCGGCTCCTTAACTTAACGCTCAGCAACTTTCTTAGCAAGCGCAAAATTTCCAAGTGTTGCAGAGCCATTCTCAGCAACAGCAGGTGTTACAATATAGCTCTCAACATCTGGTACCGGCAGATAGCCGTTTAGAAGGGCTGTAAACTTACTGCGCACTCGCTTTATCATATGCTCTTGAGCCATAACACCGCCGCCAAAGACAATGACCTGAGGCCGATAAAGAACAGTGGCCTGAACAGCTGCCTGAGCGATATAATAGGCCTGAATCTCCCAAACATCAGCGTTTTGCGCAATCTGTTCTCCGCGAATTCCGGTACGTGCTTCCAAGCTGGGGCCTGCAGCTAAGCCTTCCAAGCAGCCTTTATGGAAAGGACAGGTTCCTGAAAACTCATCAGCAACATCTTTAGGATGCATCGCCATATAAACGTGACCGGCTTCTGTATGGCCGAGACCGCCGATAAATTCTCCTTTTTGAATAGCACCAGCGCCGATACCGGTCCCAATTGTATAATAAACTAGACTGTCCACTCCTTTGCGCACAAGTGCTTCCCCATAAGCAGAACTGTTCACATCAGTCGTAAAATAGAAAGGAATCTTGAAATCCTTTGAAATCAGTCCCACTAAATCCACGTCAGCCCAATTCGGTTTAGGGGTTGTCGTAATGAAACCGTAAGTTTGTGAATTTTCATCAATATCAATGGGTCCGAAGGAGCCGATAGCCACACCGGCTAAGTCTTCCTCGAATCTTTTAAAGAAAGACACCGTCTTTTCAATAGTTTCATAGGGAGTTGTAGTCGGAAACTGCACCTTTTCAACAATCTGAAAATCAGCATCGCCTACTGCGCAGACAAATTTTGTGCCGCCTGCTTCAACACTGCCGTATAATTTTGTCATTGTAAAACCTCAACATTAATAGTTTTTAAAATCATCTATATTATAGCATTAATCTAAGCCGATTTAAAGGAAAGACAGGGAAATATCTTCATTCTCCAGCGTTTTTCACAGATTTGAAAAGTCGAACAAAGAAAAGCAGCCCAAAGACGGTTCATTACCGCTGTTCTGCAAGCTTTATCTTTTCTAGGCCAGCTGCTAAGTTTCAGATACTTTCTTTATGGTCTCTGCATATCGGCGGAAGCAAACACCCCCATAAGAGCTGGGAAGTAACATCACCCAGCAGATGATGTCAGCTCAAACGTGGAAATTGGAGAGTGAGGGGACTCTATAATCTGAGATTTTGTCTTACTGTTAGCTTGCCGTAGCCGTCTGAAGGCAGACAAAAATCCTAGCCTCCCAAATCATTGCTTGTATGATTAACAAGACGCAGCAACCTAGCATCATTTTAGTCGCTTTTTCAAAGCTTTAAAATGTCTGCTAGGCTTTGCAGAGCGAGACGTCGAACGTTATGGTCTGGAGTTCTGTCTCGCTCCCTAGTCACTCTAGCAGGGGTGCTGCCTGTGAAATCGTAGATTTCTGGCTTACCGTCAGCCGTAGTTGACTGAAGGCTTTGTCGTCTTTGCAGCCGACCGCACCCTTCTAGTCACCCTGACAGAGGTGCGCCTACGAAATCGTAGATTTCTGGCTTACCGTCATTTTTGCTTTGCTCTTTTAACGGATCCTGCTGTCTCTAAAAAAAGGCTGGGACTTTGATCCCAGCCTTTCATTTATTGTTTTGTTGTGTTAACAAGGCAAAACCACCTTTTGCAGACAAAACTGCCGTTTTTCATCTAAAGTCCTGTTTTGACCAGATCACAGACGGTTTGTTATTTTGTCGCTTTAAGCAGATCATCACCATGTTTAACAGAACCGCTTGCCAGGCCTTCAACTGAAGCAAAGTCGGCTGAGTTAGTTACGATAACCATAGTAGTGTTATCCAACCCAGCTGCAGCAATTTTACTTGAGTCAAAGGATCCGAGTTTATCGCCGGCCTTAACTTTCTGTCCGGCAGAAACATTTTTAACAAAGCCGTCACCGTCCATAGAAACGGTATCAATACCGATGTGAATCAAAATTTCAGCACCAGTTTCTGTTTTCAGGCCATAAGCATGACCGGTTTCAAAAGCGATGGTTACTTCAGCGTCAGCAGGAGCATAAACAGCATCCTGACTTGGTTTTACAGCTAAACCTTGGCCCATAGCACCACTTGAAAATACCGGATCGTTAACATCTTCAAGTGCAACAACTTCACCGGAAAGCGGTGCTTGGATTGTTGTATCAGCCAACGCTACAGGTGCTTCTTCAACAACTTTTTCTTCAACAGCCGGTGCTGCATCTGAAGTTGGTTCAACTTCTGCTTCAGCAAGCGCTGCAGCTGCTTCCGCGGCAAATACTGACGAAGCTCTTGTTTTACCGTAAACATAAGTGAGAGCAAAAGCAATAGCGAAAGAAATTAATTCAGCAACAACGTACATTGGAATTGATTTAGCCTGAATAGAAAGGAAACCAATGAATCCAGCAGCACCTAAAGAAGCTGCTATAACATTTGTCAGACCTGCAATTGCAGCACCTATGGCAGAACCTACTAAAGCACAGAAGAATGGGAAGCGGTATTTTAAGTTAACACCAAACAGAGCCGGTTCTGTAATCCCCAAGAAAGCTGATACCGAAGCAGAAGATGCCAAACCTTTTGTTTTAGAATTTTTAGTCAGGAACCAGATTGCAAGAGTCGCAGCACCTTGTGCCACATTAGCCATAGATGCTACAACAAATATATAGTCCCCTGCTCCTTTTCCTTGTTGCAAGGCAGAAAGAAGCTGTGTTTCAATAGCAGGAAATGACTGGTGCAAACCTGTCATAACGATTAGCGAATAGGTTCCACCAAAAATACCCATTCCAATAAATCCTGTTGTATTGTACAGCCAAACAATAACATTTGTAACAGCATCTGAAACAACCATCATTACCGGTCCAATAACAGTAAAGGTTAAAATCCCAGTAATCATTACTGACAAAAGTGGAGTGAAAGTAAAGTCAACAGCTGATGGCAGACGCTTGTGGAAGAATTTTTCTAGCTTTGATAAAATAAATACTGCTGCCAATACAGGAATAACCTGATAAACATAGCTTGTTTGGGCTACATGGTATCCAAAAAGATCCCAAAATTTATCAGCGCCGCCAAGATCCGGCGTTGTCATAATCATACCGATAGCTGCCCCTAAGAATTGGTTAGCACCAAATCTTTTCGCAGCTGAAATACCTACCAGTACAGGTAAGAACATAAATGGTGCAGCTGACATCAGCTGAATCATCTCTGATAAACCTTGAATTGCCGGAAACTGCTGTTCCAGTGACTGCGGTCCAAACAAATCCGGTGATGTCAAGAAATTCCTCAAAGCCATCAACAGACCGCCTGCAACCAAGGCAGGTATAATTGGTACAAAAATATCCGATAACAGCTTAATTAAAGCCATAATTGGGTTAAACTTAGTATTACTTGCAACGATTTTTTTCAAATCATCAGTAGAAACTTCTGAAAGACCTGTTTGTTTAATCAGTTCTTCGTAAACAAAGTTTACATCTCCGGCACCAATAATAACTTGATATTGTCCGTCAATTTTGAAAGTTCCCTTAACATCAGGATCGTTATCAAGAAGTTCCTGATTAACCTTTGTATCATCCTTCAGAACCAGCCGAAGGCGGGTAGCACAGTGAGCTGCAGCTACTAGATTATCTTTCCCTACGGCCTTGATAACTTCCCCAGCCACTTTATTATAATCCATAAAGCAATTCTCCTCATTTTTTCAATTTGAAAGCGTTTCACTTTCATTGTATTCTTATTGTAACATTTTTTATTAATATGTCAAGCGCTTTACAGAAATTTCTTCGGATTATGTTTTTTTACCGCATTTAATTGCTTTTTGTTCTGAAAACGTCTATTATATAGTTATAAAGTTATTTAAACGGAGGCACAGATGGCGCTAACACGCGAGCAAAGATATAAACCTTATGCTGAATGGACCGAAGAAGAGGTTAAAAAAATCAAGGAAAATGCTGCGCGCTCTCCTTGGCATACCAACTTTCATGTTGAACCTCCTTACGGTTTGCTGAATGATCCTAATGGTTTTTCTTTTTTCAAGGGCAAATGGCAGCTGTTTTATCAATATTTCCCCTTTGGAGCGGCTCATGGTCTGAAATCATGGGTTCAGACGGAATCTGAGGATCTGGTTCATTTTGAAGAGACTGGAACTGTTTTAACCCCTACTACTCCTTTAGACAGCCATGGTATGTATTCCGGATCGGCTATGCAGTTTGGTGATAAGCTTTTTATTTTCTATACCGGCAATGTCCGTGATGAAAACTGGCTGCGCCAGACCTATCAAAACGGAGTGCTTCTTGACAGTGACGGCAACTGGGAAAAGGTTCCTCAGACACTGATTGCTCAGCCTGATGACGTGACAGCACATTTCCGTGATCCACAGATTTTCTATTTTGACGGAGAATATTATGCCTTAATCGGCGCTCAGGATAAAAATGAGAAGGGCTTCATTAAACTTTATAAGGCTGATAACCGCGACTATAAGACTTGGAGTTTTGTTGCTGATTTGGATTTTGACAACGATCAGACTGCTTATATGATGGAGTGTCCTAACCTTGTGTTTGTCGATGGACAGCCAGTTCTGCTCTACTGTCCGCAAGGCCTTGATAAAGCTGTTATAGATTATCATAATATTTACCCTAATATGTATAAGATTGCTCAGTCTTTTGAGCCTCAGACAGGGAAACTTCACAATCTGTCTGCCATCCAAAATCTGGACTATGGCTTTGAAGCTTATGCAACTCAAGCTTTTAATGCTCCTGACGGACGTGCCCTCACAGTCAGCTGGCTGGGACTGCCTGATATTGATTACCCGACAGATAAGTATGATTATCAAGGTGTTCTCTCACTTGTTAAAGAACTGAAAATCAAAGACGGAAAGCTGTACCAGTATCCTGTCGAAGCAATCAGCAGCCTGCGCAAAGACGAAGGACATGATGTTGTCGATTTGCCTGCTACCGACAATGTTTATGAGCTGGAATTAACTTTTGCAGCTCACAGTCAGACAGAAATTATCCTCTTTGCCGATCAGAAAGGGAGAGGTCTTTCCATCAAGGTAGACAGTGAGCGCGGTACAGTTACAATTGACAGAAGCCAAGCTGGGGAACAGTATGCACTGGAATATGGTCAGAGCCGTTCCTGCTCTGTTGAACCGGGGCTGATAACTGCCAGTATTTTTATCGATAAATCGGTATTTGAAATTTTTATTAACAAAGGAGAAAAAGTATTTTCCGGCCGTATTTTCCCTGACAACAATCAAACAGGCATCCTTGCCAAAAGCGGTAAGGTAAGCGGAAAATACTATGAATTGGATTATGGTCGCAAAACTAACTGATGTTGCAAAATTGGCCGGCGTGAGCCCGACCACTGTTTCAAGGGTTATTAACAGAAGAGGCTACTTATCAGAAAAAACAATCGCAAAAGTCACTCAAGCCATGCAGGAACTCGGTTACCGCCCAAACAACCTAGCCCGCAGTCTGCAGGGAAAATCAGCCAAACTTATCGGCCTGATTTTTCCTAATATCAGCCATATCTTCTATGCTGAATTGATCGAATATTTGGAGCGTGACTTTTTCGAAGCAGGCTATAAGACTATCATCTGTAACAGTGAGCACAATTCCGAAAAAGAAAAGGAATATCTGGAAATGCTGGAAGCCAACCAGGTGGATGGTATTATTTCCGGCAGCCATAATTTAGGAATTTCCGATTATAACCGTGTTACTGCACCGATTATTGCCTTTGACCGTAATCTGGCTCCCAACATTCCTGTCGTTTCCTCAGATAATTTTGCCGGCGGTGCTCTAGCTGCTCAAACGCTGACAAAAGCAGGCTGCCAAAATATCGTTATGATTACCGGCAATGATGACAGCGACTCTCCGACAGCCAGACGGCGCATCGGTTTCAGTTCTGTTCTGCCTGATGCAACCTACATTAATTTGTCCAGCGATTTTTCCCCTGTCCGTAAAATGATGGAAATTAAAAATTTGATGAAACGGACCAAACCAGACGGTGTTTTCACTTCTGACGATGTTACGGCTATGCTGGTGATGAAACTTGCAGCAGAACTCGGAATCAGCATTCCTGAGCAATTAAAAATTATTGGTTACGACGGAACAGCCTTCATCGAAAATTATGTGCCTTATTTAACTACCGTCAAACAGCCCATCAAGGATATCGCAAAATTAATGGTAGAACTGCTTCTCAAAAAAATCCAAGGTGATGACGACCTTAAATTAGAATATATTCTGCCAATCACCCTACTCCCGGGTAAAAGCATTTGATGCAGCTGTCTATTTGATAGACTTCAAAAAACATCAAAGCTGATAGCAATAATAACACTAAAATCCGCCAAGCTTGTATTGAAAGCTTGGCGGATTTTTAAATAATAAACTCGTCACTGACTGCGGTTTTTAAAGTCCAAATAGCCACATCCAGTTCTCCGCTGACTGTATAAGTATGCTCTTCCTCTACTGGATAAAGGTGGGAAGTAAAGGTGGCTTCGCCTTGATTGATAAAAAGTTCGACAGAACTTCTGTCAACGAAAACAGCCAGATTGGTTAAAGGACTGTCCAGCGGTATAGTCAGCTGTTCCCCCAATTCACGGTTAAACCGCTGAGCCATCTGACTGCGATCAATAAGACAGCTATTGTTGGCAGCATCATACGAAATAATCAAACCGCCGCTGCCGTCCGACCGTGCAAAAAGCTTCAGGCAGAAATCTGCTCCCTTATTAATAGCCTGAATCTCACAGACTCTGGGCAGTTCTTGTTCACTTTGCAGCTTTTCCTGCCTCAATTCTTTGATTTGCGCTAACGGCAGCTGCCGCAAGCGGCCGTTAACGATCCGCAGCTCTCTGGGTAAGGTGAGGCTTCCTTCCCAATCTTCATTTTCTGTCGGATAATGATTATCCGGAAGGCCTATCCAAGCTGTTAAAACAGCACGGTCCATTTCCTGAACATTAGCAGCAAATTGGGCAGCGTAAAAATCAAAGCCATAGTCTAAAAAACGATATGGTCCCTCAGCTGTGAAGGTTAAACGGTCATAATCCATCCGGCCGATGAGATAAATATTATGGTTAGTGTTGTTGCTTCTTCCGGGAAGTTTAGTATACTGAGGTGAAAACACTAGGACATCCTTACCATCAATATGAGCAATTGACGGGCATTCCCACATGCCTCCTAAATCTTCATAGCCCGGAACTCTCAATTCTCCAGCAAAATGCCAATCTTCAAGCAAATGTTTGGATTTATAAACCAGCACCTTGCCTTTAAGTTCCTTCGACTGAGCTCCCAATAAAATATAATAACTCTGTTTTGCTTCGTGATAAACAATTTTGGGGTCACGCTGATGCTCCGCATAGTCGGGATGGGGACCAAAAAGCGGCTGAGATAATTTTTTAATTTCTCCGGCTTCGTTAACCTTAGCCGCACAAGTATAAGGCGTCCTAATCCAGTTTTCATCCCGATGATTGCCTGTATAAAAAAGATAAAAATCAGAACCTTCCGAGAAACCAGAGCCTGAATGGACACCCTTATTATCATAACGTGTATCCGGAGCAAGACCTATCCCTTTATTCTGCCAATGAATAAGGTCTGCCGATACTGTATGGTACCAGTATTTTAAACCGTGAACAGCTCCCCAGGGACACCACTGATAAAAAAGGTGCCACAAACCTTGGTGGTAGATAAAGCCATTAGGATCACTGGAAAGCCCTGTTATTGGCTGAACATGGTAAGCCTGACGGTAAAGCGACTGCTTGGTACGGTTGTAGAGCAGCTCAAGCTCACTTTTATCTTTTAAAACACGGTAACGTTCTGCAAGTGTCCATTCTTTCATCAACAACTCCCTAACATAAGATACAAAGCCCGTTAAGAAAGCGACTGAAAAATAGGGACCCGACCGATGTGCTGCAAAACACGAGGGAGGGGCATCTTTTTTCCGAGCTTTTAGGGCGTGTTCAGTTCCAATAAGATACAAAGACCAGATCAGTTCAGTAAACTTCACTTTCTTACATTATAGCGAAAACGGTTTCATAATTCAATAGCCTCTGCTAATAAGCAAGAGACTCTCTATATTTTGCAGTAAAATGACTATAATCGCATTTTTAACCAAAAACAGGGTGAGCAAAAATTTTCGTTTTTGCTCACCCTGTTATATTTTTTAAAAGCTCTGCAGCCTAATCAGACAGGACTGTCAGCTTCGTCCTTCTCTTCGACAACAAACTGGCTTAACAGACCATTAACAAACTTTGCGGATGTTTTATCAGAATATTTTTTCGCAATTTCAATAATCTCATTAACCGCTACACGGTCAGGTGTTTCTTTGAAATATTTAATCTCATACAACCCTAAGCGCAGCAAGGTTTTATCCGTTAATGTGAGGCGTTCTAAAGACCAGCCTGTTCTTAAGTGCTGGCTGATTATCTGATCTAAGTCCTTTTGATAGGCTAAAACTCCTGTGACAAGGCTGGAAAGAAAAACAGGGATTTCCTGATTTTCCTGTTCCTTATCATAATCGTAAGCAAACTGCATAGCTCCCAGAGTATCGCCGCCAAGTTCTAAGCTGAATAAAGTCTGAAAAGCACGCTCACGCAAATCACGGCGCGAATCTTCAAATGTCTTAGTCATCTAGGAAATCCTCATCAAACAGAGATTTCATATCGGGTTTTGCTGTTTTTTCAGCTACAATCCCTTGAACATGGATGTTAACCGCCGAAACCACAACATCTGCCATTTCATAAACAGCGGCCTTCACTGCTTTTTGAATAGCCATCGCAACCTCAGGAACAGAAACACCGTACTGCAGATAAACATAAATATCCGTATTAACTGTTCCATCTTCCTCGGTCTGCAGATAGACACCTTTACTCAAAGTTGCTTTACTGAGCCCGTCAGTCACCGTTTTATTATGCAGCGAATGGACACCTTCAACTTTAGTCGCAGCAATTCCAGTAATCACTTCAAGCACTCGGGGAGAGATAACAATTTCGCCAATATTTTCAGTTGTCATAGCATTCCTTTCTATAGCTCCGGCTCTAAGGCTTAGGCACGCGAAACATAAGTTCCTTCTGTTGTATTAATAATTAATTTTTGCCCTGCTTCAATAAAGTCCGGCACATTAACAACAAGACCAGTTTCCAGAGTTGCAGGTTTGCCTGAACCAGTTACCGTAGCCCCTTTAATTGACGGCTGTGTTTCAGTTACCGTCAGCTCAACCGTAGTTGGCACTGTTATGCCAATGACCTCACTGCCGTAAAATTGGATTTTCACCTCAGAATTTTCAAGAATGTAGAGCAGCTCTTGTTCGATATTGACGACCGGAATTTCATACTGTTCATAATTTTCAGTATCCATGAAAAAGCCCGTATCATCCATTTGATACAAATACTGTGCAGGCCGAGTCTCAATAATAGCCTGTTCAAATTTTTCTTCCGGACGGTAAGTTGTATCAAATGTGGAACCGGTTCGTACATCACGCAGTTTCATGCGCATAACCGTATTTCCTTTGCCGGGTTTGTGGTGGCTGGCTTCCAGCACTTTTAACAGTTTCTTGTCTGCCGTTTCAAAAGTCATCCCAGCTTTTAGCTTGCTTGCTTCAATCATTGTTTTTACCTCTTATAAATAGTTATCATCTCATTTTATCATAAAATAAACAAGCACTCAAATTTTTTTCTGCTCCGTAATAGGCTTTAAGCCATTCCCCAGATTGATTTCCGGCACATCGTGCTGGACATAGGGAACCTGCTTTGCCTTAAGGAGTTCAATAGCGAAAGGATGGGGGTGATAACTAGCCTTATAGGTAATCTTTTTGATACCGGCCTGCAAAAGTGCCTTAGTACAATTGATACACGGAAAATGCGTCACATAGATTTCTGTGTTATTAGTCGAAATGCCTTCTTTAGCACACTGAATCAAAGCGTTCATCTCCGCATGAACTGTTCGAATGCAATGCCCGTCTTCCATCTGGTGTCCAACTTCATTACAGTTAGCAGTTTCCGAAACACCTCCGTTATAACCAGTAGCAATAATGCGATTGTTTTTGACCAACACCGCTCCCACAAAAGCCCGATCGCATGTTGAGCGCTTAGAAATCAGTTCTGCATTAGCCATAAAATAATCCTGCCAAGATAGGCGTTTATCCTTCACCATAAAAAATATTCCTTCCTCAAAATACAAAGGCCGTTAAAAATCCGTATGAAAAGACGGTAAGCCCGAAATCTGTGATTTCGTCGGCGCACCCCTGCCAAGATGACTAGAAGGGTGCGGGCGGCTGCTAAGACGACAAAGCCTTCAGTCAGCTACGGCTAGGGCTGTTTAGCAATTTGCTTGCATCATGCTGGTAAGCAAATTCACAGAAGCCGCCACACTCATACGTCAGATTGCGCTTCCTTCGATTGCGTCTCTTTTTTGAAAAAAGCTTAGGCCGTATTCAACTTTGTCAATAGGACCTAGGCACCTGTCTCTGCTAAAACGGCAGTTTAAATACTGGTTTCATGAAAGCATAATCAGTTCTTTCGGTGCCTGTGTCAGTACCTCACAGCCTGCTGCAGTGATAAGAAGATCATCCTCAATACGGACACCGTATTTATTATCTAGGTAAATTCCCGGTTCGTCAGTAACAACCATGCCAGCTTCAACAACCCCATCAGCATTGCCAAAATAAGGACGTTCATGAATATCAAGACCAATCCCGTGTCCAATGCCATGTGTGAAATACTGAGCATATCCTGCCTCATCAATTACTTGGCGCGGAATCCTATCAAAGTCACGGTAGCTAAGGCCAGCTTTAGACGCTTCAATCAAGCTTTGATTAGCCTTTAAAACGGTCTCATAAATGTCAAATTCTTCATCTGTTGGCGGACCGATATGAACGGTACGTGTCATATCGCTGACATAGTGGTTGTAATAGCAGCCAAAATCCAGCGTCAGCATATCACCAGAGACAATAGCCTTGTCTGTCGCCGTTCCATGGGGCATAGCCGAACGGCCGCCAGAAGCTGCTATAGTTTCAAAAGAAATACCTGCTGCTCCATATTCTCTCATGCGAAAATCTAAAAAATGGGCGACTTCCAATTCAGTGGTTTCTCCCGGTTTGATAAAGCTCAAAACATCAGCAAAAGCCTGGTCAGAAATCTGACAGGCACGCTTAATGGCTGCAATTTCATTGGAATCTTTAATCATACGCAGTTCTTCTGTAAAATCATCCATTGCAGCCAGTTCGACTCCTGCTAAACAGGCTTTAAGATTTTGATAGTAGGCAAAAGTGACCTGTTTGTCAAATCCCAGACGGGAAAGACCGTCTGCGCTGACGATGTTGGCAAGCACTGACAAAGGTGAACGTGTTTCAATAATATCAAAACCCTGAACACTTTTTCTTGCCATCAACGTGTATCTGGCATCAGTCAGAAAAAGCCGGCGGTTTTTAGAGATAAAAACAGTGGCTTCAGTCCCGGAAAAGCCTGTTAAATAATAAATATTCAGCAAATTAGTGACTAGAAAACCATCAAGCTCCGACTGAGCAAGTTTTTGTTCAAAATTGAGGATTCTTTGTTCCATAAAAGCCCTTGTTCATCATATAGTTTTCCTTTATTCTATCATGATTTCAGCAGTAATTCTAGGAAATAGGTAACAGTTAATTTTTATACAGTTGCTTTACAAATCGAAAAGGGTTCAGCTCTTCCATAAAAGAGGGGGAATTCACAAACAAATCCTACGGTTTGATCAGATTACTCTCCTCTATGGAAAAAAACCATCGGCCAATCACCATCAGTCAAAACATGCTGACCTGAAGAATTTTGATAGCCATAATAAATTAAATATTGATCCTCCGCCAGGTTCTCACCAGCTTTTTGCAGTTCTTCTTTAGAGATATGAATTTCAATAATTATATCCGGTACAATAGTTATAATCTGTGGGGAATTTCCCCCTGCCACAGTTGTTTTTTGGTCAACAACATAAGACCTTATCTGCTTGTCTGCAGAATATTTTTTTATAATATATTTTCCTAAAACTGGGTTCCCTTGATTCGCACTCATTATTTCAGCTCCATTTAGAAACAGAACCGCCTCCCCATTTGTCTTTAATTCTAATCCTGCTTGCATTAAACTAGAAGTATCTGATTGGACGTAGTAATAATGATAAACCATTGCCCATTCTGTATTTGACTGTTCAGTATAATCTAAAGCAATCCAGCCCTTACCAGATTTCAGTTTTCCCCATGTATAACCATCTGCCGTCTTTGTTTCCACAATAGTATAAGTTCCTTTAGGACATTGCCCAACAATTTTCGCTGAAGCACTTGCTGACTCTCGTATATTCAAATCATCAATGGTAACCTGAACGTTGAAATTAGTATCTTGTGATGCTTCTTCAGTAACCGAAGAAGTACCGGTTTCATTCGTACTATTTGTTGTTACCACTATACTTGAAGTTCTTGTATCAAAGGATTTTTTCGAACTGTTATTATTACTGGATGAAAAATACCAAATTATACCAGCAAAGATTATCATCAATAGAAAAAATATTAAAAAAAATTTTTTTATGCTAGAAAGAAGCTGTTGTCTTTGAGCTTTCTTTATTGCCTCTTCATGAGCAGCTGCCTTCGCTTGCAGTTTAGCTTGCTTTTCCTGATAATAGCTTTCTCGTTTCTGTTTTTCTTCTTCTAGTAAGCTTTGCAATTCATTTTTCGCTTTGTCATCTTCTGCTTTAGCAATCTCTAGTTTGAGTTCAAAGATTCTATCATCCATATCCCTTTCAAATTGATCAGTCTGTTTATTCTTTTCAATTTCCCTTATTGCCTGTAGCGCTTCCTCATGCTGATACCACGATTCTAAGCTCTGTCTTTCCTGCTGCTCTAACTGCTTTCTCTGGATTTGATTATTTTCTGCGGTTAACTCATTAGCCCTCCGCAATTCTTCCTGTTTTTCATAGTCTCTCATATCCATTTCAGTTTTCCTCAGTTTATATTATAGCCAAACATTCTGGTTTGTAAGACGTCTTTCCAGTAAATTTCACGATTAAGAGCCTTTTGTTTACCAAGCTCATTTTTACTAAAAATCTCAAGAAGAGTATATCGAAAATTTTTCTGAATATATCTAATACCATTTTTATTCACCACTTCTCTCAACTTTTTATTCGGATAACGATTACCTTCCAGTTCAGTTTTATCATATCCGTCACTCAAATAGACTGACCATCTACCATAAACACCGTTATTTCCATAAGCTGAACCAACATACATTTTCCCTGTTTTAATATCTGTAATCAAATAAACACCATACACTGCGGTTAAATGTTCATACCAAATACTGCTATGCAGATGTTGCTTCAATTCTTGGTAAGATAGTGAAATATTTTCATAACCAGGAAAATCTTTGCTTTTCTCAAAATAGTCTTCAGATAATATTTCACTAACTGGAACTGAATTAATAATACGTTTATCTACATAGAAAAAACTTCGAGATGGTAATGAATAATTAATGATTATTCTGTTTATATATTTATCAAACTCTGTTAATCTTTCTGCTTTAGCATATACGACATCCCAATTTCTAAAGTGGTCCCTCAGTATTTCACTGTCTTTTCTGATAATATTATATGCTCCTACAAATAACCAAAGATGGGGGCGAACTTCAATAAAATGAAATTGAATATCAGAATTATTATTTCTTTTAGGATGCATACTTAATAAATATGGTATAAATAAATCTGAATTTTCTTGATATTCTTTAACAAAATTAAAATCACCCCAGTTTTTATTAAAACGTAGTTTAATCCTTTTCCCCTTATAATTCGGCTGTGAGAGCAAATTATCAAACCTAAAAATATCAGTTAGCATAATATCAGCCATATCGTCATCTCCTAAATTTATTTTAATTATTTCACATATATTTTAACTCTAAGCTTATCATTTGTCCATATTATTACCATCATATAATATCTTCCGTTTAAATATTTTATGTGTTAATTTTTGTTCTAAACACACAAAAAATCCGGCTGAGCTGCCGGATTTTGATTTATTTTAATTTTGATTTGAGGTATTGTCCTGTATAACTTTCCTTGACTTGAGCGACTTCTTCCGGAGTTCCTGTGGCAACGACAGTACCGCCTCCAACACCGCCTTCCGGACCTAAATCTATAATGTGGTCAGCTGTCTTAATCACGTCAAGGTTGTGTTCGATGACAAGAACGGTATTGCCGTCGTCCACAAAACGTTCAAGAACCTTAAGAAGACGTTTAATATCGTCCGTATGGAGACCTGTTGTCGGTTCGTCTAAGATATAGAAGCTTTTGCCGGTCGAACGCTTATGGAGTTCAGAAGCCAGCTTCATCCGCTGTGCTTCTCCTCCTGAAAGGGTTGTTGCAGGCTGTCCGAGAGTAACATAACCCAAACCAACGTCTTTGATGGTCTGCAGTTTACGGGCAATTTTAGGAATTGGTGCGAAGAAATCAACCGCATCATTGACCGTCATTTCAAGAATCTGGGCAATATTTTTTTCTTTATAATGAACTTCCAGGGTTTCACTGTTGTAACGGGTTCCGTGACAAACCTCACAAGGAACGTAAACATCCGGCAGGAAGTGCATTTCAATCTTGATAATACCGTCCCCTGAGCAAGCTTCGCAGCGGCCGCCTTTAACATTAAAAGAGAAACGTCCTTTCTTGTAGCCGCGGATTTTAGCTTCATTGGTTTTAGCAAACAAATCGCGGATATCATCGAAAACCCCAGTATAGGTTGCTGGATTTGAGCGGGGAGTCCGTCCAATTGGACTTTGGTCGATATCAATCAGCCGCTCCAAGTGTTCGATTCCTGTAATCGTCTTATATTTTCCTGGTTTAGCTGAATTGCGGTTCAGTTTTTGAGCCACCGCTTTTTTGAGAATGCCGTTAATTAGAGTGGATTTGCCCGATCCGGACACTCCGGTTACAGCAATAAATTTTCCTAAAGGAAAACGGACATTTAGATTTTGCAGATTATTTTCTGCTGCTCCTTCTATCTCAAGGAAACGGCCGCTGCCTGAACGGCGTTCAGAAGGCACTGCTATGGCCTTTTTACCTGACAAATAATGACCGGTAATTGACTTCCTGCTTTTAACCACTTGCTTAGGTGTCCCTGAAGCGACAATTTCTCCTCCGAAGTCGCCTGCACCGGGGCCCACATCAATAAGCCAGTCCGCCTGCATCATGGTATCCTCGTCGTGCTCCACCACAATCAAGGTGTTGCCCAAGTCCCGCATTTTTTTCAGACTGGCAAGCAGACGGTCGTTATCGCGCTGGTGCAAACCAATTGAAGGCTCATCAAGAATATAGAGAACACCGGACAGGTTGGAGCCAATTTGGGTCGCCAAACGGATCCGCTGGCTTTCGCCGCCGGAAAGAGTGCCAGCTGAACGCGAAAGTGTCAAGTAATTTAAACCGACATTATGCAGGAAGGTCAGACGGTCTTTGATTTCCTTTACAATCGGTGCAGCGATGGTTTTTTCTGTTTCGGACAGTTCAATGCGCTTAAGCAGATCTAAGTGATCAGCAATCGATAAATCAGAGATTTCACCGATATTCAGTCCCCTTTCACCGCCAACCCGGACACAGAGCGCCTGCTCGTTAAGCCGGTAGCCGCGGCAAGTCATGCAAGGCAGTTCATTCATATAGCCGCGCATGACATTGCGCGTAAAGTCGCTGGCTGTTTCATGATAGCGCCGATCAATATTATTAACCACTCCTTCAAACGGCAAATCAATGTCGCGCTCACCGCCAAAATCATTGATATAGTGAAAATGGAATTCACGTTCACCGGAACCATAAAGAATTAAATTCTGCTCATCTTCGGACAGCTCAGCAAACGGCTTATCCATATCCACGCCAAAAGCAGCCATAGCCTGTTCCAGCATCGCCGGATAATATTGCGATGATATCGGATTCCAAGGAGCCAGAGCCCCCTCGCGCAGTGTTTTGGTTTTATCAGGAATTACCAAGTCCAAGTCCACCTCCAGCCGGCTGCCCAGTCCGTCGCAGGTCGGGCAGGAGCCAAAAGGCGCATTAAAAGAAAAGAGCCGCGGTTCCAATTCCGGCACCGTAAAACCGCAGACAGGGCAGGAATAATGCTCTGAAAAAAGCAGCTCATTGCCATCCATCGTATCGATGATAACATAGCCGTCAGCCAAACGCAGAGCTGCCTCGATCGAATCAAAGAGCCGGCTGCGGATACCCTCTTTATTAATCAGACGGTCAACAACAATTTCAATATTATGCATTTTGCTTTTGGACAACTCAGGCACCTCGGCAATATCAAAAATCTCTCCGTCCACACGAACACGGATATAGCCGTCTTTTTGTATCCTGGCAAAAACAGTCTTATGCTGCCCTTTTTTACGGCGGACAACCGGCGCCAGAATCTGCATCCGAGTACGGTCCGGCAGGCTTAAAATCTGGTCTGTAATCTGCTCAACAGAAGAAGCGGTAATGGCGCCATGGCCGTTAATACAGTAAGGTATCCCGACGCGCGCATAAAGCAGCCGCAGATAATCATTGATTTCTGTCGCCGTCCCCACTGTAGAACGCGGATTTTTGCTGGTTGTTTTCTGGTCAATAGAAATAGCAGGACTAAGCCCGTCAATAGAATCTACATCTGGCTTTTCCATATTTCCGAGAAATTGCCGGGCATAGGCTGACAAACTCTCAACATAGCGGCGCTGCCCCTCAGCATAGATTGTATCAAATGCCAGACTCGACTTTCCTGAACCGGAAAGACCCGTTACAACAACTAATTTGTCACGCGGAATTTCAACATCAATATTTTTTAAATTATGGGCTCTGGCCCCGTGTATTATCAGTTTATCCTGCATAGCTTACATGCTTTTTCTGAAAGCATATCCTCCTATCTAACTGTCTTTAACATTATATCAAAAAATTATAGGAATCTCCTGCCCCAAAATTCAACAATTATAGTATAATAGAACAGTGTGCATAAGTTGCTGAAAATTCAATGCAGTCTGAAAACGAGACTGACCCTACCTTTTTCAGACTTTCAGCACACTATCATACTTCGAAGGAGGGCTTGTCATGAAGCAAATGTTTCTTTCAACAGCATTAGAATTCAAAGAAATTGAACAATTCGAGCCTGGCGCTTGGATCAATCTGGTCAACCCCTCCCAGGAAGAATCGAGTCAATTAGCTGAACAGTTTCACATTGATATTACTGATTTGCGCGCTCCTCTTGATGTTGAAGAAACCTCCCGGATTTCTGTTGAAGATAATTACACTATTATTATCGTTGACGTTCCAACCTATGAAGAGCGCAATAACAAGAGTTATTATGTGACCATCCCTTTAGGTATCATCGTAACCAAAAATGCTGTCATCACGACTTGCTTGGAAGAACTGACACTGTTTGATCATTTTTATAACCGGCGGGTGCGCAATTTTTACACCTTTATGAAGACCCGTTTTGTCTTTCAGCTCCTCTACCGCAATGCTGAACTGTATTTGGCTGCCCTGCGGACGATTGACCGGCAAAGCGACAAAATTGAAGCGCAGCTGGAAGGCGCAACGCGGAATGAACAGCTAATTGACATGATGGAGCTGGAAAAATCCATCGTTTATTTGAAAGCTTCACTTAAATTTAATGAACGTATCGTCAAAAAGCTTTCCAGCAGCACCAGCAGTCTGAAAAAATATATTGAAGATGAGGATTTGCTGGAGGATACCCTGATTGAAACACAGCAAGCGATTGAAATGGCGGGGATCTATGAAAATGTCCTCAATGCCATGACCGAAACCACAGCTTCTATTATTAACAACAATCAGAACACTATCATGAAAACCTTAGCTTTGATGACAATGGCTCTGGATATTCCGACCGTTATCTTTTCTGCCTACGGTATGAACTTTAAAAACAACTGGCTGCCCTTAAACGGCCTGCCTCATGCCTTTTGGCATATCGTCTTTATCGCTTCAATAATGAGCGCCATCGTTGTTGTTTACTTTATCAGAAAAAAATGGTTTTAACTCAGGCTTCCTGAGGGCTTTTGCAGTAATTAGCTATCCCCAGCAAGGGCTAAACTTATTTGGAACTGAACACGCCCTAAAATCCTAGTGAAAAGCTGCCTGCCAGCGTGAGGCAAGTATTTTGCTAAATAACCCTAGCCGTAGACGGGCTGAAGGCTTTATCGGCTTTGCAGCCGACCGCACCCTTCTAGCCGTCCTGGCAGAGGTGCGCCCATGAAATCGAAGATTTCTGGCTTACCGTCATTTTCATACGGATTTCTTTACGGGCTTTGTATCTTAATTTAAGGAGGAATCATGGACAAAGAGCTACTTTCACAATTAACTAAGAAAAATCAGGAATTCATACATATTGCTACACACCAATTTACAGATGATGGCAAGACAGACACAGAGATCAGGGCTATTCTTGAAGAAGCTCTGCCTGAAATCTTAGAAAAGCAAGAAAAAAGCATTCCTGCCCGCTCATTTCTGGGTTCGCCAACAGCTTGGGCAGCCTCCTTTACTCCTCAGCGGGGCGGCCAGAATAAAGCTGGAGATGAACAGCAAGAAAAAAACACCAATCCCTGGCTGATGTGGCTGGATACCTCGCTCCTTTTTTTAGGAATCGTTGCACTGCTTAACGGCGTCCTCATGCTTTTCAACAGCAATACGGCTGCTACAGGTCTCCTATCACTGCTTACACTGGGATTTGGCGCTGGAGCTGTCATGTATGCCACTTACCATTTTCTTTACCGCCACATAGGCAAAGAAAGGGATCAGCGGCCGGGACGTTTGAAAACTTTCTTCATTCTGGGTGCTGCTATGCTGGCCTTTGTCCTCGTATACTCTGCTACAGCGCTTCTGCCAGCAGCAGCCAATCCTCAGCTCCCTTGGTATGCCTTGACCCTTCTTGGAGGTGCAGCTCTCGCCCTGCGCTTCTACCTCAAAAGAAAATATAATATTCTGAATGCCTTAACAGCTCAGCAACGGCAATCCTAAGCACTTTTCTGAAATCATAAGTAGGCGA
Organism: Streptococcus chenjunshii; assembly: GCF_003086355.1. Lineage (NCBI taxonomy): Bacteria > Bacillati > Bacillota > Bacilli > Lactobacillales > Streptococcaceae > Streptococcus > Streptococcus chenjunshii. The sequence continues at coordinate 444,136 of NZ_CP031733.1, read as the reverse complement.
AATGAGCTGTGGCTTTGTCAGGCATACTACTGATTTTTTATTGTTGCTAATATTCAAAAAGGAGCAGATTCGCGCTTTCGAAGAAACCAGCTTTCTCGCACGTTTACTATTCTGTCTTCTGGCGCAAATAGCCGCTGTTACGCCTGTAGCAGAGAATAGAGCTGCCGCCACAAAAGTTTATGCTTGCCTACAAAGCAAAGGAAAAGCGTTCCTAGTTTCCTGCAAAAACAAAAACAGTTATAAGCATTGGCGTCTTCCCAACAAAGCTAACAAATAAAGCCGATTGGGAATCACCATAAAACTTATAACTGTTTTTAATGTTATCAGTACAGGATCTCACTGCCTGCTAAAGACAGACAGTGCTTAGTCTTCATTAACAAAAGGCATGAGAGCCATAACACGCGCACGTTTGATTGCAGTTGTGACTTTACGCTGATTTTTAGCTGATGTGCCTGTCACACGGCGCGGAAGAATCTTTCCGCGTTCTGAAACAAAGCGGCTGAGCAGCTCAGTATCCTTATAATCAACATATTCAATCTTATTTGCAGCGATATAATCAACTTTTTTACGGCGTTTAAAGCCACCGCGGCGTTGTTGAGCCATACTATTTCTCCTTTATTTAAAGATGCAAAAGCCATGAAAAAACCGCATGAAAAGATGCTAAACCAGAGAGTGAACCAGAACCGTCAGCTTGCTGCGGCTAATGGTAAGTCCGAAATCTTTTGATCTCGCAGCGCACCTCCGCCAGAACAGCTAAGTCGGTCCTTACTATCCTTGTATCACATCGCGATGAACTAAATCTTTTTCACTGGGATTTTAGGCTGTATTCGATTCGTATTATTGCTAAACATATACAGGAAAAGTAAAGGTTTGGACAAAAGCACTTTTCCTTATCTGTTTTTTCCTAAAACGGCAGATCATCATCTGAGATATCCAATGGGTTTGAATTGCCAAAGGGGCTCTCATCTCTGCCAAAATTAGGTGTTTGATTTTGCGAAGGCTGCTGAGCAGTGCCTTGTGAGGGAGCACCAAAAGACTGGTTCCCGCCCGCAGACTGATAACTGCCGGCATTGTTGCCTTCACGCACAGCACGGCTCTCCAAAATTTGAAAATTATCAGCAACAACTTCCGTTACATAAACTCGCTGACCTTGCTGGTTTTCATAATTGCGGGTCTGAATCCGCCCTGTAATTCCAAGCAAAGTTCCCTTTTTAGCCCAGTTAGCCAAATTTTCTGCAGCCTGCCGCCAAATCACGATATTGATAAAATCAGCCTCACGTTCACCAGCTTGATTTTTAAAGTTGCGGTTAACAGCCAAAGTAAATGTTGCTACAGCCTGATTGCTTGGGGTATAGCGCAATTCTGCATCACGGGTCATGCGGCCTACAAGTACTACATTATTAATCATAAATTACCTTCTTCTTAAGCGTCTAATTTAACGACCATATGGCGAAGAATGTCATCATTAATTTTTGCAAGACGGTCAAACTCATTAAGAGCAGCGGCATCATTTGCTTCAAGGTTAACGATGTGGTAAAGCCCTTCATGGAAATCTTGGATTTCATATGCCAGGCGACGTTTTTCCCAATCTTTTGATTCATCAATAACAGCACCGTTGTCTGTTAAAATAGTATCAAAACGTGCTACCAAAGCATTTTTAGCTTCTTCTTCAATGTTTGGACGAATAATATAAAGAATTTCGTATTTAGCCATTGATTTGTTCCTCCTTTTGGACTAATGACTCATGACTTCCTGCCACGAGTAAGTGAGGGATACTCACAAAATATTATTATACAAGATTTTCTAAGTAAATGCAAGCAAAATAAAGCAAAAGTATGTGTCTGAGTTTTTGAATGAGCAGTAAATTCTGGGGGAAGAGCTTCATTTTAAATACTAAACACGAATCAGTCAGACATTAGAACTTTGAGACGCTGCAACTATAGGTGGTGCTCCTTTTTTTAACAGAATAAGTCCAATATGGCAGAGACAGTTGCTTGTAAGTCTCTGCTTTTCTGTTATACTTAAAGGCATACATTGAAAGGCGGGAAAACGATGATTGATAAAAACATCAAATTATTGAGGAAAAAACAAGGTCTGTCTCAGGAAAAACTGGCTGAAAAAATCGGAGTTTCCAGACAGACTGTTGCCAAGTGGGAAACAGGAAACAGTCTGCCAGATGTCTTATCCTGTGCAAAACTGGCCGAGCTGTTTGATGTTAGTATTGAGGATTTGCTGCACTTGGATACTGAACTCCTGTCACTCCCCCACACAAAAGGCAAATACATCTTTGGCAGTCTGACCGTTCAGGAAGGCGGACAGATCAGCCTGCCAGCAAGAGCCAGAAAACTTTTTTCTATCGAACCCGGGGATGACTTACTGTTAATCGGCGATGTAGACAGAGGACTGGCTTTAGTAGATGTCAATTTCTTCTTAGAAAGTTACCGGGCTCTTGAAATTAATGAAAAGGACAGCTGAGGGCGGACAGAAGAATATTCCTTTCTCAGCTGATATACAGGGGAATAAGAAATGAAAAACAGGAAAAAGAGGAAAACAATGCTTATCATTTTATTTGTTTTTTTAATTTGTGCCGGTCTGGGCTTGGTGTTTTACGCCCACCGCAATATGACTTATGATCAAAAAGCCGCAAAACTGATTGAAAAAGCCCAGTTTGAGGAAAAACAAGTCCGTTTGCCGGATGGGGCCGTTTTAAATTACGGCGAAGGACCTGATAATGGAGCCCCCTTAGTTTTGCTGCACGGCCAGCAAGTATCTTGGGAAGATTACGCCAAAGTATTGGGAGAACTCTCCCAGCGCTATCATATTTACGCTGTTGATTACTACGGACACGGCGGATCCAGCAAAGACCCGACAAAATACTCGGCAGTACCTATCGGTCAGGATCTGATTTACTTCATAGATTCTGTCATCCAAAAGCCAGTACTGATTTCCGGACACTCCTCCGGCGGCCTGATCGCTGCTTGGATAGCTGCTAATAAACCAGAATCAGTCAGCGGCCTCCTGATAGAAGATGCTCCCTTCTTTTCCACTGAAAAAGGACGGGCAGAAACGACCTTTGCTTGGCTGGGATTCAAAGATATGGCGGATTTTCTGTCAAGCGGCCAAAAGAATTTCACCCGTTATTCTTTAGAGCACAGTTATATGGCGGAGCTTTTCGGCGGGCAAAAGCCTTTTGACAAAATTGTCAAAGACCCAGCCTTAAACTATATGAAGAAACATCCTCAGCGTATCCCCAGAATCTGGTATTACCCGCCTGAGCTGAAAATCAATGAAATCTATGATTTGACCGCTAATTTACAAGACGGAACAGGAGAATATGACTTGCGGTTCGGCCTTGCTTTTTATGATTTTTCTTGGTTTGACAGTTTCGATCAGGAAGATACACTCCAAAAAATTCAGTGTCCTTCTATTTTGCTGCACACCGCCAGACCCGCCAGCATGAAAGGTTATTATGACGATAACGGCATCCTTCTCAGCGCTATGGATGATAAAGATGCTAAGCGTGTTAATAAACTATTAAGTCGGAATACCTTTATTGACAATATCAAAAGCGGGCATGATATCCATGCTGAGAAGCCCGAAATTTTTATTAAAGCCGTAGACCAGCTGGCTGCAATGACAGCCGATTAAAGCCACTGAAAAACCGATTTAAAAAGCTAGCAAAGGCGAAAAAATAGTGACAGATCGCCGCCTTTAAACCTCATAAACGTTCAGAGGCCTTTATTTAAGATGGTCAGCCGCCTTAAACTAAAAAAGCCAGCTCTATAATTTCTGTAGTGGGGTAAGGTAACCCTACTGCAGAGATTATAGAGCCTTTTTGGGTGTAGAAAAAATCTCATGCGGCCTATAATGAAAAGGGGCAAAAAGTTCTTGTAAACCTATGATAATTTTTTAAACCGTCCAACTCGCCAAATGGTGCTTCAGCTCCCTTTAACTCTAAACAAGACAAGGCAAAGCCTATCATCGTTTAAAAAATACACTAAAATTCAGTCCACTCACTATTGCACTTTGAATATATAATTTTTTCATGCTGCTTCTAGTCCGGTCCACGATCTCATAACTTAAGAGATTCTAATTGACCTGCTTCTGCGAGCGACAGCGATGCCCGGACATTGACAAGCTTGATGTCATTCAGCATAAAGTTCAAAGCTCTCAGCTGCCTTTATCCAAACTTGGCATGTACGCCTTCTTTTCGAGAATGCGTAATTCTTGCCTAAATCGGTAATTGGAACTAGTGGTCATTAAACTGGCATCGGGATACTTTCCTAGAATCTCCCTAACATTAGCTAGACCAATTCCTCTGTCTTCACCTTTACTGGATTCCCCGTAATTAAATATTGATTTAGTATCAATTTTATCAAGTTTTGTTGCATTGTCAACAATAAGAATAGTCTGATCCCCCTCTTTAAAGTAAGCAAACAAAAAACTTGGTTTCTCTGCTTTTAGAGAAGCTTCAATAGCGTTATCTAGCAAAATTGAAAGGATAGTGATAACATCCAATAATTCCATATTAGGTGCTCCAATCGGCTCAATGATCTCAATGGTCACATCAATACCAGCATGTTGAGCCTGACTTAGTTTTGCAAATAAAATACTTTTTAATGCTTCATCCTTAATATTTGCCAAATTAGCCATATCATATTTGGCATCATAAAATTTTTTATCCGAGTCCTCTAAAATAGATTTATAAATTTGCTTGATCATGGGTAAATCATTATTATGAATGGACTGAGAAAGACTGACTAAAATATTAGTATAATCGTGTCTAAAGCTACGGATTTCCCGATAAAGAGATTCTACATGTTTACTATACTCTGACAGAGATTTCAGTTGCCGTTCTTTTGAACGGCGCAGTTCCTTGTCCAGCTGATCCTTCACCCTAAAATTAACATAAATAATGGCTGCAATAAAGAATAAAAGGTAAAAGCGAGTCACATCAATGCTGAACTTATAATTTGGAACTTCAAGCGAGAATTGAGATTGATTATTCCAAATCATTAAAGGATTGATGACCAAACAATAGACCAGCAGGAAAGCATTGATGATATAAACGATGACCTTTTATACATTTTACCGTTAAAAATGATATCAATATTCTCAAAATCAACCTGCATGATTCGAATGAATAAGAAGTAAACGGGTAAAAATACGAGAAGAGAGAATAGGCTAAAGATAAAATCATCGCTAGAGGTATTCACATTGAAGACGAATAAGTGTTTTACAATAAAAATCCCTGTGATTCGCTGAAATAAATCCACTAACACAATCGGCACTAAGCCATAAAAGAGATATTGAGAAGGTTTCCATCTTGGCCGTAAAATAAAGATCAGTATAAAAAGAAGATAAAATGATTCAATGAACGGCCCCAGTCCTTGTGAGACCCAAGTAAAAATAAGGATACCAGTCAGAATGAGCAGAATTTTTTTAAGTCTATTTTCAGACCGCTTATTTTACTGAATACAAATAATTTAATCAGCCAATCGACTAGAATGATTAACCCACTATATATACTACCTACCACTATTTATTTCTCCACTCTTTCAATCAGCCCTTTTAATTTTAACTTGGAGACAAAACAAGACTCATCCCCTTCAAAATAAACTAAATGATTAGATCGGTCAATGCGGACAATATTTTCAGGATTAACGACATAGGCTCGGTGACTTTGATACAGTCGTTCATCAGATGTAGCGATTTCTGATACTTTTCCATAAAATTCTAATTGTCCTGTCTTTGTGTAGAGGATTACCTTATGAACAGTTGTAGAGGTCTCAAAAAAAAGGATATCCGAAAAGGGAACCTGAACATGTGAATGCTTATTCTTAAAGATAAAGGCATCTTCTCCAATAGTGCGCCCCATATGCTCATAAGCATGAGCCAATACTGAAACGACAGCTTTTTGAAATTCTTCTTCGGGCAATCCCTTATCAATAAAATCCAGTGCTGAAACACGGTATTTATAGGTTACAGGCATAAATTCTGAATGTGTTGACACAAAAATAATAACAGCATTAGGATCCTTTAAGCGAATTTCACGGGCAATCTCCATTCCTTTTTGATCTTCCCCTTTGATTTCAATATCAAGAAAAAATAACTGATGATTCCCTTTCTCAGTAATAGCATCTAGCAGTTGCTGGGGTTTCCCATATATTTCTAAATGTCTGTACTTTAAATTTTTTGAAGCAGCACTTTGCTTAATGATATTTTCTAAACGAGTTTGTTGTAAATACTCATCCTCTAATATAAATATATTTAACATAATACACCTCTCCAAAATCAATACACATTAATTTTTAGACTTTAATTCCATTTGTGACAAAAAAAAGCCTATTTATGATATTTGCAACTCTAATCCTTCGATTTTTTTATAATGTTATTAAAAACGGAAAGGAAGAATAATGATTTATCTCATTCAGCCCTTATTTTACAAGACAGACTTAGAAATCATTATCCAAGATTATTTAAAACAAAAATATCCAAGTCATCGCTTAGTCATTTCTCACCACATAGATTTTCCTTTACTTAGTGAAGTTAATCTATTCTTCATCATTGATGACTCTACACTAAAAGATTGGGATGGTATTCAACAATCAAAATATATCCGTTTTAGTTCTAATGGCTACTCAGATCAAATTATTTTAGTCTCTGATCAACTCAATTATACAATGATTTTCAGAACCCACATAAGCTTTCTGGGGGTCATAAGCAGCAAAGAACTTGATAAAAATGAAATATGCCAATACATTGATGATTACATTTCTTATCAATCTAACATCTTCTGAAAAATAAAAAAATAAGATCAGGCCTTTTTATATGACCCAATGACTTTTTTATCATATCACAACATAATAAAGTCTTCAATGTTAAAAAAGCGCTTTAGACATCAAATACATAAACAAAAAACAGTTTTGTAATCTTTCTGAAACGTGTATAACAAAAGACAGCCATGATTGCGCAATCATGGCTGTCTTTTGTTATGCTTAAGAAAAATAATCACTTTTTCACATGTCCCCCACGGTTTTATTATAAGCTTTTACAAGAGAGTAATGCTACTTTTAAGTACGGAGAAAATACCTTGAAATAAGAAAACAAAGTAGCAAATCTGGCTATTTGAGGGAACGACAGAAAATCTACTCTAATAGTAAAGCAGTCTGATTTTTGCTGCAATGAATATGCTCGTATAAGATCAAGGCATGGCGATTGAATCTTTGACAGCCCAGGATAGATAGACTGTTTCAGGTGGCTGTCCAGAACTTAGAAAGCTGAAAGAACTTCTTGAGATTCACTAAGAATTCTTAATAGATAGTTTCATTCAGTATTCATCCATTTCCTAGCTTGCTTCTTGCAATTCAGACAGGAAATGATTGTAGAGACCGCTGCGTTGGAGCAATTGCTGATGCTTTCCAAAATCTGAAACAGACCCATTCTTATTTAAAACCAGAATATAATCAGCTTCTCTAATCGTATTCAGGCGGTGAGCAATCGTCAGCCGAGTCTTTCCTGCTGTGAACTTATCAATCGCCTTGCTAATAATGCTCTCCGTAACACTATCAAGATTGGCTGTTACCTCATCTAAAAGATAGATAGGATGATCCACTAGAAAGGCTCTGGCAATGTTAAAGCGTTGCTTTTGTCCTTCTGAAAGTCCCGATCCACTATCTGATATCCCAGTATCAATACCTTTTTCCAATTCATCAACTACCCGAGATAAATCAAGTTGCTCAAGGATTTCTTGTAAACGTTCTTCCGAAACGCTACTATTTTTCCCATAAAGCAAGTTTTCACGGATTGTGCCATGAAATAAGGTATTATCTTGAGGAATGTAAGAAATCATTTGACGGACCTGGCTGGGTGATAAATTCTTCAATTCCTGCTGACCAATTTGGATACTTCCCTGGTAATCTTGGTAGAATTTCATTAGCAAGTAAAAAATAGTCGATTTCCCTGCCCCGCTCGGACCAACAATGGCAACATGCTTGCCTGAAGGAATTTGAACAGACAAATTATTCAAAATATTATCTGTATCATAAGCGAAATGGACTCCGCTCATGTTAATAGCTGTATTCTCAAGACTAAATTTATCCTCACGATAATCATCTTTGGCCAGCTTCAGGACCTCCATTAAGCGGTTTGAAACACTCTTAAACTCACTAATTTCAGTCATGGCTTCCGAAATATCTGATATTGGATCAATCATCTGCGTAAGATAAAGAACAAAAGTCATTAATGAACTCATTGTCATTGTCCCTCTAGCCACTTCACCACCAGCCAAAACCAGAATCAGGATAATGAATCCCATCATCAGACTGCTGATTAGGGTGTTTTGGAAGGAAGACCAACCGATAATTTTTTTATAATTTGAAGTCAGGCGGTCAAAAGATTTTCCCATTTCTCTTGCTTCACTACGCTCTCCGCGAAAAGCCTTCATGAGACGGATGTGAACAAACTTATGACTGATACGGCTAGAAATTTCCCCAACTCCAGTTTGGTAATTGTTATAGTAGGTTTCTAGTCGAGTATTGATAGGAACAATAATCGACAGCAGCACTGGAACAATAAATAAACTAATCAGAGTCATTGATGGACTGATTGTGAATAAAAAGTAAATTGAACCAGCAATGATAATGAAATTTAACAATAAATTTGGGACGACAACTGTGATGAAGTTGAGAACAATGGACATGTCATTTGTCAGACGACTGGCCAAGTCACCAGACTGATAGGTATCCAATTCCTGAACCGATGTTTTTAAAAGGTGACTATAGATGTATTTTTGAATTTTATTTAAAGCTTGGCTACCACATGTACCTACTAAATAGGATGAGGTTGCCCGAATGACATAAGCAGAAATAAAAAATAGAACCATCCCAGCTAACACGTTTGGCCGGGAAGTGATTTCTGTTAAAAACTTTACATCTAATAATTTACCAATTAGCTGCGGCAGCAAAATACCTAAACTTGTTCCTATCAAACTTAGGACAAACCCTAAAATAAATTTTGGCTTGTTAAGGAAGTTAATCAGCAATTTGAACAGTTGATTTGTCATCATTAAAACTCCAAATTCTTAAATGTTTCAATACTAAAATAATTACAAATGACAGTGTAGAGACTAGTAACAGATACTGAACCCACCAAAGGAATCCAAATATCACTGATGCCTTTGAAAAACTGGTTGTAACCATTTGGGAAGATCATGGCAATGGGACCACCGATAATGGAGGCAACGGCCATCATTAGAGAGAGGGCAATGGAAGCTCCCATGGTTGCCCCTGTTCCAAAGCGCAGAGAAAGAAATGCTGCTACGGCAATGGACAAAATCCCCTTAAGAAAGATCACCAATAGATTAATGATGACATAGAGGGTGCTGTAGAGATTATCAGATCCAAAGCGACTGCTGCCAAAATCCATGTTGACAACACGACTGTAATGAACAAACATGCTTACCGCAAGGAATAGAATAAAGTAGAGCACTAAGATAAGGGCTAGGCTGAAAAATTTCAATAGAAAGATCGTCTTACGATTAATATCCTTATATAAAAACATGGTATGATCATCCGTCTCGCGTTTAAACACTGAGATGGTTAAAAAATACAGGGCTAAGGTTGGCAATATCATTGCATCTATTGAATTGAGCATCATGTCAGCAAAATCGAGGTAGCCAACTTGGACTCCTTGTCCAACATCAATTTGCATAAAGTTTGATGCTCCAAAGAAAGATGCAACATAGTAAATCAAAGGATAGAGGGCGAAGACCAAGAATATTTTGGTTTCCTTGCGCTTCCAAACTGATTCTAATACTGCTGAAAAAATGCCATTCATAGACTTATCCTTTCATAAAAACATCTTTAAGATGATTTTCTTTAATTTCAATACTTTCAATGAGATGATAGTTTCCAAGACTTGACCAAACGGTATTCAAGGTCTCCTTGTCAGCGGCAGTCGAAATCTCTAATTGTTGATTGTTGTTCAATTTGACAGATTCTGATAAGAGTGTCTGCAAGAACTCTAGATCTGCCCCTTCTGTCAAGTGGACAACAACACTTTGAGCTTCCTGTCCCAAGAATGAATCAGCTAACTGCCCAGCATCAATGTAAATATAGCGGTCACATAATGCCTCTAATTCTCCCAATTGGTGGCTGGAAATCAACATGGAGATTTGACGTTCGCTTGACCATTTTTTGAGAATATCAATGAGTTTTTGAACTCCGATTGGATCCAGACCAACAAAAGGTTCATCAAGAATAAGGAAGTCGGATTCAGCCACCATAGCAATTGCCAAAGCTGTCCGTTGCTTCATCCCAAATGAAAAGCCTTTTGGCTTACGATTCCGAGCGTTCCAAAGTTCAACAATTTTCAAAGTACTTTCAATATTAGGATATAAATCTTGTTTGCCGTGTAATTTGAGGTAGAATTTTAAATTATCAATAACAGACATTTCCGGATAGAAGACAGGGTCAATCATAATCCCAAAATCATCCAATACATTGTCGCGGCTGTTAATATCTTCTTCCTTATAAGTAATGGTTCCAGATGTTGGCTTTAAAGATTTTGCCATCAATTTCATCAGGGTTGATTTCCCTGCACCGTTTTTACCAATAAGACCAACAATCTCTCCTTTTTCAATTTCCATACTGACATCTTTGAGAGAATAAAAATCGTTACCTGAGAATTTTTTTGAAATTTTTTCAACCTTAAGCATGTTGAACTCCTTTATTTCTAGATACTGATGATTTCGCGATAAAATATGCTGCTAATGAGATACCATAGAAAACTAATGCAACAAAGATAAGTTGTGAAGCAGCAAGCGGTGTTTTTGTAATTTCCATACTCACACTGCTGTTTGCCACGCTATTGGCTTCAACAAATTTTGACCAAACACCTGAAGATGAGGACAAATAAGTAAGACCGATATAGTATGATAAAGATAAGGTTGGACAAATCACACTTGCAATCAATTTTTGCTTGTCATCCTTTTGCACTTTTGTCACTAGGAAATTAAGTACAAGTGGTAAGATGTAGACCAGCAAAGCAAAGGTCGGTGCGGATAATGCTAGTAAAAAATGTGAACCAGCTAATGTAAGAATGATATAGATAATTGCAGTGATGAATAATAGTGTCATAATGAGACCTCCTAAAAAGAAATTTGTGAAATGACTAGATTATAAAGCCAGTGACCAGCAATCGAATATTGCAGCCCAAAACGTGAAGCCAGTAATGCAAAGAGAAAGCCTATTGGCGCTCTGAGCGTTAAATTGTCTATGAATGGATAGTTCAAATGAAGAACGAATCCAAACAAGAGGAAAGTGATAATAATTGTTGGCCAGAAACGATAATGCTTTCACAAAATCTTGTAGAGGACAAACCGAAAGAGGAATTCCTCGCAGGCTGAAATAATCATTTGATGGAAATATTCATTGCTTTTGATAAAGAAGTGATTGACCAAGAAAATTAAAACAGCTAATATTACATATGATTGCCAACCAAATCGAATGTCATGCTCGCTTGAATAAAGATTATTCTTTTTTGCTATAAAATGCGGTAAAATAATGAACCCTAAGGGCATGAAACAAATAAGTGAAAGTAGATAAGAGAATTCTAGTTGATCGCCAGAACTAAAGAATAGCATGGAGGTACCGAATATATAGACTAGCGAAGCTATAACAACCGGTCCTATTGCGATAAAGAGATGTTTTATATTTGATAATAACATTGCTGCTTCTCCTAAAATTCAATTTTTCTAAATTTTTGTAATCCTCGAATGTAACAGATTCCTAAATAAACAGCCGATAAGGCAATTATAAGTAGGAAGGCCAGACTAAAATTCTTCTGGCTCATCGTCACATAGCCGCTTGGAAATAGATATCGGATACCAACCAGCATTGGAGATACTGTCACAAGCAATGTAAAGAATACACCTATCAGTACGGATTGGATCGTTTTTGATGTAATTGAAACCATTGTTACCAATACAATTGTAATCAAGTTCAATAAAATAGTTGAAATGATTGAAACAACCGCTTGACCGATATCTGCCATTTGTTCAGGGAGCAGACTGCCCGATACATTTCCTCTGGGCACCATCACTACATAGTAAGCAAGCAAGCCTGCTACTGCTGTACCTAAGAGGTATAAACCGTAAACGGTAAATAGACTTAAGACTTTTGCATTAAAAATCTTTGTCCGATTGATATCTTTATAAAGGAACATGATTCCAGAATCAATTTCATCTTTAAAAACAGAAGTAACGACCAGGGAAAAAGTCATAACTGGTAGGATAATCCGATATTGAGTATTTAAAGTCAAGTCCAAAAATGTTAGAAAACTTTGACCAAAATGAGATTGGGCGCCATCCATTGTTTGAGATAAAAATGGTACCAGCAAGGGCAAGATAATAAAAGCAAAAAATATTTTGACATCTCTCCGACTTGCTACTGATTTTAAAATTGAAGTATATAACATTGTCTTTTTCCTTTTCGATTTTTTATCAATAAGATGGGGTTTAATAACTTATACTTAGACCCCATCTTATTGATAGTTAACTGTTCGTCCGTTAACTATCAGTAAAAATTATTTCCCGCTTAGATCTTATGATTTCCGCGTGTATAAGTGTATGAGAAGACACCGACACTGACTGTACTGCGTTTGTTTTGTTTTTTCATACCTGTTCCCTCCTTGTATTAGTTCACATTAAATTGAGTGGCGTCCGCGTGTATAGGTGTATGAGAAGACACCGACACTGACCGTACTGCGTTTGTTTTGCTTTTTCATGACTGTTTCCTCCTTTGAATCATGGGTTTAGCTTTTTAATCAGGGATTCTTTTTTTTGACATTGGAACTTCTTGCCAGACCGAGTCATCTGCAACAACTGTTATTATCATTTAAAATTCCTCCCTCCTACAAGCACTTTTGCGACAATCAAACCTAGTTATTAGTTAGCTTACATCCGTCTCTTGGAAAATTCTTATTCCCAGTTTCATCTGTCATAAATCTCCTCCTTATTTTTTTAAAGAGGGTTTTGTGCACTTCGTCTTTACATGGATTAGTATAGCGCATTGAAAATCAAAATAAATCACTTTGTCATGAATAGTCATTATTCTATAATGAATGGTAAAAGCAAAAAATTTAAAATTAGTGCTCTCCAGATGTTAGCTTTTCATTAACCCACTACAGTTGACAAAGAGCCAATTGAGTAGGGGCTAATTTCTAGCCCCTCTCACACCACCGTGCGTGCCGTTCGGCACACGGCGGTTCAACTAACTTTTAACGCATGTCGTTCCAGGTAATAATCCAAGCAAGAAATCAGCCCTCGTTTGACGAGGACTTGTTTTGATATAGCACGTTTTAAAACTGACTTTTGAGCTGCTAATTGATAATGGTCGCCCCAGCCAGATACCTTATCTGCTATCCATTTCGGAACTCCTAATTTAAGAAGCCCCCATAGTCGCCTAGTTTTCTTCTTCCATTGCTTCCAGATAATAACCCTAACTCGTGTCCTCAACCTTTCATCGATACTTGTTATGATAGACTTCATGCTCGTCATTGAGAAATAGTTTAGCCAACCTCGGATGAGCCAGTTGAGCTTCTCAATACGACTGTCCAAGTCAATACTCCATTTGCGTGTGGTGAGTTTCTTAAGTTTTCTCTTGAAACTCACTACACTGTCTTGATGAGGACGACTTTTCCAACCCTCAGATGATTTCCAGAACCCAAATCCTAAATACTTCAGTTTGCCTGGTCTGACAATCTTGGTCTTGGTCATATTGACTTTCAAACCTAGTCGTTTTTCAATAAAACGACTAACAGAGTACATCACTCGCTTGGCAGCTGCTTCACTCCCAACTGTGATGACACAATCATCTGCGTAGCGGACGAAGCGAAGCCCTCGGCTTTCCAACTCTTTATCTAACTCATTAAGCATAATATTAGACAGGAGTGGCGACAGATTTCCACCTTGTGGTGTCCCTACCAAGGTTTTATACCGTTGGCCGTTGATGACCACACCTGAATGGAGATACTTACGAATCAGTGATTCCGTATCACCGTCTTGAATGATGTTATGGACAAGCGACATCAGTCTATCTTGAGGCACCCTATCGAAGAATTTCTCTAAGTCAATATCCACAATCCACTCATAGCCTTCATTGAGATAGTCTAGTAGCTTAACGATGGCTTTTCCGCATGACCGATTTGGTCGGAAACCATAACTCATTTCAGAAAAGTGTGGTTCACAGATAGGACTAAGGACTTGGACAATAGCTTGTTGGATCATCCTGTCCATCACTGTCGGAATCCCAAGCTGACGGACCCCTCCTTTGAGTTTAGGAATATCAACTCGCAGGACTGGCTGAGGTTTGTATTTCCTCTGTTTTATCAGTTCCTTGGTTGGTCGCCAGTGTTGACGGAGATAGTTATCTATGTCATCAATTGTGATGCCATCAATGCCAGCTGAGCCTTTGTTAGCTTTCACTTGATTGTAGGCTTCAAGCATATGGGAACGAGATAGGATATTATCTAGTAACTTTGACATGTGCGTATTCCTTTCTTGTTTCGGTGTCTGAGGGACATCTTATATTGGTGAACTTTCCTCTAGTCAATACGTAACCGCACCCAGTTCTATCAGACCGTTCGTTTTACAGACACAAGTGAAGTAGGTATACTTCGGTTAATTGTTCAGCCCTTCGCTCCACTTCCATTACAGAAGCCTCATCACTACTATGGCCTCGGCTGACTTCTCATGATTCGTTGTGACTACGCCTGTGACGCTCATGAGACCTCACGGGATAAGTCGTATATCTTTCCTTGTTTACTCTCGTGATTTACGCATATAGGTTACGGCTACCTTTTTGGACTTTAGTGCTTTTTGCCACCTTATCCGTTATGTACGCCTTATATCACGTTTCTGTTCGTAGAGTCACAATTTCGCTATCCCTTCCTCTCCCCGCTACCTCACGATAGTCAGGCTTGGGAATCACTTTTAGGTTCACCGGTAGCTGGTGCCCACAGAGGACTTGCACCTCAGATATACGACATGCCCGTCGTACAAAAAACAAGCTGGAACAAATGTCCCAGCTTGTTTGCTAGTTTTTGCCGCAATTTCACACAAACTTTCCATAGTCGTCAGCAGCTTATTTAAAAATTTTTGCCTTAGTCGTGCTTTGAATACGCTTTTAGCTTATCCAGCACTTTCTGGTAATCGTTCTTCTTATTTGTATTTGGTACAGGCTGTAAACCATGTTGACGCAAGTAGTCCTGCTTGCGTTTTTTATAGCGCTCTTGATAAGGACGGCTGGTTACCAGTAAAATATAGGCGAGTAAAATCAATAAAATAGGAACCGCAAGGAAAGGCGCAATAAAAATAGGTTTAATCTGTACCGCATCAGCAATCACATTGGCATTCCCATCAAGATTATCAATACGGTGGCCTCTTACTAATAAACGATGGGTATTGATCCCATAAGGAGTACAGGTCACCAAGGTACAGTAATCTTTATCAGGGTCAATCTGCAGCTGCGACAAGTCAGTTGGTTCAACAACACGAATTTGGTCGACTTCATATGTCAGCGTTTCATCCAGAATATGCAGGGTAAAAACATCGCCTTCACGCAGTTTATCCAAATCTGAAAACAACCGGGCAGAAGGCAAGCCGCGGTGACCGGAGAGCACACTGTGGGTTCCCGTCCCTCCAATCGGCAGCGAAGTCCCCTCAAGATGCCCTATCGAAGTCTGTAAAACCGATTCATCTGTCCCATGAAAAATAGACAGTTTAATATCAATTTTGGGGATATTGATGTAGCCCATAATTCCGCTATCATTGAAGTTGAGCTCTTTTTCATACTGCTTTCGGTCTTCTTCGGAAAAATTCCAATTCATCTTATTTTGAGCATTGTAGGCTTCAGCGCTAGCCAGTATCTCATCGTAAGCTTCAGAATCCATGTCCGACACACTTTTAGCGTAATCCATAATGGCCTCAGACTGATGAAAAGAGTTCCAATAATCACTGACAGTCGGATAAGCCAAAAGACCCAGGCCAACAAGAAAAACCCCTGTCAAACTTATAGCTGTAATATGCTTCTTTAGCCAATCCAGCAAGACGACAAACCCCTTTCACCAAGATACAAAGGCCGTTTAAAGAGCAAAGCAAAAATAGGAGACTGGACGAAGAGCCACTGAGCTCTAGGACAGGCTGTACTCACGGAGCAACCACATTCGTACGTCAGCCTAAGGCTTCCTACGACTGCCTCTCTTTTTTGCACAGCTCTTAGGCCGTGTTCAGTTTCACCAAGATACAAAGGCCGTTTAAAGAGCAAAGCAAAAATAGGAGACTGGACGAAGAGCCACTGAGCTCTAGGACAGGCTGTACTCACGGAGCAGCCACATTCGTACGTCAGCCTAAGGCTTCCTACGACTGCCTCTCTTTTTTGCACAGCTCTTAGGCCGTGTTCAGTTTCACCAAGATACAAAGGCCGTGAAGAACGCAAAGAGAAAATAGACGGTAAGCCAGAAATCTTTGATTTCGTTGGCGCACCTCTGCCAAGATGACTAGAAGAGTGCGGTCGGTTGCCAAGACGACAAAGCCTTCAGTCAGCTACGGCTGGCTAAAACTTAAGTCTTCAGTAGGTCGTACATATTCCTTTTTCTCACAGCGTTTAGGCCGTGTTCAATTCAAACAAGATAGAAAAGTTCTTAAAAATCACAGCAAAAAGCACCGTTCTTATAAAAGAGTCATCTCCGGAAAAAGCTGCCGCTCCTTCCGGAGATTTCTTTTTTATAGGCTTAACAATACTTTAAAACGGCTTTAAGCTTGATTTTTCATTCTTCTTTTAGCAATCATAAAGACAAGAGCACCAATCACCAAAAGAGAACCAAAGAGATAGAAGAGAGTGGTACCGATAGAACCTGTTGATGGCAGTTCCGCACCGGCTTTGTTGACAACCTCCACTTTTGCAATATCAGCAGAGGCAAAAGTGACTGCCTGACGTTCTGTTAAAAGGTTGTAGCCGTCCGGCGCTTTAATTTCTTCAAGGTAATAGGTTGTATCGCCTTTGAGACCTTTAACATCTACTTGACCTGCTTCGATAGCCACACCTGTTTCACCGGCTTCGGCAACACGGTAGCTGTCACCGTCTTTGACAACTTGGATTTCTTCACCGCCGTTGGCTGCTGTATAGAGCTTAAACTGAGCACCTGTCAGATTTTTAGTTCCGTCAGTTTTCACCAGATTAAATTTGTAAGTTTTGACTGTTGTTTCATTATCACCTGGATCGCTTGGGTCAACAGGATTGTCAGGAGTAGTTGCAGTGTCGTAGGAAATCGCCGCCTTGTTGGTAGCCGTTCCCCCTTGCGCGTCTTTGGTCACAACAGCACTGTAAGTGACAATAACGTCTGTCGGTGAGTTGTAAATGCTAGTACTGCCGTTTACCCATGGCACAGTAACAGTCAGTTCGCCGGATGCTGATTTTGAAACTGCAGCAGCTGTAGTCACATCAGTCCCGCCTACTGTTACTTTAACAGAAGATTCGTTGATATTTAAAGCTGCTGGCGTATCTTTAATAGTATATTTAGTGATCTGTTCGGTTTTACCATCAGCCGTCACGTGGTTAGTGGCTATATATTTGATTTGGAAGTCAACGGTGTCACCGATTTTAGCAGTTGTTTCTGAAACGGTGTTTCCATCAACCACAATTTTCTTACCACCGCCCTCGCTTGGATCGGGAATGTTAGGCTTGGTTTCATTTTTATCAATCACTGTCGCATCAGGATTGGTACTGTCCACGGTCAGTGTTGCCCCAAGAGAAGATTTCACAAAATAGTAACCAAATGGCAGATTATTAAAGACAACTGTGTTATTTTCTGCTGTCACCTTGTCGCCGACCTGAGTGCCGAAACTTTCTGCCCATGTTCTGAATGCCTCTGTAGAAACATCTGCGCCTTCTTTGGCCAAGACATTGCCTGAGCTGTCGACATCAAACCATTCATTGCCGGTAAAGGTCTTGCCGCTTGGCACCTTGTATGAAATCCCGTCAGCACTGTATGTCGCGTCAAACAGTTTGTAAACCGAATACTCCTGCCCTGCCGAAGCATTGCTTACCGTGATCGAACCTGCTGTATCATCAGCAGACACCAAACCTGCAGCTAAAACAGTGGTTAAAGCTGCTAAGAACAGTGTTACAATTTTTCTTATGTTTTTCATAATAACCCTTCTTTTTTAAAAATAATACTATTGTTATCCAGCTAGACAGTCCTTAAAACAGGGACCTGCTCTCAGCCTCACTTACTTTTTTAGAATGAATCGTTTGCTCAAGAGGTATCAGCCATAAAACGACCCCCTCCTGTGCTTTCTTTTGATAAGAGCAGCTCCCAGAAGAGCTGAAGCCATTAAAGCCAGGCCAACGACAAGGTAACCGTTAATGCCCGTGCCGCCGGTCTGCGGCAGAGCTTTACCGGGTTCATTGGCAATCTGCAGCCGCTGGCTGTACTGGCCGGCTCCCGACTGCAGTCTGGCATTAGGAACCGCTGCAGCATCGCCGTTCTCATTAGTCAGCTCAATGGTATAGGCAGATGAGAGTCCGTCCTCAGCAGCTACTTCAGTCACAGTAAAGTAAACATCATCACCCAGTACAATATAGCCATCCGGCGCTGCCGTTTCTTTAAGTTTATAACGGCCGGCTGTCAGACCCGGAAGATTAGCACCGTCCTTACTGTCGATAGTAATCTCACTAAAATCAGTCACTGCAGCCCATTTGTTGCCATCCCATTTACTGATTTGGAATTTACCGCCGGATAAAGCTTCCCAGCCCTTATTGGTTTTCTGTACATTGAGAGTTGGCAAAACAGTCAGACTACCGAATTCGACGGTAATCTCATAGTTCTGCGACTTGGTATCAGCATCCAGCGTATAGCTAAAGCTATTCTCTGATTTACCTGGATCAGTCTGGCTGCCAGTCACTGTGTACTTGGCTCCTTCTCCGTCAACAAAGCCGCTGTAATCAGCACCATCCGGAACGTTAACTGTCACAGTTCCGTCTGTCAGACTTGAGCCATCATAAGCTTTTTCAGCTGAAGCTGAAACCAGCGTTAATTCGCGCGGTTTAATGACCAGCTGACCGTTGGATACTTGGAAGGTCACTTCAAAATTAGGATTTTCATTGACGAACTTATTCTCCAAATTAAGATTGTAAGTGCCTACATCAGTTGCCTTTATTTTTTGGTCAGCTTCCGGACCGGTAAAGCTGAAATCTGACTCAGTATAAAGCTTACTGCTGTCAACAATCTCAACATCATCATAGGTGACACTTGCTTCCTGACCGTCATACACTTTTTCCTTCGTCTGACCATTGATGATTACCGTCACCGGCTGCTTATGAACAGTCAAAACACCAGGAGTGTAATCAATATGATAATAGTAATTGCGTTCCTTGCCGTCACTGTCTTTAATGACAAGGTCTTTAGGCATCACCTGGCTGACTCCGGCATCTGTCTGACTGCCGCTGTAAGCCACACTGTCCAAGCTGTCTCCCTCAGCCAGCATATCGCTGTCATTAGCCACAAGATCTGAAAGACCTGAGCTGGTCAGAGGCTTGCCATCATAGATTTTTTCCTTGTTTTGGGCAGCAACCGTTATATTTTTCTTATAGTAAAGGTCAATGGTGATTGTTTCCCCTTTATCAATCCGGTAAATAACCTTATTTTTGTCATCATTGCTGTCTATCGATTCTTCAAAGGTGTAGCCCTCGATGGCTTTACGATTGACCGTATATGTCCCCGGCTTCTTCTTCAAAACCGTTAAGGAGTCCTGACCCGGAATCGGATTGCCATCCATATCCAGATAATTAACCTTAATCTGAGCGGTATCATAATTACGGTACCTAAAGACAATCACATTATGATCAGCCTGCGAAGACAATACCAAACTTTCGACATTTTCCAGCGGGTAGTAGTCTGCCGACAGCATATCCTCGGTTACTCCAGCCTGCGAAGCCATATGATCTTTATCAACTGCCACCGCAGATTCTTTAGCACGGATAGTGCTGCCATCAACTGTTTTAGTCACAGTCGGTGCCACTTCAATAGCTTCATTATCCGCAAGGACATACTTAATCGTATAGGTCACATCTGCTAGCTTAGGCGAGTAATAGAAGGTAATGATATTGTTCTCATAATCCAGATTGATCGTTTTGCTGGTATCATCCGGTCTGTAGCCGGTAATCCCAAGTGCTGATTCCGAAATTGTCTGACCGTGAGCAAAAGCCGGGCTGGTCTCCGTTTTTTCCGCAGCTACCGGATTATTAGTCCCCGCTTCTAAATAGCGGACGGTATAGGTCAGGGGTTTCAACTGCCAGTGAGCATAGAGAGTCGTATCCTCAGTAACCGGTTTAGACCAGTCATAAAGTTCACCGCCATTAGGTTCTGTATACCAGCCGGCAAAATCATAATATTTTCTGGTCGGACTGTCCGGGAAGCTGGCTTCCTTATATTTTTCAACAGTCTGAGCTGCAGGCGCCTGGCTGTCTCCGCCGTTAACATCAAAATCTACCGTAAAGTTCGGTGCCTGCCATTTCGCATAGAGAACCACATTATTAGCCGGCATGGTAGTAAAATCATAAGGGGTTGTCAGACCGGCATCAGCATACCAGCCGCCCCAAGTATAATCCTCATCCACATCAGCCGGCCGCTCCGGTGTGAAATTGTAGGTTTGGGTATTAATATTGGCATCAAAAAGAATGTTGGATTTAGTCTCTATCTTGTTGCTGCCATAATAATAATCAATCTCAAAGCTGTCTCTATTGTAATAGAAGCGATAGGTACCACCATAATTATTAACACTTGTTCCTGAATAGCCGTTCGGCGTCCCGTTTCTGTAGGTGAACCCATTGATTTCTTTAGGGCTAAGTGTTGACCCTGCCGTACTAGCAAAAGTTTGACTGTATGTTTCAGATTTCACATAGACAGACGGATCGTCCGCTGACTGCAGATAGTACTCAACATTGTAGGTAACCAGACCCTGGCGCCAGTTAGCTGTATAGGTTTTTTGATTACTGGCATTTGCTCCTAGTATCATATCCGGGGTCACTTCAAACCGTCTGGTTGTAAACAAAATATTCCCATTGCTTGGATTTGTCCAGCCTATAAATTGAGAATAATTATCAACATCATAGACTTCATTGGTTCCAGACGGCCAGACGCTGGAGACATCCTGTCCTAAAACAACATCGCTTATGCGATAGTTCGAACCAGTGTAAGTGCCACCGTTTTTAGCAATACGGCCATAAAAATTATTAATATCAAAAATAAAGGTATAGCGTTTTAGTTTATAATAAACTTTTAGAATTGTGCTGCCGTCTGCTGCTATTTCTGCCTTAGAAGCGGTATTTTGAGCTGTGTCTTTTTCATAGCCGGTAGTATCTGTACTGATTACCGGAGCATCAGCAGCTGAAACTGTTGTACCGACCTGTCCCTGCGCACTTTTAGCGCTGTCGTAGACAAAAGAGGTCGTTCCGCTGCTATTATCATACTGTTCCTTATAGTAGACAATGGTATAATCAACCGTCTTGCCTTTCCATTCAGCATAAAGGGTCTTATCACTGTCTAAAGTCACCGACCCGCTGGTTTTAGCCTCATCAGACAAATCAGCCTTTTCATGCCAGCCGACAAAGTCATAGCCTGTCTTAGTAGGAACTGTCTCTGTCAGAGGTTGCTTGCTCTGGTAGAGGCCAGTTTGCGGCGCTATATAAGACCCGCCATTGGTATCATAGGAAAGCGTGTAGTTCTTTCGAGTATAGTAAACATAGAGCTTCTGCCCTTTA
Organism: Streptococcus chenjunshii; assembly: GCF_003086355.1. Lineage (NCBI taxonomy): Bacteria > Bacillati > Bacillota > Bacilli > Lactobacillales > Streptococcaceae > Streptococcus > Streptococcus chenjunshii. The sequence goes on along the minus strand of NZ_CP031733.1, from coordinate 422,315 downwards.
GCCTCTGTAATCTCAACCGACTCTGTCTTTTCAAAATTGGCATAGTCGTACGACAGGACCTGCGGTCTTACCGTTGAACCGAGAACACCGTAAGCATGAACCGTTTCAATTTCAGAGTAACCTTCTCCGTCAAGATCCTTCAGCATGTAGACATAATCATACTCTGCTGTGTAAGGCACATACTCAACATTAATGGTTATCTTCTGATCTTCTTTGCCGTCAGCAGCATCCTTAGCGGCTAAATCTTCCTCTTTAAGTTCAATCAAGGACTGTTCGGGGTAGTAAATAGCATCTGCAGGTAGACTGGTATCTTCGCCTTTGCTGACTTCCGTCGAAGCAGGGGGCGTAATGCGGTAGGGCGTGTCATTGTCTTCAATCTGGTAAATTTCAGAATCAAAAGTCACATCCCGATTGGCACTGTTATTATGGTAAAAATAATTGACAGTCACAGTATAGATTGAGATATCTGTAAAGACAGCCTCAACCGTCATATCATCTGTAACCGGCGTGTCCGCTGTAACGGTTTCGCCGGTCTCCTTGTTTTCCCAATGATCGAAACGATAACCTGATTTAAAAGGATCTTCGGGCAGAGAACCAATTGTGGCACCTTCTTTGACATCAATCAGGGTTGATATTTCCTGTTCCTGCCCGTCATTATCTGTATAGACAAACCGAACGGTGTAGTAATTGATCCCTTCAATAGTAATGCCGCGCTGCACGACACCGTAAACAGAGAAACTGTCTGCAGCAAAACTGACTTCCGAAACTTTCCCTTCTTTTTCAGTTGACTGAACCTCAATAAGATCTGACTGGCTGCTATTATCAGGGAAATGCAGAGCCAAAAGTTCACTGTTCTTCTCTTTCTTTATTCCCTGAGGATATTTGATATGCACCTGAACAGTTGCTGCCGGCTCGACTTCCTCGCCTTTATAAACAAACGATATATCAAAGAATCTGGCATAGGACAACTCATCGCCATCTAAAGCTTTCTTTGTCTGCTCGTAATGGCTGGCATAGCTGTCTGATTTCTCGTCGATTTCTTTAACTTTAAGTTCGGCGCCCACAGGAAGCTTGGCAGCCGCATCAATATCAACAGCGATTTCATAATCATCACCGCTGTATTGTAAGCTTGTCGGCTGGCTGATCAGCTCTGTTTCTTCTTCAGCTTTATCTTGTTCAGAATTGTCCGTTTCAGTTTGTGTACCATCTTCTGCTTCTGGTTCAGCCTCCGTTTCTTCTGAAGAAGCAGGCTCAGCTACCTCTATGCCAGCCTGCTGCCCTGCAGTGTTTTGATCCAGTGTAATAGCTGGTAAAATCAGGGCATAAGTAGTTATAAAAACGACAACTATTGCAACTGCAACAACTAATTTCTTATACCTGGATTTAAGCAATCGCAGATTTTTAAGATTAAACCATTGTCTCATTGCTCATCTTCTCTTTCTTTACTAAATTATTGTATCAATCCCAATTCCGGCAGCGGCCAGATTTTGAAAATCAGCTTGCCGACAATTTGCTCCGAGGCAACTGTTCCCACTGAACTGTTGCGGGAATCAATAGATACCTTGCGGTTATCCCCCATTACAAATATACGGCCGTCAGGAACTTGATAAGGAAAGCTGATATCCGTTTCGCCGTAAGCTTTCTCTTTCAGATAAGGTTCTGCAATCTTTTTTTGGTTGACATAGACATTGCCTTTTTTATCCATATCAACCCAATCGCCTGATTCAGCAATAACCCGTTTAACCAAAATATTATTGTTATAATAAAAGGCAACAACATCTCCTGTTTCAAAGTGGTTGCTTTTAACTGAAACGACCAGATCGCCGCTGTCAAGCGTTCCTTTCATAGATTTCCCATAGATTCGCAAAATCGGCAGAAAAAGCACAGCTATCAAAACCGCAACAGCCGCAACGACTGTCAGCATAAAAGCAGTGCTTCTCAGGGTCTCTAAAAATTTTCTGCGGTAGCTGAGTTCTTTATAGGCAGCTGCAATCTCGGATTTTTCAGGCAAAACAGGAGTTTCTTGAATTTTATCTTTCGTCGGATCTTCCATTTCCTTCTCCTAATCTTGCTTTTATATTTTCTAAATACAAGTCTGCCGATTTTTGCGCCTCAATAAAAATATCCGTCAGCTTGAGCGAAGCTTCAGCTATAGAACCTGACTCTTTGATCGTCAGTTCTTTATCTGCCAGTCTTTTTTCCGCCGAGGCAAGCTTTTCTTTTAGCTGCTCGATTTCCTCGCTCTGTGCCAACATAATTTCCAGAAGTTCAATTTTTTTAAGCTTTTTTAAGCTTTTTCTCTCTTTACTTAACATACCTATAATCCTTATCTCCCCGTGTTAATTATAACATAAGGGTAATAAAATTTGTAATTAATTTATCATTAAAATGTAAAACAATTAACAATTTTGTAATCTTTGTAAAATACAACAAATCTCAGTTTTGCTTTCCTTTTCCACCAGCTGCTTCCTCCCCTTATATTAGGCAAATATACTGACACTTTTATTTTTGTCTTAGTGCAAAAGTTTCTGTTTTATAAAAAATAAAGCTGCTCATTTTAGCAGCTGAAGATATTTGATTTTTTTTAGAATTTTTAACAAAATTTTTTGATAGCAATCTGAGGCAACAGCAGCCCCAACAAATTTTAACAATACCATTTATGTTTTAGACACGCTGCCTGATGAAAGCCGATCCCAGAGGTCTCTTAGCCTGTAATAATCTTGACAGGGCATTAATATAAAAGCAAAAAATTGGGAATAGAGCCGTGAAAGCTGATTTATCAGCATGTTGGAGTTTGCTGGACAACTGTGCCCTGTAAATATAGTCGCAAAAAAAGCTGGAACATTTGTTCCAGCTTCACCTTAAAATTTTATTTTCTATCTGCTAAGTCTCTGCCCAGCCTTTTTCCCTAATGTGATGAGTAATGTTACGGTTTAGGGAGTAGTATCGCCGTTTTTATAGCGGCCTGTATTTAGCTTAAGCATCATCTCACCTCATACCAATCTGCAGGGCATCTGCCTGCTTGTTAATAAGGCTCAATTCTTTATTAGTAATTCAAGCAATATCACCGTTTTTATACCTAGCTACATTCATAAGCAGCCCTCCAAAACGAACAATTCTAAAAATACCCAAACTTCTCAGCGCCGATAATTCTGCGCTGCCGCTTAATCTCCGTTCTTATACCTTTTAATATTTATCTTTAGCATAAAACCACCTCCGACAAACTTAAAAATCTTGAACTTCAGTGATAAAATGAAGTCATTACAACTCAATCGCCGTTCTTATAGCGGCCTATATTCAGACATAACATAAACACCGCTCCCTCTGTATAAATAGTATTGCCTACCTATTTGAAAAACTTTAAGCGTCATTGACTGTCTGTTTTGACTCTTACCTCCTCTAATAATTGAGCCTTATTTCTTTACACCTTTATTATACTGTAAGCGTTTTCTTCTGTCAAGCTTTTTGCTGAAATTTTATCTGTTTTGAAAAAATTTAGCGGTCTGCTACAATAATAATATGACAAACTTAAAAGAATACGGAATTGTTATGTGGGACGAAGAGAAGATTGCTTCTTTTCGGCGGACCCTGCTCAGTTGGTACGATCAAGAAAAACGCGATCTCCCATGGCGGCGGACCAAAAATCCTTATAAAATATGGATTTCTGAAATTATGCTGCAGCAAACTCAAGTTCAGACTGTCATCCCTTATTACGAGAAATTTCTTGATTGCTTCCCTACTGTTGCTGACTTAGCAGCTGCCGATGAAGAAAAACTGCTTAAGGCCTGGGAAGGCTTGGGATACTATTCACGCGTCCGAAACATGCAGAAGGCTGCGCAGCAGATTGTCTCTGATTTTCAGGGAGAATTTCCAGCAAGCTATGAAAAAATCGTTGGGCTTAAGGGGATAGGACCTTATACTGCCGGTGCTATCGCCAGTATCGCCTTCGATTTGCCTGAACCGGCTGTTGACGGAAATGTCATGCGGGTTCTGGCCCGTCTTTTTGAGGTTGATTATGATATTGGCGAAGCTAAAAACCGGAAAATCTTTCAGGCTTTGATGGAAGTCTTAATCGATCCGAACCGCCCCGGAGATTTTAATCAAGCTTTGATGGATTTAGGAAGCGATATTGAATCGGCTAAAAATCCCAGACCGGAAGAAAGCCCTGTCCGATTCTTCAGCGCTGCTTATCTGCATGGCACAATGGCTAAATATCCCATTAAACGCCCTAAGAAAAAACCGCGTCCTGTGCAGGTCCAAGCTTTTATCATCAGAAATGAAAACGGCGATTATCTGTTAGAAAAAAACAAGGACAGCCGCCTGCTTGAAGGATTTTGGTCTTTTCCGCTGATTGAAACCTCTTTCATCGCTCAGCAGTTAAACTTACTTGAAGATCCCGCCGATAACTTGCTTGAGACCCTGTCACAAAAAAGTGCCTTTGAAGAAAATTATCAGCTTAAACCTCTCTGGTCTGACAAAACCTTTGCCCTAATTAAACATACTTTCAGTCATCAAAAATGGCAGATTGAACTGGTCGAAGGGCTGCTGCCGGCGGCTGATTTGTCAGAGAATGAAACACTCCGCTGGGTTTCTGCAGCTCATTTTGCCAGCTACCCCTTCGCAGCACCGCAGCAGAAAATGCTGGCAGAATATATGAAGGATTAAAGAAAGCTAACAGCTTCCTTGCTTAAGCTGCTCTTATCATCGTGTGAGTACATCGCGAAAGACTGTTAAGAGTTCACGGCAAATGGCAGAGTAATAAATGGTTTTGGGACTTTAATAGACCTTGTTCCAAACCGTTTTACCGGCTGATGAAAAAAGCTCACTTAACGTTTTCCTAAAAAAGAACCAGTGTCTGTTCCTCAGCACTGGTTCTTTAGGTTTCTCAATTCATGGCAGCAGCGTTTTAGCTGAGCTCAGCAACAATTTCTTTGATTTGTTCTTTAGTGTGAACGCCTGCAACTTGCTTAACAACTTCACCGTCTTTTTTAAAGAGCAGGGTGGGAATAGACATGATACCAAATTGCTGTGCTGTTTGGGGATTTTCATCCACATCAAGTTTCACAATTTTAAGTTCATCCTCATCCATTTCTTCTGAAAGCTGTTCTAAAATCGGAGCCTGCATCAAACAAGGCCCGCACCATGTAGCCCAAAAATCGACCAAAACAAGCCCTTGCTCTGTTTCGGCTGTAAATGTTTTATCTGTAACAACCTGTGTCATTCTATTTCCTCGTTTCTTTTAGTTTATGAGCTTATTGTACGGTAAAAATTGCTATTTGCCAAATATTTGCTACGGAAAGCCAATAAACCGGCAGAAAACTCTGTCTATTCATAAAACTGCAAATCCCGCTTGTGTGCAATCGGTACCTGCATACGAATAAACATTTTTCTCTGAGTATCTTTAAGCTTAGGATGTTCATAAATGACTTGGCAGATATAATCGCCGCAAATATGATAATCAGTTTCTTGAACGGCTTTTAAAAAAGCCGGCAGCACAGCCAGCTCTTCTTGAAAAGAATCACAATAAGTCACAGCATAAAGCGACCGAGGAAGATAATCGGCCTCAGTAAAAGGGAAGTCAAGTTTTTCTTGAGCCAGAACAAACATTTTTTTAGAATACCAGTAGCCTGCCAAAAAATGTTGTTTGGACATGATTGAGCCAACACGGCCAAAATGCTGAAAAAGGGCAGTGTGAGGCTGCAGTTTCTTTTTAAAAAGCCGCAGCTGCATTTCATATTCTTCCGCGGACATCTGATAGATATTGTCAGTTACAGGATAGGAAAGAATCCGTCTTTCGGGCAGTTTGACAATATCCAATCCTTTGTGCGGCAAGTGGTTTTCATAAACACGCAGAGAGGCTTGAAATTCATCTAAAGCATACTGCTGTCTGTGCAGCATCAATTCTTTTTCCTGCAGCTCTTGCCTGTGGTTTTCAATCAGCTGATTAAGCATGGAAAAATCTTCCCGAGAAAGGATAAGTTTGATCTCTTTTAAAGAAAAATTCAGCTGCTGCAAATGCTGAATCGCATCGACCAAGGGGGACTGATTAATGTGATAATAGCGGTATTTAGTCATGGGATCAACATAAAAAGGTGTTAATAAATCAATTTGATCATAAAAACGTAAAGTCTGAATAGAAATACGATTAATCCTTGAAAATTCTCCGATTCGTAAAAGCGTTCTCACTGTTCCCCCTCCTCCCTGTGTTTCAAAAGGCATGGGCCTCATATCCAGCCGAGGTTAGTAAAATCAAGAGAAGTTAAATAATGCTTCCTAACATTTGTATGCTTGCATTCCATTTTTACTCTTGACTCTCTAGCTACTATAGACATTATAATATAAGTAAGAAAAAAACGCAGACAAAAACTGAGCTGCGGATAGCAGTCCCTTCAGCGGACAGGCCATTTCCTGAAGTTTTGAAATCGCCTGCACCAACAGATGATTCCAAAATCGTCTGTTACTTTCTGTCCTCTATTTCTCCCAAAGCGTCTATTTGCAAACTTAAGGCAGGGCTATACGCTGTGAGAGTGAGGGAATCTATAATTTGAAGTTCTGTCACAAGGCTTGGCCAGCCGCAGATGACTGAAGACAGACAAAAATTCTATCCTCCCCAATCATTGCTTGTACGATAAACAAGACGCAGCAGCCTAGGGTCCTTTTAGTCGCTTTTTCAAAGCTTTAAATGTCTGTCAGGCTTTTGCGGTAGCATGACATCGAACGTTATGATCTGGGTTCTATCTCGCACCGTAGCCGTCTTGGCAGAGGTGCGCCAACGAAATCAGAGATTTCTGGCTTACCGTCATTTTTGCTTTGCTCTTTTAACGGGCTTTGTAGCTTATTGGAACTGAACACGCCCTAAGAGCTGTGCAAAAAAGATAGCCTGTCCTAGAGCCTTGCGGCTCTTCGCTCAGTCTCCTATTTTTGCTTTGCTCCTTTAACGGGCTTTGTATCTTAACTAAGGAGGTAGTTATGAGAAGTGAAAAAATTCGTGCAGTGCAATTTGGCTGTGGAAAAATGGCTAAAGTTATCTGCCATTATTTAAAAGAACATGATGTTGAAATTGTTGGTGCTATCGATACTAATCCCCAACTGGTCGGGCAGGATTTAGGAGAGTTTGCCGGTTTAGGTTACCAGACAGGGGTCGTTATCTCTGATGATGCTGAGGCTGTTTTTGAACAGTGTGATGCGGATATTGCTATTGTCACAATTTTCTCTTATATGCCTGAAATGTTTACGTTTTATGAAACAGCTCTAAGGCACGGTGTCAATGTCATTTCGACATGTGAAGAAGCAATTTACCCTTGGACAACCTCGCCTTCAGAAACTAACCGTTTAGATAAACTGGCTAAAATGAATCACGCAACTATCAGCGGATCCGGTATGCAGGATATTTACTGGATTAATATGCCTTGTTTGGCCATGGCCGGCATGAATAAGATAAAAAAAGTCAGCGGAAAAGTCAGTTATAATGTCGAAGATTATGGTTTGGCACTAGCAGAAGCTCATGGCGCAGGTTATGATTTGAATCGCTTTGAGCAAGAAATTGCCGCTGCAGAAAGCCTGCCATCTTATATGTGGAATGCTGCTGAAGCAATCTGTACCAAAATGAACTGGACCATCAGCAGTATCCAGCAAAAAAATGTTCCTTTCGTTTTAGACGAAGATGTTTATTCTCAAACACTGGGACGTACTATTCCGGCAGGTCAGGCAACCGGAATGTCAGCAGTCACCTCAATAAAGACACAGCAGGGGATTGAACTGGAAGTAGAATGCATCGGCAAAGTTTACCGTAAAGATGACGGTGACATGTGCGACTGGTTTATATCGGGTCAGCCTGATTTAGAATTTTCAGTGTCTAAGCCCGATACTGTTGCTTTGACATGCGCCACAATTGTTAACCGTATTCCAAGTGTTATTGCCGCTCCTCCAGGATTTGTTACCGCTGAAAAACTGCAGACCGCTGCCTTTCCAAGTTTCCCTCTGCATAGTTACTTACAATAGTATAAAAAGCGGTATCTCATCAGAAGGCACTTCTCCATTCCTGAGATGAGACTGAAATCAGCCATTTTAGTCAGTTAAAAAGAAGACAGGCGCGATTGCAATTGCTATGTAATCATGCTTATCTTCTTTTTTTATTCCTCAGTAAAACAGCTGCTTGGCTTATCCCGCTTGCAGTTATAGTATGTGCGGGACAGAGGAGAAAACTCACTGCATACTGCAGCGTTTTTTGAAATCTGCTGGTATTTGAAGCGAAACTATTGCTGCAGAAATAAAAGCAGACCTCCGAGTAAGCCCAAAGCATAACCCGCAAGAACATCTTTAGGATAGTGCACTCCTCCCAGCACACGGCAGACAGCCAGCAGGACCGACAGGATAAGATAAAGCAGGCCCAGCCAAATATGGAACCATAAGACAGCCATACTTATCATAACTGCTGAAAAAACATGCCGGCTGGGCAAAGAGCAGCCTTTCCTCTCTTTAGTGATTAAAGGTGTTATTTCCCAACGTTCATAGGGGCGCGGCCGATTAATAAGGTGGCGCACCAGCGATACACCTGTAAAACTAAAGGCAGGGATAAAAATAAAAGGAAGCAGGACTTGCTTTTGTTTCAAAAAAATAAAGCATAAAAGCAAGGGGTAGGTGAGATAAACCAGTCTGGTTAAAAAAGTATTCATAGCGTTGAGAAGCCAGACATAATGCGGTTTGCCCGAAATACTCGCTGTGATGCTATTATAAAAGGAAGCATAATTTTTTGCCTTTTTTTTAGATATTATCATACTGACTCAAATCTTGTTTTAAGAAAAATTGGTAAAATTCCCCATAAGGGTCTGAAAATCTTAGATTCCGTCCCCCTGTATAGAACTTTTAAAGTGTGAAAATAATCCCAAATCGCCTGCTGAAAACGGACACATTTGCTTAATCTGTAAAACTGACAGTTCGTTTATGTTTAGCATTGTCTAAATAAGTCATTTCAATCATTGTACTTCCTTTCAATCATTAGGCGGCCCTTCAATAACCTAAGTATTAGGCAGCTTGGTCAACACTTCCCCCGACAGCAGTGTAGACTGAAGCAGCTCGCTTTCCTACTAGTACATATTTCTGCTGCAAAAACGCAGCATCTGCTAAAATTAGCCAGTCGTTTGGCAAACTGACCGGAGTATGGACCCCAGTTGCTTTCTAGTCATTGTTCACATCTGCCCATGTGACCTTAGAAGCGTTCAGCAGCTGATTGGAAGTTCTTATCCCTTATCGCGCAAGGGATAGCGCCCCTCCTTACGGAGGTGGGACAACAAAATCGAAATCATCATTTTATGACGATTTACCGATTTTTTCTCATTCTCTTCTATTTCATAAGGAGTGACATCAGCCTTGCTCAGCAGTTCTCCATCGGCAAAATCAGGATTGATTTTTGCTGCTTTCATTTTGCTTTTACTGATGACTTTTTTGTCAAAATCGTAAACGAAAGCGGGCAGCAGCTGTGTAATTAGCACATGTAAGCTGACTAAAACTTAATTTCATAGATAGCTCTCACGCTGTTAATTTTCAAAAATTGGCATACACGCTAAACGTTTTTTAGACTAAATGAACGATAGTACAGCCGCTCCCCCCGGCATTTTGCGGAGCATAGCCAAAACTTTTAACATGTTTATTCCGGCGCAGATACTGGGTGACCCCTTGGCGGATGACCCCCGTTCCGATACCATGAATAATATCAACCTGTGCCATATTATTGAGCAGAGCCTGATCAATGAAAGCATCCAATTCCTGCATCGCTTCTTCGTAACGTTTCCCGCGCAGATCTAAACGCGCTTTCGGACCATTCATCTTGTTTACTTTTTTAACAACATTAAGCTCTTTTTTCTTGTGCTGCTGTTTGCCTTGCTGCGTTTTAGCGAGAGTGAACTCATCCTCTCCAACAGTCATCTTAATCAGCCCAACCTGCGCCTCCCATTTTCCGTCTTTAAGCTTTTGGGTCAAGGTGCCGCGCTGACCGTAAGCTGAAATAGTAATATCGTCACCAATGCGCGGTGTTCTGGACTGTTTAGCCTTTTTCAGCACCTTATTTTGGGATAAGTCTGCTGACGGAGCTAATTTTTGCAGCTGAGCTTTAGCGTCAATGATTTCATGAGGCTTCAATGCTGCTTTTTCCCTTAAATTCTTAAGGATTTCGTCGCTTTCAGTCACAGCTTTGTCTACAATTTCCTGAGCCTGTCTGCGAGCCTTAAGCAGTTCTTGTTCACGCGCATGCGAAAACTCATTATAAAGTTTTTTGACAGCCCGGTTAAATTTTTTATTCTCTTCCTCAACTTCGGCAATACGTTCTAAACGTTTGCGGCTTTCAAGTGTCTGACTTTCCAGACGCTCAATAATTTGGTTAACATCATTGTCTCTGTCCGTCAGCCCCTCTGCCTCTGCAACAATTGAGTCAGACAGGCCTAAACGGCGGGCAATTTCAAAAGCATTTGACCGCCCAGGAACCCCCTGAAGAAAGCGGTAAGTCGGACGAAGGCTGTCTTGGTCAAATTCCATGCTGGCATTTTCCACATCATCGGTTTCAATGCCGTAGGCCTTTAGTTCGGGGTAATGGGTAGTTACCATCGTCTTGATATTCAGTAAACGCAGATGCTCTAAAACAGCCATCGCTAAACTGGCTCCTTCCTGCGGATCAGTTCCTGCCCCCAGTTCATCTAAGAGGACAAGACTGTCAGCATCCGCTTTACTTAAAATGGCAACAATCTGAGTCATGTGGCTGGAGAATGTTGACAGGCTTTGTTCAATGGATTGCTCATCACCAATGTCAGCAAAAATCTGGCGGAAAACAGCAATTTTTGAGCCTTTGGCGGCCAGAATAGGGAGTCCCGACTGAGCCATAAGCTGGGCTAAGCCAAGAGTTTTCAGCATAATCGTCTTACCGCCCGTATTAGGACCGGTGATTAAAATGGCTTTCAGACCATCAGCAAAATGCAAATCATTAGCTACTGGATCAGCCAGCAGAGGGTGGCGGGCTGCAAGAAGCTGAACCGTTTTATCTTTGGATACAGCGGGCACTGTTCCTTGACGGTCACGCAGAAAAAGATATTTGGCCCGAACCAAATCTATATGCCCAATAATCCAGGCATTATTAGCCAAAGAATCTACATGCGGCCGCAGCAGCTGGGATAAATCGTGAAGGATTCTCTGCAGTTCATAGCGTTCATCCGCCTGCAGGCGACTGATTTCCTCATGCAAATCAACAGCACCCCGCGGTTCAATATAAACAGTGCTGCCCGAAGCTGATATATCGTGGACAACCCCTGGAATACGGTGGCGATAGGTATTTTTCACTGGCAGGACACTGCGGCCATTACGGCTGGCAATCAGCCTTTCAGATAAAAAGTCAGCTTGCTTTTTCAGGAAGTCCTGCAGGAGCTGACGCACCTGCTCTTCACGCTGATTCAGCTGGCGGCGGATTTTAGCCAGTTCAGGACTGGCAAAATTTTCAATAAACCCTGCCTCATTGACAGCCTGCAGACTTCCCTGCAGCTGAGGAAAAATTCTGAGACCCTCAAATAAACGCTGAAGTTCAGTTAAGGTAACATTTTCTAAATCCGTATAAAAATGCTGAAGCTCAGCTGTAAGCTGCAGAACTTGCTTGATACCAAGCAATTCTGAAATATTTAGGTCAGCCGATGCTTCAAGGCGCTGCATACTGGCTGAAATATCCTGAAGCTGTCCTGTAGCAAAAGAGTGTTCTTCTGTAAAAATATGCTCAACATCCAGAATTTCCGCAAACGAACGCCTAATTTTTTTTTCGTCTGCCATCGGCACCAAAGCAGCCAGCTCCTGCTCCCCCTGCTCAGTCTGCAGGTAAGCTGCAAAGAGGCTTTTGACTTTTACAAATTCCAGCTGTTCTAAAATCTTGTTATTCATATCGTTTATTATACCTAAAAAATGAAAAAAAGTAAGGCGGCTGCCTTACTTCAGCATATTAGTTACCCAAAAATGTTCTATCAAGGCAGAAACAATAGGGAAGTGACCGACCAGCAAACGGACTAAAAGACTGCCTGACAGGAGATTCTGCACAAAGTCCATAGGAATTGTGGCCAACACCGACAGCAATTGGCTAAAAAACAGCAGCGTTACAAGGACTGAGAGAGTACCGCTTACGCAATTAGTACGGACACTGTCAAAGCGGTCGATTTTTGCCAAATGAAGAAATATTCCAAGCAAACGGACAAGCAGATAGACTGCCACAAAAATCAGCAGAAAAGCCAGCCCGGCATAATAAACATAGCTTAAATCAAAAAGGTCAACCTTTGTAAAAAACGCAACCTCTGCGCCCTCACTCGGATTTGAATAAGGGATCCAGAGCGTGATAAGCTGTGCCAGTCCCTTATAAAAGCGGCTGGCAATGACCAAACCGGCAATGCTGCCAGCAAAATAAAAACTTTGTAAAATAATCCCGCGTGTATAGCCAATATAAAAATGCCAGGCTAAAATAAGCAAAAGCAGAAAAGTAATCATTGCTTCTCTCCGCCTGTGTGAGTTTTCTGGGAATGCCCCGCTCTTTCCTGAATCCCAACAATTGTTTTAGTCCGCAGTTCAACAAGTTCTTTTTCTGTTTTTTCAAATTCAATCTCACGGCTGAGCTGTGTGGACAGTGAATTGATCGCCATTAAAATAGCCACTGTCTCATTGTCAGCCTGCGGCAGTTTTTCCTTGATAGCCTCATATTTTTCTTTGGCAACACGCTCCACTTCTTCCATAAAAAGATTATCTTTATCAGTCGTTAAAGTCAGAGGTTTGTCCCCAAAATTAAATTTATAGCGATTCTTACTTGTCATACTCTCATACCTCTCATTTAGCATTATACCGCAAAATAAGATTTTCGTAAAATAGAGATTGCTGTCTCTGTCAGCAGCGCGGTTTATAGGCAGAACGGGCGCATCACCTATGCAGAAAAAGGTCTCAGGCAGTTTTTTTACCGTGTTTTCTGATAAACCAAACGGTCCCCTTCTTTAGCTAAAAAATCAGACAATTCGTCATCAGGAATTTGCCGCCAGTAAAGATTGCTGCGGATTGTTTCATCTTCTTCACGGCAGGTTGATAAAACAAGGTATTTGTCATTCTCATCAATTAATAACTCTGCGTTCTTGGTATGCGCTTCCTGAGCAACTTGAGCAAGCTGATTTTTAAAATCTGCCAGACTGTCAAAAGAAGTCTGGTACAAGGCAGTCGTTTCCGGAACAATAATCATAAAAGCAGCTTCATAGTAATACTTCCTGCTTGGTGTTTCTGCCACTAAGTAGGGGTGTTCATCAAAGTAAGACTGACTGTCATAAAAATTGACATCATTAAACATACGGTGGTCAGCCACTGTAGAGCCTCTGGCATGTCCAAAAAGCCATGTAAGGCTGTCATCAAAATCTTTGGAATTGTCCTCATCCATAAAGACAGTTCCCATATATGGCTCATAGCCGCCATCGAAGGTTTTGTTCAGGTACGTTTCATTGTCTCCAGTTTGAACAACAGGTTCATCCAGCATTGTTCCGGGAGCATAAATATAAGCAACTGTTTCAGGATTAACCGCCCAAAGATCAGCGAAACGCGCTTTTAGATAGTTTTTTTCTTCCTGACTGACTGTATAGCGGCTTTGTGAAGAAGGGACCGAGCTTTGCTTGGATGGAAGAACTGAGCTTTGACCGCTATCCGTTCGAAAAAAAGATATGGCGCCTACAGCGGCAAAAAACACCAGCAAAAGCAGCAGAATGGTTATCCCAGTTTTCTTTTTCATGGCTCTTCCTCCTCGAAAAAATGAAGACACATCAATCCTCATACGTATTCAGAAAGTCTGACTGACAGATAGCAATAAACTGCTGTATTGGAAACAGTTAAAACAGAAATGATAATGAATAGGTCTAATGTCCCAGGACGATTAATGCTTTACCGCTTAGCACAAGGCGAACAGAAACTCTAAGAGCTTGGGACAAAGCCCCAAACTCTTATTGTAGGTTATTATATCGTTATAACAATAAAACACAGCAGACGAAAGAAGAGACTTCTCCTACTGTTCATGATGCTGCTGCCTGCTTAACCAGCTGTATCTGTCGGATAATTCAGCATCAGTCCAGTGAAAGGAAAAAGAGGAATAGGGTTTCTGCACCTACAGAATCCATTCCCTCTTTCTCCCTTAAACATTATTCGGGCAAAACACAGGTATTCGGAAGCTTTTTCGTTTCTGCTTTTTCAGCAGGGACACCCTGTGCAGAGGCAACTGTTACTGCTACTTCTTCTGACATACCAGTCACAACATTTGCATTTCCCAATGTCATAGCTGTTACGGCTACAACATGGCCTGCTGTCAATGTATACGGACTGCCGTCTATATCGGACAGCCTGCCAGTTAAATCCACACGCCATTTGCCATCTTCTCCAACCTCTACCATTTCAGCAACTGTGGCAGGGTAATTTGAACTAATTGAGACATAGTTTTGATAAGTTTCGGCAGTAAAAACGTACAGTCTAATAACTGTTCCTGGCTCCCCAGTCCCAGAGATAAACGTATCTCGAGCCAAAGGCTGATTGATGGTTGGTTTTGCTAAAACAGCTAACTCCGGCAAATTGTCAGTTACCGCTTGTTCTGAAGCAGGCTCGCTGGAGCTCGTTGTCGTTTCCTCACTGCGGACAGCTGACATAAAAACAGACAAGACAGCTGCAATTAGAATTAGGAAAGTTCCTATAACTGTAAGCACCTTTTTCATAAAAACCACCCCCCTTTTTTTCACATCCGAAAACCAAAAAACGAAAACGTTTCCTTCACTGCTATTATACCACTATAGAAGCACTTCTACAATAAGGCGAAGAATTTTTTTAAAACTTTTGTCTTTTTATGATAGAATATTAGACATGAGTACTGTTGTTGCAAAACCTGATAAGCAAACTTTAACAGCTTTGCAGAAACGCTTGATAAAGCAGCAAATTTCAAATCACAATCCCTATGTCACTTTCGCCGCTAAGCTCGACCAGGTGACTATTCTTATCTATACGTCAGGTAAGGTTGTTTTTCAAGGGAGTCAGGCTGAAGACCTTGCCCAAAAATTAGGGTTCCAGACCTCTGGCGGCATTCTAAAATCAAAAAAGGAAAGTGACGGAAAACTGTCATTGATCGGTTCCGATGAGGTCGGAAATGGGTCATACTTTGGCGGTTTGGCCGTTGTAGCTAGTTTCGTTGAACCTGAGAAGCATCAATTTCTCAAAGAACTGGGTGTAGCTGATTCAAAACAGCTGACGGATTCTAAAATTTTACAGATAGCGCCGCTTTTGGAAAAGGATATTCTGCATCAGTCTCTTCTGCTGACGCCGCAAAAATACAATGAAACTGTCGGCAAGGGTAAACGGCATAACGCTGTTTCTGTGAAAGTCGCCTTGCATAATCAGGCTATTTTTTTACTGCTGCAAAAGGGAATACGGCCTGACAATATTATCATTGATGCATTCACCAGCCCTAAAAACTATCAGAAATACCTGCAGAAAGAAGCTAACCGTTTCAGTCAGTCTGTCACTCTGGAAGAAAAAGCCGAAGCAAAATATCTGGCTGTAGCAGTCAGTTCCATCATTGCCCGTAAACTCTTTTTAGAAAATTTGACAAGACTGGGGCAGGATATCGGTTTCACCTTACCCAGCGGGGCAGGGCCAAAATCGGATAAAACAGCTAGTGAAATCCTGGCCGCTTACGGAATGCCCGGTCTGGCTCATACTGCCAAACTTCATTTTGCTAACACCCAAAAAGCACAGCAATTATTAAAATCATAATAAGGAAGAATATGAAAAAATTTATCAAAGAATGGGGTCCCTTTACCCTTTTGCTCACTGTTATTGTCCTTTTGCGACTATTTATCTTTATTCCAGTCGAAGTTGACGGTCACTCCATGGATCCTACTTTAGCAGAGGGAGATCGGCTGATTATGGTAACAACTGCCAAAATTCAGCGTTTTGATATTGTTGTTGCTGATGAAACAGAGGAGGGAGAGACTAAACAAGTTGTCAAACGGGTGATTGGTATGCCGGGAGACACTGTCTCTTATACGAATGATGTTTTGACTATCAATGGTAAAGAAGTTGACGAAGCCTACTTGGATGATTATAAAGAAAAATTTGCTCAGGACAAACTTCAAAACACCTATTCTTACAATGTCTTGTTTCAAGAACTGGCTGCTCAAGCAGAGGCTTTCACTACTGATGCAGACGGACAAACCGATTTCACTGTTCAGGTTCCTGAAGGCCAGTATTATCTGTTGGGAGATGACCGCATTGTCTCTAAAGACAGCCGTGAGGTCGGAACCTTTGCTAAAAGCGCTATCGCCGGTGAAGTGAAATTCCGCTTCTGGCCGCTGACCAATATCGGCATAATCAGTTAACAGTCCGGATTAACATCATTTTCCGGCTTTTTTCATTCAACCTGAGGAAGCAAAAATCAGAATTCTTATCCCCTTCCAACCGTCCCGTATCAACATTTTTGATTTCGGACTTACCGCCAGCCGTAGATGTCTGAAAGTTTTGTCGTATTGATAGCCCATAGACAGATCTAAAGGATGATTTAAAAACTAATCCTTAATTTTGTCAGTGTTATGTACAAGACGCAGTAGCCTAGCGTCATTTTAGCCGCTTTTTCAAAGCTTTAAAATGTCTGCTAGGCTTTGCGGGGGCGAGACACCGAACATTATGGTCTGGGGTTCTGTCTCGCTCCCTAGTCATCCTGGCAGGGGTGCGTCTGCGAAATCAAAGATTTCGGACTTACCGCCAGCCGTAGACGTCTGAAGGCTTTGTCGTCTTAACAGCCGACCGCACCCTTCTAGTCGTCCTGACAGGGGTGCGTCTGCGAAATCAAAGATTTCGGACTTACCGCCTTTTCATACGGATTTTTAACGGCCTTATCTTGTGTTAAAGAGGTTTTTATGGAGTATTATTTTTCTGGCAGTATTGAGCGTATTATTTTTGAAAATGCCAGCAACTTTTTCAAGATTCTGCTTTTGGAAATTGAAGATACTGACAGCAGTTTTTCTGATTATGAAATCATTGTTACTGGTACTATTGCTGATGTTATAGAGGGAGAAAATTATACCTTTTGGGGAGAGCTGATTCAGCATCCCAAATACGGTGAACAGCTCAAAGTCAGCCGTTATGAACGGACTAAACCCTCTTCTTCCGGATTGGTTAAATATTTTTCCAGCAACCATTTCAAGGGGATCGGGAAGAAAACGGCCGAAAAAATTATCCGTCTCTACGGCGACCACACTATTGATAAAATTTTGCAGGAACCTGAAAAATTAGAGACTATCAGCGGACTGTCTAAAACCAATAGAGATAATTTTATTGCTGCTTTAAAGCTTAACTACGGCACTGAACAAATTCTTGCCAAATTAGCAGAATACGGCATTGGAAACCGTTTGGCTTTTCACATTTTTGATCACTATCAGACTGAAACATTAGATATCATTGAGAACAATCCCTATCAGCTAGTTGAAGATATTCAGGGTATCGGTTTTAAAATGGCAGACAATCTGGCAGCCGAATTAGGTATTGAAAGCAATTCCTCTCAGCGCCTGCGGGCTGCCCTTGTCCACTGTCTGTTCGAGACAGCCGTCAAGCAGGGAGATACCTATGTTGAAGCGCGTGAATTGCTGGAAAAAGCTATTGACCTTTTAGAAGAAGCGAGACCGATCGAGCTTGATCCTGAAGCTATTGCTCAGGAGCTCAGTCACCTTATTGCTGAGGATAAGGTGCAGCATATTGGTACTAAAATTTTTGATAACAGCCTTTTTGCCGCAGAAGCTGGGATCAAAGCACATCTCCAGCGAATCCTTGAACATCCTTTGGATAAGCAGTTTTCCGATACTGAACTTGCTGCAGCTATTACCGACTTAGAAAAAGAGGAAGAACTTGCTTATGACAGTATACAAAGAAAAGCCATTGCGCAGGCGCTAAACAACAAAGTATTTATCCTTACCGGCGGCCCGGGAACCGGAAAAACTACTGTTATCAACGGTATCATTGCAGCTTATACGCGTCTGAAGAAGCTCAAAGACAGTAAAAAAAATGCCCTCCCCATTGTTTTGGCAGCCCCTACAGGACGGGCTGCCAGACGTCTAAATGAATTGACCGGACTGCCCAGCGCTACTATCCACCGTCACTTAGGGCTCAACAGCGACAGCGATTACCAAACAATTAATGATTATCTGGACTGCGATTTAATCATCATTGATGAATTTTCAATGGTAGATACCTGGCTGGCCCACCAGCTCTTCAGCGCACTGTCTTCTCAGACACAAGTAATTATCGTCGGAGACAGTGACCAGCTCCCCTCTGTCGGCCCCGGGCAAGTGCTAAACGACCTTTTAAAAATTGACAGCCTGCCCCAAATCGCCCTGACTAAAATTTTCAGACAGTCCGACACTTCTACAATCGTTACTTTAGCCAGCCAGATAAAAAAGGGTGAACTGCCGGTTGATTTTACATATAAAAAAGCTGATCGCTCCTACTTTGAAGCTCAGGCTCAGCATATCCCGGATATGGTCAGTCAAATTGTCAGTTCAGCTATTAAAAGCGGTATTGCTAAAGAAGAGATACAAGTCCTGGCACCGATGTATCGCGGACTGGCAGGAATCAATAATCTCAACAGACTTCTGCAGGATCTTCTGAATCCTTTAAAGGAATCTCTTGAATTTCTTTTCAGTGAGACAAAATTTCGAAAAAACGATAAAGTACTCCATTTGCTCAATGATGCTGAACTCAATGTCTTTAACGGTGATATCGGCTATATCGTTGACCTTACCCCCGCTAAGTATGCAGAATCTAAACAAGATGAGCTAACTATTAATTTTGACGGAACTGAAGTCACCTATCCCCGCAATGAGTGGCATAAGTTGACTTTGGCTTACGCAATGAGCATCCATAAATCACAGGGCAGTGAATTTCAGGTCGTTATCCTTCCTGTAACCCGGCAGAGCGGCCGTCTTCTGCAGCGAAATTTGATTTACACGGCCATCACCCGCTCTAAAAGCAAACTGATTATGCTGGGAGAAATAACCGCTTTTGCTGATGCTATTAAAACTCCGGGCGCTAAACGCAAGACTTATTTGACTGAACGCTTCTTAAAAGGCAAGACCGAAAATGGAGTGACGAAAACAGCCCCTGCAGAATCGCAGACTCCTGAAATGGATTTTCGCGCAAACTCTGATGACACATTGGACCAGAACGAAGAAAGTCCTTCCATTAAATACAGGCTGACCGAAGACAATCTGCTGACTATTGATCCAATGATTGGCATCAGTCAGGCAGATATTGAAGCATTTTTCAAACAATAAACTGCTGGTTGTTAACGTTAAAGCCTTATAAAATGCATCCGCAGTTACGACTGTCGGAAATAAAAAAACAGATTCGAACACATGCGATTTTTTAGCAACAGAACAAGAAAAGAGTGCGAGAGTGGAACAAAAATCGGTAAATTGTCATAAAATGATGATTTCGATTTTGACGTTTCACCTTCGCACAGTTGATTAGGGAGACCCTATCCCCTGCGTAACAAGGGATGAGAACTTCCAATCAATCACTGCGTCAAATTCATGTGTCTCAAAAAGTAAAATGAGGCAGGATTTTTGCGAGGCCACTGGAAAAATTTGCGAAAGAAAACTCGAGCCAGTAAAAAAACGAACGTTTTATACTAGTCAAACGGGACTAAGTTTATATCGTTCGTTTTTTATTTTGTTTTTATTGATTTTCTGTCAGTTAGTTGATATTTTATCGAGATGACTTTTTCAGCAATCTTGATTTTTGCCCCATTCTCTTTTTCTGTTTAATACCGAAACTATCGGTATTAGCTGCTTTTATTCAACACTGTCTGACAGAAGAATAGGAATTTCCAAATAGGATTTACTAAGATCGACTGTTAGTGTATAGGCGCTGTTATCGCGGACGGTATGTTCGAAATCCGTAGTATAAAGCAGCAGCCGCAAGGTATCCCCCTTCAGAAGTTTATAGAGACTTGGCTGCAGTTTGAAAGAAACAGTCATCCATTTATCTGGTTCAACTGCCTTAACAATCAGTAAATCTTCTCTGTTTTGAAGATTGATGGCTCCTTTAGTAAGGACTCGGTGAGCTGTTTTTTGGAGAGGCAGTTCACGCAAAGCTTCTCGAGCGAAATTCTGCCCATTGTCAATCGCATTCCCTTCTATAATACGCGGTTGGTCTGCCAAGCGTTTTTTCAGACCGTAATCCAGAAGCTGGGCAGAGAGAAGGCCTCTGTTGCTGTTTGACTTGAGCGTTAGATGCAAATTGATTTCACCATTAAGAAAGATACTTTCTTCCAGTATAAAATCTACCGTAATCTGATTTGCCTTACCAGCAAATAAATCAGCTTTAAAACTATTAAAATCTGCTCCGTAGCGGACAAAATCTGCTGAATTATAGTGGTTGTCAACCTGCTGTTGTTCTTTTCCGAGTGACAGACGGACCTGCGAATCTGCCTCTAAATCTTTCAGACTCTGCCAGGTTTGCTCTGTGCTGTTGTCCTGCCAGATAACCGCTGGCAGGCTAAAATGGTCAGGCTGACCCAGCATTTTTTCCGATAACAGTGTATTCATACTCTCACGGAAATCAAGCGACTGCCAATTGTGCACATAGACATGCTCGCCTTGATGCAGAAAAAGATGTTTTTGAATATGATCCGGCAGCGCTTTGTAGATATTATAAACCTGACGGGGTTTAACATTCCAGTCCTGCAGGCCGTGAGTGTAAACAGCCGTACAGTCTATTTTGCGGGCATGAGGCAGATAGTTACGGTCGTGCCAAAATTGACTGTAATCTCCGCTGGAACGTTTAAGAGAAGCCGACTGCTCATCAAGCAGATGCTGGTAGCTTCTGTTATGGCGTAAATAGTCACCGGGCAGTAAATTCCGGGAATAAGTCAATTCTGTCAGCACATCTAAATCTTCTCCCGGATAACCGCCGGGGCTGTAAACCAAACCGTTCTCGCGATAATAGTCATACCAAGAAGAAATTCCGGACTCGGCAATGATTACTTTCAGACCGGCAACACCAGTCGTTGCAAGGCCGGTCGACATAGTTCCTAAGTAAGATTTTCCAGTTGTTGCAACTAAGCCGCTGGCCCAGGAAGCTAAAACTTTTTTGTCCCGTCTGGGACTGGAGTAAGCTGCAGCTCTGCCGTTCAACCAATCAATTACTGACTTGAAACTCTCAATCTGTCTGTAGTCCCCGCTGGTCATAAAACCATCAGAACCGGCAGTCCCTATTCCCGAAACATAGATGTTAGCAAAGCCGCGGGCTAAAAAGTAATCATTGAGCCCATAACTGTCAATATAGCTGAATGTCTCTTCCGCTGCCCCTTGTGGCAACTGCTCGTCAGAAAGAGGCAGTTTTGTAAATTTAGGCTCTTTTACTGCTATTTTTTGGGCAGTTTTGACAGAAAGCTCGCCTTCCATTTTATGAAGCTTCCTGTCATTAGCAGGAATATTTATCCCCTGATGGTAAGGGCTGGCTGTCATTATCGTCGGAAGAGCTTCTGTAGTATGATGGCGAATAATATTGACTTTAACAAGGTCCGGCTGCCCATCCTTGTCAGTATCTAAAGGCGTTTCAACATAGACCACTTCACGGATAAGCCTGCAGGTATCAAAAGTCGCCAAACTTTTCCCATTAAAAAAATGGTAGCTGTTACTCAAAGGCAGCAGTCCCTTACTGATAAGATCATCAAGCAAAGTCATTCCTTTTTTCATTCGGCAAAGCAAAAGGCGATAGAGAGACGGAATGATCTGATCGCCCTGATAGCGGACCGGTAAACCGACCTCGCGGACAAAAGCTGCAGTATCCGTAAAATCAAAATGGGGGGTAAATCCCAGAAGCTGCAGAGCAACCATGTCAAAAATCTCAGCTGATAAAGCAAGATCTGAACGAAAGAAAGTCATCAGGTCTGTTTCAAAATCAGCAATCAGATTTGCCAGAGCATACTCTTTATCGTCGTAATGAAACAGGGTATGACGAATAAAGATTTCCAAATTATCCTTGTCTGAATTTCGTTTTGAAAGTTTAAAATTTAAGTTATTCAGTTCTGAGAGCATCTGCTTCTCAGAAACAGGCAAATAAGAATACTGGTTATATTTCATAGGGAATCCCTTCAAGTAAACGTTTTTATTTCTCTCAAATAACTTTACATTGTTTATTATACTTGATAAAATGGTACTTGTCTAAATAATATAACTTTTTGGAGGAAATTAAAAAAAATGGATGTTGCATGGACTGTGAAATATATCACAGAATTTTTAGGCACAGCAATTCTTATTATTCTTGGGAACGGAGCTGTTGCTAATGTTGAATTAAAAGGAACAAAAGGACATGCCAGCGGCTGGCTGACTATTGCTATCGGGTACGGTATGGGGGTTATGATCCCTGCGCTTATGTTTGGCAATGTATCAGGCAATCACATTAACCCTGCGTTTACTTTGGGACTGGCTCTTTCTGACTACTTCCCTTGGGAGCACGTTGCCCCTTATATCTTGGCGCAGCTCCTCGGAGCAATGGCTGGTCAGGCTGTTGTTGTAGCCACACATCACCCTTATTATCTGCAGACTGAAAATCCTAATGCTATCTTGGGATCATTTTCAACGATTTCAGCTGTTGACGGCGGAACAGAAAAGACACGCAAAGCAGCTTGGATTAACGGCTTCATCAATGAATTTTTCGGTTCTTTTGTCCTTTTCTTAGGGGCAATGGCAATGACCAAAAATTACTTTGGTGCCGAGCTGATTTCGCAGCTGACTGATTATGGCTATGAGGCAACTGCAGCAGCTAATCAGGTAGCTCCTTATACAACAGGAAGTCTGGCTGTTGCTCATATCGGTCTCGGTTTCTTGGTTATGGCCCTGGTAACCAGTCTTGGAGGACCGACAGGCCCCGGACTCAACCCTGCGCGTGACTTGGGACCGCGTATCCTGCACGCTTTGCTGCCAACATCAGTTCTTGGTGAGCACAAAGGTGATTCTAAGTGGTGGTACGCTTGGGTGCCGGTCATAGCCCCAATTTTAGCAGCAATCACAGCTGTTGCCCTCTACAAACTGCTTTATAACTAAAAACTGGACTGAAGAAAGGTCGATAGCACGATTTTTCTTCAGCCTTTTTTGATACTCAAACCGAAAAAACACAAAAGAAAAATGGCGGTAAGTCCGAAATCTGTGATTTCGCTGACGCACCCCTGTCAAGATGACTAGAAGGGTGCGGTCGGCTGTTAAGACGACAAAGCCTCAGGCCGTAAGGTTCGATGCCTCGCCCCCGCAAAGCAATAACGCTAGGCTGCTGCATCTTATTTATAGTACAAGCAAGGATTTTGGGTGGCTAGGATTTTTGGCTGCTTTCCGACGGCTACGTCTAGCTGATATTTCAGTCAGCTCTGGGTTGTGTAGACCCTTTTTTGCACAGCTCTTAGCCCGTATTCAGTTCCATTAAAATATAAAGGTTTAAAAAGCTCATAGCAAAATAAAAGTACTCCCTTTAGCCATTAAAGGCTTGAGGGGCGGTGTCTGCTCACAGAGCATCCACACTTGCAAGCGCCGATGTCCCACATCCGCTTTCCTCTTTTCCGAATTTTTAGACTGTATGGGCTATAACCTCCAAAAATGTTTAATTTTCTCTGAAAGCAGATAATTTCTTGTCAAATAAGCTAAAATTGGCTAAACTAAAAGAAAGGAGCGTGAGAAAACCGAATGACTTTATCTACCCCTATGACTTTTAAGACAATTGCCCTGCGTGTTGACAACCGTGACCAAAATATCGCCTTTTACCAGCAGACACTGGGCTTGCGGCTGCTTGGCGAAGAAAATACAGTAGCTTTTTTTTCCGCCTGGAATAAGCAGGATCAAACTTTGATTATTGAAGAATCACCTGCTCCCGATACCCGTGCAGTCAGAGGAAGAAAAAAGCTCGGCAAAATAGTTATTAAAGCTGAAAAAGCTTCAGATATCGCTGACTTATTGGCTGGCGGTGCTGCTGCGAACAAAATATATAAAGGCAAAAACGGTTATGCCTTCGAGGCTTTATCGCCGCAAGGAGACCTTTTTCTGCTGCATGCTGAAGATTCTTTAGCAGATTTAAAGGAAAGCGCACCTCCCGCTTTTTTGGACAAAAATCCTGATTTTCAGGGACTGACAGCCTTTCACTTTGAACAGCTTATTTTAAACGTGGCTGACCCCAGTCTTTCGCAGGCCTTTTACCATGATCAGCTCCTCGAGTCTTTCCCTTTGAAGATAGCCTTTACAGCAGCAAAGGGGGCTGACTTGGATATCGATCCCAGTAAAACATGGGACATAGAATATCTGGAAATCGCAGTAAGGCCAGACTATGATTTAGCTAAGTTAAAAAAGCAGCTTGAAAACCGAGGACAAACGGTTTATCTCGATAAAAAAGAAAAACTATTAGTTGTCTCTGACCCCAGTCAGATTGAAGTTTGGTTCAGCAAATGACAGAAATATTTCTAAAAACGATAAACAGCCAAATCAAGGACGGACTCTATCATGGAGCCAGTCTGGCAGTTTACCAACAAGGAGCCTGGCAGGAATACTATATCGGAACAATTGACGGAGCCAAGCCAGTCAAGCCCGGCTTAATCTATGATTTAGCTTCGGTCTCCAAGGTCGTCGGTACTGGCACAGTTTGTATCTTTTTGCTGAACAAAGGGAGCTTTAAATTGGATGACGCTTTACAGGCCTATTATCCGGACTTTCATGATGCCTCTCTGTCTATCCGACAGCTTCTGACTCATACCAGCGGAATTGACCCATATATCCCTAACCGGAACCAAATGAAAGCTCAGGAACTGCAAGAAGCAGTCAACCGTATTGCTCTGACGGCTGATAAGAGATTCAAATATACTGACATCAACTTCCTGCTGCTGGGCTTTATGCTTGAAAAGATTTACAGCCAATCCTTGGCGCATATTTTTCAAAAAGAAGTATTTAGCCCTTTTAAAATGAAACAAACAAGCTTTGGCCCCGTGAAAAATGCTGTTCCAACGCAAAAAGGAGTCAACGACGGGCAGGTTCACGATCCTAAAGCAAAAATCTTAGGCAGACACGCCGGTTCAGCTGGACTTTTTTCAACGCTCATAGATTTAGAAATCTTTTTAGAACACTACCTGCAAGATGACTTTGCTGCTGAACTTTGGCATAATTACGGCAGTCTGGAAAAACCGCGCTCACTTGCTTGGAATTTAGAAGGTGACTGGCTTGACCATACAGGGTACACGGGGCCCTTTATTATGGTAAACCGCAGTGGGCAGCAGGCAGCGATTTTCCTGACCAACCGCACTTACGAAGGCGATGCCCGCAGTTTATGGAAAAAAGAACGGCGCAAAATTAAAGAAAGCATGATAAGCAGTTTTAAGTGACCGCTTTGCTTTTTAAGCAGAGCAGTTCCCGTATCTTCAAAAGGGTTTCTATATAAAAACGCTTTCAAATTAATTTGAAAATGATATAATAGACTTGCATAAAACCTGACTGATTTGATTGACCCAAATTGAGCATAGTTTGGGAGTTAGGCAAAAAAGCGCAATGTACGAAGCACAAGTAGATGACGAGTGTGGCTGATCTGTGAGTATACCTGCCCCAGAACCTTGCTGCTCCTCGTCCAGTCTCCTTATTTTTGCTTTGTTCTTTTAAACGAGCTTTGTATCTTGATGAATTGAACACGCCCTAAAATCCTAGTGAAAAAGATGAAGTTCAGCGCGATGCAGTACATCACTTGTCCTTCCCTATTTTCCTGCGGATTTCTTAACGGCCTTTGTATCTTATTGAAGGAGGAAAGTGATGTCAAATATTATTATGGCCATTTTTGAAACAGAAAGCGAAGCCTATCAGTCCTTCTCCGAACTCAAACATATACGGCCTGACGATAAGACACAAATTGCTCAGCTGGCTGTCGTCAAAAAAGAAGCTAATCAGGTGCTTCTAAAAGATTCCATTGATTTTAACGACACCAGCCGCGATTATGCAGCTATCGGCGGTCTGGTCGGCGGTTTAGTCGGTATATTAAGCGGACCTATCGGGGTTATTATCGGTTATGGCATTGGCAGTCTGGCCGGAGCTGCCAGCGGCAGCATGGCAGACAGTTCAAATAATAATCTTATTGAAGAAGTGACAACAAAACTGCTGGATGGTGACACAGCTTTGATACTGCTGGCACATGAAGAAGACGAAGCTGTTCTTGATACTTACTTATCTGCCTATAAAACCAGTATTATGCGCTGGGATGCCCTTGCTGTTGCCCATGAAGTTGAGCTGGCAGGAAAAATACAGGATGAACTTTATGAGAATGTCCAAAAGGTCATGAACCAAAGACGATTAGAACATCTCAAAGAACAGGGAAGCGATATCGCAGACAGCCTAAAAGCGACTTTCAAGCGTTTAAGGGGTAAAAAATAATTTTTCAAAAAAGCAAAGACTGTGGAAGTGAGGGAAATAAAGTTTTTGAGATTTTCCCCTTCCTGACTTGCCTTCAGCCGTAGACGTTTAGGAGTGGGATAGAACTTTTGTCAAGGATAAAAAGTTCGTTGTACCACCCCCGCAAGGCCTAGTAGGCATTTTAAAGCTTCGAAAAAGCGACTAAAATGTCACTAGCCACTTCATCCTGAAAAAGGCTAGAATCGATTTAAAAGTTAAAACTTTTACCGCACCCTTCTAGTCACCTTGACAGGGAGGCGTCATCGAAATCGAAGATTTCGGACTTACCGCCAGCCGTAGATGTCTGAAGGCTTTGTCGTCTTAACAGCCGACCGCACCCTTCTAGTCATCTTGGCAGAGGTGCGTCATCGAAATCGAAGATTTCGGACTTACCGTCATTTTTGTTTTTTAATGCTCAAAAAGGCTTGGGACAGAACTGTCTCAAGCCTTTTAAATTAACTATTTTACTTAAAATATCTTTTTTGATTACGCTTGCGGGTCATAGCCTAAGAACTAGAGAGTGAGGAAGAATTACTTTTCCCTCACTCCTGTTTGATATCTGTGGCACCGTACTTGGTCATCAAAGTCAGTCATTCAGCGAAAACTAGGTTCCCATTTTATCTCTCTTGACGGTTAGGTTAGGCTGGCTGCTGATTCTGAACCAAATCATCATAAAAAGCAGCATAGGTAGCTGATATATAGGGAGTTAGCCAAATATAACCGATCCCCAGCGTTAAAGAGGCTAAAATCTGCCAGCCTAAAAAGCTTAACTCTAAAACAAAAAGGTCCCACTTGTGGCCATCCATCAGCTGACGGCTTTTGGTAATAGCTGAAGTGGCGCTCATTGGCCTGCCTTGTTCTAAGTCATCTTTGACAATATAGGTACTTAAAGCATAGCTGTAGGTTTTAATAAGACCGGGAATAGTAAACAGAAGCGACCATAGATAAATGAAAATTGCTACCATCAAAGAATTAGCAAAGAATTTGCCATAGCGCCCCTGTCTAAAACCATAGGTTGCAGCAGACATCAGTTCATCCTTCTTACCGCGAACCAAATCCAAAAAGCTGGAGGAAATACTGACGGATATCCCAAAAAACGCCAATAAAAACAAGATATAAACAGCTATTATAAGAAAAAATGAAACGCCAATCAATTCTGTAGATTCATTGCTGCCGCCGGCATAAGAAAAAAGACCAAGCAAACTTATTATCATAAAAAATGTAAGCATAAGAAGCAGATAAGGAATGATAGAAAGCGCAGCAGCCCAGCCCCAGTTGCCCGACAGAGCTGCTTTTGCTTCGTCCTTCAATTCTTTTCGTGTTTTCATGTCATTCTCCTTCAAAATTTTTAGTATTTCATTAGTCTAGCATTTTTTCTAAAAAAAGTCACCCCTTTTCAAAAAGGTCTTTGGCTATACAAAAAAAGACCAAGCTTAGAACCAACAAAAAGCAGGGCAAAATAGTTAAAAAATGAACTCTAAAGTCAGTTTCTCCGAAGCTAAGGACGTTTCTAAATCTGATTACAGCGCCATTTCCATTGTAATATGACGAATCCCGGCCTCTTCAAAAACGCTCCCGACCGTGTTAAAGCCCATCTTACTGTAAAAACCTTCTGCTGTAAGTTGGGCATGAAGAGACAGTTTGCGGAAACGCTGCTGCTGACAAAAGCTTAAAACATGTTCTAACAGTTGCTGTCCCAAATTCTGTCCGCGATAAGCGGGCAGCACTGCCATACGCTGCAAAACTGCCTGAGCAAGGTCTTCACTGGGCAAAATACGGCAGGTAGCTGCAGCTTCACCAGCATCGTCATAAAGAACAAAATGTAAACAATAGGCCTCATCTTTATCAATTTCAATACTGCGCGGCACCCCCTGTCCCTGTACAAAAACAAGCTGTCGAATGCGGACAGCGTCATGATAAGTTTGTGAAAGAGTATCTCTGGTTTGTTTAATTTTCATAAGTTTATTATAACAGAAACTCCACTAATAAACCAAGCAGACAGAAATGGCACAGTTGCTGTCTTTCGAGGCTTCTCAGGCAAGCAAAAAGCGAAGCTGAGACACTGCATCTCAGCTTCGCTTATTTGAATTGCGGATGGTATTCTTCCTCTGCCGTACAAGTTACAGCCGCCTATCCGAATCCGACTTAGAGATAGAAGAGCGGGAAAAGCAATTCTTTCAAAATCGCGATTCCCCCCGCACTCTTCTTACTCTTTAGTTTCCTGATACAGCTTCAGCGGCATCATCCATTGAAAGCACTTCGTGGAAGACACGCTGCGTCAGTTCAGTTTTTTGTTCCGGAGTCAAATATTTAGTGTTGACACAGTAACCGGAGATACGAACAATAACATCTTCACCGCTCATAATCTTGTCATAGACATCTTTAAGGTCCATAACGTTCAAGTTAACATGCTGTCCGCCGTTTTCAAAGTAACCGTCAAGAATAGTGACCAAGTTATCCACTTGTTCATCACGTGTTTTACCAAGAGCACGCGGAGAAACTTGAGTGGTGAGCGAAATACCGTCTGCTGCATATGAGAAGTCCAGACTAGCCAGAGAATTCAGGTTTTGCAGCCAGCCGCCGCGAGCTTTGTTAGACGGATTAGCACCTGGTGAGAAGAACTCAAGTTTAGACAAGTTCACTGAACCGTCTTCATTCAAGTAAACACCTTTGTGAACCGGTGAGTTACCAGTTTGCTTAGAGTAAGCAACATTTGATGTGATTGTCAAAAGAGAGACAGTCGCTTCTGCGTCTTTATACAGTTTGTGGCTGCGCAGACGAGTTGTGTAAGCTTCAATCAGCCATTCTGCCAATTCATTTGAACGAGGGTCATCTTCACCCCAACGCGGATAATCGCCGGTTGTTTCATAGTCGTAGATATAGCCGTCTTCATCACGGATTGGTTTAACCGTTGCGTATTTAATTGCTGACAGAGTATCAACTGTATTGGCAAAGCCGCAGATACCAAATCCCATATTAGCACGCTGACGTGTTGGCAGGAAGGCCATTTGAACAGCTTCATAGTTGTACTTATCAGTCATGTAGTGAATGATATTCAGTGCATCTACGTAAGTATCTGTCAACCAGTCCAGTGATTTTTCAAAGTTAGCTTTAACAGTATCAAAATCAAGCACATCATCTGTAACAGGATCGATATCAAAGACCTTATAGTCTTTGTGAACATCATCGTAACCACCGTTGAGTCCGGTTAAGAGAGCTTTAAGAACGTTAACGCGGGCACCGAAGTACTGGATATTATGGCGTTGTTCTTCATTTTCTGGGTCGAGCGGTGATACACAGCATGAAATACATGACATTTCACCGTAACCGTCTTTAGCCATTGTTGTCACACCTTCATATTGGATAGAAGAGTGTTTGTGTGACATTGACATACAGTAGCGGCGGAAAGCGTAAGGCAGTTTGTCTGTCCAAAGAACAGTCAGGTTTGGTTCTGGTGAGTTGCCGATATTGTCGAGCGTATTCAAGAAACGGTAGTCCATTTTAGTGACACGGTGGCGTCCGTCTGCACCCATACCAGCCATAGAAGTTGTGATGAAAGTTGGGTCCCCTGAATAAAGTTCGTCGTAAGCTTTAGTACGAGCGAATTTCACTGTACGGAGTTTCATAACGAAATCATCAACGAATTCTTGGATTTCACTTTCAGTATAAGTTCCGCGGGCAAGGTCGCGTTCTGCATAGACATCAAGTACAATCGGCACACGTCCGAGAGATGTTGCTGCACCATTGATAACACGGCATACAGCCATGAAAGCAATATTAGTCCATTGGATAGCTTCTTTAGTATCGTAAGCAGGACGGCGTACATCTACACCATACAAATCACCGAGTTTCACCACTTCGCCAAGTGCCTGATACTGCAGATTAACTTCTTCACGCAGACGGATTGATTCTTCATCAATTTCAGTGATAGCATTCCAGTCATTGACTTTTTCCTGCATCAGGTAGTCAGCACCGTACAAAGCAAGACGGGCATAAACACCGATAATACGGCCGCGCGAATAAGCGTCAGGCAAACCTGTCACAGTGTGAGCGTGACGGGCACGGCGAATGTTAGAAGTGTAAGCACGGAAAATACCATCGTTTACAGTTGTAACATATTTCGTAAAGATTTCATGTACCGCTGGATCAGGTTCATAGCCATGCTCTTTCAGAGCAGTTTCTGCCATGCGGATACCGCCTTTTGGCATGAAGTTCAGTTTGAACAGCTCATCGTTTTGAATACCGAAAATAACTTCATTGTCCTTGTCGATATAACCAGCATCAATATCTGCAATTGATGTTGGGCGGGTATCCATTGGGAAACGACCTTCTGCTTCATAACCTGCTTTGGTTTCATCTACAATCTTTTTGATGTGGAGCGAGCGTTCTGTCGGACCAGCCAAGAAGCTCTCATCTCCGTCATAAGGTGTGTAGTTCGCCTGCACAAAGCGAGAAACACTAGCTTTCTCTTTCCAGTCAGTGCCTTTGAAACCGTCCCAAGCTTTTTCAAAAACATCTGTGTTTGTTTTTACAGTTGCCATAAGATTTCTCTCCTTAATCTAGTAACATAAGCCTACTGTTACAATTACAAGTATAGTTTACCATATAGTAAACGTTTTCCAAAGCAAAATGCTTATTTCTATTCATTTTCTTTTATACTACAGTTCTCCTATTTCAGTCCAACTGTAGTATAAATGTTTTATGTGGGCAGAAAAAAGGAAGAAAGAGTATAATAATAAAAAAGCACTTGATAACGGCCTAAAATACGAACAAAACGAAACCTGATTTAAAATTTTGTCTGTTTATCTGTGGGCCTGTCGGCCTTGTGTTTACAGTCGTTTCCCAAACAGCCCTTGTATCTTGCTTGAACTGAACACGGCTTAAACACCTTTGCCGTCTTGATAGAGGTGCTGCCTGCGAAATCGGTGATGTCTGGCTTACC
The DNA here is from genome assembly GCF_003086355.1 of Streptococcus chenjunshii. NCBI lineage: Bacteria > Bacillati > Bacillota > Bacilli > Lactobacillales > Streptococcaceae > Streptococcus > Streptococcus chenjunshii. The sequence continues at coordinate 390,893 of NZ_CP031733.1, read as the reverse complement.
GTCATTTTCATACGGATTTTTATACGGGCTTTGTATCGTGATGGAGGATTTATGCTGATTTTTCCGCTGATTAATGACCAATCGCGAAAAATTATCCATATTGATATGGATGCTTTTTTTGCTGCGGTGGAAGAGCGGGATAATCCTGACTTACAGGGAAAGCCTGTCATTATCGGCGCGGATCCCAGACAGACCGGAGGCCGCGGGGTGGTCTCCACCTGCAATTATCAGGCCAGAAAATTTGGGATTCACTCTGCTATGTCTTCTAAAGAAGCTTATGAGCGCTGCCCGCAGGCTATCTTTATTTCGGGCAATTACAGTAAATACCGAAAAATCGGACGGCAGCTGCGAGACATTTTTAAACGCTATACTGATTTAGTCGAACCGCTTTCAATTGATGAAGCTTATCTGGATGTTACCATCAACAAGTTAGGGATAAAATCCGCCGTCAAAATCGCCAGACTGATCCAAAAGGATATTTGGGATGAACACCATCTAACCTGCTCTGCTGGTGTTTCTTACAATAAATTTTTGGCTAAACTGGCTTCTGACTTTGACAAACCGCACGGTTTAACCCTGATAATGCCAGAGCAGGCACAGGAATTTTTAGCGCAGCTGCCAATTGAAAAATTTTACGGAGTTGGCAGGCAGTCCGTCAAAAAACTGCATCAATTAGGCGTTTACAAGGGGGAGGACCTGCTGAAAGTTCCTGAAATGACGCTGATCGACCACTTTGGCCGCTTTGGTTATGATTTGTACCGAAAAGCAAGAGGTATCAGCAATTCTCCCGTAAAACCCGATCGCATTCGGAAATCAGTTGGCAGCGAACGGACTTACGGTAAACTCTTGTATGCGGAAAATGATATCAAGGCTGAAATTTCCAAAAATGCCAGACGCGTTGCTAATGCTCTGGTACAGAATAAAAAGGTGGGCAGAATTATTGTCCTCAAAGTTCGTTACGCTGATTTTTCCACACTGACCAAGCGCACCACTTTGGAACAGCCCACCGCTGAATTTGAGGTAATTGAGGGCAAGGCACAGGAAATTTTTAACAGTCTTGAAGAGTCTTCTGCAGGTATCCGGCTTTTAGGGGTGACTGTGACTGGGCTTACTTCCGGTAAAACAGAATTGCTTTTAGATCTAAGGTCTGAAAACTTCTAAACTGCCGCTTTATGAATATATCTACCCCTTATCGGTTAAGTTAATTTTATTCTGCCAGCAGCTTTCCTCATATGCTTTCTAGCTTATAGAAAAAATCATCCTAAGAACCTAGGATGATTTTTTCTATTATGAAGCATCGCCGGTTGTGTTTCCTTCATTGAGCGTCCGAGCTTCCACAAAGGCATAAACATATAAGGCAAGGAAAATTCCCTGAATAAGGAGTCCCCAAATATTAAAACCGCTGGTAAAACTGTAAATAATGTTAAAGACAGTTACTCCCATTCCCAAGAAATAAGGAATATAGCTGATTTCCTCGCCATCTTTCTGTTTAGATAAGTTCCTAAAAACAAGAACAATGATAGCGACACTGATAACAAAGGTTACCACAGAAATAAAAATAGCGAAAGGTGTGATGCTGGCTCTTAAGGCTTCCAGCTGCTCTGCCGTATAAGCAGAAGTCACTTCCTCATTCTCGAGATTAGCCCTAAGGGTAAAAATCCCGATAAAGCTCAAAATCCCCAGTAAAACAGAAATAAATTCCAGTACAAGCACTGTAATATTCAGTGTCCGCAGAGTTTGGCGAACCTTTTCATATGAAATCATATAAGCCTCCAAAAAATATTATATTTAATAATATATTCTACCATAAAATCGTTATTCTGAAAACAGCGAATCCAATAAATTTTTAGGCGGCAAAAGGCTTTTTTATAAGGAGTAACCCAGTCTTTAAAGCAATACAGGTGCAATTTATTAAAGCTTAACGAGTAAGAATTTGAGCCTGAATGAAAAGGAACTCAGCTTAGACCCGCTTTACTTAGCTTTTAGCAAACAAATTTCTAACCGACTGTTCAGAGGCGGGGTAAAAGCCTCCGGCAATTGATTTAAGCCGAATCTAAAGATGAAAAGGCGCGAGAAAGTTTATATGATGGGGCTAGCAGCTCTCAAGTCCATTTTTCCTTCCAAGGAATGGCTGTCTGCTGCAGGACAGTATTTAAAGTGTCAATATTTTTGCGGCCTTGGCTCTGCAGCCACTGGCGGGCAGCTTCTTTCCCGGATTCTATATAGATCGGCACCACATCGCCCCAGCTGGCACGGCCGCACAGAACACCACTAAATTTTGCTCCGGATTCATAAGCAAAAATCAGTGTTTCTTGGAAACGGCGGGCAGATACCCCGGCACTTAGATAAATATAAGGAAGCGAAGCGGCAGCTTCTTGGTCGCGGAAGGCCTGAACAGCTTCTTGACGGCTGTAGACTACCAGACGACCAGATGTAAACCCCTCAACATAGTCCATATTGAGCGGCACTTCAACCTTAAGAATATCAACATTGAAACGCTGATTTGAAAAAACAGCCATGGCTCCGTTTACTTTTTGTGGTTTGAGCTTAGCAAATTCCGGACTTGCTTTGTCAGAAATTTTTTCATCATAGCTCAGAATTTCCAGAAAGAACGGCAGCTGCTCAGCTTGGCATTCTGCCCCTATACGCTCAATATAGGCCTGTTTCTGCTGATTAACAGCAGTATCGCCGTCCGCATCGTAGTAAAGCAAAAATTTAACTGCAGCAGCACCAGCTTCTTTCAAGCGTTTAACCGACCAACTAGAAAGGCAGGTAGGCAGACGGCTTACAGTGTCGCCGTAGCCTGTTTGCTCATAGGCTAAAAGCAAGCCAGCCGCTGCTGCACGCGCTTTTGCTGCTGGTAAACCATATTCTGGATCCAGTAAAATCGCTGATACAGCGCCTGTTAATTCTTCTGAAACCAGACTCTTTAGTTCTGTTATCTGGAGCGGACTGACTTCTTTGGTCTGATATTTTTGTATCATCTTTTTTAAGGCTCCGCGCTGATCAAAAGCCAGAGCAGAAATCAGTCCCTTACTATCACTGAGTTGAGTCAGACGGCGTTTCTTTTCTTCTTTAACAGCCATAAATTCCTCCTGTTTATACTATCTGCCTGAACTTAAAGGGAGTGGCAAAATCAGGAAGCCACTATAAAAAACAGGCAGTTTTAACTTTAGACAGATGCTGCTTTATCTGCCTTGCTTTTTTCAATCAAGCCCATGATTATCCCAGCAACAATCGATCCGATTCCAATAGCCAGCACCCACAAAAAGGCATGGGTAACCACAGGCAGAACGAGAAAGCCGCCGTGCGGAGCTGGAACTCGAACCTTCCACATATAGGTCAGAACCGCTGCAATCGATGAACCCAGCATAAAAGTCGGCAGTATACGGAGCGGATCTTTAGCAGCAAAAGGAATAGCCCCTTCTGTAATATGAGTGGAACCTAGAATCAGATTGGCAATTCCCGCATTTCTGTCTTCTTCACTGTAATACTTTCTAAATACTGTTGTTGCTACGAAGGTAATTAAAGGGGGAGCAATACAGGCTGCCGAAACACCGGCCATAAAAGTCGTATTCCCCTGAGCAAGTAAAGCTGTTCCGGTGACATAAGCTGCTTTATTAACCGGTCCGCCCATATCAAAAGCTGACATACAGCCGATAATGATACCTAATATCAGCGGATTAGCATTTTCAAATGCTGCCAGCCATGCCATAAGACTTTCATTGACCCAAGCCATAGGTGCATTGATCAAAGCCATTATTAATCCGGTAAACAGTACCCCAAAAACCGGATAAAGAAAGATTGCCTTCAGCCCATCCAAAGATTTAGGCAGAAATGCAAAAGCTTTTCCTAAGGCTAATACGATATAACCTGCAACAAATCCGGCAATAATTCCGCCTAAGAAACCTGAACCGCCGTTAACGGCCATAAGACCGCCGACCATACCAGCAACAAAGCCGGAACGCTTAGCAATAGATTCAGCAATAAAAGCTGCCAGAACAGGAGTCATCATATTCATAGCCACGCCGCCAATATCTGTATTGAGCAAAGCGGCAAACCAATTGTACTGGCTGCTTTCCGGATCGTAAGAATAAATTCCAAACAAGAAGGAAACGGCGACCAGCACACCCCCGGCAACGACAAAGGGCAGCATACGTGATACCCCGTTCATTAAATGTTTATAAATTTGGTGGCCGATGCTTTCCTTGCCTGTTGCAGTATTTTGCTCTTCGGCCCTTGCTGCTGCTTCACCGCCTTGAATAGTGCCCTTTCCTGCTAAAGCGTCCGCTATCAGCTGGTCGGCATTTCTAATGCCCTCAGCCACTGGTACAGAAATGACACGTTTTCCCGTGAAACGTTCAGCCTGAACATCTTTATCCGCTGCAATAATAACAGCATCTGCAGCAGCAATCTCTGCTGCCGTTAATTCATTTTCAACCCCGATTTGACCGTGTGTTTCTACTTTTATACTGACACCTTTCTGTTTAGCTGCCTTTTCCAGAGCCTCCTGAGCCATAAAGGTATGGGCAATACCCGTCGGACAGCCTGTCGCGGCAATAAGTTTATATGTTAACATTTCTAAACCTCCATTTTTTTGACCTGAATTTGCCTTTGAAGAGCATTAACATCACTGAAATCAGTAAGCCCGCTTCTAAAAGCAGTTGATGAGCCTGCAGCAACGCTTTGTGCTAAGTTAGCCGCTGTATCCTGCTTTTTTATTAATCCTGTTAAAAAACTTCCCAGCAAAGTGTCTCCTGAACAGGCAGTATTTACGACTTTGCCTGCCGGAGCGTTGCAGCTCCATGCAGATAAGTCTTTTGCAATATACATAGCCCCATCAGCTCCCAGAGAAAGCAAAATATTTTTTGCCCCCAGTTGAATCAGTTTTTTCGCATACAATAGAGCCTGCTCTTTTGACAGCTTCTCTAAGCCGAACCACTCTGCTATTTCTTCCTCATTCGGTTTTAAAAGATAGGGCTGATACTGAAGGCAGTCCAAAACGACAGCATGACTGACATCAAAAACAGCCTGTACACCTTTTTCCTGACAAATTTTCGCAATAGCTGCCAGTATCGATGGGTCCACTCCCCTCGGCAGACTGCCGGAAATGATCAAATAGTCATTTTCGGTTAGATTTTTCACCTGATTAAGGAGCAATTCCTGAGCTTCCAAACTGACCGTCGGGCCTTGATTGACTAGTTTAAACTCTTGGTTGCTGGCATTGACCTTAGTAAAAACATTGATCCGTGTCAGACCAGCTATTTCGACAAAATGATTAGCTATCCTCTGTTCAGTTAAGTAGTCACTGATATAACGGCCTGTAAAGCCCCCTGAAAAACCTAAAGCTGTGCTGTCTAAGCCGAGCTGCTTCATAATCAAAGAAACATTGACACCTTTCCCATTAGCTTGAATTTCATTCGATACCGTACGGTTAACTTTTGATGCCTGCATATCCTCTGTTTCGATAAACAAATCAATTGCCGGATTCATTGTACAAGTATAAATTCCCATTACCCCTCCTAAAACACAGCACCCATAAAAACCGCATGAAAGGCGGTAAGTCCGAAATCTTTGATTTCGCAGACGCACCCCTGCCAAGATGACTAGGGAGCGAGACAGAACCCCAGACCATAACGTTCGATGTCTCGCCCCCGCAAAGTCTAGCAGACATTTTAGAGCTTTGAAAAAGCGGCTAAAATGACGCTAGGCTACTGCGTCTTGTGCATAAACACCGACAAAATTAAGGATTAGTTTTTAAACCATCCTTTAGATCTGTCTATAGGCTGTTAAGACGACAAAGCCTTCAGTCATATAGGATCGAGCCCCAGACCATAAAGGGCGCTGCCACCCAGACATCTCCAGTATTTAGTTAACGCCATAACTGATGATACTGCCTTTTTCATTTTTATTAGATTTTCAGGCTGTTTTCTTTGCTGCTGCCTTGCAATTCACTATTTTATCTTGTATAGTTATCTTAACACTTTAAAATTGAATGCGTTTTCAGCTTTCGCTGTAATAGTGAACAGATTTTCAGGAAGGAACTATGAACCAACATCGACTGACAGATACTGAAGAGTATATTTGGAATTATATTAATGAACATTTCAACCAAATGATTGATTTGACCATTTCCGAATTAAGTGAACGATTGAGTGTCTCAAACGCTTCTGTTACCCGAACATTAAAGAAAAAAGGCTATGCAGGGTTTTCAGCTTTTAAGCATGAAATTCAAAATAACAGCCGAGACAGTCTCCATATCATCAATAATCAGCACATGACCGCTGATACCAAACAGTCTATTATCAAAAACTATCAGGAGGTCATCCGTACTTTAAATATGATTGATGCAGATGTGCTGGAACAGGCGATTGCTGCTATCAAAACGGCTCATAGAATTATGATTTTTGCTCGCGGTTTTTCAGAAATGACTGGTTCGGAAATGCTGATTAAATTTCAGTTAAGCCATAAATACTGCGAACTGCATACAGATCCGAATATTATTCGACCCGTCAGCAAGCGGCTGACAGCCGAAGACTTGGTTATTTTTATTTCACTCAATGGTGAAACAGCCGCACTTGTAGATGCAGCTAAAAACTGCCAGCGCAGCCACATAACATCTATTTTAATAAGTGCCAACCCTTCCGGTTCTTTAGCACAACTCACCGATTATCAGCTCTTTGGTTTTAAGTCCGAACTCTCCTATTTCCCCGATTTTGAAGTTCATTCACGTCTTCCTTTAGCCATTCTGTCCCGTATTGTTCTGGATGCTTATGCAGCCAGTTTAAAAAATCAGAAACAGACTGATTCCCTGAGGTAAAGCCGGAAGCAACAAACGATTAAGTGCTGAATATATAACGATGCTGACTTACAGCTTCTTGACAGACCAGTTCCGACAAAAAATAAGAGGCTGGGCTGGTGAACTGCCCCCCAATTGTTAGATTTTCTATCTAACTTTTTGGAGGGACAGTACATTTGTCCCCGACCTCTTTTTTATGTTTGGCTTTTACCGATTCGCATCCTCGCTTGATACACCCTCATCTTTATCATCATCTGACTGATTGTTAACAAAGGCAGCAGAATGGTTCTGTTTATCCTTGTTTCCCACTTTTTCATAGACTTCATTAACAGCCCTGCCGGCAGAAGCCGCAATCCCCGCAAGAACTTCCTGTGCAGAATGTGATCCAGCTGATGTCTCTGATTGTGCTTGATCAGCAGGCAGGATATTTTTCCATAATTTTTTGCCTTTATTAAATAAAGCCTGTCGATCTTCTTTGGAGGTTATACTGTAAGCAATACCTGCTATAGTAGCTGCAGTTAACACTCCCTGAAAGAAGGTCATACCTTTTTTATGTGATTTTTTTGCCATATTGTCCCCTTTAATTTTTCGTAGGTTTATAATAGTCTCTTATCAGCTCCCGAATAACTCGGAGGGCGGGCAAGACTACTGTTATGAGTTGAAATAAGCTTATCAATAAGCTCTTTTTAGCAGTCTTTGTTTTCATATCAACCTATTTTCTCTTATCTGTTTTTCGTTCATCTGGCTGGAATTAAATATGATTTAAAACTCTGGCAAGAAGAACAGACTATAGACTGCCCTGCTAGTGAGAAGGCTCAGGTTCCTCAGCGCTTTCTGACAAGTTTTGCTTTGTTTTCACAGCCTGCTCTTCAATAAACCTGCCGGTCGTTTTTCCGGCTTCTGTCACTCGGTCCTGAACAGTAACTGAAGCTGCTTCAAACTCGTCCAAGGTTCTGGTATCGATGACTTCTACATTGACTTCTATAACATCTAAATGTGTCATCTTGGCCACTTCCTGCTGAACGACCTTTTTAATTTGCTCAACAATTTTTGGGATATCTCTGCCATATTCAACAACGATTCGTAAATGGGTAGCGACTTGCTTAGTCCCTACTTCTACATCCACACCTTCTGTGATGTCGTCGCTGTTTACAACCTTGTTTTTTAAGTCAGAGAAAAACCCACCGCTGAAAGCTAAAAGCCCTGAAACGGTTTTTAACGATTTCCCAATAATTTTTTCAATGACCTTATCACTGTAAATAATGTCACCTTTTAAATCTGACGATTGATGTGTTTGCCGGATAGTGTGATCAGTAACTGCTGTTTCTGTCATAAAATCACCCCTTTGATTTCTTTCTTGCTGTTAAACCTTTTATAGGCTTTCCTTATTTGATGCATTTTTGACAGCTTCTTTAGCATCTGCTGCTTTTTCTTTAATCTTGCCTGAAAGTTTCTCTGCTGTTCCTTTGGCTTCCCTTTTCCTGTCGCCTGTCAGACGGCCGGCTGCTTCCCGCAGAGAACCCTTTGCTTGTTTAACTTTTGCATCGTATTTTTCTTTTTCCATAGTTTTAGTTTCATCTTTCTGTATCACTTGTGAGGCCAGGACAAGAATCCTGTCTCATTTTACTTTTTTAAACATATGAGTTTACACAGCGGCTGATCAGAAGGTCTTATCCCTTGCTGCGCAAGGGGCAGCGGTCTTTCTAAACAACTGTGCGGAGGCGGGACGGCAAAACCGAAATCGTCAGCTTATGACGATTTACCGATTGTTGTCCCGCTCTCTTAATTTAGTGTCTTTTGCCAGCTTATGGTACTGTTCTGCGACAAATGTTCCGGTTGTTTGGGCAGTGTCTGTCAAGCGGTCCTGCAGACTGACTTTGTCAGCTTCATGCTGCTCCCGAGTCTTAATATCAGCAACACTGACATTGACTTCCACAACTTCTAATCCGGTCATTCCTTTGATTTCTTTTGCGACAGCCGTTTTAATATGCTGAAAAACAGTCGGAACATGTTTTTGGTATTGGACAATAATAGCTAAATCTACTGCGACCTGTTTTTGACCAACCTCAACCTGGATACCGTCTGTTGTAGTATCTGTATTCAGCAGCCTATCTTTGACATTGGCTAAAAAGCCGCCGTCGGCTGCAAGCAGACCGTCAACTGATCCCAGCGCTAAACCAACTATTTTTTCAATCACTTTATCGGCGTATGTCAGTTCACCTTTAATTGTATTGCCTGAACTGTCAGATCTCATTCCTGCTATCATACTTCTCCTATTTCAAATGATCTAGTATCCCAGTCTTTTTCAAGTAGGCAGAACCATAGATACCTGCCGATATGAAAATTAGGATAATGAGTGTTTTCAAGAAACCGTAACTTACCAATAAAAGAGCAAGTATCAGTCCCAGCAGGCCGCCAGCAATAGGATAGCGGTACTGTTTAAAGAGTTGTATCAAATCCATATGTCCTCCTATTCTACACGATTAACTGCTGTCTGCCTCTTGTTGTCAATGTGGCTGACTTCAATCCGATAATTAATTTTCTTTTGTATACCGAAGAAAGTATCCAATCCTGTACGGATTTCCTGTTTTAGATGTTCTAACTTCTCTGTGATATTAATACGCGGAATAATCTTACCTGAAATCCTGATTTTAAAGCTATTTTTATATAGCTTAGCTGATACTGCAGGAGATTTCATTATCCCTTCTGCTTCAACAATAGCCCGTACGTAACTTTCTAAAGCTGATTTTTTCAGATTTAGCTTTCCTGGCTGGTCATCTGCCAGCTCGATTTCCGTATAGGTTCTTGGATAAAAAGCAATAATCAGTATAAAAGTCAAAATGAGTCCCATAAAGATAAGAGCTAACCAAAATAAATAGGGAGATAGAGCACTTTCTGCAGCAGAACCTACCCTAAAGAAACGCCCAATCCCTTCCATCTCATCAGGAAGTGAGGCTATACTGACATGATTGGCAGCCCCAGCACCTAATAGAAGAAAAAGAAGCAGACCAAGCAAAATAAAAACTGTTTTTGCTGCTTTATTCATCTGGCAGCTCCTATCTCGCACGATTTAGGAAAAATGATACCACAACAACGACAATAACTGCCCCTAAAATTGAAGGGATAAGAGCCATACCGGCTAAGCTGGGGCCCCATGTCCCAAACAGTGCCTGACCGACTGCTGAACCAATCAGACCCGCAGCGATATTAGCAATCCAGCCCATCGAGCCGCCTTCTTTAGTAAGGGCTCCTGCCGCAACACCGATTAAAGCACCGATAATAATTGACCATAACATAAAAATTTCCTCCTTATAATAACTAAGTTCAAAAAAAGACACTTCTTTTATAGAAGAATGCTGCCTCATTTTTTAGTGACAACTTTTTTTAAAAAGTATATTGTCATTATATTATACTTATTCTTCCTTGTCAAGTGTTTTTACTCAGTAACAACATTTTTTTCATATTATGTTGTCTAAGAACCCCTGATATGCTATAGTATTAAATGTAAAAAAATAATTTAAAACTTTAAACAAAACAAATCTGGAACGCCCGCATTTTGCCCCCCTATGATTTCAGAAAGGGCTTTTAAAAATTTTTGACCAGACTGATCAAGAGCTTAGCTGGACTTCTCAAAAGAAACCTGAGGCACCAAACGGTGCTGGCCTATTTGAGCCAAAAGCAGGATTAGGCCGCAGTCAGCACTGAAAATAATGATCCGTTCCGTTTCAGCCGCTATAAAAGATCTCTCAGGCTGAAACAGTTAACCCCTTGCTCGGTTTCAGCCATTTTTTAATACAGGAGGAATTATGCCTAATCGAAAAATTGTAAAAACGGCAAAATTTCAAAAAATTGCCGTTGAAGTAGCTAAAAAAATTGCTATCGGTGAATACCCTGTCGGAGAAAAAATCAAATCCCGCTCCACTTTGGCTTCTACTTTTAGCGTTTCTCCGGAAACAACCAGACGTGCTTTGAATATTCTGGCCGATCTGCATATTGTCTCACTGAAACACGGCAGCGGAGCTGTCGTCTTATCCAAGGAAAAGGCAATAGAATTTGTCGAAGAGTTCGACAGTACAAATGATGCCGAAACCCAGAAGGAACGAATTCTTAAAAAAATTGATGAACAAGAAAAAAGCCTCTTAGAGCTTAAGGGCTTAGTCTCTGTTTATTTAGAGCAAACCAAACTGGTTACCAAAAAATACCCTCTTGATCCTTACGGATTGAGACTGACTGCCGATTCAGAACTCATCGGTATGCAGATTCAGGAGGCGCAGATATGGCATAAAACAGGAGCAGTCCTTGTGGCTATTGAAAGAAACAATGAGCTTCTCTTAGCTCCCAGTCCCTACCAAAAATTGCAGAAAGATGATCTGATTTATTTTATTGGCGAGGAAGCCAGCTATAACAGAATGGCTGATGTTTTTCATTTAAAGAAATAGCTGAGGCAATAAAGCCGCAGCCTGCAGTTCTTAAGTCATTGATAAAGTTGACCGGTGCCCGAAAGGACGAAAAAGCACAAGTACTCCATATCAACCCCCACTCTTTTCATACACACTATTAACGTAACGGTTTCAAGCCACCATAAACTGAAGCCTGATCTAGAATGACAGTTTACCGCAGTCATTCTTTTGATAAAGCCGTACAGACAGGATACAAAAAAGCGGAACAAAATCGAATTTCTCTGAAATTTTTGATTTTGTTCCGCTTTTTCTTCTGTTTGTTTTTTGAACTTGATTATCGGATAGACACTATATATTCAGCAGAGACTGTTATAAAATGAAAGAAGCCTTTTTTGCTGATACTTCTCAATTATCAGGGAGCTGTCTGTCATTAAAATTCATCTTGTTAGCTATTTTTCTTGCGGATTTTTCCTTGCTTCCGCACCTGCCTATCAAGATTTTCTGCCTCTTCTGTGTCCTGCAGCCTCATCTCATAATAAGCTGCCGTTCGCCTATTTTCATCATATCCTCGCGCCTCTAATTCGGCTAAACGCCTGTGAATTTTTATCTTTTCGGTTAGATAAGCGTTCGTTTCCTTAAGCTCCTCAATCTGCTTTTCCAATTTAATTTGTGTTTTTTCTAAAAGTTTTGTTGATAGGGCATGGTTATGAAATTCCGCTAAAATAGCTTGAATATCCCGCAAAGACATTCCCACACGGCGGTAATGCGCAATAGCTTTCAAACGATCAATGCTGCTCACATCGAAATCTCTGATACCATGGGCATTACGTGGGATTGTAACCATTCCTTCTTTTTCATAAAAGCGAATAGAATGCGGTGACAGACCAAGCTCCTCAGAAACCTGCTTGATTGTCGTCATAGAATAGTCCTTTCTTTTATTAAGTTACAAAGGCCGTGAAAAGAACAAAGCAAAAATAGGCCGTAAGTCTGAAATCTCCGATTTCATTAGCGCACTCCTGCAGCTTTTAAGCCACATTCATTTTTTGCCTGATATGATATTTAGATCCTAGCTAAATCAAAGTCAGGGCCGATTATCTCTTTACAGAAGTCCCAAATATTTAGCATGAAAAACAATATGCTGCTCAACAAAACTAGCAATGAAATAATAGCTGTGATCATAACCTTCACGCAGATTCAAGCAGATTGGGATACCTTTCTTTTCGGCCTTCTCCTCAAAAATTTCAGGCTGCAGCTGTTCAGGATAAAAACTATCTGACAATCCCTGATCAATTAAAACAGGGCAGACATTTTGGGCATGTCCCAGCAATTGGACACTGTCATAAGCAGCCCAAGCAGTCTTATCTTCGCCAAGATAAGCTGTAAACGCTTTTTTACCCCACGGGACATCTATCGGATTGACAATAGGTGCAAAAGCTGAGACAGAAGCATAGCGGTTGGGATTTTTTAAAGCAATCTGAAGAGCGCCGTGCCCGCCCATACTGTGTCCGAAAATGGAGCGCTCCTCTGTCACCGGGAAATGCGCTTCAATCAGCTTAGGCAATTCGTCTACAATATAATCATACATACGGTAATGCTCCGCCCAAGGTGCTTGCGAAGCATTGAGATAAAAACCAGCTCCTTGTCCCAAATCATAAGCTTCGTCATCTGCAACCTCCTTGCCGCGCGGCGATGTATCCGGTATCACCAGAGCAAGACCGTATTTGGCGGCATACTGCTGTGCCCCTGCCTTGGTTGAAAAATTCTCATCGGTACAGGTCAAACCTGATAGGAAGTAAAGAACTGGTACTTTTTGCCCTTCCCCAATCTGTGGCGGCAAGTAGATAGCAAAGACCATCTCAGTTTGAGTGCTTGTTGACTGATGACTGTAGCGTTCATGCCAGCCACCAAAGATTCTGTTTTTTGATAATCGTTTCATATCAACCTCTTCTCAGTAATGGATAACAGTACGAATAGATTGACCTTCATGCATCAGATCAAAAGCTCTATTAATTTGTTCTAACGGCATTGTATGAGTAATAAAATCACTAAGACTGAATTCTCCGTCCATATACTGCCGAACAATGCCTGGCAATTGTGTCTTCCCTTTGACACCTCCAAAAGCTGAACCGCGCCATACACGTCCTGTCACCAATTGGAAGGGACGTGTATGAATTTCAGCACCTGCCGGAGCAACACCGATAATAATGCTCTCACCCCAGCCTTTATGGCAGCATTCCAAGGCTGCACGCATCACATCAACATTGCCGATACATTCAAAGGAGTAATCCACACCGCCGTCAGTTATTTCAATAATAACATCTTGGATAGGTTTGTTGTAATCATTAGGATTGACAAAATCTGTCGCTCCAAGCTTTTTAGCTTTTTCAAATTTGTCCGGATTAAGATCAATAGCGATGATGCGGCCGGCTTTTGCCATTCGGGATCCGATAATAGCAGCCAAACCAATCCCTCCGAGACCAAAGATAGCAACTGTTGCACCTTCTTCAACTTTGGCCGTGTTCAAAACAGCACCCATACCGGTTGTCACACCGCAGCCAAGCAGACAGACTTCCTCAAGCGGTGCATCTTCCTGAATTTTGACCAGTGAATATTCTGAGACAACTGTATGTTCAGCAAAGGTTGATGTTCCCATGTAGTGGTAGATGGGCTGCCCGTCTTTGAAGAAACGGACTGTGCCATCAGGCATAACTCCGTGTCCTTGTGTTTCACGGACTGCAGAACATAAGTTGGTTTTGCCCGACAGACAGAATTTACATTTTCCGCATTCGGCTGTATAAAGCGGAATAACATGATCCCCAACTTGAAATTCTGTGACCCCTTCTCCAACTGCTTCTACAATCCCAGCGCCTTCATGGCCAAGCACACAGGGAAAAACACCTTCAGAGTCTTTCCCTGACAATGTATAGGCATCAGTGTGGCAGACACCTGTTGCCGTGATACGGACCATAACCTCGCCTTTTTGCGGCATCATAAGATCTAATTCTTCAATTTTAAGCGGTTTATTTGGTGCCCAGGCAACAGCTGCCCGTGTTTTAATAAAATCCATAACAGATCCCCCTTTACCTTTTTTACTTTATCAGCTCAAGCTAACAACTTGGCTCTTAGCTTATCTTAACATATTAGACTTACTCTAAGTCAATGATTTAACTTTTTTGCTGCTGCATGGTGAGTTTATTTTTGTCCATACTTTTTGGGTTGACTTTAGACCTAGTCTAAGGGTTATAATAAGGGTATCAAACATATGGAGGTAGAAGATGAAAACAATTAAGGTTTCTCAGGGGCCGCAGAAAGCGGCGGCAATTGTGCTTGGCTGTATGCGTATGCCTGCCTTATCCGTTTCAGAAGCGGCCAAAATAATTGAAACAGCAGCTGAATATGGTGTTACTTTTTTCGATCACGCTACGGTCTACGGACATGGCGAAGCCGAATCCCGCTTTGGGGAAGCGTTTGGTCAAACCGGACTCAGCCGTGAAGAGATCTTTATTCAGTCTAAGGTAGGTCTGGAATTTGACCGCAATGAATTTGATTGGAGCAAGGAGAATATTCTGGCACGTGTCGATGACAGTCTGCGCCGTTTAAAGACCGACCATCTTGACTCAGTCCTTCTTCACCGTCCCGATTTAATTTTTGAACCGGAGCAGGTTGCCGAAGCATTCGATCAGCTTGAAAAATCTGGAAAAGTGCGCTATTTTGGTGTCAGCAATGTTCCAGTCATGCAAATCGAATTGCTTAAAAAATATGTCAAGCAGCCATTAATTTTCAATCAGCTTCAGTTATCATTGGAACAGTCCCAGCTGATCGACCAAACTTTGTATATCAATAACAAGACGACTGATATGTCCATCGATCGTGACAACGGCACACTGGATTACTGCCGGCTGCATGATATTACTATTCAGGCTTGGTCGCCTCTCCAGTACGGCATGTTTGAAGGCAGCTTCATCGACAGTCCGAAATATCCGGAACTCAACAAGGCTCTGCAGGAGTTGGCTGATAAATATCAGGTTTCCAAAGCAGCTATCGCAATTGCCTGGATTCTTCGCCACCCAGCTAAAATGCAGGCTATAACCGGCACCATGAATCCGCATCACCTCATAGATATCTGCTCAGCCAGCGATGTTGAGCTCACCCACCATGAATGGTACCAGCTCTATCTTGCTTCCGGAAAATTCCTGCCATAACTGCTAAAAAGAGAATGGGACGGCAAAATCGTATTTCTCCGAATTATCGATTTTTGTCTCATTCTCTTTTTACTGCTGTTATCTTCATCCAGTTTTGAACTGAAGACCAAAAATGATATAATAAGAAACGGGCTCCGCAGTACTGCGGCTGTAAGCAGGGTTATCAGCGGTGACAGGCAGGCAAGTCCCTTGATAGGCAGGGTTGTCTGCCGCGAGAGTTTTAGCCCCCGCCAACCAAATAAAATAAGGCTCAAAGCCCGTTATGAAAGGAATCACAAAAACATTATGATGAACATGCAAAATATGATGAAGCAAGCGCAAAAACTGCAAAAGCAGATGGAAGCTAAGCAGGCTGAATTAGCCAAGACTACTTTTGTGGGCAAATCTGCTCAGGAACTTGTGGTCGTCACCTTTACTGGAGATAAAAAACTGGTTTCAATTGACTACAAAGAAGCAGTTGTTGACCCTGAAGATATTGAAACGCTTGCGGATATGACCAGCCAGGCTATCAACGATGCACTTAAACAGGTTGAAGAGGCCAGTCAGAAAACAATGGGGCAGTTTGCCGGTAAGCTCCCTTTTTAGGGGGTAAAAGCAGCATGCTGCAGTATAAATAACGAAAAGCTCTGATTCTGCATAATAGAATCAGAGCATCTTTTGTGACAAGTCAATTGTGAAGCGCATGGTTTTGTCTGCCGTCCGCTCAAATTTATAAGCCATGCCATGCTTATCCAGAATTTGCTGAACTAAAAAGAGACCGATGCCGGTACCGCCGTCTTTTCGGCTTCGGCTGAAATCGGGGCGGTAAAAAGGCTGAAAAATCTGCTCCAGTTCATTTTCTTTTAACAGATAATCTGCCTCATTTTCTATCACCAGCTGCTGCCTGGTCAGTCTAAGCTGAATGGTTCCCCCTTCTTTGGTATAACGAAAAGCATTGTCTAAAAGGTTCTTTATGGCTTTTAAAAGATAAACAGGATTGGCTGTTACTGTAACAGGATCTAAGTCAGTTATAAACTGATAAGCCTTGATTTCGGCTAAAACGTGGTAGGTATCCAAATGCTGCCTGAGTTCTTCTGTCAAGGAAAATGCCTCATGTGCGGAAGACATCGTCAAATCGAGATTGGTCGCCTCTAATACAGCCTGAACCAGCTGTGACTGTTCCTGCAAAATGCTGCGACATTTTTGTAAATATTTATCATGGTTCTTAAAATCGCCGACATTGTAAAGCATGCCCTCAACTAAGCCTAAGAGGCTGGCCAAAGGTGTCTTTAATTCATGTGAACTCATCCGCAGAAATTCCGATTTTTGCCGCTCACGCTCAATTGTTCTTTCATTTTCTGCCTTTAATTCTTCAATGCTGGTCAGTAATTTTGCGTAAAGATGGTTAACATCCTCGGCTAAAGCTGCGATTTCATCATGACCCTTTATTTGGCAGGAAAGGTTTTTATCCAAACTTTGCATTTGTCTGGCTGTCTGTGAAATCGCTCTTATCCTTTGGTTGGACAGACGGCTGTAAACATAAGCCACCAAACCGGCCAAAGAGATAACAAGCAGAATAACAAAAGGGTAAAAAGTCACCAAGAGCTGACTGACGGCGGACAGCGAATTGAAACCATACTCAGCCTGAACAGTATATTTTTCCCCTTCTTCCGAGGTTATGGCTTTGGTCCAGGCTCCTATCTCATCATAATTTGTTTCTTCAATATAGTCTTGATCCTGGTCACTGACAGTTTCATCCGATAAGTTAGGGTAGATGACTTCCCCAGAACTGTCGAATAAAACATATAAAATATTAACCTGCTTACGGTCCTGGACAGCCATTTTTTTAATGATATCATCTTTCGAGAGACCATCTACCTGTCTGACAGTACTGACAAAATCCTGCCTAAGTTCTTGTTTTTTAGCTTCATTATAGTAAATAGGCATGACAAAGTAAAGAAACGCCAGCAGAAAAAGAAAGGTCAGGCTAATCATTAAACTGACAATGAGAAAATTTTTACGGACAATTCCCATTATGACACCTTCTCAATCTGGTAACCGCGGCCGATAACGGTTTTTAGGGGCAGGGAAGGCAGTTTTTTTCGCAGATTTTTGACGTGATTGTCTAAAACCCGGCTGTCCAGTTCACTGTAGCCCCAAATACTGTTCATCAAAAGATCACGGCTGACAATCTTCCCGCGCCTCATGGCTAAAAATAAAAGGATTTCATATTCTTTTTTAGTCAGGCTGACAGCTTCATTAAGAAGATAGACTGCTCCTTCTTCAGGATAAATCGTAATGTCATCAATTATGATGGAGGCAGCATCCGATTTTC
Source organism: Streptococcus chenjunshii (assembly GCF_003086355.1). NCBI lineage: Bacteria > Bacillati > Bacillota > Bacilli > Lactobacillales > Streptococcaceae > Streptococcus > Streptococcus chenjunshii. Next base: position 373,178 of record NZ_CP031733.1, on the reverse strand, counting down.
CCCGCAGGATATTTTCAATGCGTTTCATTAAAATCAAAGGCGAAAAAGGCTTAACCACATAATCGCTGATTAAATGGTTAAAACTGAGCAGCTGAGTGGCTTCGTCTGCCATTGCTGTCAGCATCATGACCGGCACTGCCGAGCTCTGCCGTATCTCCTTCAACACTTCTAGACCGCTAACATGAGGAATCATGATGTCAAGGATAATCAAATCAAAGCTCTCCTTATAAAAACAGTTTAAAGCTGCTTTTCCATCAAAGACTGACTCAACCTGATAATGGTGCTCCTTCAAAAATTCACTGACTACCTGATTAATAACAGGATCATCTTCCACAACTAATATTTTTACCATAAAAACCTCCCTGCTCTCTCTTTTATTATAAACATAAGTCCGCCCTTTCGGCAAGGGGGCCGGAGCGCATAAGAAACAGACTAGTCAGCCTAAGGACCGGTCTTTAAACGAAATACCAATTATTGCTGTTTAAAAAAACAGAAAAAAAACAGACAGGCGACACTGTGACAATAGAAAGAACTGTTAGAATGAATGTAAGCTAAAGAAGCCAGACAATAAAGTCAAGTCTTAAGCTTAAAAAATTAAACTAAACACGGCCTAAACGCTGCAGCAATGCACAGGCAGCCCGAACCTGAAACTGGGAGAGTGAGGGGACCTATCATTTGAGGTTTTGTCACAGGGCTTAGCCAGCCGTAGACGTCTGAAGGCTTTGTCGTCTTAACAGCCGACCGCACCCTTCTAGTCGTCCTGGCAGGGGTGCGTCTGCGAAATCATAGATTTCGGACTTACCGCCTATTTTCCTTTTGCGTTCTTAACGGCCTTTATATCTTATGTGAGGAGTCGTTTTATGCAAAAGGAAAAGCTGAAACATTTAAAATGGTTCGATTTATTAGCGCTGACAGGAATTATGTTCGGTTTTGCTATTTACAGATCCATCTTTCAATATCTGGTAACAGGCAATGATTTAAAAGCCATTCAGGAAAATGTTACTTTTTCGTCTCTGCAAAATTATCAGGCTTTAGCTGTTCAGCTGATTTGGCTTTTTTTTGCCTTTATGTATCTGTTGTGGCGAAATTTTGATTTTTCTCTTTGGACAAAACAGATCAAGTTAACTTTTTGGGTTCCCTTACAAGCTTTAGCTATATTTGCTCTGGCAGCGTTAACAATGGACTTTTTCACTGTTCTGACTTGGTCTTTTTTTAATCCAGCGGTTCCCAGTGTTTTTGATATTTTTGGACATGTCGATCTGTCGCTGCTACTCTACTCGCTTATGAATGGTTTTTATGAAGAAATTTTCTTTTTAGGAATATGTTTGGCAGTCAAACCTAACTATGTAAAATGGTCGTTCCTCTTTTCGCTATTCATTCGCTTTAGTTTTCACACTTATCAAGGAATGACAACATCTATTGGTCTGGGATTCTTGCTGGGAACTGTCTTTTTCCTTCTCTATAAAAAAATGAAAAAGCCTAACCTTCTGCCTTTCTTTCTTGCTCACAGCATCGCAGATATTATTGGCTTGTCACTCTTATTTTATTTTAATTAGGAATACCCCGCATAATCAAAAAATTCCAGACATTAAAGGGAAAGCAGAATGTGAATTTCATCGTTTTCTAATCTAGTAGACGTTTTCCTTTTGCCTTTTAATATATCTTGCTAGGAGAAAAACGTATGCTATCATTTATTCAAACGTAATTTTGATTTTTTGCTTGAGTCCGCAGTCGAAACCCTTCTGTTGCTGATCGGAAAAGGAGCTGCCGAATGTTTTCCTATATTTTTTCTAAAACAGACCTTAAATCAACAAACTTTTCTCTTTTTCTTGATTTATTCAGTTTTACATTTATAACGCTAGCCGTCATTATCTGGGCGCGAAAAATGGCATAAAGCCCTTGGCTGAGTTTTGGTATTGCTGCAAAAAAATGCCATCAAAGATTTTATCTGGGGCTGGTTTTTTGGGAGGCGGTTTTCAGAGGGAAACTTATTCTATTTTAGTGAGAAAAGTTTTAAGGAAGCCCAAATCTGTAAGCTTAAAAGACTGAAGTCAATCGGCCAAAATAGACTTTATCTTCAGCCTGAAATCTTTTCTTTTTACAGCTGCAGGAGCATTAGCAATCCTGACAGTTTTATCTAAAAAAAACAGTCTGAGAACTGTTTTTTTCTTTATACTTAGTCCTAAAAGAAAGCGGATTCCGGTTAAATCATTACTGACACTCTGCGGAGGGAACTTCTGTATAAACATAACTGCTAAAGCCGGCCGTTTCTTGATAATCAGTCAATTCTACAGCTGGAACCTGTATGATAGGGCTGACGCCCTTACCTGTGTTTGAACTCTAAATCAAAAGCAGCATCATCCCCCAATTGCCCCAGCTTTCCTTCTTCAAAAAAGGCCCTGATGTTGGGCCTTGATCAATTCCCGCCAAAAAGCCGGGCAAAAAAACCTTTTTTAGCTGCTTCTTGTTTGGTCTGAATTTCTTCAACCTCTGCCTTCGCTTCATCTAGCTCTATCTGCAGCTGTTTGCTGTCTTCCATCGCAGCCAGTGTCAATTGCTGCTGCTGATCTATTTGCTTATCTTTTTCAGCAATCTGAACATCTTTGATACGAAGCTGCTCATCTTTGGCAGCAATCTGCGCGTCTTTAGCCTTTAGCTGCTCATACATGCGGGTGATTTCTGTATTCTTCTCATCTACCAAAATCTCCAGCAGTTCACGCTGTTTCGTTTCCTCATCGATGGGCTCATCTTCAAAAATCGTTTTTTTGTAAATCTCTTCCAGTTTAATTAAACCGCTGCGATTAACAACCGTAACCCCTTTTTCATTCTTTTCAACATCTTCCGCAGGAAGATTCTTGACACGGTTATTAACGGCCTGACGGCTGACACCCAAGATTTCAGCTAGCTCGCTAACTGTCTTTTCAATTGCCATAATATCCTCTTTTTCCCTGAATAGTCTTATAAAATAGTAACATAATAGGCCTTTTCTGTCAATTTCCTTAGTTTTCATGCTTTTCCGGCATTGAAAAAAAGAGTATTTTATGTCATAATTGTAGCTAAAGATTTAAGGTGAAGGTGATTATTATGCGTGATGATATTAAGGTTAATGACCGTGCTGCTGCTATCGGTGACAAACTAATTGAAAAACTGGAAACGGTCTATGACCCGGAAATTGAACTTGATATCTACAATCTCGGCCTTATTTACGCTATCGACTTAGATGAAGCGGGGCACTGCCGCTTTTTAATGACTTTTACCGACACGAACTGCGGCTGTGAAGATACTATGCCGGCAGAGATTGTCGAAAAGCTGTGCCAAATTGACGAAATCAACAGTGTCGCTGTTGAAATTACCTGGTCGCCTGTCTGGAAGATTACCCGTATCAGCCGCTACGGCCGTATCGCTCTGGGAATCAGTCCCAGGTAAGCTGCTGCCTGCCTCAAAAGACCCAGCCTAACACTGAAAATGCGAAACATCAAAAATCCTGCCCATTAAACGGCAGGATTTTTTAGATACTGCTAAACATTTCGATCTATACGCGGTGTGTGACAGAGGAACTGCCATCAATTCTTTTTTCAATAAGCAGCTGCTGTTCAATTGTCTCTTTCATTTCCTTGACATGGCTGATTACACCTACCATACGGTTTTCTCCGATAGTCTCCAGTACAGCAACAGCCTTATCCAGTGTTTCCTCATCGAGCGAGCCAAACCCTTCATCGATAAAGAGCGTCTCTATCAGAGCGCCGTTGCTTGTGTTTTGAACAACTTCTGACATGGACAGAGCAATAGCTAGAGAAGCGATAAAGGTTTCACCGCCAGACAGCGAGCTGGCCGGCAGCTCTTTGTTATTCGTTTTATCATAAATATTGATGTTCAGTCCAGACTGGGCATTGCCGCTTGTTTTCTCTGAAATCAGAAACTCAAACTGCTGGCTGCTCAGCAGCCCGATATAATGATTGTTGGCATAATCAAGGATTTGTTCCAAATGTGCCTGAATCACGTAAGTTTCCAGCCGTATACGGTTTTTCCCCTGACCTTGAACCAGTTTGTTCAAATATTCCAAATCTTGTACAGCCTGTCTGTTCTGTTCTGCTTGATTTTGCCTGTCCTCAATCGTCTTAATGGTTTCAGACATCATCTGAAGCTGCTTGCCCAGACCGCCTTGTTTTTCAACTAAATTCAGGTGATTTTTGTCCGCCTCCTCTTTTTGTGTTTTCAAAATGTCTAAGTCTGGATAAGTTTTCCCTTCAAGTCTTTCTTTTAGTGCTTGAATTTCTTGAGATAAGGCTTGTTTTTGTTCCTCAAACCTGCTGATTCTGTCACTTATTGTTGAAATACGGTGATGATCAAGTTCAGCAAGCCAATCTGCCAGCTGGCTGATATCATGGGTTAAGGCACGATCTTGTGCTAAAGCTTCATTGAGTATCCGTTCCTGCTCTGCCAGTTCTTGATTATTGACCGCAAGGCTGTTCTGCTCAGCTGCCAGGCTGCCCTCCAGAGCGGATACAGCTGTTGCTGTCTGATGAAGTGCCGTTTCTGTTGCCTCTAACGAGCTCATAAAGGCCTCATAGGCTGTTTTGATCGTCTCTTCTAATTCCTGATAATAGGCTGCATGTCTCAAATCCGCATAACTTTCCTCAAGCTTAACGATATCCTGTTCTGCCTGCTGTAACCGGTCATTCTCAACAGACTGCTCCTGTGCTGCTGACTGCTGTTCTGCCAAATTTTCCTGAATCGCCGCTTCCAGTTCAGCAGCTGCTGCTTCCTGTGCATCCCTTTGTTCTGCGCAGTTCTTTTGCTCAGCCTCAACAGCCCTCAAAATGGCTTGCCCGGTTTCTTTTGAATAGCTTTCTTGAAAATCAAGAGAGTCCAGACTTACGGATACTGCTTTCTGCAACTCGCGGTAGGCGTTTGCGACTGTCTCAGCTATTTGCCCCTGTTCCTCAATAACAGCTGTTCTTCTGCTGCCGGTATCCTTTAAAGTGCTGTTTAAAGCCTGAACTTTCCGGTCAGCTGTTTTTATCAGGCTGTCAAGATGCTCAGTTTCCTCCAGCAATTTCTTTAAGCCCTTTTCATCAGCTTCTAGTGTTTGATGAGTGGGGTGCTCTAAGGAACCGCATACCGGACAGGCTTCTCCTTCTGCTAGTTCAGCCTGAAGTTTAGCAATCATGAGCTTCAGCTGGTCTTTCTTTTTACTGCGGCTTGCTGCCTGCAGCTGAGACAGTTCGGTTTCTGCAGCTGACAGATACTCACGCGCTTGAGAGAGTTTCTGCTCTAACTCATGCTGCTCTTGCAACAGTTCGTTCTGCTTTTCGACATGGCGGTCTAAGCTATGCTTAATCAGTCCGGCTTTGAATTTAGCTTCAGAAAGGGCATTTAATCGTTCCTTCAGCCTTTCTTTTTCTTGTTCGGCTGCTTTAAGCTTCTGTCTGTTTTGGTTTTCCTGCCGGCTTAAAACCTCTCTTTTTTCTTTTAAAGCATGCAGCTGTTTTTGCGAATGCTGTACTTGTTCCTGATCGTTTTGCAGACGCTGAGCCGCGTCTAAACGCTGGCGGACTTCAGGCAGACTCTGATAGTTTTTCTCCTGAGTCTCTCTTTCTTGTTTTAAGGTATCCAGTTTTTTCTGATACGATGCCTGTTCGGCTGCCTTCTTTGCTGCTTTCTTATTTAAGTCAGAGACAGCCTGTTCCAGCTGAACTGCTTTTCTCCCTGCTTCTGTAAAACTTTTATAAGTCCCCTTAAGACCATCAGCAAATTCTAAACGCTCAAGTAAGAGCTGATCTTTGCGATGACTGTCTTCCTTGGACAAAATATCACTTTCATACTTTGCCTCTTTTGCTTTTAAATCATCAAAATATTGGGCTTGCTGCTGTCCTTCGGACCAGTTTTCAAAGGCCTTGTTTTTTTGCTTTTCTGCCTCTTTTACGTGAAAAGCCAGGGTATGCTGTTCATCCCGATATTTTTTGAGATAGGCTTTAGCCAGCTGCCAACGCTCCTTTTCTCCGGCTTGGGCAAAAGACTCCATTTCGGCTTGGTTCCAGACCGATTTATTTTGAAATTGCTTATCTAAATCATCATCCAGAGCTTTTTGTTCCTGCTTTAGCAGCTTGTTTCTGTCAGCCAGCGCTTCTTCAAAATCTCTAAAAATCTGAGTGCCGAAAATCTGACGCAAAATCTCTCTTTTAGCTTCAACATCTGATTTGAGAAATTGACTGAACTGATACTGAGGCAGAAGAATAATTTGTTTAAACTGCTCTGCAGTCAGCTGCAGCAGCTCTTCTACACTCTTTGTGGTCTTAAGATTTTGACTGGCCAGATGAAAGAGCTCCCGACCGTCAATACTGTCCAAAAGGACTAAACTGGCTTCTTTCGTGCCGATTCCTTTCCCCCTGTCAATACCTTTCTTGGGCTTAAGCTCCAAAGTTCTTTGAACACGGTACAATTTATCCTGATGTTCAAAATGAAAGATAACCTGTGTTCTGCTGTCTTTTAAATCAGCAAAAGTTGACCGCAGTTCACCAATTTCACGATCACTGCTGCTGACATTGTAGAGTGCGTAAAGCATGGCATCAAAAATGCTGGACTTCCCAGAACCTGTCCGGCCGCTGATCAAGAATAAAGACGCTTCCTCGAATTTGGTGAAATCAATTGTCTCATGGCGGTAAGGACCGAAATTTATCATTTCTAATTTTACTGGTTTCATTCTACTTCTCTTTCAATTGGCTCAGTATATCAGTAACGGCATCCTTTTGATAGGCTGTCATTGCTTCTCCGTCTGTCATTTCTTTATAAAACGATTCAATAATTTCCTCTTCGCTGGCCGTCAGTCTTTCCTGCCTTTTCTGAGACTGTGTGATCCTGCTAGATTCCTCCCTGCTGTGAATGCTGATATCAATAATTTCAGAGCCGTAAATGTCTTCTAATTTTGCTCGGACATTGATACCTTCGAGCTCTTGTCTGCTTTTAGTCAGGATATCAAAGGCAAAGCGGGCTTTTTGACGGGGATAGGCCTCATAAAATTCTTTAGCTGTTAAGCGGTCAAAATGTTCTTCTAAAACAAGAAAATCACGGTAAACCGGTAACTCAACAAATTTTTTACTGACAGCATCGGGACTGATATCAATAATATAAACCCCTTTCCGGTCCTTTCTTTTCGCCTCATCCTTGTTAAAAATAAGCGGGCTGCCGCTGTAGACAACATTTTCTGACGGGCTGGCATGGTGCGTGTGGATATGCCCCAAAGCCACATAGTCAAAATCAGCGAATATGCTGCTGTTTAAACTGGTCAAACCGCCCACCGTACGAAGTGTTTCAGATAACATCTGCGAACGGAGGGCAGCCTCATCCCCGCTCTTGGCTACAGCAAAATGTGTTACCAGCAGATGGGCTTTTTGGGGATTGAATCTTGCTGTCATATCTTTGACAATCCGGCTGACAGCCTGATGAATATCTTTGAGACTTTCCGGCTCCTCATCTTTATAATAAATTCTGGCATCAATCGGATCAATAAAAGGAAGCAAAAATATCTGTGTATCAGCTGTTTCGATCGGTTCAAAAGCGTCCTTTAAGTCAGTCGCTAAAAAGAACTGCTGCCGTCTGAAAAATTCCTGCCCAAAAGACAATCTGCGGCTGCTGTCATGGTTGCCGCTAATTGCATAAACAGGCAGACCGGCTTCAAAAAGGAACTCATTAATAATCTGGTTGAAGACCTGAACCGCATCTACAGAAGGCAGGCCTCTGTCATATAAATCACCAGCAATAAGCACACCGTCAACCTGCTCTTTCTGAGCTAATTTGACCATTTCATGGAAAATAAATTTTTGATCTTCTAATAAATTGATACCGTTATTATTCAGCTGACGGCCGATATGCCAGTCGCCTGTATGCAATAATCTCACACTCTCTCCTTACATAAGATACAAAGGCCGTTTAAAAATCTGTAGGAAAAGACGGTAAGCCAGAAATCTTTGATTTCGTAGGCGCACCTCTGCCAGGACGGCTAGAAAGCTGCGGCAGGCTGTTAAGACTGCAAAGCTTTCAGACGTCTACGGCTAGGGGGGCAATATGCCGCATCACGCTGGCAGACATCTTTTTCACTAAGATTTTAGGCCGTGTTCAGTTCAACAAGATACAAAGGCCGTGTAAAGAGCAAAGCAAAAATAGGAGGCTGGACGAAGAACCATAGGGTTCTAGGACAGACTGTCCTTTTTGCACAGCTCTTAGGCCGTGTTCAGTTCAACAAGATACAAAGGCCGTTAAGAAATCCGTATGAAAATGACGGTAAGTCCGAAATCTGTGATTTCGCAGACGCACCTCTTCCAAGACGGCTAGAAGGGTGCGGGCGGCTGTCAAGACGACAAAGCCTTCAGACGGCTACAGCTAGGGTTGTTTAGCAATCTGCTTACATCACGATGACAGCCATCTTTTTCATTAGGATTTTAGGCCGTGTTCAGTTCAAATAAGATACAAAGGCCGTCTAAAAAGCAAAGCAAAAATAGGAGACTGGGCGAAGAGCCGCAAGGCTCTAGGACAGGCTGTACTCACAGAGCACCCACACTCGTACGTCAGCTTGCACTTCCTACGATTGCGTCTCTTTTTTGCACAGCTCTTAGGCCGTGCTCATTTCAAACAAGATACAAAGGCCGTGAAAAACGCAAAGGGAAAACAGGAGACTGGCCGCCGAGTCACTAAAGACTCAAGGGAAGGCTATACTCACAGAGCAGCCACACTCGTACGTCAGCTTGCACTTCCTACGATTGCGTCTCTTTTTCTCACAGCATTTAGGCCATGTTCAGTTTCGTCAATCTTTTTTATCAGGCTAATCATTTATTTAATGAAATTACAGGGGCAGGCTGTGTCAGTCTGTCATTTAGGTTTCTGTCCTGCTCCTCATTCGCTGCAGCCGCAAACAGTCTTTTCCCGCTATGGTTTTTTCAGCTATTTCGCTTTATTTAGACCTACAGCAGATTTTTAGTAAGTCTGGCACCAGCAGCCGCATATTATTTTTTAGCAAAAATATTAATTCCTAAAAAGAAAAGAAGCAGGCCTCCATAACTGCTTGATAACACCTATCATGGAAGTAGACCCTGCTTCTTTTACGTTTATCGTCTCATTATATAGACTCTATCCTTTATTCCAAAAGTCTGTAACAGCACCCTTAGCTGCTGATGATACCGTATGGGCATATTTGCCGAGGACACCGCGCGAGTATAATGGCGGAATCACTGTCTCTGACTTGCGGCGTTCGAGCTCTTCATCGGAGACTGCCATACTGATTTCCTTTGTATCCTGATCGACAGTAACCATGTCGCCTGTACGTAAATAGGCAATCGGACCGCCGTCCTGCGCTTCCGGAGCAATATGACCGACAACCAGTCCATAAGTTCCGCCTGAAAAGCGACCGTCTGTAATTAAGGCGACCTTATCCCCTTGCCCCTTCCCAACAATCATGGAAGACAGGGACAGCATTTCAGGCATACCGGGACCGCCCTTAGGACCCACATAGCGAACGACAACAACATCACCGTCAACGATTTCATCCTTTAAGACAGCATCAATAGCCGCTTCTTCTGAATCAAAGACCTTAGCCGGACCGGTATGATTTCTCACCTTAACACCTGAAACCTTAGCAACTGCGCCGTCCGGAGCCAGATTCCCTTTAAGAATGATAAGCGGCCCATCTGCGCGTTTTGGATTTTCCAGCGGCATAATCACCTTTTGTCCCGGTGTTAAATCTGCAAATTCAGCCAGATTTTCGGCAACAGTCTTACCGGTACAGGTTATGCGGTCACCATGCAGGAAACCATTGGCCAAAAGGTATTTCATCACAGCCGGAACCCCGCCGACTTCATAAAGATCTTGGAACACATACTTGCCGGAAGGTTTTAAGTCAGCCAAGTGAGGAACACGCTCCTGAAAATCATTAAAATCTTCAAGAGACAAATCAACATTGGCAGCATGAGCGATAGCCAGCAAATGGAGAGTGGCATTAGTCGATCCGCCTAGAATCATAGTCACTGTGATGGCATCTTCGAAAGCTTCGCGAGTTAAAATATCAGACGGTTTAAGCCCCATCTTCAGCATATTGACAACGGCACGGCCGGCTTCTTCAATATCAGCTTTTTTCTCAGGTGATTCTGCCGGATGTGACGAAGAGCCCGGCAAACTCAGACCCAAAACCTCAATAGCTGTTGCCATGGTATTGGCTGTATACATACCGCCGCAGCCGCCGGGACCAGGGCAGGCATTGCATTCAATAGCACGCACCTCTTCAGCAGTCATGTCACCATGGTTCCATTTCCCGATCCCTTCAAAAACCGAAACCAAGTCGATATCCTTGCCATCAAGGTTCCCTGGCGCAATCGTCCCGCCGTAGGCAAAAATGGCAGGAATATCCATGTTGGCCATAGCAATCACAGAGCCCGGCATATTTTTATCACAGCCGCCGATAGCAACGAAAGCATCTACATTATGTCCTCCCATCGCCGCTTCTATAGAATCTGCAATAATATCACGTGATGTCAGCGAAAAACGCATCCCCTGCGTTCCCATAGCAATGCCGTCCGCAACGGTAATCGTTCCGTACTGGACAGGCCAGGCGCCGGCATCTTTGACACCCTCTTTAACAACCTTGCCGAAATCATGAAGATGGATATTGCAGGGAGTGTTTTCTGCCCAAGTTGAAATAACGCCGACAATCGGCTGTTCAAAGTTTTCGTCTGTCATTCCGGTAGCCCGCAGCATCGCACGGTTAGGAGATTTCACCATACTGTCATAGACATTGCTGCGGTGTCTTAAGTCTTTCATCGTCTCTTTGTCAGTCATTTAAACCTTTCCTCCTAAAAAGGGTATATTCCTTAGTTCTTGTTATCATTTTACCACTTTCCTTAATTAAAGTCAGTATCAAATAAACCATTATTCTAAATTTTTTGATAATTCTGTCAAAAACGCTCTCTGTTAAAGATAAACGCTTTGTGCTAGAATAAAAGCATGATACATTATGATACTATTATTATCGGAGGCGGGCCGGCTGGTATGATGGCTGCTGTCTCCTCAGCTTTTTTCGGTCAAAAAACGCTGCTGCTTGAAAAAAATAAAAGACTGGGCAAAAAATTAGCCGGAACCGGAGGCGGCCGCTGTAATGTCACCAACAGCGGCAGTCTCGATGACATACTGGACAGCATTCCCGGAAACGGGCGCTTCCTATACAGCGTTTTTTCCCAATTTGACAATCAGGACATTATTCGTTTCTTTGAAGATAATCATGTGAAATTAAAGGAAGAGGATCATGGACGCATGTTCCCTGTTACCGATAAATCACAGACTATTATTACTTGTCTGGCTGATAAAATAAGTGAGCTGGGTGGCCATGTCCAAACCAATTGTGAAGTTGTTTCTGTCAAGAAAGCTGCTGGTCTTTTTCATATCAAAACAAATACTGGGAAGAAAATGGTTTGCCAAAAACTTATTGTGACTACAGGCGGAAAATCATATCCCTCTACTGGCTCAACTGGTTTTGGCTATGAAATTGCCAGGCATTTCAACTTGAAAATAACTGACCTTGAAGCAGCTGAAAGTCCGCTGCTGACTGACTTTCCTCACAAACATCTGCAGGGCATCTCACTGACCGACATCAAACTGTCCTATCAGAGACACAGTATTACTCACGATCTTCTCTTTACGCATTTTGGCTTATCCGGCCCTGCTGCTTTGCGCATGTCCAGCTTTATCAAAGGCGGAGAAACCCTTTTACTGGATTTCTTACCGCAAATGGAACCGGCAGAGCTTTCAGGCTTTTTTGAGGACCACCGCCACAAGACTGTGAAAAACACCTTAAAAATATTGCTGCCAGAACGGTTGGCTGATTTTTTAGCACAGCCCTTCCCCCAAAAAATCAAGCAGCTCAGTCCTAAACACATACAAGAGCTCATACATACCATTAAACAGTTCCCGATAAAAACGACCGCTAAGATGTCTCTGGCTAAATCTTTTGTCACTAAAGGCGGTGTTTCCTTAAAAGAAATCAATCCTAAAACACTGGAAAGCAAAAAAACGGCCGGCCTTTATTTTGCCGGCGAAGTTCTGGATATTAATGCCCATACCGGAGGATTTAACATTACAGCAGCCCTTTGCACTGGCTGGGTAGCCGGCAGTCAAACCCCCGTTTGCACAGATACTGACCAAAGCTTAGCGAATGAATGAAAATACAGCTAGATCTTTAACAACGGTCAGTTTATAAAGAACATAAGATTACGGCAGTTATCCGCTGTTGCTCCAGTCTGTCCGCTGTCCCGAGTCTGCTATAAGATGGCTTTTAGCCGGTCTATATCTTCCTGAGTAGTGGACCAGCTGGTTGCTAAGCGGATCACCATGTGATCAGCATCGTATTTTTCCCAAAAGGAATAAGTTAATTCCTTACTCAGCTCTGTCAGTTTATCATTATGAATAATAATAAACTGCTGATTTGTAGGTGATTCTAAATAAAAACGATAGCCTTTTTCTTTAAGGATAGCTTTTAATTGCTCAGACAGGGCGAGTGCCTGACAGCCGATTTCTATATATAAATCATCCGTAAAAAAGCGGTCGAACTGCAGTCCAAGCAGTCTGCCTTTAGCCAATAAAGCGCCATGCTGCTTGACAATTGTTGTAAAATGAGCAGGCCTGTTATTTTTCGTAAAGACGAGCGCCTCACCTGCCAGAGCCCCCATTTTTGTTCCGCCTATATAAAAGACATCGGTTAATTGAGCTATAGCTGCTAAATCAAGGTCGGTATCCTTAGCCGCTAAAGCGTATCCGAGACGGGCACCATCCAGAAAAAGTGAAAGCTGATAATTTTGACAAATTGCTGAGAGGGCTTCTAATTCTGCCTTACTGTAAAGTGTGCCGTACTCAGTAGGATGGGAAATATAAATCATTCCTGGAAAAACCATATGTTCATGATTCTCATCCGCAAAAAAAGTCTCCAGATAGCTGCGAACATCCTGAATACGTATTTTTCCTTGATGACTGGGAAGTGTGAGTACTTTGTGCCCAGTATATTCAACAGCACCTCCTTCATGGGTAGCAATATGGCCAGTCTCTGCTGCAAGGACTCCTTGATAAGGCTGCAGCAGACTGGCTATAGCTATTTGATTGGTCTGAGTTCCGCCTGTTAAAAACTCTATCTGAGCCTGAGGACAGTCAGCTGCCTTTTTTATTTTGTCTGCAGCTCTTTCACAGTAACGGTCTCTTCCATAACCAGGAAGGTTCTCAGTATTTGTTTTTGCCAAAGCTTCCAAAAGGTCCGGATGTATTCCTTCATTGTAGTCATTTTTAAAGTGTAACATAACTCTCCTTTTTGTTGCATTTACAATAATTTATGCTTTTATTATAGCATATTTTGTTGTAAATACAACATTTTTTTGTTAAACTATTCTTAGTTATTTCAAGGAGGATTTATGTTTACTGTTATCCGCACTATCGGTGCCGTTACCCGAGCTATCCAAACTGACTCTAACCAGCATTTTAAACAATTGGGACTTAATAATAACCTTTTTATCTATATTATCCGCATTTGCGAAAAACCTGGTATGTTCATGGCAGAATTAGCAGAAGCCATTCAAATTGACCGGACAACTGCTTTTCGTACCATTCAAAAATTAGCCGAACGGGGTTATTTTGAACTTCGAGACGATGCACACAACCAAAAAATCAAGCGAATCTTTCCCACACAAAAAGCTGCGGCTATCTACCCGCAGCTCCATGATTATGAGCAGCAGCAATCTGATTATCTCCTTGCAGATTTGTCATCTAGCGAACAAAAAGAGCTCGCCCGCCTGCTGTCCAAGCTAAAATATTAACCGCAGACAAGCCATACAGAGGACACCGACTAAAACTGATAATAAAATATTTTTATAACGTACAGCAGCCCAAAATGTCGGCAGAACCGCCGCAGCTTCCAGCCATTTGACAGCGGGGAAAGAGCCTGTCCTTTCAGTCAAAACACTAGATAAGGTAAGAGCAAAAATGATAGAAACAGGCAGGTAATTTAAAAAGCGAATCAAAAATTGAGGAAGTTCCTTATATTTTGTCAAAATAAAGGGAGCAATCCGAGGCAGCCAGGTCACCAAGCCGCTTAAAAGGATAACGATTAAAACATAAGTGTCAGCTCTCATCTAAGAACACCCCCACCATGCAGCCGCTTAAGGTCGCCAGCAAAACCGACAGCGATTCAGAAATAAATAAACTAAAAGTCAGGTAAGCCACAGTTACAGTCAGTAAAATACAGAGTATTTTCTTAAGCTTCTCACTCATCAGTATCGCTTCCAGCTGAGCAGCAAAAATAGCAACAAACATTGCAATCAAAGCAAAATCCAGGCCAAAAACATCGGGATTTGGAATATAGCGTCCAAGTATACTGCTAAAAAACACTGCTAAAACCCATGTCAGATAACCGGTCAGATTGTTCCCATACATCCACGGTACTGTAATGTGTTTATGATGACTGTATGCACCCAGCAGCACTCCATAGCTCTCATCTGTTATCAGACTGCCAATAGCGATATTTTGCAGAAGGGAACTGTCCTTAAAAATAAGTGTTGCATGGAGACTCATCAAAAAATGTCTGAGATTTACCAAAAAAACAGTCAGTACAATAGACAATACAGAGGCCTGAGCCAGCAGCATCGCACACATTACAAACTGAGCACTGCCGCCGTAAACAATAATGCTCATCAGCCCCATTTCAAGAGGTGAAAGACCTGAACTTGCTCCAACTACACCGCAGGCAAGTCCAATACTGACATAGCCCAGAGCCGTTGGAAAAGAAGCTCTCACCCCGTCATAAAAATCATTTTGCCGCATTTTTTCTCCAAAGTCATTAATATGTTCATTGTAAAACACTCCTGCATGTTTTGCAAGAGTGTTTTTTACGATTAAATTAAAGTAAAAATGGATTCTCTGTACATTCTTAGGTAAAGGAAACAGCGATCCATCGAAGCCCTCGCGGTACTTTTACTGAAAACTGCTTGCTCAGGTTTGCATAGAAAGGATACATACTTGTGCAGCTGTCTTTGGCTGCAAAGAGGCATTCTACGGTTTATAAGGAGCAAAAGACAGACTTGGACTGGCGTTAAGTTCCAGCCCTGCCAAGTGCCCTTTGTCATATTCGGCCGCTGCTGCCAGAGCAATCATTCCGGCATTATCCCCGCATAGACGCAAAGGAGGAATGAGAAGGTCAACATCCTGTATTTCAGCAGCCAGCCGGTCCCGCAGTCCTTGATTGGCCGCAACACCGCCTGCAACAACAAGGGTTTTTACTGGGTAAGCCTGCAGAGCTTTTTTGGTTTTTGTCAAAAGAACATCCAGTACAGCCGCCTGAAAAGAAGCACACAGATCTGCCTTGTTTAAGCTTTCTCCTTTTTGTGCAGCGTTATGGTAAAGGTTGATGAAAGCAGACTTGAGACCTGAAAAAGAAAATTCCAGATTATCATCTGTAATCATCGCGCGCGGAAAATCATAGATATCCTGCCCCTGATGCGCCAGTCGGTCAATTTCCTTGCCTGCCGGATAAGAAAGACCCATAACTCGGCCTACTTTGTCATAAGCTTCGCCGACAGCGTCATCTCGTGTTTCACCGACAATATAGTACTCTCCCGGCTCCGTAACATAGACCAGTTCTGTATGCCCGCCCGATACCAAAAGAGCCAGCAAAGGATAGTTTAACACTCCTTGAACGCCTGCAGCCATCAGGTGTCCCGCCATATGGTTAACCGGAATCAGCGGCAGTTTGTTGGCCCAGGCAAAGGCTTTGGCTGCAGCCATTCCAACCAAAAGGGCGCCAACGAGGCCCGGACCGTAAGTTACAGCAACAGCAGTCAAATCAGCTGCCTGAATACCAGCTTCTGCCATCGCATCTTCAAAACAGTCCGTGATGACTTCAACATGATGGCGGCTGGCGACTTCCGGAACAACTCCGCCAAAGCGCCTGTGGCTTTCAGTCTGACTGGCGATAACATTGGACAGTAATTCTCTTTCATTTTTTAAAACGGCGACACTGGTTTCATCACAGGACGTCTCTACCGCCAAAATATACCTATCCTTCATTGCTTCCCTCTCTTTTCATTACAATAGCATTCTCCTGCGGTTCATGATAATAATTGTTGCGCCTGCCGATAATTTCAAAGCCAAATTTTTGGTAAAGTGACCGAGCCAAGCGATTCGACTCCCTTACTTCAAGAAAAATCGGAAAACCGAGCTTATCAAGATAAGAAAGAAGCTGCGATCCTATTCCCTGACCCTGATAGCGGCGCAAAACGGCAATATTCGTAATTTCAAGCTCCCCCACCAAATGCTGAACTGACAAAAAACCGATAATGTCCTCCTCGTTTTGGACAAAAAAATAGTCAACATAGTCTTTCTGCATGTCTTCGGCAATCTGCTGTTCAGACCAGGGGGAACTCCCGTATACATCTGATAAAATGGCAAAAACAGCTTCTGCCTTCTCCTCAATCTTTTTCATTTAAATTCGTTTGATGTAGCTTTCTTGTAACTGAGCTTCCTTTTGATGATCTTTCAGCCATTTTTCCTCAGCTTCCACACGCTTTAGATAAGTCGGAACAAAAGTTCCTGTATCAACAGGATCCAGCGTGCTGCCCAATTTCCCGATCTCATAAGCTGATGGACGGGTTGGCAGAATCCGAGCCTGCGGCAAAGCTTCTGCAATCTGTTCTTGGAAACGTTCCGCCTCTCCTACAAAGAGCACGTTTTCCTCTTGTGCTGCTGCCTCAAAGACGTCAGTTAAGGCCGCATAGCAATCCGGCCGAACAGGACGGCCCTTTTTATAATAGCCGACATAAACATGATTGCGGCGCGCATCCATAAGCGGTATTACCAGACCTTGAAAATCAAGACCGGCAGCAAGAGCATAAAGGCTTGACACTCCCACTAAGCCTATCTTGAGCGTATAAGCCAAAGTCTTGGCTGTTGCCGCTGCAACACGCAGACCTGTATAAGAACCCGGACCTTGAGCGACAGCAATTCGATCCAGATGCTGAGGTTCTAAATCAGCTGTTCTCAATAAAAAATCAACAGACGGCATCAGACTGATACTGTGATTCTTTTTAACATTGACCGTCACATCGGCCAACAGTTCCTGCTTGTCCAGCAGGGCAACCGCCTGAGTCCGGCTCGATGTATCAAAGGCTAAAATTTTCATGGTAACTGCCCCTATCTAATCATACTGCTTCTCTATTTTACACTAGTTTTGTCAAAATGTTGATTATTTGTTTGAAAAATTCTCAAAAAGCTGTTCAGGTATGCCTGCTGACACCGTCCAACTGTTTTGGGGCTGTCTCATTAAGCTGAAAATGGTTTGAGCAGGCATCTTTTTGTTTTAATACTTTTACTAAAAATCAATAATGTGATATAATTTTACTAATTGCAATGAATCAAGCCCAAATCTATTACACTTTAACAATTGAATAGTTAGACAGTCAATATAACTTTTTCTATTTTGACTGCTTTGTTATTGTTTGGATTAGACCTTGCAGAAAGGAAAAAAGATAGATGATTTATAAAGTTTTTTACCAAGAAACAACTGAACGCAGCCCTCGCCGCGAGCAAACTCAAACGATGTATATCAGTATTGATGCAGAACAAGAGCTTGAAGGGCGGATTAAGGCGCGCAAACTTGTTGAAGAAAAAACGAATTATAATATTGAATTTATTGAACTGCTCTCAGAAAAGCACCTTGAATACGAAAAAGAAACAGGTGTCTTTTCCTTAACAGAACTCTAGAAAGGAGTCACAAGACGGACTAAATTCCAGTCTTACTGCGCTGCAGATAAAGGCTGTCTAAAGAATTCAAGTAAAAGCAGTTTTAGAGGAATGTTTCGCCTGCCTCTGTCTGTTCAGCAAAACAGCTGAAAATAAGCAAGCAGATAGAGAATCAGCGATTTATACTCTCAATCATGCTCACTAAAAAGGCTGTACACTGCTTTTCGTCCTTAGATAACAACTATTATGTCAAATATCAATTTAAAACCCAAAGAAGTCGGAGTCTATGCCATCGGCGGACTTGGAGAAATCGGGAAAAACACCTACGGTATTGAATACCAAGACGAAATTGTCATTGTTGATGCCGGTATTAAATTTCCAGAGGATGACCTTCTGGGAATAGACTATGTTATTCCTGATTATTCTTATATCGTCGAAAACATTGACCGAATCAAGGCCTTGGTCATCACACACGGACACGAAGACCACATCGGCGGCATCCCCTTCCTGCTTAAGCAGGCTAATATCCCCATCTATGCTGGGCCTCTGGCTCTAGCTCTGATTCGCGGAAAATTGGAAGAGCACGGCCTGCTGCGCGATGCTAAAATGTATGAAATCAACCATAATACCGAATTAACTTTTAAACACCTCAGTGTGAGTTTTTTCCGAACAACACACTCCATCCCAGAACCTTTAGGGATTGTTGTTCACACTCCCCAAGGAAAGATTGTCTGCACAGGGGACTTTAAATTTGACTTCACACCAGTTGGTGAGCCGGCTGATCTTCACCGTATGGCAGCCCTCGGTGAAGAAGGTGTCCTGTGTTTGCTGTCGGATTCGACCAACGCTGAGGTTCCAACCTTCACCAATTCTGAAAAAGTCGTCGGTCAGTCTATCATGAAAATCATCGAAGATATTCACGGACGGATTATCTTCGCCTCATTTGCTTCCAATATCTTCCGTCTCCAGCAGGCTGCTGATGCTGCCGTAAAAACAGGCCGCAAGATTGCCGTTTTCGGCCGTTCTATGGAGAAAGCTATTGTTAATGGAGTTGAACTCGGCTACATAAAGGTTCCCAAAGGAACCTTTATCGAGCCAAGTGAGCTTAAGAATTATCACGCCAGTGAAATTATGATCATGTGTACCGGCAGTCAGGGCGAATCAATGGCTGCACTGGCGCGTATCGCCAATGGTACTCACCGCCAAGTGACGCTGCAGCCCGGTGATACGGTCATTTTCTCCTCCAGCCCTATTCCAGGCAACACAACCAGTGTAAATCGCTTGATCAATACGATTCAAGAGGCCGGAGTTGAAGTTATCCACGGCAAAGTCAACAACATCCACACTTCAGGACACGGTGGGCAGCAAGAGCAAAAGCTTATGCTGCGGCTGATGAAACCGAAATACTTTATGCCGGTTCACGGTGAATACCGCATGCAGAAAGTCCATGCTGGGCTGGCTATAGATACAGGTATTCCGAAGGAAAATATTTTCATTATGGAAAATGGGGATGTTCTGGCCCTTACTAAAGATTCTGCCAGACGGGCCGGCCATTTCAACGCTCAGGATATCTATGTTGATGGCAATGGTATCGGCGATATCGGTGCAGCTGTACTGCGGGACCGCCATGATCTTGCTGAAGATGGTGTCGTTTTGGCAGTAGCAACTGTTGATTTTAAAACGCAAATGATTTTGGCCGGTCCGGACATTCTCAGCCGCGGTTTTATCTACATGCGCGAATCGGGTGACTTAATCCGAGAAAGTCAGAGAGTCCTGTTCAACGCCATCCGTATTGCCTTAAAAAACAAAGAAGCCAGCATCCAATCTGTTAACGGCGCTATCGTCAATGCTCTGCGTCCTTTCCTCTATGAAAGAACAGAACGCGAACCGATCATTATCCCTATGGTGCTGACACCGGATCGTTGATTTAATTTTAACCAAATGCTCTCCAGTTTTCGAAAGAGTATCTTTGAACTGTAAATAAAAATAATACAGCAGTCACCACAACCTGCTGTATTATTTTTTATTGTCTCCTAAATGCATTTGTGCTCAGTTCATTAAGCCCCTGGATAAATATAGGATACCGTGCCAGGTGTCACACCGTCGTTAGGGTCGAACCAGCCGCGGTAGTTATCAATCCACTGCTGATCTTTATAGTTAGACTCCAGCACTTGGATTTGACCATCTTCACCAACTTCCGTCACATAGGCAACATGTCCGTAGCCTCCATCTGTCCAGCAAACAATAGCACCGGCAGCCGGTGTTGTACCGATGGCAAAGCCTTGTTCAGCGGCACTGGCAGCCCAGTCACCGCCATTGCCCCACCAGTCACCAGCCCAAGAAGCCAATTCTTTAACACCCCAAGTGCACTGGCCGATCGGATAAGTACTTTCGGACACTGCAGGTTCTGCCTCTATTTCACCTGTATCTGCTTCGGTGGTTTCAGGAGCAATTGCTGCTGCATTTGATTCTGCAACATTATTAGTAACGTTAATTTGCTGACCGGGAAGAATAAGACTATTGACAGTCATATTGTTCATGGCAGCCAATTCATACATATCCATACCGTACTGGCTGGCAATACTAAAAAAAGAATCCCCTTCCTGAATCGTATGGCTGTCAGCATTTACCGGAGCTGAGGCAGCAAAAAAGGCTAACACCATAGAAGAACAGAGCAGGGCTGAACGAGATAACTTATTTTTTCTTAATGACTTCATCAATTGAACCTCCGTTGATAGTAAATTGAGTATAGCAGACAAATGTAACAGACAAATTAAGTTCAAGTTAATAAAATAACAAATCAAATTTACAGAGCAGCGGAAGTACAGTCATTTCCTCTATCAAATCAGCCTATAGCCCATAGATCAGCCGCTGAAAAAAAGCGGGACAACTCATGATATCAAAGATATCACGAGTTGTCCCGCTCTCAGATTATTAAAAAATGACAGCAGTTCTAATACAAATCCAAATAGTTATCCACTTCCCACTGGGAAACAAAGGTCGCGTAGCTGGCCCACTCAATCCTTTTGGCCTCAAGGAAGTTAATATAGATATGCTCACCTAGGGCCGCTTTGATCACTTCGTCTTCCTGCAATGCCTTCAATGCATTATGCAAGGTTGACGGCAAGTCAATAATTCCGACTTCTCTGCGCTCCTCAGCGGTCATGGAGTAAATATTGGTTTCGACCGGAGCCGGAGCTTCAATCTTATTGACAATCCCGTCTAAACCTGATTCTAAAAGCACTGCAAGCGCCAAATATGGATTAGCTGTCGGATCAACAGAGCGCAGCTCAAGCCGAGTACTGAGGCCGCGCGAAGCCGGAACACGGATAAGCGGAGAGCGGTTGCGTCCTGCCCAAGCAATATACACCGGAGCTTCATAACCCGGGACCAAACGCTTGTAGGAATTAACAGTCGGATTCATGATAGCGGTATAGCTGTAAGCATGTTTCATTAAACCGCCCAAGAAATAGTAGGCATCTTCAGACAGATCCATGCCTCTGGGATCCGCCGTATCATAAAAGGCGTTCTCTCCGTTTTTATTAAAAAGTGACATATTGCAGTGCATCCCTGAACCAGCAATGCCGTATTTAGGTTTTGCCATAAAGGTCGCATACAGACCGTGTTTGCGGGCAATGGTTTTGACAACCAGCTTAAACATCTGAATATTATCGCAGGCTTTTAAAACATCAGCATATTTGAAATCTATCTCATGCTGGCCGACAGCTACCTCATGGTGACTGGCCTCAACTTCAAAGCCCATTTCAGTTAAGACATTGACAATCTCACGGCGTGTATTATCAGCTAAGTCAGTCGGTGCTAAATCAAAATACCCTCCCTTGTCATTAACTTCAAGGGTAGGCACTCCCTGTTCATCCATTTTGAAAAGGAAAAATTCCGGCTCCGGTCCTAAATTAAAGGATTTATAGCCCAGTTCTTCCATATGGCGCAGAGCTTTTTTTAAATTGCCGCGGGGATCACCGGTAAACGGTTCATTCTCTGCTGTATAGATATCACAGATAAAACCACCGACACGGCCGTTTTCATCCCCCCAAGGGAAAACGGTCCACGTATCAAGATCGGGATAAAGGTACATATCAGATTCATTAATACGTACAAACCCTTCAATTGATGAACCATCAAACATCGCTTTGTTGGACAAGACCTTATCGATTTGCTCTTCAGTCGCGGGGAATTCTACATTTTTCATTGTCCCCAAGATATCAGAAAACATCAAACGGATAAAGGTAACATTCTGTTCTTGAATGTCACGTTTGATGTCAGCTACTGTGATTGCCATGAAATGGTCTCCTTTGTAAAAGTAAAATTAAGGCACTTTTTAAGTGCAAATTTAACGAAAATTATGGGAAGGGGTGAAAAAGCCGCCCTGACGGCGCAGTTCATCATGTAATATACGTCTCACATCTGCATCAGTTAAAGCCTTCTTCTTTTTCAGTGCTTTATCCTTACGATCAGCGTATTCTTTTTTTATGGCCGCAATATTAAGACCTTCATCTAAGAAATCTTTAATCTCAAGCAACGTATCCATATCATTTAAAGAATAAAGACGGCGGTTACCTGAACTGCGATCCGGTCTAAGCAAACCCTGATCTTCATAATAACGAATCTGACGTGCAGTCAAATCAGTCAGTTTCATAACAGTTCCGATGGGAAAAACTGCCATGGAACGTCTCAGTTCTTTTTCTTGCATGGTAAACCTCCCTTCACCTGTCTATTATAAGATTAATAAAACGAACTGTCAAGTTATAATGTGATATTTTGTAACATAAAAAAAGCAAGTTTTCAAAAACTTACTTTTTAAAATGTGAAAGAAAAAACTGCTGCAGCTTATCAAAATCAGCGTTAACTAAAATAGCAATAAAAACACCGCAAAATGTTTCAAAGACACGGGTAAAAACATAGAGAACTGTTTCATCCTGAGGAATGGACAGCGTAATAATCAACATAGCTGCTACTCCGCCGATAACACCGGCCTTGTTATCAAAAGCCACATTAAACATAATAGTCAGCATTGTCAGGACGGGCACTAACAGAGGAACAACCCAAAAACTGTTATTAAACCAGTCACTGACAAAGTAGAAAATCAAGGCCATCACTCCTCCAATAGAGTTGCCTAAAATACGGGACGTTCCAAAATGGACACTTTTATCGAAATCCTCCCGCAGGCTGAAAACTGCCGTCAAAGCAGCGATTTGCATACCTTCCCAATGAAGGAGGGAGAAAAGCAGCAAAACCAAAAAAACAGCAATCCCTGTCTTTAGCGTTCGCATGCCTAATTTAAACTTGTGCCGGTCAAATCTGTATTTTTTTAACACAATAACCCCTTCTTTTCCATTTATTCCTATTTTATCATGGAAAACGTCTTTTGATAATCCTTTTTTCAGACTGCTTATCCTCAAGACTGACAATACAGCAAGAGAAACCTGCAAAGAAAGGGAAGGGAAAAGGCTGGTTTCTGATTCAGCGCTCATTTCCTTAACCGTCTTTGCTGTGCAAAAAAAGAGGAAGAGATAGACAGACGACTGCTCTGCAATCATAGCTGTCTGTCCACTCCTCTTCATCTTCTGATAATCTTACTTTTCTGTAAGTGCTGAGAGTCCTGGAAGAACCTTCCCTTCAAGAAGTTCCATAGAAGCTCCGCCGCCGGTAGAAATCCAAGAAAACTTGTCGGCACGGCCTAAATTGATAGCAGCTGCGGCTGAGTCTCCGCCGCCGATAATAGACTTCACTCCAGGCTGTTTAACAATAGCATCCATGACACCAATCGTACCCGCTTGGAAGTCAGGGTTTTCAAATACACCCATAGGACCATTCCAAACGACTGTTTTAGCACCTGTTAATTCTTCGTCAAATTTAGCAATAGACTTAGGACCGATATCAAGCCCTAAGAAACCGGCATCAACTGCTTCACCTTCCGTATCTCTTACTTCAGTATAGTCAGCAAAAGCATTGGCTTCTTTAGAGTCAACTGGCAGAATCAGTTTGCCTTCCGCTTTTTCCAGCAATTCTTTAGCGATATCCAGCTTATCTTCTTCAACCAAAGAATCACCAATTTCAATGCCTTGTGCTTTGTAGAAAGTATAAGTCATACCGCCGCCGATAAGCACCTTGTCTGCTTTTGCCAACAGATTTTCAATGACACCGATTTTATCTGATACCTTAGAACCGCCTAAGATTGCTACAAATGGGCGTTCTGGGGTTTCAACAGCCTCTTGGATATAAGCAATTTCATTTTCCAAAAGGAAGCCGGCTGCCGCCTGTTCGACATTAGCTGAAATACCAACATTTGAGGCATGAGCACGGTGAGCTGTCCCAAAGGCATCATTGACAAAAATACCATCGCCAAGTGAAGCCCAGTATTTGCCAAGTTCAGGATCATTTTTGGATTCTTTCTTACCATCAACATCTTCAAAACGTGTGTTTTCAACCAAAAGAACCTGCCCATCTTCAAGAGCATTGATAGCTGCTTCCAGTTTCTCGCCGCGGGTTGCTCCTGGGAATACAACTTCCTGACCAAGTTTTTCTGAAAGGTCTTTTGCTACGGGAGCGAGTGATTTACCTTCTTTATCAGCCTCTTCTTTCACACGGCCCAAATGTGAAAAGAGAACAGCACGGCCGCCCTGTTCAACAATATATTTAATTGTCGGCAGAGCTGCTGAGATACGATTGTCGTTAGTGATAACGCCGTCTTTCAAAGGGACGTTAAAATCAACACGGACAAGGACTTTTTTCCCTTTTAAATCAAGATCTTTAACAGTTAATTTCGCCATTTATCAGACTCCTTAAAAATTTTTTACACGCTAATTATATCATAATTTCTCTAAATACGGTAGGCAAAACAAAGCGTCTTTTTGCAAGAGGCACTGAATCGAACAGAACTGACCCTAAATACTGTGAGAGCGAGGGAGCCTATGGTTTGCGGTTGAAGAAAATCTTTCTGGCATAGTCAAAAAGATAGGGGCTAAACGTTTGATACAGCAGTTCATTGCTAAGGCAGACCGATAAAGCAGCTTTCTTACCTCATAAACTATAGGGCATCTGAGAAATCGGAGATTGCTGGCTTACCGTCAGCCGTAAACGACTGAAAGCTTTGTCGCCTTAACAGCCGACCGCACCTTTCTAGTCGTTCTGGCAGGGGTGCGCCTACGAAATCAGAGATTGCTGGCTTACCGTCTTTTCATACGGATTTTTTTATCGCCCTTTGTTCTTATATAAAAAAAGAGGGTTTCCCCTCTTTTTGATTATGTCCGTCTATTATTGAGCGATTTTTGCAAAGTACTCAAGTGTACGAACAAGCTGTGATGTATAAGACATTTCATTGTCATACCATGAAACAACTTTAACCAATTGTTTACCATCAACATCAAGAACTTTTGTTTGAGTTGCATCAAATAATGAACCGTATGAAATACCTACGATGTCTGAAGAAACGATTGGGTCTTCAGTATAGCCGTATGACTCATTAGCTGCTGCTTTCATAGCTGCGTTAACTTCTTCAGCTGTTACATTCTTGTCAAGAACAGCTACCAATTCCGTAACAGAACCAGTTGGAACAGGAACACGCTGT
The DNA here is from genome assembly GCF_003086355.1 of Streptococcus chenjunshii. NCBI lineage: Bacteria > Bacillati > Bacillota > Bacilli > Lactobacillales > Streptococcaceae > Streptococcus > Streptococcus chenjunshii. The sequence continues at coordinate 347,836 of NZ_CP031733.1, read as the reverse complement.
GCAGCACCGTCAAGTTTTCCGTTCAATTCAGGAATAACAAGACCGATAGCTTTAGCAGCACCTGTTGAGTTAGGCACAATGTTGTTAGCTCCTGAACGAGCACGGCGAAGGTCACCGCCGCGGTGAGGTCCGTCAAGAATCATTTGGTCGCCGGTGTAAGCGTGGATTGTTGTCATCAAACCTTCTTGAATACCAAAATTATCGTGAAGAGCTTTAGCCATTGGTGCAAGACAGTTTGTTGTACATGATGCACCGGAGATAACTGTTTCAGTACCATCAAGGATATCATGGTTAGTGTTGAAAACGACTGTCTTCACATCGTTTCCACCTGGCGCAGTGATAACAACTTTTTTAGCACCGCCATTAGCATGCAAATGTTTTTCTGCAGCTTCTTTCTTAGCAAAGAAACCTGTTGCTTCAAGGACAATTTCAACACCATCAGTTGCCCAGTCAATTGCTTCTGGATCACGTTCAGCAGAAACCTTAACGAATTTACCATTAACTTCGAATCCGCCTTCTTTTACTTCCACTGTACCATCAAAACGGCCTTGCGTAGTGTCATATTTCAACAAATGCGCAAGCATGTTTGGATCTGTAAGGTCGTTGATGCGAGTCACTTCAACACCTTCTACGTTTTGGATACGACGGAAAGCGAGACGTCCGATACGACCGAAACCGTTAATACCAACTTTAACTACCATATAGTGATTTCCTCCTTATTGAAAATCAAAAAAATTAATTAGAGAGTTGCCTCTCTGCCAATCGTGAAAAGAATAACTTGTAAAAAAATACAGGCCCTTTCAACATTTCCATTATATAACTTTTCAATATCTTTTGCAAGATTTTTTCAACAGCCTGCTTATACCGGGCTTTACATTATCAAGCACGGACTGCCTTATCTTGGCTGAACCCTAAGCCAAATCTTCTTTAATTGAAATGTTCAAGGCCTCATTGTTCCGTCTTATTCATCAGTGCAGATCATCAAGGCAGACTTAGTTCAGCTTTTTTTTGCGCTCTTTAATTTTTCGCTGACTTGAGAGACCTTTTGATGAGTCAAATAAATGATAAAAAGCCACACCCACCAGATAAACCCCAAAAAATGGCACAAAAACGCTAAAAGCATGGTGAAGGAAAGTTTCCTGTTCTGCCCAGCCGTTGAGCACATTCATCGTTATAATCAAACCGAAAACCAGAATTAAAATGCGAAGGGTATGCAATTTTAGCAGGCAAATCACTGATACCGAACATCAGACTTGAAACGAGACCGATTAAACCACTCACTGGATGAGCTCGAACAAGCGATTACCGAGTACATCTTTTACTACAACCATAAACGCATTAAGACAAAACTAAAAGGACTCAGTCCTGTTCAATACAGAACTAAATCCTTTCAATAAGTAATTGTCCAACTTTTGGGGGCCAGTACATTTTGTCTCCTGCCTTTTTCTCCTCAGTAAAATTTTCTGAAAAACAGCTATTGTCCTAAAAATTGGGCAGACAGGCACGATTACTAACAGCTTCCTATCAAAAAAGGCACCGAAACGGTGCCTAGACAGTCAGTCACTGAATTATTCATGACCGCCGTTTTTCTTAATAATGTCTTCCTGAACCGCTTTAGGAACATCTTCGTAGTGGTCAAAAACCATCATAAAGGTTCCGCGGCCCTGTGTCGCTGACCGCAGCACAGTTGCATAGCCGAACATTTCAGCAAGAGGGACGTACGCACGGACAATTTGACTGTTACCGTGTGCTTCCATACCATCAACACGACCGCGGCGGGCTGTCACATGTCCCATAACATCCCCGAGGTTATCTTCAGGTGCTGTAATTGTTACAAGCATCATCGGCTCAAGAATAACAGGCTGTGCTGTTTTTGCAGCTTCTCTGAGCGCCAGTGAAGCCGCAACCTTGAAGGCTGTCTCTGAAGAGTCGACATCGTGGTATGAACCATCATAAAGTTTAGCCTTAACATCAACGATAGGATAGCCCGCAAGGACACCATTGGCCATTGACTCAATAAGTCCTTTTTCAACCGCTGGAATAAATTCACGCGGCACAACACCACCGACAATGGCATTTTCAAATTCAAAGCCTTTGCCTTCCTCATTAGGTGTAAACTCAATCCAAACATCACCAAATTGACCTTTACCACCAGTTTGGCGTTTGAAGAAACCGTGAGCCTGAGTAGAGGCACGGAAGGTTTCACGGTAAGATACTTGAGGTGCTCCTACATTTGCCTCAACTTTAAATTCACGTTTCATCCGGTCAACAAGGACATCCAGATGCAGTTCTCCCATACCTGAAATGACAGTTTCACCTGTTTCAGGATTTGTTTCAACGCGGAAGGTTGGGTCTTCTTCAGCTAGTTTTTGCAGAGCAATCCCCATTTTATCCTGATCGGCTTTGGATTTAGGTTCAACCATCAATTGGATAACCGGTTCCGGTACTTCAATTGATTCAAGGATAACCTTAGCTTTTTCATCAGTCAGTGAATCACCTGTTGTTGTCTCTTTAAGACCTACCGCAGCTGCAATATCACCGGCATAAACAGTTTGAATCTCTTCGCGGCTGTTAGCATGCATCTGCAGGATACGGCCGATACGCTCACGCTTGCCTTTGGTTGTGTTCAATACATAAGAACCGCTTTCAAGGATACCTGAGTAGACACGGAAGAAGGTCAGACGGCCGACAAAGGGGTCTGTCATAATTTTAAAAGCCAGAGCTGCAAAAGGTTCTTCATCTGAAGCTGGACGTGTTTCTTCTTCATCAGTATCTGGATTAACACCTTTAATAGCAGGAATATCCAGCGGACTTGGAAGATAATCGATAACCGCATCAAGCATCAGCTGTACACCCTTGTTTTTAAAGGCAGAACCGCAAAGTACCGGATAAAATTCCACATTAATCGTAGCTTTACGGATAGCAGCTTTCAGCTCATCCTCTGTAATGTCCTCACCTTCAAGATACTTCAGCATCAGATCTTCATCTGTTTCAGCGACCGCTTCGATCAGCTTTTCCCGATATTCTTCAGCCTGAGCAAGATATTCTTCAGGGATATCTTCTTCCAAAATATCAGTTCCAAGATCGTTCGTATAAATTTCGGCCTTCATTTTGATGAGGTCAATGATACCGCGGAAATCATCTTCAGCACCGATTGGCAGCTGAATAGGATGAGCATTGGCCTGAAGACGGTCATGCAGGGTGCTGACAGAATAAAGGAAGTCCGCACCGATCTTATCCATTTTATTAGCAAATACGATACGCGGAACGCCGTATTCAGTTGCCTGGCGCCATACTGTTTCAGTCTGCGGTTCAACACCTGACTGCGAGTCCAGCACCGTTACAGCACCATCCAAAACACGCAGAGAGCGCTGAACTTCGATAGTGAAGTCCACGTGCCCTGGGGTGTCAATGATATTGACGCGGTGACCGTTCCATTGGGCAGTTGTCGCAGCTGAGGTAATTGTGATACCACGCTCTTGTTCCTGTTCCATCCAGTCCATTTGTGAAGCACCTTCGTGTGTTTCACCAATTTTGTGGATTTTACCAGTATAATAAAGAATACGTTCCGTCGTTGTTGTTTTACCAGCATCGACGTGAGCCATGATACCGATGTTACGAGTTTTTTCAAGTGAAAATTCGCGAGCCATTTGGTTTTCTCCTATAAAATTTATTTACTTTGTTATTATACCATATTTAGAAAGAACGGATAGGCAGGACCTACCCGTTCTAAGTCATTTATGCTGTTCAAATAAGAGTTAAGCACAGTGTTTTTAGAGTAGGGCGGAGAAAAAGCAAGTTCTCCTGCAGCACAGTTATCCTCTGTTTTTTTAACTCTGATGTTTCAATCTTACCAGCGGAAGTGAGCAAAGGCACGGTTGGCTTCAGCCATACGGTGAGTATCTTCGCGTCTCTTGACAGATGCTCCTGTATTGTTAGCCGCATCCATAATTTCTTTTGCCAAACGGTCTTGCATAGTGTGTTCGCCGCGTCCGCGGGAAATTGTCACCAGCCAGCGAAGACCCAATGTTGTCCGGCGTTCCGGACGTACTTCAACGGGCACTTGATAGTTAGAACCTCCGACACGGCGGGCACGGACTTCAAGTACAGGCATAATATTTTCCATTGCTGTTTCAAAAACTTCCAGCGCATCATTTCCTGTTGCTTCCTTAATCTGTTCGAAGGCACCGTAAACAATGCTGGACGCCGTTCCGCGTTTTCCATCAAGCATAACACGGTTGATAAGACGTGTAACAAGTTTAGAATTGTACAGCGGATCTGGCAATACTTCACGCTTTGGCGCTTGGTTTTTACGACTCATTTCTCATGCTCCCTTCTTATGCTTTTGGTTTTTTAGTTCCGTATTTCGAACGGCCTTGCTTCCGGTCAGTTACACCGGCAGTATCAAGAGCACCGCGAACAATATGGTAACGGACACCCGGAAGGTCTTTTACCCGGCCGCCGCGGATAAGCACAACACTATGCTCCTGCAGGTTATGGCCGATTCCTGGGATATAAGCCGTTACTTCAATAAGATTGCTCAAACGAACACGGGCAAATTTACGAAGGGCAGAGTTAGGCTTTTTAGGTGTCATTGTTCCGACACGTGTTGCAACACCGCGTTTTTGCGGTGAAGCAATATTGGTCTGCACTTTTTTATGACTGTTATAACCAACGTTCAAAGCCGGTGATTTAGATTTTTCTACTTTAGACTTACGTGGTTTACGTACCAACTGGTTAATTGTAGGCATCTACATTCTCCTGTATTATTTTTTATTTTTGGTTGAAAAAGCGATCGGTGACAATCCTCTTTCCTGTGTGTACTTTTGCAACATTTGTCAGCACGTCTCTGTACACTCTGGAGAGACCAAAAGTAAAAAGTACCGCTTAGTATAGTAACATAAACGGTACTTTCTGTCAAATACTTTCTCCTTATTCTGCGCTATTTACAGCAAAATCGTGCAAAAAATGCTATTGCCCTTAAAAAACAAGATAATGGCCGCCTGCTGTTTAATCAAAAATGCTACCGATCTCAACTGTCAGCCGCTGATTTTTGATGTCAATTTCTGACACCTTAAGCAGAGACTTATAAGTTTGCCTTTCCTGACTTCCTTGGACGTTTTCTGCAAAAACAGCAACTCCGACCAAGCGGCAGTCAAATTCATCCAAAAGACTTATCATTCCTGAAATAGTTCCGCCGCCTTTAAGAAAATCATCTACAATAAGAACCCTGCTGTTGGGCTGCAGGCTTCGTTTAGACAAGAACATTTTTTCTATGCGGCCGCTCGAACCGCTGGCATAATTGACAGAAACCGTAGAGCCTTCGGTAATTTTTAAGTCGCGCCGCACAATGACAAAGGGAACGTTGAGAATATTAGCGACAGCATTGGCCAAAGGGACACCCTTTGTTGCTACGGTCATGACGGCATCAATTTTTTGACCCCGAAACGCATCTGCCATAATACGGCCGACATTCTGCAGAATTTTCGGCGTGCTCAGCAGATCCGATAAATAAATATAGCCTCCGGGTAAAATGCGATCGCTCTCCGACAGGCGTTCACGCAGTTTTTCCACCAGAGCACGCGCTTCTGATCTGGCAATGGACGGCCTGAACAGCACGCCGCCGCTGGCACCGGTAATTGTTTCAATCTCGCCGATACCTGCTTCCTCAAAAGCCTTTTTGATAATTGCAATGTCTTCGGAAATAGAAGATTTAGCCGCTTCATATTGTGAGGCAAAAGTGCTCAAGCTCGTCAATTGATACGGGTTATTGAGCAAATAGTTGGAAATGACAACCATACGTTCACTTCGTCTCAGCTTCATAGTTTTCTCCATCAATTCAGTTAAAATTCTTTTGTCATTATATCATAAGTCACTCTCAAAACGAATAATCTGCAGGTAAGAAATTCTCTTTATCATCTATTACTTGGATTTTGGCTTATAGAAAGGCCGGTTGTCCATAGCAAAAATACGGTTAGTCATCTCTCCTTCATCAACACGTTTCAGTGCGGTTGTCATCATCATCATTTCTGCATCAAGGTTATCGATGATATGGATAATTTCTGCTTCCATAATCCGCGGACGAACAGGACTGCCATATTCAAGATGACCATGATGGCTCAGAATAACATGCCGCAGAACAATGACATCTTCTTTGCTGTCATCAATATTGAGCTCTAATAGAGCTTTGCTGATTTCCTCATCAATAAGCGCAATATGGCCAATCAAATTTCCCCTGATAGTGTATTCCGTATTATCCGGTCCGGATAGTTCAATCACCTTAGCCAGATCATGCAGCATGATGCCGGCAAAAAGCAGGCTCTTATTCAATTCAGGATAAATGTCTCCGATGCTGTCCGCTAAACGAACCATGGTAGCCGTATGATAAGCAAGGCCTGATTCAAACGCATGATGATTGGTTTTGGCAGCTGGATAGGTGAAGAATTCTTTGGCAAATTTACGATAGAGGCTGCGGACAAGACGCTGCCAAACCGCATTTTCAATTTTAAACATCATCTGCTCAAGATAATCTTTAACATCGGTTACGTCTACCGGAGGCTTTTCCCTAAAAGCACTAGGGTCATTCGGTTCCCCGTCACGAGGGAGGCGCAGCGCAATCTGATTCACCTGCGGCGTCCCGTTGTAAACTTCCCTGCGGCCTTTCATAAAAACAACTTTGCCTGCAGTAAATTCACTGATATTATAAGGCTGAGCATCCCAAAGGTTACCTGAAATTTCTCCGCTGTCATCCTGAAAAGTAAAGGCAATATAGTCCTTGCCTGCACGTGTCTTGCGGACTTCGGCCGATTTAATCAGATAAAAACCTTCAAAAAGCTCATCTTTTTTCATTTGATTAATCTTCATCTTCTTCCTCGTCTTCTAACTGCGGGAGGTCGGGCAGCGAACTGATTGCCTGGTCCTGATAAGTTTCAACTTTATCAAGAGCACGGACAATTGCATTAGTGCGTGTTGTCAGCAAACTTCCTAAGGTTTTATTGGCAGTGTTGAGCTGTTTTTGTGCCTTAACCAGCAAACCGCCGAATTTATTAAATTCGGCTTTGACACTGCCTAGAATTTTACTGATATCATCAGCATTCTTCTGGATGTTCAAGGTCTTGAAGCCCACTGAAAGCGAATTGAGCAGAGCGGATAAGGTTGAAGGTCCTGCAACCACAACATTTTCTTCCCGACGCAGACTGTCAAAGAAAGCCGGCTGACGGACTGCCTCTGCATAGAGCCCTTCTGTCGGCAGGAACATGATACCGAAATTAGTCGTTTCAGGCGGGTTGAGATACTTTTTATTAATATCTTTTGCAAAACGTTTGATGGCAGCAAGGAGCGCTTTCCTCTGATTGTCTACTTCTTCTTTGCCGCCCGTCTCATACGCTTCTTCCAGACGGTAGTAATCTTCAAGCGGGAACTTGGAGTCAATCGGCAGGTAAACATACTCACCCTGCTTGGTCCCGGGCAGTTTAATCGCATATTCCACACGCTCTGCTGTCCCGGATACCGTTGCAAATTCTCGCTCATATTGGTTTTCAGTCATGATGTCTTCGATAATCTGTCCCAGCTGCAGCTCTCCTAAAATCCCACGTGTTTTGGTGTTTGACAGCACTTTATTGAGCGCTCCGACATCCTGTGCCACAGATTTCATTTCACCCAATCCCTGATTGACACTTTCAAGCTGTTTAGAAACAGTAGCAAAAGAAGCCTGCAGGCGGTTTTGCAGTGTCTGCTCCAGCTTTTCTTCGACAGTCTGCCGCATTTGCTCCAGGCGCTTCTCGTTAGAAGCCTGCAGTTCCTTGACTGACTGGCTCATACTGGTTTCAATAGCAGCCAAACGCTGGTCAGACCGATCACGGCTGTCAATCAGTTCCTGCCGGAGACTGTCACGTAAATCATTCAGCTGCTGATACAGCTCTGTCTGCAGACGGTTAAGCTGGCTGTTAAATTCCAGAGCCTGGTCTTTTTGTACCATATTTAATTGATAAGAAAGCTGCTCAGAGAGGTTGTCGGCATTATTATCCAATTTTTCTGCCAATTCACTTCTGATTTCTGTTATTTTCCACAGCTGGAAGCAGGTCAGAAGCAAAACAATCAGGATAAGGACAATTAGGAAAACTTGCATCTCAACTCCTGTCTTTGCTTTGAATCACAAGAAGATAGCCTGAATCACACTGAACGGTAATAGGCTTTCCTGCAAATTCATTGCTGGTATAAATTTTTTTCTTAAAAAAGCGGTTAGGGGTCAGCTCATATTTAGCACCCCGTATGGTTAAATCAGCATTACTGTCTGCCATCAAAGAAATATAGGCCATTCCTTCATCCTGTACGATACGATGCCGGCCGCTGGGCAAAAAATGTACAGTATTGCAGGCATCACGCAGACAAATCTGTCTCATAAAAGGGGCCAAGTCCGGATCAGTAGGCAGGAAAAGGTTAGCCAGCATATGATCAAGCCGGCCGCCGAAAGCACCGAAAAGAGTAACATGAGCTTGTGGGAATCTGGCGAAAATCTCTTTTAAAGCCAGTTCTGTATCCGTGTCATTTTTCTCATATTCAGCTAGGATAAGTTCCCCAGCGGACTGCCGAATCCGGGCAAGTTCATCTGCGGTGACAGAATCAAAATCGCCGACCGCCAAATCAAGAGGCAGGCCTTTTTCAAGAAGCGTCAGACAAGCTCTGTCTGCACCGACTTGGTAATCGAAATCATCATTGATAGAACGGGGAAAGTCTCCGCCGGCAAATAAAGCAACTTTAATCATCCAAAGCTACCCGCAGTGTTTGCAACTGAGCAGTCAAATCCTGAGCTTTGAAAAGGTAAGAACCTGCAACAAACACATTGGCTCCGGCATCGGCACAGGCTTTAATCGTATGCTGATCCACTCCGCCGTCAACTTCAATATCAAAGTTAAGCCCATACTGCTTACGAAGCTTGGCAGCTGCTTTCACCTTGGCCAGACACTCCGGAATAAACGCCTGGCCGCCGAATCCAGGATTGACGGTCATGATTAAAACTTGGTCAACAAGACTTAAAACCGGTTCTAAAACCGCAACAGGGGTCCCCGGATTAATCACGACCCCGGCCTTCATCCCAGCTGCTTTAATTTTTTGCAGCGCTCCGTGGATATGGGCGGTCGCTTCGGCATGAACAGTCATAATATCAGCGCCGGCCTGTGCAAAAGCTGAAACATAACGTTCGGGATCAACCACCATCAAATGGCAGTCAAAAACCAACTTGCTGCGGCGGCGCATACTGGCGACGACTCCGGCCCCAAAGCTGATATTAGGCACAAACTGGCCGTCCATAATATCAATATGGACATACTCGGCACCTGCTGCTTCAATACGCTGCAGCTCTGAAGCCAAATCAGCATAATCAGCAGCTAAAATCGAGGGTGCTATTTTCTGTGATGACATAATACACCTACTTTCTTTTACTGAGTTTTTGATATGTTTCACGCCGGTTTTCAATTTCACTTAGGAACTGCAGATAATTGTCATAGCGCTGCTGCCAAATCTCCCCCTGCCCGAGGGCATCCTTAACAGCACAATCCGGCTCGTGCCTATGTGTACAGGAACGAAATTTACAAGAGTAACTGAACTGTTTTATCTCCGGAAAAGCGGCTGTTAGACTTTCACTATCTGTTATTTCGTAATCCAAGGAAGAAAAACCGGGGGTATCCGCAACTTTTCCGCCCCCGACATTATAAAGACTGACCGCTCGTGTTGTATGGCGGCCGCGGCCCAAACTGCCTGATATCGCTGCCGTTTTCAGCTGAAGATGAGGAGCCAGCTGGTTCAGAAGGGTCGATTTTCCAACACCGGTCTGTCCCATAAAGACGGTCACTCTGTCTTTTAACAAGGGAAGCAGCTCCGCCTTTTCATACGAAAAGAAATAGCCGATTTGCTGATAGTGCGTCCGTATTGTATCCATAGAACTGCTGTCAGCCAGCAAATCCATTTTTGATACATAAATAAGCGGAATAATTTTTTTGTGTTCCAGCAAAACCAAAAAACGGTCCAGCAAATTAGCACTAAAATCAGGTTCCTTGACCGACATGATCACAACCGCCTGATCAATATTGACAATGGGCGGACGAACGAGGCTGTTCTTCCTTTCATGAATGTTTAAAATGTAACCCTCAGAATTTTCTTCGGCCGTGAAATCTACCTGATCTCCTACATAGGGGGTCTGCCCTTTTTTTCTAAAATTGCCCCGCGCCCGTGTCTGGTAGACCTGTCCTTCTGATTCAACATAATAAAAACCGGCCAACGACTTAATAATTTTTCCTTGCAAATGAACTCCTTTGTTGTTTATAGCCCCATTATAACAATTTCACCTCTTCTCTACAACTGCCGCCTGTCATAAATGATGATACCGGATTTTGGCTAAGCTTTCGGACAGAGGACCGGAAAATCAAGCCTTGCAGCACATCATTACTGCTTCACGGTCGCATGGTAGCTTGTTGAGGTTTTCATAACCTGTCCGGCTTTTAAAATGACTTGATCTTTTTCTGCGCGGTGAATGGCATCCGGAACAGCCTGAGCCTCTAATGCTAAACCGTTATGAGCCGGATGGCCTTTGGATTTGGTGAAATCATTGTAATTGTTGGCTGTGTAAACAATTAGGCAGCTGCGGTCTGTTCTGACCCTCAGCAGGCGTCCGGACTCAGGATCGTAATATTCTGCAGCTACTTCTTGATCTCGGTCAAGTGCAAAAGGATGGTCAATCCCCCCTGCCAAAAGAATCTGCGGATGGTCTGACTGCCTGATGCTGCCGACAGAAGCTCCTTTCATCAACTCTTGCACAAAACCAGCACGGCTGTCAATTTCCTCAGCAGGCAGACTGTTTTCATCCAAAGGATAGTAGCCCGCCGCATTGATTGTCAGCTGAAAATCATCAATTAAGCGTGATTGGTCGCCGCTTAAATTAAAATAAGCATGGTTAGTAGGATTAAAAAGTGTATCCTGGTCTGCAGCAGCTTCATAAGTCAAAGTCAGCTCACCGTTTTCTGCTAAACTATGCCTAATCCAAATTTTGATCGGACCGGGAAAACCGCCAAAGCCGTCAGCGCGCTCCGTGTAGAAGGTTACTGAATGATCATCTACCTCTGCGGTTTCAAACAGCGCAACATGAATCCCGTCCAGCCCGCTGTGCATGTTATTGGTTTTATTATTCTGGGGCAGATGGTAGGTTTTACCATTTAGCTCAAAGGTTCCCTCTCCAATTCGGCCTGCGACCGGTCCGACACTGGCACCGAATTTTGGTCCTTTAACCAAATAGTCTTCCAAATTGGCAAAACGCAGATTAATGTTGGCAAATTTCCCGTTTTTATCAGGCGTGATATAGTCCAAGATTGTTGCCCCATAAGGCATACTGGTCAACCGGTAGCCGCTGTCTGTTTCAAATGTGTAACTATAGACATCCTGTCCATTAAAGCGGCCGAAGAGTTTTTTTACAGCTTTTTTCATAACATCACCTCATTTTCTTGTCTCAAGGCCATTATACCACAAAAAGAAACCGTTTTCGTCCTCGAATAGGCCATTGTCCCCACCAGTTCCGAAAGCAAGCTGCCGTCTGCTGTCGCTTTTTGCTTTGCCGCGTATTTCGGCTTCCGGAGCTGCCCTGCTTCAGCTTCTCTTAAGGGCTGCTTTAAAATGCCTAAAAACTTTTGCTAAATTTCAAGTTGAAGTTAGCCACTGAATACAATTTCTCTAGGTGTCTTGTAGTTTAATATTCGTTTGGGATAATTGTTTATCCACCATTCAATCTGAGTGGCCAGTTTTCTGGTCGCTCTTGTTTTTCCCTTGGGTAGGAAACGTCGAATAAGACGGTTGTGATTCTCATTAGAGCCTCTTTCCCAAGAGCAATAAGGGTGAGCATAGTAGATCTTCTCTTCACTAAAAATCTCGCTTAGTCTAGCAAATTCTGCCCCATTATCAGCTGTGATTGACGTGATCTGATATTCCTGTAAAATGCTCGACAAGGCTTCGTTAACGGCTTGTGCTGTCTTACTGGGCAAGTAACGAATGATTTCATACCTGGTTTTTCGATCTGTTAATGTCAGAAAGCAAGGCGCTTTAGCCCGTGTCTGAACAACCGTATCAATCTCATAATGCCCAGCCTCCAGTCGTTGAGTGATCGCTTCAGGCCGCTCCTCAATCGACTTTCCAACAGGCATGAAATTAGGACTGGCTGTTTTCTTAGGGGATTTGCCTTTTCTTGGATACAGCCTATCTGCCTTAGTCAGCCCCAGGTACCCCTTGTCCATCCAGTAGTATATGGTGGATTGTGGGACGTTGACTTTACGTTTTGAAATCATCTCAGGTGACCACTTCAGCTTGATGTAGTGGACAATGGTTTCCTTGACTTTCTTCGTGAGACTAACAGCTTTACGGCTATTTTTTCGATTAATCTCATACACTTCCTGAGCTCTATCCGCCCTATAAAGCTTCTCAAACTTCCCCTTACGCACCTGTTGGAGGACCAGTCCACGTTTCATCTCGTTGTTTATCGTTTGAGGAGCTTTGCCTAAGAGACCTGCAATCTCACGATTAGATTTCCCTTCTTGCTTCCAGCGTTCAATCAAGCGGCGATCAGCTATTGTCAAGTGCTTGCCTGTTGGTGTATAATGGTCTTGCATCTCTATGTCCTTTACTTGTGTTTTCGTCAACTACAAGTGTAACATAGAGGTGTTTTTTTGCATCTAAGTGGCTAACTTCATTTTAGAACTTTCAGCCTAAAAACTTTTTACCGTCTTTTGAAACAATTTTCTTAAAACACTTGCATTTTTTTTAAATTAGGTTATAATAGTTTCTGTTAATGCGGAGATGGTGGAACGGCAGACACGCATGCTTCAGGCGCATGTGCCCATTCGGGCGTGAGGGTTCAAATCCCTTTCTCCGCATTTTTCTTATGTCTTTGAGTATTTTTCTGAAAATAAGGTCAGAAAAACGGTCATGATACTGTCTTTATTTTGGAAAGGTGGCCCAGCTTGGTACGGCACCGGACTCGAAATCCGGCAAGTGGACTTTGTTCATGCGCGGGTTCAAATCCCGTCCTTTCCTTAAACAGCAAAACCCATCAGTCCAGAAGACTGATGGGTTTTCTTATGCTGATACCGAACCGCATGTTTGGCTGGCTGAGCCAGCTAACTTGGACCTGCATGCCTTATCAGCAAAATATAAAAAGTAAGGTGCAGGCCCGTCTCGGAAAGACCGAAAACATTCCGCTAAAACCTCATTCCGCTTATAAGAAGACCGCAGCCGATAGCTTTACCTAATTGTCCGTGGGCCGAGATTTTCATATAAAATTTATCAACCGCTGAGCTCATGTGCTGATTTTTTGAAAGATTCGTTACACCCAGCTGCCGCAGCCCCTCAGCAAGCTCCATAAGACTTTTATCAAAATCCTTCCCGCTTTCAACATTATTTTTAAATGCCAGCAGCAGCGCCCGCTCGCTGTTTGACGTTTTAGGATTTAAAATCAGATTGTAAACGTCCGATCGTATATCCTGAGCATTTAGTTTCATTAATATTCTCCTTATTTATCTAAGAATGCACTCGGGCTATGTCCGGATTTGAAGAAAGTTTAGCAGATAAACCAAATTGTAGGTGTGACAGAAGATCCTCTTAGAAATCATCTGCTGTTTGCGATGTTTCAAATTCTTCAACTGACCGCCAGCAGCTCACATTATCTGGTAAAGGGTGGGCATAATAGACAGTTGTCAGCTGACGTCTCAGTAAGTCATTCCATGTTGCTGTCAAAACTGGATTATCATATAACACTGTCTGCTTCAATGGATAAAGATCGCCGACAACTGCCTGCCCACTATCCAGCACCAAAGAAACACTATCCTCACTGTGCCCAGGGGTATGGACTATCTCTCCGCTAATACCTAAGTCTGACAAAAAAGACCGGCTTTGAGCACAGGGCAAGAAAAGACATTCTTCCTCCTTAATCGCTTTAAAATCCCGATAGTCCCCTTTTGTAAATATCGAATCTGACTGATGAATAAAATCCATCTGCACATCCATGACAACTAACTGAATGCCTAAATCTACTAAATCTTGAGTCAACCCCATATGATCAGGATGGTAGTGCGTAATAAGAAGATAGGCGATAGTATCCACTGTTACCCCAGCTCGCTTAATAGCCTTAAAAAACTGCGGCAGAGTCCCCGGCCAGTCAGTATCTATCAAAATGTTTTTCCGCTTACCCTCAATTAGATAGGTACGAGTTCTGCCGTACAAAAGTTCCTGTATCATCACAAACCTGCTTCCTTTAGCGCATCGGCCAGACTGGCAAAATCAGCCAGCGACAGTGTTTCCCCACGGACAGAAGGCTGAACCCCAGCTTTTTTTAGACTTTCTGCCAGCTTGGCTTTGGTTTCCTCTGATTTGCCAAAATGGCTGGTCAAATTGTTCCAGAGAGTTTTGCGGCGATGGACAAAAGCAGCTTTGGATATGCGGAAAAAGAAGTCCTCATCTTTCACCATAACTAGCGGCTGCTCTCGGCGTGTCATCTTAAGAATCGCACTGTCTACGTTTGGTGATGGTATAAAAACTGTACGCGGAACAGTAAAGACAACCTTGGCTGTCATATAATACTGAACAGCGATAGACAGAGAACCGTAAGCTTTGGTATTGGGCTCGGCAGAAATGCGGTCAGCCACTTCTTTTTGCATCATGACCACAAAGTCTGCAAAGGGAATCTTGCTCTCAATCAGATGCATGAGAATCGGAGTTGTGATGTAGTAGGGAAGATTGGCGACTACCTTGATAGGGAGATTGGGATTAGCAAATTCCTTAATCCGGGCTGGCAAATCTGCCTTTAAAATATCTTCATTGATTATTTTGACATTGCTAAAATCACACAGGCTGTCCGCTAAAATCGGTACTAAGCGGTCATCGATTTCAAAAGCCATGACTTCAGCGGCTTTTTCTGCCAAAAATTCGGTCAAAGCGCCGATACCGGGGCCAATTTCAATAACATTAACATTCCTGTCAAGCTCTGCCGTATCTGCAATTTTCTGCAGAATATTAGCATCTGTCAAAAAATTCTGCCCCAAAGCTTTTTTAAAGGTAAAGCCGTGACGCTCAAGGATGGCGCGGGTCACACGGTAATCTGCGATTCTCATAAATTATTCTTTCTCCGTTTTTATAGTTGGATTAACTTATCCAGTATACAGCAAAGCCTTTCCTGCCCTGCTTTATCATAAGCAGAAGAGTTGGCTCTGATTTCCCGGCAGTGTTCATCGTACAAAAAGCCGTCAAATCCTGGTTCACTGGCTAAGGCAGTATAGACTTCCGCCATCTCTTCGGCTGATATGGACAATAGTGATTTTAACTTGTAAACCGTCTTCATCAAAGGACTAAGATTGGGATAGCGCGAGATATCAAGTTTAACATTGGGTACACGGATGGCCTGAATGCTGACATTCGGGTATTTCTCTCTTTGGTAAAGGGACAGCATTAAAAGTGCCAGCTTATTTTGATAATAGGTTTTTGTAGGGGAGTAGGTTTTCTCGCTGTTCAAGTTGTTAAAATCCAGACTGATCTTCGGAAATACCGCCAAACCCTTGGAGGAGATATTGAGAATCCTTCCGTCATCGGCGTTTTCTAAAGCAAGCATTAGGAGCTCTGATAACAAATAGGGGGCCAGAACATTGGTCGCAAATTGTTTTTCCAGACCATCTCTAGTCAGAACCGGTTTTTTGACAGAGAGGTCAAAGTCCGCTGCATTGTTAATGAGCACATCGAGACTGCCATGATTTTCAAGGTAGACTGTCGCTGCAGCTCTGACACTGGCCATATCGGATAAATCTGCCAGTATATAATCAACCTGCTGACTGCCCGTTTCTGCGGAAATTTTCTGACAGGCTGTTTTAGCGCGCTCTTCATTGCGGCAAAAAAGGGTGACCTGCCAGCCTTTTTGTACCAGCTGCTTGGCAGCTTGGTAGCCGATACCGCTGTTGCCGCCTGTGATAATCATTTTTCCCACTTTCTCCTCCTCTAAGATACAAAGGCCGTAAAAAACGCAAAGAGAAAATAGGACCCTGACCGCCGAGTCACTAAAGACTCAAGGAAAGGCTGTACTCACAGAGCAGCCACACTCGTAAGTCGCTAACGCTACCAACGATTGCGTCTCTTTTTCTCACAGCGTTTAGACCGTGTTCAATTCACCAAAATACAAAGGCCGTGAAAAAATCTGTATGAAAATAGAGACTGACAAGTGATGCTTGCATCATGATGGCAGGCATACTCACAGAAGCAGCCTCACTCGTATGGCAGCCTGCGGCTTCCTGCGATTGCGACTTTTTTCACTAGGATTTTAGGCTGTATTCAATACCTTCAAATCCCCCAAAATGCACTGCCTGCCTAAACCGTTACATTTACTGTGAGACTTCTGTTCCCCTCATTACAAATAACGCCTCACTTCACTGCTGTAAGTCCGATAGGCGTCCCCAAACCTCGCTAAACATTCTCTTTCCTCTGCCAAAATAATCCAGTGCGCTGAAATTTGGAAGATTAAAACAAGGACCAGGAACAGCAAGGACTGCGTCAGACCGGCTATGCCGATAAAACAAATGAAATAAGCAATATACATCGGATGGCGGGAAAACTGGTAAAGTCCTCTCCTGCTAAATGTTTCGCTGCCTGAGCCGGCAAAACTGTATACAGCTGCAGCGCAAAGCACTAAGCCCAAACCGTATAAAGCGGCGCTGATCCAAAAGAGCAAAGACAAATTGAACCTTGTTTTCAGGAAAAAAGCGCTGCCCAGAATAGCCAGATTTGTTATTTGGTAGATATAATAAGCTGCTTTTTCAGCACCAGTCATCGGCGCAAAATGTGCTGCCCGTGCCAAGGCTGTTTGACTTAACATACTCAGCAGGCCAAATCTGATGAGCAAAAAAGGGAGCCATAAGTAAAAAGCCGACATATTATCTCCTTTACTTAAAAACTGTTAAGAGATGAGTCATAGAAAGGTTTTAGTCACTAAATAACATCCACTAAATCAGGATTTGCTTTGATTATTGTTGAACAAGAACTAAGTATTTATCCTTTCCATCAAAAGGAATTAAACTTCTAAAGGCTGATTCAGTTGCTCCTTTAGAATTTACTAGCAAGTCAACACCAGTAGCCGGAACATTAACCGTTAGCGTGTTACTCTGTTCCCAATCAATTTTGCAATAAACACTATATGTGCCTTCTGGTACAGAAATGTCGAGACTTTCTCCCCGCTTAATCTTTCCGACACAGCTGTCATTAACAAAAACTTTAAATTTTCGGAACATGTTGGCACCCTTAGTCCCTCTCTTTAATCTGATTGTAGCCATTCGCACCTCCAATATTAACTGTCATAATAGTTTGCCATTGTATCCTCTACGTCTTCCAATGTTATACCAAACAGCTCCAAGCGTTTGAGGAGCTGCTTGCCGTTACTATAGCCGATACGCAGTTCTTCTCCTAAAAATTCCCGCCGTCTGCGGCTGTCAGCCCCCATAAGAAGTCCCAGCCGCATAAGATCAGATTTGGTGATATCAAAATGATTGTCATCATCGAAACAGCCAACTACGCCGGCAAGGGCCTTCTGTAAATCCTCAAAGCTGGCATGTTCGACACCTAAAGAGCGTCCCTTAGTTTTCGATTTTGGAACAGCTTCACCGCGATTGAGAAAGGCATGCTTGGCGGTTGGTACAGCTTCCATAATCCGTTTGCGGATGCGCTCACCGTTAAAGTCAGGATCTGTAAAAACAATAACCCCGCGCAGAGTATTTAAACGGTCAATACGCTCCAAATCGGCTTCATTGATAGCAGATCCTTTAGTTTCATAGGTATCAACATCATAGAAACAGCGTAAGTTTACCGTATCATCTTTCCCTTCAACGACAAGGACTTCTTGAATTTTAATTTTACTGTTCAAGACCAAACAACCTCACTGCATTTTGATAAGTAGCCGCTGCCACTTCTTCCGCAGTTAAGCCACGGAGTTCGGCGATCTTTTCAACGACATAGCGGGTATAGGCGGTTTTGTTTTCCCGTCCGCGTTTGGGAACCGGCGCAAGATAAGGGGCATCGGTTTCAACCAACATCTTATCCAAAGGCAGCTTCCGAGCCGCTTCCTGAACGTCCAGAGCTTTCTTAAAGGTCACGACACCGGAAAAGGAAATCAGCATGCCAAGTTCCATAAAACGCTGAGCCATTTCCAAAGAGCCTGAATAGGAATGCATAATCCCCCCCCTAGGACCGACACCAACCTCTTTGATAACCTCATAAGTATCCTCAAGAGCATCGCGGGTATGGACAACAAAGGGCAGGTCTTGCTCTTTAGACAGCTGAATCTGACGTTTAAACACGTCAATCTGAATATCCTTAGGGTCTTCCATCCAGTGGTAGTCCAGCCCTATCTCTCCAAGAGCAAGCACTTTGGGGTGCTGCAGACTGGCCAGAAGAAAGTCCTCAGTTTCCTGATTATAGGAACCGGCTTCTGTTGGATGCCAGCCGACAGTCGCATAAACTTCTGGAAAACGATCTGCCAATTCAAGCGCCTTGGTGATTGTCGAATGGTCAAAACCAACCACATTCATTCTGGTCACACCGAGTTCATGCGCAAAGGCGATTTCTTCCTGTTCTTTTCCGGTAAAGTTTTCTACGTTGAGATGAGTATGAGTGTCAAAAATAGTTATCATGCTAATATTATAACATAGGCTAAATAGATATAGTTATTTAGTCAGTTAAATAATAGAATGAATTCCAGCTGTCAGTCACTTTTTAGTTGAAAATTACACTCAAAAGCAATATAATATGTATACAAATAATTTGTACACATATTATCGAGGGATAAATAAAATGGAACTAAATACATCCTTAGGTTATCTTTTAAACATAAGTGCAAAACTGATCAAAAGGAACCTTGACCTACTGCTTAAAGATTACAATCTCACTTCATCTCAATGGGCCGTTCTAAAATTATTGAGTTCTGAGAATCATTTATCACAAGCAGACATTGCCGAAAAAACAAATACTGACCGTGCCACTTGCGGAGCTGTTATTGACAAATTGATAGCAAAACAAATGGTTTATAAGTCATTATCATCAAACGATCGTAGAAGTTATATTGTCAGCCTTTCATCAAATACAGGTGAACTGGTCAATCATATCTCACACTTAGCAGAGCAAACCAATCATCAAGCTTTGCAAGGATTTTCTGCAGATGAACAAAAACAATTAATCGCTTTTTTACATACTATTATTAAAAATCTTGAAAAAATATAGGAGACGTTAGATGCTGTTAACTATATTCTCAATAACTATTCTTGGTCTTATTGAAGTTGTTGCAAATGGATTTTTTCTATTTCGCTTTTTGAAATATAATGACTTAAAGACAGCACAGAAATTCCATGGAGATTTGCCCAGAACTGCCGGCAAGACTATTTGGAAATTTAAAATTTTAATTTCATTCTTCCTTGGTGCGATGGCGTTGATTGGCGCTCTTTTGCTAGGTCTTCATCAAATGAGTGCGGGTTTATTGATCTGTAACCTATTTGCAGTCGGCATGCTTTTACTATGTCTTTTCCAGTTTTATCGCTATGGTAAAGATTTTCTGCCTTCTCGACTAAGTCCTTTGTTTGCATTAGCCATTGTTTTATTTGTTTTTCTTCATCCTTAATCGGCATATTGCCTTCTTAAATACCGCAAAAACTGGTGCCGAACAGGCCCCAGTTTTGCGGTATTTTTTTATTTTTCAAATGCTTTAGGTCCCCCATCATATTTTCCCAAACTGCATATGATAATATGACTGTTCAAGACTGCATTGTGTAGGTTCAAAACCAGGGGATTCTGCCATTTCTGTCTTTCCTCATTTTGCTAACCGTATGAGTTCATTCTGCGGTTCAAAGAAAGCGCACTGCTCCTGAAATTCAAAGTCTTTGCTCTGAGGATGATTTTAATAAAACTAAACCTGCTTAGACAGCATGCTGTTTCTCGCCTCTTCAACAATTTCCATAACAATCAGACTGTGTTCTAACTGGTCACGCGCAAAGTCCAAATCCCCTTCTGCAATAACCTTGCTGAACCGTTTAAACTCACTGTACATACGATGCGGATGATGGTTATCATTTTTTTCCTGCGGACTGTCTCTGTGATAGCTTAGTGTTATGCTGGGAAGAGTATTGGTCGCGCCATTAACAACTAAGGCCCCTTTATTGCCTTGAATGGTTGTACGAATCTCGGATTCAGAATCTTTGGCACCGATACAGACAGCTGTGCTGCCATCATACTCCAAAACTAAAATACCTGATGTATCGACATGCCGCTCAATATTTGGATAGTAATGAACAGCTTTCGGTTTCCCCAGCAGACCGACGACAAAATGAATATTGTAAATATTAATATCCATAAGGGCTCCGCCTCCTTTTTCCGGATCAAAAGCCGGCAGAACGGTCCCTTGCTTAAAGGCATCATAACGTGATGAATACTGAGAATAATTGCACTCAATCAGCTTCAAATCACCCAGTGACGGCAGCTGTTTTTTTATAAAAGCATAATTCCCTAAATACTGGTTAGTGATAGCTTCCAGCAGTATAAGCCCTCTTTCTTCTGCTAATTTTTTTAGATGTCTTAATTCTTCAGCTTTAAGGGTAAAAGGTTTTTCACAGATAACGTGCTTGCCTGCTTCTAAGGCCAATTTGCTGAATCGATAATGCAAATGATTGGGAACAGCGACATAGACCGTATCTGAAGCATCCTGAGCCAGAGCTTCTTCAGCATCGGTATAACAGTGTTTAAACCCATATTCTGTTCTCATCACCTCCAAAGTCTCTTGACTGCGTTTCGTCCCAACCAGCGATTCCAGCTGAATTTCCGGTAAGTCTCCAATAATAGTCAAAAAATCAGACACAATCATCCCTGAACCAATAATCGTTAAACGCATCTCTTGTCTCCTTTGTTTCTCTGTATTACCTATAGTGTATCATTTTACCGAGAAAACAAAAGGTTTTTTTTGTTTTTAGGAAAAGCCATTTCGATTCTTTCGGCCAAACAGGCTCTCGGGCTGCTTCTGTGAGTATAAAACTTCCTAGAGTCTGGCAACTCTTCGTCCAGCCTTCTATTTTTGCTTTGCTCTTTTAACGGCCTTTGTATCTTGTTTATAAAGAGACACTCAGACTGTCAAGCCTGGATGTAATTTTTATCCGTCTGCTAACAATGCTGCGACAATTTCCTTAGCAGGTCTAATTTCATGGATAAGTGAAATGCCTGTTCCGACCGAAACGTAACCTTGATCCATGTCACCGTTCAGCATACCGACACGCATATTAGATGTCCCTTTCATCAGACTATTAATCTCTTCTTCACTCTTGCCTGCTTTGTCCATAGCCAGAAGTCTATGAGCTAATTCCCCCGGCAGAGAACGGTAATAGGCCGGAACGGTTCTGAAAAGCAGCAATTCATCAGCTTCAGCCGCCACAATGGCTTCTTTTACATTTTCAGCGGCCTGGCTTTCCTGACTGGCAATGAAAACACTGCCGCAGTAGACACCTTCGGCACCCAAAGCCATAGCAGCCTTTACTGTCCGAGAATCTGTGATACCACCAGCAGCAAGAACCGGAACGGATACACTGTCAGCTAAAAGCGGAACGATTGAAAAAGTCCCCAGAACTTTACTGGGCAGGGTACCGCCTTCATCAAATCCCGTTGCCACAATAATATCTGCCCCGTATAATTCAGCTGTTTGGGCGCTTTCTGCACTGGGCTCCAAATCTCTAAAAATAATTTTGATGCCATGCGCTTTCAGTAAATCAAAAATTTCTTTATTGGCCTTACCGACATAAGATACAGCCGGCACGTGTTCTTCGGTAATAACTTTCAGCATCGGCGGAGTAAAAATATCTGTATCATAATTATCGGAAACAATGATATTAACCCCGAACGGTTTCTGTGTAGCAGCCTTTACTTTTTGAATTTCCCGGCGCATTCCCTCTGCCGTTTCTTCCGGTGAGGCAGTTACGGTTTTTTGGCCCGCATTCGGTCCTAAAATCCCAAGACCTCCTGCTTCACTTACGGCTGAAACGAGGGCCGCATTAGTCAGCCAAAACATGGGAGCTTGAATGATTGGTTTTTCAATACCTAAAATGTCAGTGACTCTGTTTTTCATAAGATATACCTTCTTTCCTTTCTTTTTTGCGGATGGCTGAGCAGTATATATAGTGCTGAATTGAAAATAGGACAATCACAGCCGTCACAATCACAGCAAACATAATCAGCGGAGGATAAACCAGTCCCAGCAGCAGGCCGACAAGCTTAATCACATGATCCAGCACTTCTATTCTGAGAAAACGCTGAGAGTGTCGGACAGTAGTTTCAGGATTCGACTTTGCTGTTGCATGGCAGAGTCCGTAGAAAGCCACTGTGATTAAAAAGACAAGCAGGCCATAAAACAATTGGGCGAAATAGTGATTAAAATAAAGAGAAGCAAACCGTGTACCGTAAGGCAGAACTGCAGTCACAAAAAGCAGGAAAAGGTTCCACCATATCATGGACAGGGTGACTTGCTCTACCTGTTCCCATTCATTATGCAGGTTAACCCACATCACTGAAAGCCAAAAGAAACTGACAGCATAAGCAATAAATTGATCCGTTAAGGCTAATAAAGCCTCTAGGGTCGGAGCAGCCGGCAGCTGTAATTCCAAAACTAAAATGGTCATAACAATAGCCAGCACAGCATCCGTAAAAGCAATTAAACGTTCTTTAGACATAATCTCTCCTCAATAAGATACAAAGGCCGTTAAAAAATCCGTGTGAAAAGGCGGTAAGTCCGAAATCTCTGATTTCGCAGACGCACCCCTGTCAAGATGACTAGAAGGGTGCGATCGTCTGATAAGACGACAAAGCCTTCAGACATCTACGGCTGGCTAAGCCTTGTGACAGAGGCTCAACTTACAGGTTCTCCCATTTTCAAGTTCGGACTGTCTGTGCACTCCAGCAGCGTTTAGGCCGGGTTCTGTTCATTTAACGGCGATAGTGTATAAACCAGCTGTTTTTAACTTTGTCTAAAACAAGATTTTCTGACAAAGGGGCAATAAACTCTTTTATTTCTTTCTCAGATTGAAAATCATAGACAGTTTTTAGTTCATTTAGCGAAATGATGGGGTGCTGGTCTAAAAGCTGTTTTAAATGTTTCAGATCTCTATCAGGCTGCTGCGGTTTGATCTGCTGTTCAGTCAATTGGCTGATAAGCCGGTCAAAGTTTGCAGCGGTGATAACGCCGCTAACTGCTGTCCAGCGGCCCTCATAGCTCAGACGATAGACCGGGAGACCTCCGATATGAAGCATCTCCAGTTCTGAAAAATCTTTGTTCAGCGCTGCTGAGACAGAATCGCT
Source organism: Streptococcus chenjunshii (assembly GCF_003086355.1). Taxonomy (NCBI): domain Bacteria; kingdom Bacillati; phylum Bacillota; class Bacilli; order Lactobacillales; family Streptococcaceae; genus Streptococcus; species Streptococcus chenjunshii. Next base: position 324,451 of record NZ_CP031733.1, on the reverse strand, counting down.
TTGATAATAATGTATAAAATTAGCTTTTGAAAGCCCAAAGGTTTCAGCCAGTTCAAGGAGAACTGATAGTTTTGTTGTCTGCCTGCCTTCTGCAATCGTGGCAAGACGCAGGCGGTACAAGAAAGCCTCTGCCTGCTGCGGAACTAAGTATTCCACAGTCTTATAAGCCAGACTTAAAGGCAGACTGGTCGTTTCAGCAACTGAAAACAAATTCAGGTTATCCATATTCATAGGCATCCCAGAGATAGCTTCTTCCGCCAGATAGATTTGTGCCAGACGCCGGTTATACAACTTAAAAGCCTGCTCCGCTGGAAACGACCGTTCAAACGGAGTCATCCAGTCATAGACATCTTTGACCAAGACAGCCATACGGTAACGGATGGCAATCTTCCCTGCATAGTGGCTCTCTAAATAGCGCAGCACAGGCTCAGCTTCATAAGCTAGCCCCATCATTGGGTCAGCAAAAACATCAACTATCAGCATCATCATTGTCCTCCATATAGTAGCCAGCAACTGACCAAGATGTGATGGCGTGAAATTCAATGTAAGTATGTGCAACAGGGATGTTGAGTACCTTTTGAACGGCGAGGCTGATCAGCCTCGCTAAATCAGCATAGCCTAAACGCTTGGGATTGTTAAAAACAGAAACATTAACCAAAGCAAGAGGATCCTCCTTGCCCCGTAAATACATAGCTGTCTCAGGCTCTATAACGACCAGCAGTTCCTGCTCCGTTTTCCCCGGAACAGCTTCAATGGCTTGTCCGAAAAGTGTTTTTAAGTCGAGTATTTCTTGTCTGTTTAAAGGGAGATTGGTTTTTAAGCTGATAAAAGGCATCTAGTCCTCCTTTCGCCATTTGGAAATTAATTCTTTGATCCTGTCGGCGACTGTTTGTTCTTTTTGCTGATAAGTGTGCCCCGTTTTTTCGATAAAAATCAGCTCATTATCCTGAGGGCGCTGAAAATGCTGATTGATATTTTCTAAAAACCAGGCCGGATTTCCGTAAGTAAAACGGTCATAGGTCCCAATCAGAAGCGCTCCTCTGTGCTTAATGGCTTCAATCTGGGAAAAATCACCGTCTTTTTCGACGTGAACATTGTTTAAGATATTGTCAAACAGCCAGCCATAAGCTGTATCTGCTGTGCATGGAATCCAGCCGAGCAGAGGAAAGGGCAGTTTTTCTCGGCCGCGGCCTTCTGCTAGAAATTGTTGAACAAGCGCTTTTTCCTGCTCTGTTACTTGGCTGGTTAAATGAGTCAGATTGGCAGGCGATAGTAAAATAAATTGTTTCACAACGGTTTCAGAGTGACGTGATAAATAATAAATGACTTTATTGGCTCCGAGCGAATGTCCGGCCAGATAGATGTTTTGATAACCCTTTGACTGTGCCCAATTAAGGTAAGCTTCAATGTCATCGTCTGTATCGGCAAAATCTTCATTCCAAGAGCCAATTATCTCTGTTTGCCCTGTCACCTGATTCTTGGTTTCTATTTCATTGAAAGCATCATTAGTTTGTGCATAGACAAAATCAATACCTGCCTCTGCCAAGGTCTTGCCAATCGTCACATAGAAAGGATTAGAATAAAAGTTGCCGTGAATCCCGGTTACAGCGATCAAAACTGTATCCGATGGGCGTTCAGAGAGAAAGGCAACCCCGTCCAGCAGAACGCCTCGTTGGGTTGCAGCTTTTAAAGCTTGTGTTTGCATAAGGGTTTCCTGATTTCCTTTCAATTATTATTCTCGGTTTGGGCGTATGAAATCATTCTGATGCAGGCTCAAGGCAATCTGGATAGAATTCCAGGCTGCCCCTTTTATGACATTATCAGCAACCACCCACATATGAATGCCATTGGGCTGATCTAAATCCTTGCGGACTCGGCCGACCAGAGTTTCCTTGCGCCCAGCTGTAAAGACTGCCTGCGGATAAAGCTGCTTGTCTGGATCGTCCTCTAAAACAGTACCGGGAAACGCTGCAATCGCAGCCTTAACTTCATCAATAGGAGCTTCTTTTGCGGTCTCAATGTAAACAGATTCAGAATGTGCGTACAGAACAGGGACTCTGACACAGGTTGCAGAAACAGCTATACTGTCATCTTCCATAATTTTTTTAGTCTCTCTGGTCATTTTCATTTCTTCAAATGTATAACCATTCTCTGTAAAAACATCTATCTGAGGCAGAGCATTAAAAGCGATGGGGTAATGTTTTTTTCCGCCACTGACTGGCAAAACGGCCGCTTTAGTATCCCGGGGTGCCAAGCCATCATTTAAAACCTGCTTGAACTCACTGACAGCCTCATCAACAGCCGATTGTCCTGCACCGGAAACAGCCTGGTAAGTTGAAACGATGATTCGCTTCAGTCCCCACTTTTGACGGATCGGCTCCAAAGCCATCATCATTTGAATTGTAGAACAGTTGGGACAGGATATGATTCCCTGATGGTCAGCCAAAGCATGTCCATTGACCTCAGGAACTACCAAGGGAACAGCCTCATGCTGCCTAAAATAAGAAGTATTATCTATGACAACAGCTCCAGCTTGGACTGCACAGGAGGCAAACCTTGCGGAAACAGCGGCACCCGCTGAAAACAGGGCAATATCAATGTGTTCAAATGATTTTTCTGTCGTTTCTTCCACTGTCACATCCTGTCCTTTAAACAACAGCTTTTTACCAGCCGAGCGGGCAGAAGATAGTAAACGCAAGCGGTCAATCGGAAGTTCTGCTGTTTCTAATAATGCCAGCATGCATCTGCCGACAGCCCCTGTCGCTCCAACAATAGCAACACTGTATCCCATTATTTCTCCTTTGCTTTTTAATATTTAACTAAGCTGTGCGGTCAATATTCTTCAGACTTATAGCGAAGGGCAAACTGTTTTGAAGGCGGATAGAAATCCATACCCTGCCTTGTTCCTTCTAACATGGCAGGCGTGTATCGGTAATAATCAGCCTTATCCCAATCAAACTGTCTTTCAATGTCATCTTCACGACCGCTTTTTATCTTATCTATCAAGTCAGGGTTCAGCATAACAGATTTTCCAACAGCAATAAACTCTGCAAAACCTGTTTCATAAGCTGCAGCTATTTGATCAGCCGTATAAAGATTGCCCACACCAATAAAAGGCAAGCGGCCTCCAATCCGGTCATGCAGGAGCTGCATACGATAAGCGCGGCTGTCTGCTCCCCGGCGGGCTTTTTTATAAAAATCCCACAGTGAAACATGAAGATACTGCAAAGGTTTTTCAGTCAGAGCATCTACCAGGGCAAAGGTTTCCTTCATCGTCAGTCCTTTCTCTCCCGGCTCTTCCGGTGAAAAGCGGTAGCCAACAATAAAATCCGGTCTTTGATGTTTCTGACGGACAGCATCAATAGCATCAATAACAGCTAAAGGAAAATGCAGCCGTTTTTCCAAACTGCCGCCCCACTCATCATCGCGGCGGTTAAACGTTTCAGAAACGAACTGCTGGATCAGCCAACCATTAGCACCGTGTATTTCAACACCATCATGGCCGGCTAATAGAGCAAGTTCTGCCGCATAAGCAAAAGCCTTAACCAAGGCAGCGACTTCTTCACTGGACAAAGCCCGCGCCCCGGAAAATAATTCCTGACTAGGACCGACAACACCATAGCCTTTTGTCATATCAGCCTGAGCTCGAATACCGGAGTGGGCCAGCTGTACAACAGATTTTGCTCCCTGCTCATGGGCAATCTGCGCGTACTCTTTTAAAGTCTCCAAATGCCTCTCATCATAGGCGTTTGGGGACGCAAAACCGATCCCTGACGGATGCACATTTGTAAAAGGCATAATATAGAGACCAAAACCCTTAAAGCGGTTATGCCAAAAATTCCGTGCAGCGGGTGTCAGTTCACCGTCCTCACCTGAATCATAGATAGTTAAAGGCGCAACTGTCAGCCGATTTTTCAGCTGCACACCATTGTTAAATGTATAAGGTTCAAATAACTTTTCGTATCGCTCTTTCATTTTTGCTTCCTCACTTTCCTTTGTTACAGGACTTGACCTGAGATAAAACTTATTATAAAATGGTGGAAACAAAAAAACAAGTACGCACATTTTTCTTCCTTAAACTTTTTTTGAAAAATGCTGCCTTGAAATGGAACACTACCTAAACGCTGTGTAAAAAAGATAGCTAAGTTTAGAATTGATTTCAAGTTAACTAGCCGTAGACGTCTGAAAGCTTTGTCGCCTAACAGTCGACCGCAGCTTTCTAGTCGTCTTGGCAGAGGTGCGTCTGCGAAATCAAAGATTTCGGACTTACCGTCATTTTTACTTTGCGTTCTTAACGGCCTTTGTATCTTGTTATTGGAAGGAGCTGCAGCTTGGAACAACAGACTTTTGATGCTAAAGTAAATTATTTTAAAGAGAATACCCCTGAGAACTGTCCTATTATTCATTCCATGAAAATCATCGGTTCAAAATGGAAAATTCCCGTACTGTGGTATCTCATGCTCAATGACGGACAGCATTATAATGAACTGAAACGCACTATCGGAGGGATTACTAATACCATGCTGACCAGAAGCCTGCGCGAATTAGAAGAAGACGGTCTTCTTTGCCGTCATGACTACGGAACCGTCCCACCTTCTGTCACCTACCATCTGACCGACATGGGCAAAGCGCTGATCAACACTATGGGAGAACTATTTGAGTGGGGTATTGCGCATATGAAGAGCAGCAAGCGTTAGGCAGACACCAAATCATCAGCTTAGACCATTCTGAGATTCAAAAAGCAGGAGTGAAGATTTCCTTTCACTCCTGCTTTTTTATCTATTTATAAAAACTCGTTAACCTAAAGCAACGTCCATTACCATCATGATAACAAAACCAACCATCAGACCCAATGTTGCAATATCTGTGTTGCCATTTGTCTGAGATTCAGGGATGAGCTCTTCTACAACTACAAAAATCATAGCTCCCGCTGCAAAAGCTAAAGCATAAGGGATAATTTGCAGCATAATCAAGACTAAAGCTGCACCGAGCACAGCACCGATAGGCTCAACAACAGCAGACATTGCCCCCATGTAAAAAGCGTGAGCGCGTGAACTGCCATCTGCTCTAATCGGAATGGAAAGCGCCGCTCCCTCAGGAATGTTTTGCAGACCAATCCCAATCGCCAGACCGATAGCACCAACCAGACCGGCCGCTGTCATATTCCCGGAAGCCAAGGCCCCGAAGGTGACACCCACAGCCAGGCCCTCTGGAAAATTATGGATTGTAATGGCTAAAAACAGCAGGGCAGTTTTTGACAAACTTTTTCTGGGCTGAATCCCTTCTGCATCGCCCACTTCCTTGCCTAAATGAAGATGGGGGACAAGCGCATCAATCAACCGAAGCCCCAGGCCGCCCAACATAAACCCCAGGGCAGCCGGAACCCAGGCCCAACTGCCATAGTCTGCCTCAGCATAATCAATAGAAGGGGCTAAGAGAGACCAGAATGAGGCTGCAATCATGACACCGGCCGCAAATCCCATCATGACATCCAAAAGTTTTCGGCTGATACTTCTAAAAAAAAGCACTACTCCTGAGCCCAGAATCGTACAGCCCCAAGTAAACAGACCAGCCAAAAAAGCCAGCCAAACCACATTTTGCGACATCATCCACTCAATCATTCTTTTCTTCTCCTTTTTATTAGCTACAAAAACCGTATCGAACCCCAACAAAAAAGCGACAGTAGTCAGGGAGTGGAACAAAATCATGGACCATAAGGCTTCTTCACTCTCTCATTTCTAGGTTCGGGCGGCTATATGGTATTCCCGCAGCGCTTAAGCCGTATTCAGTTCCGTTTATGGCTTATCGCTTTTACAAAACTTACCGTATTTAGGGCCCAGTCGCTTCTCTTGCTGGCTGTTTCTCCATTTAAATAACAGAAACAAACCGAGCTTCCTCTTTTAAGGCCCGTTGTTTTAATCATATCACAAAATAAATTAAAATCAATGTTATTAAAAATATGCTAACTGTTTTCAGTCCGAGTAAAAGCTGCGCAGTCCAGGTCTCAAGTAAACAAAATTCAAAAAAACCAGAAGCCTCGAGCACTTCTGGTTTCGATTTAATCATAACAGCTGTCTTAAGCTGATAAAACTTTACGCCCTTTGCGGCGGCGGCTGGCAAGCACACGGCGGCCGTTTTTAGTCGCCATCCGATGGCGGAAACCGTGTTTCCGCTGACGGCGGATTTTACTTGGTTGATAAGTACGTTTCACGTTTAAGAATACCTCCTCATAGATTTTCGTATTCGTTTAGCCGGCTATTGTGATATCAGTTACTAAACATACTAACCTATTTTATAATAAAGCGCCGACCCTGTCAAGATTTACAGAATTTTTTTGTCGTGGGTCAAAACTGCCCTCTCAGCTCTTTTCTGGAAAAATCTCATCATACTTGGCGCTCTCAGTTTCGATACTCGTCTTAAGCGCCTTGGAAAACTGCCCCATCATGGCTTCTGAACTGTCCAGCTTGTCAGCTAAGGCTCTTAAAGCCTTCTGTGTCGCTGATACACTCTCAGACATCGCCTGCTGGCATGCTTCTTCCAGTTCCTCTTTCTTTGCCTTTAAAGCCGGAGCGACTAAGTGGCGGATATGATCTTCCTCCAGCTTGCGCCCAAAGGCTTTGCCGTCTTTGTAATCTGTCTTATTCCCCATTCAGGTATGCCTCCCGCAGCTTGGCGATAGCTTTCTCATAACGATCACAATCTTTATGATAGGCAGCAGTCAGCTCCTCCGACCGTTCCTCCCAGTCCCTGAGATCAGATTGATAAGCCTTCCTCAAACGCTCTTGATGATTAGCTAAAACCACTGTGTAAGGGTTCCAAACCGCCCCCTGTCCAAATTGTAACGACAGGCGTTTAAGCAAGGACTGTCCCTCTTCCGTCATCTCATCAATCCGTTCCGACGCTGACTGATAAGCCGAGGCCAGCTCATTCCCCTCATTATCCAGCTGCAAGCGCTTCTGGCTGTAGCTCTCCTGATAGGCAGCATAGGCTTTCTTTTTAGCCTGCCACTGATCATAAACACTTTTTACATCTGCCGCCATTGACTAAACTCCTTTGCTAGATTTGTATCTGCTTCTAAAAGTGCAGCAACACCCTGCTCAATCTCGCCCTCTTTTTCCGTCAGTGTACCGGCTATGGTCTGAGCCTGACTGACCTTGTCCAGCAGCTCTTCTGCAGGTTTGTCCACAATATCTGTCCGACCGGCTCCTTCCTCAGCTAAAATGGCCTCAATCTCATCACCACTCAGACTCTTGCCCAAAGCGGCACCTGCTAAAGCCGTATTATAGGCTGACTGCAGGTCAGCGGCCGCATTGCTCTGAAGCTGCTCCAGTTCCTCCGCACCGCTTTGAGCTGCGGCAGCTATAGCTGCCCCTATTGCCAAAGCCTGCTCACTGTCTAAATAAATCTGCTCGTGCTCCGAATAACCGCCCTGACTTAAGGCCTTTTTATGGGTCTGCAGGAGCTCCAAACTCTCTTTTAACTCTTTAAGGGTATAAGTATACAAATCCTTGTGGTAAGTCGATAAGGTATCAGTTTCTAAAAGCAGGTTACCCTTTTCATCATAACGGTAGCCGCCCCACATGTGCTGCTCCGTGATATTGCCTACCCAGCCCTTGTCTGTGACTTCTCGGCTGTAGACATGGCCGACAATACCGACAGCTTCCTCACTCCCTTCAGCCGCATAACCCAGACCGATAAAGTCTTTATGGTCAATATAATTATAGATTCGGCCTTTTATCCGGTCGACTTGCTTTTGCTGACGGCGGCTCATGGTACTGTAAGTATTGGGACCGTTATAAATCCAGGCGCCTTTAATACGCAGAACATCATCGCCTTTCAAGTCCGCCATGGCATACTGGGCATCCATGGACCCCAGAGAGTGGGCATAGATATTAAATTGGGCATTAGGGTAGGTTTTTAAAATGTCTTTCAGAGCCTGAGCGGATACTTTCAGCTGCTCAGTTCCGCGTCCCTCATCCATCTCCGTATAGGGGTAGCTGGTCTCAGGACCTGCGAAAATCCGCGCAGCCATGGGAATATCATTTTTGACCCAGTCGGTCACCCAGTCCTCTCCCTTGAAGAAACTGGTCGAGCCCCGAAAGAGCACCGTCACCTCCTGAACACTTTCAGGATTATCAGCTGTCCCATTGGGCGTAATTACATAAACCTGTTCCCCAGAACCGCTGTCCGTCCCGTCTTGGATAGAGGACACCTTGCCGATAATCAATTTTTTCCCATCAACTTGAACTTGAACAATACGGTTTTCCTCTAGTTTATTATTATATTCTTCATTTGCAATAGCAACACGTTCTTTGTCTGTTATTGTTTCCATGTCCCTTACTGCCCCCCTTCAACTTCAATTAGCTTAGTCAATTCAGGTGAAACAGTACTACTGTTACTTTCTAGTTTACCTTTATTTTTATTAATAGTGCAGGTAATATCTAGCTCGGGTTTATTATTAATGATTAAAGTTACAAATAATCCTCCCATAGGTGATTTCTCTATACTATCGTAGTCAATCTGATAATTTCTAATGATTCCTTCATCTGTGAAAGCATTTGGGTCCTCTTTGTAAATCCAATTTTCAAATATTTCCTTCGCTTCCTCACTCTTAACAATCTCCAGCATAGCTTCTCTCTCCTTGTGCTCCTGATATTTCATATAACCTGCTCCTCCTGCTGTGATACCTGCACCGACCAGCAAAAGCACCAGCCAGATTTTGAGCCGTTTGGTCATCATCACCGCCCCCTTTTATGTGCTCTTAACAACCAATTACCTTTTAATGAGCTGTTAGGATAACATAAATAATATTCGTTTTCAAACAATGATGTCTATTTTTTTAAACCTGCTCCCCAGAACCGCTGTCCGTCCCGTCTTGGATAGAGGCGACTTCACCAATAATCTCTGTATCATTAATAATAGCAGGATCTCCTACTTGTAAGTCATCATATTCTAATTTTGCTATTTTTTGTCTATCTTGATCGTTATACTGTTTCCCCATGTCTATTCTTTCCCTTCTGAAAGCAGTCGTTTTAGTGATGCTGAATATCCTCCTGATGCTGAATAAGTATTTTTTGAAGGGTCTTTGTCTAGATCGTAACGAATATATAAATTTTTATCATTATTTATATAAACCGTTACTATTATACCTCCCATTGGATTACGTCGCACAGAATCATAATCAATCTTATATGTTCTTATAATACCTTCATCAGTTAAAGCTTTTTCATCTAAGTATTTAATTCGTTTTTCAAACACTTCTCTCGCTTCCTCACTCTTAACAATCTCCAGCATGACTTCTCGCTCCTTGTGCTCCTGATACTTCATATAACCTGCTCCTCCTGCTGTGATGCCTGCACCGACCAGTAAAAGCACCAGCCAGATTTTAAGCCGCTTAAACATCATCACCGCCCCCTTTTTATGTGCTCTTAACAACCAATTACCTTTTAATTAACTGTTAGGATAACACAAATAGTATTCGTTTTCAAGCAATATCAACTTTCTCTTTATCTGTATAACTATTACTCATTTTTCTCCTTTAACAAATCTGCTAACTCAGCTGACTGACTGCCTGATAAATTTTCTAATTCTCCTGTTTCAGGATTTTTATCAATTCCCATGTCTAATCGTATTTTTTTATCATTATTAATAATCAAATCAAAATCAATCCCTCCCATTGGATTATGTGAGATGCTGTCATAATCAATTTGATAAGACTGAATAAGGCCTTCAGTCGTAAAGGAGTTCTCATCAATATTTTTTATAGCTTCTTCACAGAGACTTTTCACTTCTTCACTCTTAACAATCTCCAGCATAGCTTCTCGCTCCTTGTGCTCCTGATATTTCATATAACCTGCTCCTCCTGCCGTGATACCTGCACCGACCAGTAAAAGCACCAGCCAGATTTTAAGCCGTTTAGACATCATCACCGTCCCCCTTTTATGTGCTCTTAACAACCAATTACCTTTTAATTAACTGTTAGGATAACATAAACAGTATTCGTTTTCAAACAATTGTGCCTGCGATTTAAGCTCCAAAATTGAGACAGAAGGATTTTTACCATAATATAAAAGCAAACTTACCATATCTTATAAAACAGTTAAAAAAAGCACCCATCAAGCTGCATTCTGCCTGACGAGTGTTTTCCTTACCTTTTATAAGCAACCACAACATAGCGGTTGGGGTCATTGCCTTCTGAATAACTTTCCACACCTTCAATCTTAGTGATGGTTTTATGAACAATTTTCCGTTCGCTGTTGCTCATCGGATCCATGGTATAGCTGCGTCCCGAGTCCAGCACCCGTCTTGCAACTTTCTGGGTAAAATCAATCAGTGTCTCTGTCCGGTGTTCAACATAGTCGTGCACATTCAGCGACACAATGAAATTTTTCGAATAACGGTCATACAAGAAATTTTGCGCCAAAAGCTGCAGGGACTTCAAAACTTTCCCGTGGTAGCCGATAACCCGGCCCGCCTCCGGTGTTTCAATCTGCAGATTGATTTGGCGGCTTGTATGACTGGGCTCAATCGTTGCATCAATATCCATTTCATAGATAACTTTTTTGACATAATCTCTGACACCGGCAGTTGCCTGCTCAATATCATCATTTTGAGCATCTATTTGAAATTCGGCAGCTACAAAAGCCGCAAAATCACTGTCTTTTTGCACGGTCTCAGGCAAGCCGTTTCCTGCCTGACCGTTTTTACCGGACGATTTTTCTGTATTGGAGGCTGCAGATTCAGCAGTCTGAACTTCTTTTAAAATAGTCTGTGGCGTCTTCCTAGTATCAAAAACGGCTTCTTTAAGCGCACTGTTCTCAGGCTGTCCGCCCTTTTCTTTCTCTTTCAATATATGGCTGGCTTTAGCCAATTCAAGAGCATCTTCACGTTTAGAAGATACAGGCGCATTTTGCCGATTGACTGCTTCCGGGACTCCTTTAACCGCTTTTTGGTCAGCCTTGTGGGCTGTAGCTTCTGTAATGCCTTCAACATCAACCTGAGCCGGCCGTTTCCCAAAACCTAAGAAACCTTTCTTTTCACGCGCAATCACTTTGATATGGGCTTTCAGACGCGAAATCTGCAATTCCTCCAGCCCTTTTTCAATAGCTTCTTCAACAGTAGAACCTGTGAAAATCACCATGGTAAATCTCCTTTAAATAAGATACAAAGGCCGTTTAAAAATCCGTATGAAAATAGGGACTGACAAGTGATGCTTGCATCACGATGACAGGCATCTTTTTCACTAGGATTTTAGGCCGTGTTCAATTCCAATAAGATACAAAGGCCGTTAAGAACGCAAAGAGAAAATAGGCGTCCGACCGCTGAGTCACTAAAGACTCAAGGGAGGACGATCTTTTTCTCACAGCGTTTAGGCCGTGTTCAATTCCATTAAGATACAAAGACCGTTTAAAAATCCGTATGAAAATGGCGGTAAGCCAGAAATCTATGATTTCGTCTGCGCACCCCTGCCAAGATGACTAGAAGGGTGATGTCGGCTGTCAAGACGACAAAGCCTTCAGTCAGCTACGGCTAGGGTAGTTTAACAAGATGCTTGCATCACGATGGCAGGCATACTCACAGAAGCAGCCACACTCGTATGTCAGCCTGCGGCTTCCTACGATTGCGTCTTTTTTTCACTAGGATTTTAGGCCGTGTTCAGTTTATTTTCTTTGTTTTTTTGCTTTTTTCTTAGCCCGGCGGATTCTCGCCTGCCGTTCTTTAGCTTCCCGCTCAGCCCGCTGCCTTTCTGCAATAATTTTAAAGGGGTTGTTGAGCAGGAGAATTTGGACAACCTGAAAAGCATTGGAAACTGTCCAGTAGAGAACCACCCCGCTGGCCAGACGGAAGCCCATAAAGAAAATCAAAGCCGGCAGCAGGTAGGTCATGATGGTCATCGCAAAATTCTTTTCTTTAGCTGCTTTGTTAGTCAGCCAAGATGACAGAAAAGTAAAGACAGCAGCAAGAACAGCAAGGATAAAATAGGGATCCGGCTGGGACAGCTCTACCCACAGGAACCTGCCGGTGCGCAGAAAAGCAACACGCGTCAAAGCCTGATAAAGAGCAATCATAACCGGCATTTGAATCGCCAGCGGAATAAAGCTGGCATGAGGGTTGACCCCGTATTTCTTATAAAGAGCCTGACTTTCTTCGGCCAGTTTCATCCGGCTGCCGCTATCCTTTCCGGGATACTGAGCCTGCAAGGCTTTCAGCTCTGGCTGCAGATCCTGCATTTTTTGCCCAGACTTAATCTGCATATTATACAGAGGCATGAGCAAGGCACGGATAACAATGGTAAAGAGAACAATCCCCAGACCTACTGACCCTCCAAATGACAGCCACTCGATGGCTTTGGCAAAAAAATAAACAAGCTGATCCCAGCCATTGCCCGACGAAGCGCTGACTTCACTGCGGCTGCAGGCAGACAGCAGCAACAGAGCAGCTCCTGCTACCCCCGATAACTTAATTTTTCTTTTCACTATCTAAACCTTCCTGATATAATTTGGCGAGTTTAAGAACATGCCGTAAATTTTTTTTAATTTCGTGATAATCTAAACACTCGGTTCCTTTTCTGGCAATGATGATAAAATCATCAGCAGCCAGATTTTTATCAAACTCCATTAAAACATGGCGAATTTTACGTTTAACAGCATTGCGGGTAACAGCATTGCCGATTTTCTTGCCAACAGAAATGCCGACCCGATAATGTGGCTGCTGCTTAGCCAAACGGTAAACAACAAATTTTCGGTTAGCAGCATTTTGGCCATGGTCAAAAATGGCTTGGAAATCTTTGTCACTCTTGACACGATAGGTTTTCTTCAAAACACAACTCCAAATATCTAAATTAGTACCATTATACCACAAAATAGAAAAAAGCCTCAACCCCTTGAAGTTTTGGCTTTTCTCAATATTTATTTTATTTTTTTCTGGCCTGTTGGATCTGCTGTTTAACTTGATCAAATCCTGTTCCGCCCAGTGACTGCCGCCTCTCCACAGCCGTATGGGAACGGAGAGTATCATAAATATCTTCTTCAATCAAATCAGAAATTTCTTGATAGCGCTCTAAGGGAACATCCTGCAGATAACAGCCGGCCTTGGTGCACTCTAACACTAATTTACCGACAACAGCATGCGCTTCACGGAAAGGCAGGCCTTTGTCAGCCAAATAGTCGGCCAGCTCAGTCGCATTGGAAAAATCCTGTTCTGTCGCCTGAGACATGACCTGTTCATGGACTGTCATTGTATCAAGCATACCTGCTAGGATATCAAGAGCAACAGTGACGGTTTCAGCCGTATCAAACATCCCTTCTTTATCTTCCTGTAAATCTTTATTATAAGCCAGAGGCAGAGATTTCATGACAGTCAGAAGGCCCAGAAGGTTCCCATAAACCCGTCCTGACTTCCCGCGAATTAACTCTGCCATATCGGGGTTCTTTTTCTGCGGCATGATTGAAGAACCTGTTGAGAAAGTGTCTGACAGACTGATAAAACTGAATTCTTTCGAGCACCAGTTAATGACCTCTTCACAGATACGGCTCATATGCATCATCAAAATACTGGCGTTGGCCAAGAATTCTAAAATGAAATCACGATCCGATACTGCATCGAGCGAATTGCTGTAAGGTTTTGCGAAGCCCAGCAAATCAGAGGTCCGTTCACGGTCTATAGGAAAAGTCGTTCCGGCAAGGGCAGCCGCTCCCAGCGGTGAGATATCGGTATGCTCCAAATTGAAAGCAAAACGTTCACGGTCTCTTGCAAACATGTTATAGTAAGCCAGCAAATGATGGCCGAAGGAAACCGGCTGAGCATGCTGCAGATGGGTATAGCCCGGCATAATGGTATAAGTATGCTTATCCGCAAGGTTAACCAGCACCGAACACAAATGATCCAATTTTTCAAGCACTTCTTTTAATTTAGCCTTCAAATATAAATGCATATCTGTAGCCACCTGATCATTCCGCGAACGGGCTGTATGGAGTTTTCCGGCTACAGGGCCAATCTCAGCTGTCAGCAGGGTCTCGATATTCATGTGGATATCCTCATTATCCACTGTAAACACCAGCTGACCAGCTTCATACTGCTCCAGCAGTTTTTCAAGCCCTGCCTTGATTGCTGCGGCCTCTTCAGCTGTAATAATTCCAGTCTCACCTAGCATAGTGACATGAGCCAGCGAACCTTGAATATCGTATTTAGCCATTTTTTGATCAAACGAAATCGAAGCCCCAAATTCTTCAACCCAGTCTTCAAGACCGGCTTCGAAGCGGCCTCCCCAAAGTTTGTGTTTTTTTGTCATCATCTATTACCGTATTAAAGAAAAATAAATCTGAATCGCTGCAGACTCCCTTTTTCTTCAGTCCTTTCTGTCTGCTTTTTGCTGCTGGCTGCTCGCAAGAGTCTGGGACAGCCTAATTTACTGTACAGCAATACATTTTTACAGCTGTAAATCCTTGTCTGGATGTATTTTAATGTTCAGGCACCCGCCTTAGCAGCAGCGGCTGTCCTAACCAAGTGTGCGGGAACAGAAGCAGTATATGGCAGCCCGAACTCAGACATTAAAGAGTGAAAGAAAACTTACAGCAGGAGTTCTTTAGCCTGCTCTCCCTTCGCTTTTTAAAGAATCAGCGGACTGTTCAATAAAATCCATTCTGCTGCAAAGCAATCCGGCAACCGGACTTGGCTTCGTATCCTCATAAAACAAGGGCGGGAATACTTTTCCCAGCCCTTTCTTGCCTCACCGGACAGTTTTTCTTAAAGGCCGGCTCACAGACCGGCTTTATTTAAGCCCGTTGTGCCTCACTGTACACATTCACGAGTTCTTTCAGCTATTAAGAAAAGAGGGCTTTCAGATGTGTCTCACTGTACACTTTTATCTGAAAACATCCCGCACTCTGCGGCTTATTTAGTAATAATGGGCTTTTCCTAAGACAGTAACTGCAAAGCACGGGGATAGCCTTTTCTTAAATCATTTAAATGGAATTCTTCTGAGCCTGATTCTGCACCTGAGCATTAACTTTTGTAGGCAGTCCCCAAAGTTTAATGAATCCGACTGCGCTGTCCTGATCAAAGGTATCAGCACTTGTATATGTAGCCAGATTCTCATCATAAAGAGAATTAGGTGACTTACGGGCTACAACCTTGGCTGAACCCTTATAAAGCTTAAGTTTTGCAGTGCCGTTTACGACCTTCTGACTCTCCTTAATATAAGCTAAGATGGCATCGGTGGCAGGACTGAACCAAAGTGCATTATAAATCAGATTAGCCAACTCATTTTCAAGAATAGGCTTGAAATGAGCAAGTTCCCGAACCAAAGTCAAATCTTCAATTTCTTTATGAGCGGTTAAAAGCGTTACGGCACCTGGACATTCATAAATTTCCCTTGATTTGATACCGACCAAGCGGTTTTCAACATGGTCAATCCGCCCAATGCCATGCTTGCCGGCAATTTCATTTAATTTCTGAATCAGATCAGCCACTTTCATTTTTTGGCCGTCAAGGGCAACAGGACTGCCCTTTTGAAATTCAATTTCAATATAATCAGGCTGATCGGGTGCATCCTCAACAGCGTTCGTGATGCCAAATGCATCTTCGGGCGCCTCATTCCATGGGTTTTCAAGAACGCCGCATTCATTAGCGCGCCCCCAAAGATTTTGGTCAACCGAATAAGGGTTATCAAGATCTGCAGGTACCGGAACA
This sequence comes from Streptococcus chenjunshii, assembly GCF_003086355.1. NCBI lineage: Bacteria > Bacillati > Bacillota > Bacilli > Lactobacillales > Streptococcaceae > Streptococcus > Streptococcus chenjunshii. Next base: position 308,761 of record NZ_CP031733.1, on the reverse strand, counting down.
CCATTCGCTTTGGCATACTCAATCTCTTCCTCACGCGACCACTTCCATTCACGGACTGGGGCGATGACTTTTAAATTAGGATCGAGCGCAGCAATGGCAACCTCAAACCGAACCTGGTCATTCCCTTTGCCGGTACAGCCATGTGCAATCGTATTAGCATTCGTTTTATGCGCAATTTCTACCAGCTTCTTAGCAATAATCGGCCGGCTGAGAGCCGAGACCAGAGGGTATTTCTGCTCATAATAAGCATGCGCCCAGAGTGCAGGCAGAACATAATCCTCCGCAAATTCATCTTTGACATCGAGAACATAAGACTCAACCGCTCCCACTTTTAGGGCTTTATCATGGATAAAATCAAGATCCTTGCCTTCGCCGACATCCATACAGACCGCAATCACATCGTAGTCTTTTTTTAGCCAGGTAATGGCAACAGAGGTATCAAGACCGCCTGAGTAGGCTAAAATCACTTTTTCTTTAGACATATCTTTTCTCTTTTCTTATATTTATTAGCTATGTGTCCATGATAATGTATATTTATTCTTTTGTCAACCCTTTTTCTGTATATTTTTTTAAAAAATGTATTTTTATACTTAAATGAAAGTTCTAAAATGAAGTTAGCCACTTAGATGCAAAAAAACACCTCTATGTTACACTTGTAGTTGACGAAAACACAAGTAAAGGACATAGAGATGCAAGACCATTATACACCAACAGGCAAGCACTTGACAATAGCTGATCGCCGCTTGATTGAACGCTGGAAGCAAGAAGGGAAATCTAATCGTGAGATTGCAGGTCTCTTAGGCAAAGCTCCTCAAACGATAAACAACGAGATGAAACGTGGACTGGTCCTCCAACAGGTGCGTAAGGGGAAGTTTGAGAAGCTTTATAGGGCGGATAGAGCTCAGGAAGTGTATGAGATTAATCGAAAAAATAGCCGTAAAGCTGTTAGTCTCACGAAGAAAGTCAAGGAAACCATTGTCCACTACATCAAGCTGAAGTGGTCACCTGAGATGATTTCAAAACGTAAAGTCAACGTCCCACAATCCACCATATACTACTGGATGGACAAGGGGTACCTGGGGCTGACTAAGGCAGATAGGCTGTATCCAAGAAAAGGCAAATCCCCTAAGAAAACAGCCAGTCCTAATTTCATGCCTGTTGGAAAGTCGATTGAGGAGCGGCCTGAAGCGATCACTCAACGACTGGAGGCTGGGCATTATGAGATTGATACGGTTGTTCAGACACGGGCTAAAGCGCCTTGCTTTCTGACATTAACAGATCGAAAAACCAGGTATGAAATCATTCGTTACTTGCCCAGTAAGACAGCACAAGCCGTTAACGAAGCCTTGTCGAGCATTTTACAGGAATATCAGATCACGTCAATCACAGCTGATAATGGGGCAGAATTTGCTAGACTAAGCGAGATTTTTAGTGAAGAGAAGATCTACTATGCTCACCCTTATTGCTCTTGGGAAAGAGGCTCTAATGAGAATCACAACCGTCTTATTCGACGTTTCCTACCCAAGGGAAAAACAAGAGCGACCAGAAAACTGGCCACTCAGATTGAATGGTGGATAAACAATTATCCCAAACGAATATTAAACTACAAGACACCTAGAGAAATTGTATTCAGTGGCTAACTTCAACTTGAAATTTAGCTTTTTATACTTAAATTCCCAGCCTAGAGCTTTATCATCAATAGAGCAGGTATTTTGAATTTTATTGCAGCAAAAAGTAACAATTGCTGGGAAAGGCGAGTTTGCCGCCCTGCTTCCAATCAGCCACTGCGCCAAACTCATCTGTTTAAAAAGTAAAAGGAGGCAGGACTTTCTGTGTCCAACCTCTTCTTTTACTTTTATATATTTTTACAGCTGCAGGGTCTTACCTGGACTGCTTACTGTTCTGCAGCAATCCATCCTGACCTGATATACACGGGGGTGGCAAGCATCCAGTCTCGGATCCAGGCAAAAACTGAAAGTGCGAGAGAAAACTTACGGCAGGGGATTTTTAGCCCACTTTCTGCTGCGGTTTCTCTTGAATTTATAGCTGTTCCTGCATCTTTTCGATATGGCGGATAGCCTTTTCCCGTCCAAGCAGAAAGATAGTATCCGGCAGTTCAGGGCCGTGCATTTCACCTGAAACAGCAATACGAATCGGCATAAAGAGATTTTTCCCTTTAATCCCTGTCTCTTTTTGCACTGCTTTAATCTGCGGGAAAATATTTTCGGCAGTGAAATCATCGTCACTCATAGCTTCCAGCTTCGCTTTGAAAGCTTCTAAAACTGTCGGTACCGTTTCTCCTGACATAAAGTCACGTTCGGTTTCCGTTAGCTCCGGAAAATCGGCAAAAAATAGGTCCGTTAGGGGCACAATCTCATCTGCCGATTTCAGTTGCGGCTGATAGAGCGCCACCAGCTTTTCTGCCTTGTCTGTTAAACGGCCCGCTGCTTCAAGAAATGGCTTGCAAAGACCAAAGACCGTTTCAAAATCTGCATTTTTAAGATATTCATTGCTCAGCCAGTCCAATTTCTTCTGATCAAACGCGGCCGGCGACTTACTGAGACGCTTCTCATCAAAAAGCTCAATCAGCTCCTGACGGGAAAATATCTCATTTTCACCGCCTGGGTTCCAGCCCAGCAGAGCAATAAAGTTGAAGACCGCTTCCGGCAGATAGCCTTTTTTGCGGTAATCCTCGATAAACTGCAGAGTGTTGGTATCACGTTTAGAGAGCTTCTTGCCGGTTTCTGCATTAACAATCAAAGTCATGTGGCCAAACTGAGGTGCCTGCCAGCCCAAGGCTTCATAAACCATCAGCTGCTTAGGTGTATTGGCAATGTGGTCATCTCCGCGAATAACATGCGAAATCTCCATAAGATGATCGTCAACAACAACCGCAAAATTATAAGTCGGATAGCCGTCTTTCTTTTGAATGACCCAGTCACCGCCGATGTTAGCACCTGTAAATTCAATTTCCCCCTTAACCATGTCATCCCACTTATAAATCCCAGCCTCATTAACAGCTAAACGCACAGTCGGCACAATCCCGGCAGACTTGCGCTCTGCGATATAGGCAGACTTCTCCGCTTCAGACATTCCGAGGTATTCATTGATATAGCGCGGCGTTTCGCCAGCTGCTTCCTGACGTTCGCGCTCCGCAGCGAGCTCATCTTCGGTCACATATGATTCATAAGCCAGCCCCTTTTCCAGAAGCTCTTTAATATAGCCCTGATAAATTTCTAAGCGTTCTGACTGGCGGTAGGGGCCGTAAGCACCTGGTTCTGCCGGACTTTCATCCCAGTCCACGCCCAGCCAGCTGAGATTTTCCAGCTGGGAACGCTCGCCGTCTTCAACATGGCGTTTACGGTCAGTATCCTCAATCCGAACGATAAACTCACCGCCGTAATGGCGGGCATAGAGGTAATTAAAGAGCGCGGTCCGCGCATTGCCGATATGTAATAAGCCGGTTGGACTTGGTGCATAACGCACCCGAATTTTCTGAGTCATGCTTTTCTCCTGTCAATTTTTCAATCGTTCTTATTATAGCACAAATTAAACACAGAACAAGGAGATAGCACTGAGAAAAAGCTGAAAAACCTAAAGCGCCTCGTTATTTTTCCGCTTCACAGCGTCTGATAAAATCTGCTGCAGTGTCTATGACTGCAAAGGTTTGTAATGCAGCCAGAAAACTCATCTGAACATCAGATGCATCTATTTTCTGACCTTTATAGCAGAGATCTTTAGTTGCTGTCGCATCACTGATTACTATAGGCTGATAGCCCTTTTCTTTAGCGGCTCTAACCGTTGAATCAACACACATATGGGTCATCATGCCAGTTATAACTAGCTGACCGACTTCCAAAGCTTGTAATTTGTCATCTAAACCAGTCCCCAGAAAGCTATTTGGGAAATGCTTGGTAATAACGACAGCTTCCTTTTGTAGATTTAAACTCGGATGCAGTTCAGCGCCCTCGCTGTTTTCAACAAAAAAATCAGCCTCGTCATTCTTTTTAATATGTTGAATATAAAGGATTGGCAAATTTCTTTTTAAAAATAGCATCTCCAGCATATTAATCTGGATCAAAGCCTCTTCAGGTTTAACCAATTCACATTTCCTAGGATGGAAATAATCCTTTTGAACATCAATAACTCATAACGCCTTCTTTGTCATAATACTAGCCCCTTTCTAAATGTCAAAGTTGCCTGATTGTGTCCAATACCTTTTTATATGATATAAGTATAGAACTTTTGTAAGTTACTGGCCATCACTTGATGAAAAACAATCAGTTCTTTTCATTTCACCGTGAAGGGATATCTAAAATGGATAATATTGATAAAGAGATTCTCAGTCTGCTAAAAACAAATGGACGTTTAACAAACAAAGAAATTGGACAACTCGTTCATCTAACCGGTCAGGCAGTCGGCAATCGTATCAGTAAACTTCAGGAAAATGGGACAATCATGCATTTTACGACCGCTCTTTCTTATTCTTTCCAGCAGTATATTATGGTTTATATGGACAGCAATCAGTTCAGCCGGTTTGAACATTTTGCTACAACTTACGAAGAAATTGATGAATTCTATAAGGTTTCCGGACATGCTTGCTATTTAATAAAAGCCCACTTTAATGAAACTGACTTAAAAGATTTTTTAGAACGGCTGACATACTGGGGGCGTTACAATGTCGAAAATATCCTGAAGCAGATAAAATAAAGGAATTGCTGCTCTAGAAAATAATCTCAGCAGTTGATTTTTTGTAAGTTTGGCTGTTGATAGTACCGTTTATACCAATAAAACACAGCTGAGACAAATGTCTCAGCTGTGTTTTATTGGTATTGGGATTGAATATGCTCTAATAGCTCGAAAAAGAGGGAGCTCTTTCAAGCAGCTGTTTTACAGCTGGGTCATCTACAGACATATCAAGTCTGTCCCAGCCAAAAATTAAAAAAGCGAGGAAAATCAATGTCTTTGACATCACGATTTTCATCTCGCTCGCTGAGTATTTTATTCTGTAGCTTATTACAAGAAGCTGTCCAAGAGCGATGATTTCCCCCCGCCATCACCGCCGCCGGTGATAATGTGGCTGCCGATAACGTTAGCAAAGGTTTCGATATTCAAACTTTGCACATAAATTTCACCTGTCCCGCGGAAGGTATTGACAATCCCTTCTCCGGTTCCGATAGACTGCAGAAAACCGTTCTCTAAGTGAATATCATACTGCAGTTCACGGCTCCAGGCGACAACATGAGCGTTATCGATAGTGATTTCTTCTCCTTGGAGTTCTATCTTTTTAATCGATCCAAAGGCATTAGCCAAAAGTGTCCCTTGCCCTTCTGTTGTCATCACAAAGAGACCGCCTTGACCGCCAAAGAAGGCCCGGCCCACAGACTGGCGCTCCATCTTGTACTGAGCTGAACCGTCCAGAGCCAGAAAAGCGCCATCATTAAGACGGTACTGACGGCTCCCCAAATCAAGAGCAATAACCTGACCGGGCATAGACGGAGCCAATGCTAATCTGCCGTCATCAGCGCTGGAAACCGCTTGAGTAATAAAAGCGGATTCGCCGGAAGTCATCGAACGGCCGATCGCTCCCATCAGTTTGCCGATACCGGAGCCGCGGGCATTTAGGCGGGTATTGAGGGTAACACCGGGGGTATGGTAAACCATACTGCCTCGCTGAATATAAGCGGACTCTCCAGTTTCCAGTGCAATCTCAACCAAAGGAAACTGCATGTTGCTGTCAATAGTGTATTTCATCCGATTATCTGCCATAGTCTGCCTCCTGAAAAGTTATTTCTTTTTGTATTATTATTTTAATACAAATAATATCAGTTCCTCTTTTCTCTGTCAAGTATGCAGCGTGTTTAATAACGTTTCGTTAAACTTTTTCAGAAAAGCTGACGGCCATTATTTGACTTCCGTCATACGGCCGCTATCCACATCATAAACCGCACCGGAAATAATAATCTCATCCGGAATCAAAGGTGATTGGCGCAGCAGTGCCATATCTTCCCGGACACTAGCAACAACATCCGTAAACGGCAGAAAGTCTTCACCGCTCACATCTATGCCCAAATCCTGCTGGAGCTGTTCGGCAAAAGCTGCATTAGTAAAAGTCTGTGCCCCGCAGTCAGTATGGTGCAGCACAACAACTTCTTTGGTTCCCAGCTGCTGCTGAGAAATGACCAGAGAGCGAATCACATCATCGGTTACCCGTCCGCCGGCATTCCGTAATATATGCGCAACTCCTAAGGCCAAACCTAAGGCTTGAGCTACATGGAGCCGGGCATCCATACATGTTACAATCGCCACATGTGTTTTAGGCCTCATAGGCAAATGGGCTGTCCCGTGCAGGTCAGCATAGGCTTGATTGGTTTTTAAAAAGTTGTCAAAATAAGACATCGTCTTCCTCCATATCCTCAGGTTCACTTTGATATTGCCTTAAGCGAGCGCTGATTTGAACAGCTGGGTTCTTCAGCCGTGCTTTTTCACAGCGAAGCTGAAATTACCGGCCCTTCAGCCAGCCAATTCAGCTCAGCTCCCGCAATTTTATCTATGGTAGCATTTTTTATTCATTTTGTCATTGTTAACAGCTTAGCTAAAGAGAGACAGATGAACACAGCTGAAAACTTCGTAAAAAACCGCTGCAGATGATCGTTGACGCTTTTGGCCGCTTAACTAAAAAAACAGCCAATCCCAAGACTGGCTGCTTTATAAGAGATTTAATAAATCAGAAAGGTTCTGATAGTGGCCGGCTTCCTGTATCTGAACCTGTGCCAGCGTTTCTGTTTCTTGGCTGATTTGCTGCTGCAGGAGCTCCTCCTCATTGTCCAAAGCTCTTTTAGTCTGGCTGACTATGTCAGGTTCTGACTGGCAAAGGCGGTCCAGCCACTGGTTCAGCCTTTCGGTTTCCCGGCTGAGCGTTTGCTGCATATCATCCATATCAGCCTCAGCCTTTCTAAACTGCTCCTGATTTGATAAATGCGTGTCCGTCAAACTGGCTTCATCATACTGATAGCTCATCACTCTTTGCTCCTTCTTTACTCTAAAACAATAGGATTAGGCAGCTGAGGCTGGGGAAAGCTGCTTAAAAAATCCTGCGCTGCTGTAGCTGCTTTCCCCTCAAAGCCAGCTCCTAAATCAGCAGGCAGGCTAGCAGAGAGATAAGTTTTCAAGTCTGTTTTTTCTTGCTGCAGCTCTTTTTTCAGCCGCTGCTTTTCAGCGCGGATTTTTTGCTTCTGAACAGCTATCGCGGCTTTAATCACCAGACGTTCCTGAGCCTTAAGCGCCTCAGTATAAGCTTCCTGCAGTTTGCTTAAATCAACGGTTCCTAATTTAGCTAATTGGTCAAGCATCTTTTCTCCTTATTGAAACAGCTCAGCACCCGCTTGGTCGGCAGCGTTTAAGTCCTCCGCACCGGCCATCAGCTTTTGAGTAAAATCAGTCAGTTCTTCCTGGGTCCGGTCACCTTCAGCCAGCGCTGCGGCTTCACTGCCTTCATCCCAAACCTTATCCATGCTCAGTTCCGACAGCAATTCAGCCACTTCTCCTTCCGATAAGTGCTGAGACAGACTGTGAATGTCCCTCTCAAAAGTTTTGAGCTGGCTGTCAATTGTTTCCTTGCTCTGATTGATGCGGCTTTTAACCCTAAAGTTAAAGCTTTCAGCCTTGGCTTGTGCTGCCTGAGCTGCCGCTGTGACCAGCTCCTGACGCAGCAAAATCTTTTGCGAACCAGAAGCGGTCTGAAGCTGACTGCGCAGACTGGTTAAGCGATCTTGAGCAGCCGTAAAATCCAACGCTTTAGGGTCAGCAAGGGCAAAGCTGCCGTATTTTTCCTTATATTCCTTAACATAATCGCGGTAGTCCGTGCTGTCCGTCCAAGTGCTGGGGTCTTTCAGATCCCAGCCTTTGGCATTCTTAGCCTTCATTTTAGCCACCTTAATCACCTGTTCTCTGGTCATGCCGGAGACAAACTGACCCTTCTTCACATAGTAATCAATGTCCAGCTTATCTCCTTTTATGTGGAAGAACTTTGGATCATGATCGCCGATTGGGTCGTTGATACCCTGTGTCCCTTCAACGACCACCACTTTCCCATACGGAATCTCACCTTTGCCGCCATCAAAATAGGTCAAATCTTTCCCGGAATCCGAATAAACTGTCGCATGATCTTTCAGATAAGCCAGCTCACTTTTAGAAAAGGCGCCGCTCTTTACCGCTTGGGCTGCCGCCCAGTCTGTGAAGTTGGTAATCTTTGGCACTTGGTATTTGGCGCCGACCTTAGCCACACCAGGGCCGGACTGGCTGAAACCGGACATGTTGGAGACTGTACCCTTATGCACTTCCAGCTTTTCCACCGTCTCCTGATAAAACTGGTCGATATCTGCCGTCTGAGCGGTCAGCTTCCCGTCGGTCAGACCGAACCCCCCGCTGGCCTCGACAGCATTTTTGGTCGATTCATTAAAACCAGGCTGGGTCCCTGCCACAACGATAGCGGTTTGGCTGTAGTCCGGATTATCGCCCTTGATATTGTCCACCGGAACAACGGCCAGAGTCTGAGTGGTCTCATCTACGCTGTTGACAACTTGGTAATATTCGTTTGTCTTAGGAACTTTAAATGTCTCCCCCTCTTCATATGAAGCATATTTTTTAATAACACCCTGCAAGTTCTGTATCTTTTTATCTGTCAGTGTCATATTTAGGTGCTCCCTTCTTATTTGAGTATCCCCTTCTTAAGCATCACATTGTAGCGGATTTCAGCTGACGGGCTGCCCTCAGCCGACTTTTCAATCCCTTTCAGCTTTCCTATATCTACTAGGGCTTCGATATTGCTGTCGATATCCTCATTTTCTGCCCATTTTGTTACCTCTGGCAAACTTTGACCGTAAGTCACTTCGACATAATCTCCGGACTGATTAGCCAGCTCTATCATCTCTGTCCCATAAATATCCCAGTCTATCCGCAGATAATTAAGAATCCCATAGCTGGGATAGCCAGAATGGTTTATTTTCCCACCAAATTGTGCTTTATTCCCATGTTCATCGTACAGGATTGGCACCACTTCAGCTGTTCGCATCGTAAAGCGCCCGTCACCGTCTATATAAATCGGCGAGAACTCAATTTTACGGACACCGGAGTAATTTTCTTTGATATATGTGGCAATTTGTTCTTCCAGCAGCTGAAAACCGTGCTGGTAGAGCTGTTCAACTTTTTTCTTTTCCATATAACGATTGTACCCCCAAATTCCTGTGATGGCGATGAGAACCGCAGCCAGCAGTCCCCAGAACACCTTTGCCGGTCTGCTTAAACCTTTCTTTTTAGCCATGGCCTGCTCCTTATCTTTTAAGACAACACTGCTCATTCGTTTTAATTTTGTGTTACTATAGCATAAAAGGGTGAAGATAGCAAGCTGACTGTATAAAAAAACGACTGAGCTCCGGCTGCTGCGACAGCAGTTGGAAGTCAGTCCATTTTTTATCCATAAAGCCAGCTCACTCAAACACGTTCGTTAACACCTGGCCGACCGTTCTGACACCGATGACTTGGATCGTTTCGGGGATTTCAACACCCTGCAGGGAGCTTTTGGGCACATAGATTTTGGCAAAACCGAGTTTAGCAGCTTCTTTAATCCGCTGTTCAATCCGATTAACCCGGCGGATTTCACCGGTCAGCCCGATTTCGCCAATAAAGGCTGTTTTAGGATCAGTCGGCTGCTCCTTATAACTTGATGCCAGTGCTACCGCCACAGCTAAGTCAATAGCTGGTTCATCCAGTCTCACACCGCCTGCCGATTTAAGATAGGCATCCTGATTCTGAAGCAGGAGTCCGCAGCGTTTTTCTAAAACGGCCATAATCAGGCTGACTCGGTTGAAATCAAGTCCGGTCGTTGTCCGTTTGGCATTGCCGAAAACGGTAGGCGTAACCAAAGCCTGCAGCTCAGCCAGAATCGGCCGGCTTCCTTCTATCGTTACAACGACAGCAGAACCAGTTGCCCCATCCAAACGTTCTTCTAAAAAGACTTGGCTGGGATTGAGAATTTCAACAAGACCGGAGGCCTGCATTTCAAAAATTCCGATTTCGTTGGTTGATCCGAAACGGTTTTTGACTGCCCGCAAAATTCTAAAGGTATGGTGCCGTTCCCCTTCAAAATACAAAACGGTGTCTACCATGTGTTCCAGCATACGAGGTCCGGCCAGCGTCCCTTCCTTGGTCACATGTCCGACAATAAAAACAGCGATATTGTTTGTCTTAGCCAGCTGCATCAGCTCAGCTGTTACTTCCCGGACCTGACTGACAGACCCCTGAACTCCGGAGATATCAGGAGTCATGATAGTCTGAATAGAATCAACCACCAAGAAATCTGGCTGAAGCTTTTCAATTTCTGACCGAATCAGCTGCATATTGGTCTCGGCATAAAGGTAAAATTCACTGTCGATATTCCCCAGCCGCTCGCTGCGCAGTTTAATCTGTTCGGCCGACTCTTCTCCCGAAACGTAGAGAACGGTCCCTTTATGAGCCAGCTGAGTCGAAACCTGCAAAAGCAGGGTAGATTTGCCGATGCCGGGATCGCCGCCAATCAGAACCAAACTGCCGGGGACAACACCGCCGCCCAGGACACGGTTAAATTCTTCTAAATCGGTTTGCGTTCGATTGACCTGAACAGCAGCAATATCATTGAGCTTAACAGGCTTTGTTTTCTGTCCGGTCAGAGATACACGGGCATTTTTAACCTCAGCAGTCTCAACTTCCTCTACAAAAGAGGACCAGGAAGAGCAGTTAGGACAGCGTCCCAGATATTTTGGTGAATTATAGCCGCATTCCTGACAGACAAAAGTCGTTCTTTTTTTTGCGATAGCGTGTTTCCTCCTGCTTGTATGCTTTATATTCTCTTTCGTAAATTCATAAAATAGCTGCACAGACTGCCGCTGAGAAGAGCGGAAACGGTCTGATATAATTGTCAAACTGTCACACCAGCCTGCTGCTCTAACTTTATTGGCCGGTGCTGCCAAAACCGCCTGTGCGGAGTCCGTCTGCTTTGTCACCATCAGCTATTAAAAAGGGCATGAAAATGCCTTGGACAAGGCGTTCGCCGGCCTCAACTGTTACTGGCTTATCAGTTATATTTTGCATCTGTGCAAAAATATGCCCTTCATTAGCAGGGTTATTGTAATAATCTCCGTCAATAATACCGACAGAATTAATCAAGACCAGTCCTTTTTTGCGCGGATTTGAAGAGCGGTCATACAAGCACAGCACCTCTCCTGCCTGCATATAGGCCTTAAGTCCTGTAGGCACTAAAACAATCTCTCCGGGAGCAATTTCTGTATGTTCAGCAGCCTTCAGATCATAACCTGCTGCGTGAGCTGTCTCCCGTTTAGGCAGCAAACCTTCATCTGTAAAACTAGATACCAGCTCAAAACCACGTATTTTTGACATATTAACCTCCATAGCAAAACGTTTTCTTATTCAGTCTATTCACCATCAGCCCCTGCTATTTATCAGGAATCACCCGGAACAGATAATAGGTGATAAATACAGTTAAAGCCAGCAAAGCAAGCTTTACCCAGACCAGCGGAGCCAGCCAAACGGACAGCCCCATCAATAGGTAAATCTGAATAATAATTTTCTTTTTTCGTTCTTTGGCAATGCTTTTGGTTTCAGCATAATCCGCAACATAAAACTGATAGAGCTTGGTCTGCTTCAGCCAGCGCTCAAACTTTTTAGAACTGCGGGCAAAACAATAGCCTGACAAAAGGAGAAAGGGGGTAGTCGGCAAAACCGGCAGAATAACACCAAGAACACCTAAAAGCAGGCTTAGACAGCCGGCAGCAATCAGCAGCATTTTTTTCATACAGCTATTCTATCATGTTTTTCCTTTTTTGGCATAGAGTTGACACCCTTTTAAGAAAACGTTATCATTAACATAGTAAAAAACTTAAAGAAATGAGGAAGTCTTATGAAACTTATTGGACTTGTTGGTACCAACTCTGCCCGTTCAACCAACCGCCAGCTTCTCCAATATATGGAAAAACACTTTGCTGATAAAGCCGATATTGAACTGGTTGAAATTAAAGAGATTCCAGTTTTTAATAAACCTGCAGACAGGCAAATCCCTGATATTGTAACAGAAATCGCAGCTAAAATTGAACAGTCAGACGGGGTCATCATCGGGACACCGGAGTATGATCACTCCATTCCTGCTGTTCTGATGAATGCACTGGCTTGGCTGTCTTACGGCATTTTCCCTCTGCTGAACAAACCTGTGATGATTACAGGCGCTTCTTTCGGAACACTCGGTTCATCACGCGCCCAGCTCCAGCTGCGGCAAATCCTGAACGCTCCTGAACTGAAGGCTAATGTCCTTCCGGATGAGTTTCTGCTTTCGCATTCCTTACAGGCTTTTGACAAGGATAATAATTTGATCGATTTGGAGACTATCCAAAAACTAGACGCTATTTTTGATGACTTCCGCATCTTTGTCAAGGTCACTGCTAAACTGTCAAATGCTCAGGACTTACTGCGGAAAGAAGCCGAAAACTTTGACTGGGAAAGCTTATCATAAGGAGGAAAAACTGCTATGAAATTCGTCGGAATCGTCGGTTCGAATGCTGATCAATCATATAACCGCATGCTCTTAGAATTCATTCGCCGGCATTTTAAATTAAAATTTGAATTGGAAGTCCTTGAAATCAAAGATGTCCCTATGTTTAATCAGGACGATGATCAATCAGACAGCTTCGCTATTCGCTATCTCTATAATAAAATTACCCGTGCAGATGGTGTGATTATCGCTACACCTGAGCACAATCATACCACCACACCGGCTCTTAAAAGTGCCCTTGAATGGCTGTCCTTTAACCTGCATCCTTTTGAAAATAAACCGGTCATGATTGTCGGTGCTTCTTACCATGATCAGGGCACATCGCGCGCCCAGGTGCATCTGCGCAAAATCCTCGATGCTCCGGGTGTCAATGCCTATACGCTGCCCGGCAATGAATTTTTACTGGGCAAGGCCAAGGAAGCTTTTGATGAAGACGGCAATATCATCAACGAAGGCACCGTCTCCTTTCTTGAAACCTGCTTAGATAATTTCATCAAATATGTAGGAGTGGTATCACAATTGAAAAAACCAAAACCGATTGAACCGGAAGATCTAGACTGCGGAAAACCTATTGCGACAAGCATTACTGAGGTTGACCCTGACGATCCGGACTGGCTGGAAAAGGCGTCGAAACTTGTCAACGCAGTTGAAGGGGATACCTATGTCAAGCTTGACCAAGGTTTACTGACTGTTAATCAGCTCAATATGTTCTTAAACGCTATGCCTTTTGAACTGACTTATGCTGATGATAATAACCAGTTCCTGTACTACAATAATGCCCATCAGGATCCGGAAACCATGTTTGCCAAACGGGTGCCTGAGCAGGTAGGAAACCGCATGTCAACCGTTCATGGATCTCTTCCGCCGGCTCGCATGAAAAATGTTGAATGGGTTATCGGTACACTGCGCAACGGCAATCAAGAATATGTCAGAACAATCGTTCCTGGTTCACCGGACAGTGTGATTAATACCCACAATTACCAAGCCATGTATTATCCTGACGGCTCTTACGCTGGCATCAATGAAATCGTCTTTAACTTCAAACCTTGGCTGGACTGGTATCTGAAAGAAACCGGGCAGCGCTTAGTTGGCGGCAGCAGTCCAGCAGCACCGGCAGCTCAAGGAACGGCTGATGCCACTTCCGGAGCTTCAGACAGCGGAGGCAATGCCGCTGCAGCAACCGATGCTAGTTCAGGCGCCTCAGCTCACTGACCTTATCTAAGAAATCACATGCAGCCGGCCGTATTAACGGTACTGCAGTATCATCTTCAAAACTGAGAAAGCAGAGCAGTTTTCTCAAAGAAAATCTGCCTTTCTCAGTTTTTTACTGCCTGTTTCCCAATAAGAAAACCAGTTCTTAACAGCAAAACTCCTTTGAATTCAAAATAAAGCATCATTGATTTGTTTTGCTGCTTTCACTCTCTTCAATTTTACTGAAATAATACTGTGAAAAATGATAAAGGAGCAATTTATGACCCCATTTCAGGAAAAAATCGGTGCTGCCTGCGCTAAAAAAGAAGCACTGTTTGATGAAAGTTTAGCTCGCTATGCGCTGCGGTCTATGTTTGCCGGCGCCTATCTGACCATGAGTACAGCAGTTGGTATTATCGGTGCAGATGTTATTGCTGCAGGATTCCCTGCCTTAGCACGTTTTGTCTTTACATTTATCTTTGCTATCGGCTTAGTTTATGTCTTGATTTTTAACGGTGAACTGGCCACATCCAACATGATGTATCTGACTGCAGGAGCTTACTATAAACAGATTACCTGGCGGAAAGCTGCTGTTATTTTGCTGTACTGCACCCTGTTCAACCTTGTTGGGGCAGTTGTTCTGGCCTGGCTGTTTAATCAGTCATTTTCATTTATGAATCTGACCGATAAAAGTTTTGTGGTCAATGCCGTAAATATCAAGCTGGCTAAATCAGACTGGAGCAATTTTATTGAAGGGATTACGGCAAATATGTTTGTCAACATCGCTATTTTAGGTTATATGCTCCTCAAAGAAGAGAGCGCTAAAATTTTTATCGCCATTTCCGCTATCTTCATGTTCGTCTTTCTTATTAACGAACACTTGGTGGCCAATTTTGCTTCATTCATGCTGGCTGCTTTTAATCCAGTAAAAGCCAATATTGACAGCTTTACCTTCTTTAATGTTGCACGTCAGTGGATTGTTGTTTTCTTTGGCAACTGGCTGGGAGGCGGTCTTTTCATCGGTATCGCTTATGCTTGGCTGAACCAGACAAAGACACAGCACATCGAGCAGTAACTGCCCGATCCAGCAACTAATATTAAGAGAATGAGAGAGGAAAAATCAGCCTCTCTTTTTTTGACCCAAAGCAGAGGAAGCAGTTTCAGATAAACACCTTTATTTCCAGTAAAATCTCATACAAAAGGGTCTACCTATGTTATAATGAAATAAATACAGGTTCTTGGCTGTGGACATGAACTAAGAAATTTGTCGGCCTAGTATTTATTACCGTTCAGATACCAGATTTCTTAACGGCCTTTGTATCTTACTGAACTGAACACGGCCTAAAATCCTAGTGAAAAAGATGAAGTCCGTCGCGATGCGGGTTTATTGCAAAAAAATCTAGCCGTAGACGTCTGAAAGCTTTGCAGTCTTAACAGCCTGCCGCAGCTTTCTAGTCGTCTTGGCAGAGGTGCGCCTACGAAGTCGGAGATTTCTGGCTTACCGTCATTTTCATACGGATTTCTTAACGGCCTTTGTATCTTATTATAAGGAGAAGATGATGACTAAACAAAAGATTGCTGTTTTGGGGCCCGGTTCATGGGGAACTGCTCTGGCTCAAGTTCTCAATGACAACGGGCACGAGGTTTGTCTTTGGGGAAATTTGCCGGAACAGATTGACGAATTAAAGACCCAGCATAAGAATACGCTTTATTTTAAAGATATCGTGCTGGATGAAAAGATAAAGGCGACACTTGATTTAGAGGAAGCCCTCCACAATGCAGATGCCGTCCTTTTTGTTGTCCCGACAAAGGTCACACGTCTGGTTGCTAAGCAAGTCGCTGAAACCTTGGATCATAAAGTGATCATGATGCACGCATCCAAAGGCTTGGAACCTGGCACACATGAACGTCTGTCTGTCATTTTAGAAGAAGAAATCCCAGCCGACCGCCGGAGTGAGATTGTGGTTGTTTCCGGCCCCAGCCACGCTGAAGAAACCATTGTCCGAGATATCACCTTAATCACCGCAGCTTCAAAAGATTTAGAAGCCGCTAAATATGTTCAGAAACTCTTCAGCAATAATTATTTCCGGCTTTATACCAATACAGATGTCATTGGGGTTGAAACAGCCGGAGCTCTTAAAAATATTATTGCTGTCGGAGCCGGAGCCCTTCACGGGCTGGGCTATGGCGACAATGCCAAAGCGGCTGTCATTACACGCGGTTTGGCAGAAATTACCCGGCTCGGGGTCAAGCTGGGCGCTGATCCGCTGACTTACAGCGGTCTTTCCGGAGTAGGTGATTTAATTGTTACTGGGACTTCTGTGCACTCTCGTAATTGGCGGGCAGGAGATGCGCTGGGGCGCGGAGAAAAGCTGGAAGACATTGAACGCAATATGGGCATGGTCATTGAAGGCATTTCAACTACCAAGGTAGCCTATGAAATTTCTCAGGAATTAGGGGTTTACATGCCTATTACCACTGCTATTTATAAAGCTATATATGAAGGCGCGGATGTGAAAGAGAGCATTCTTGGCATGATGTCCAATGAATTCCGTTCTGAAAATGAATGGCACTAAATCCTGAAACAGTTAGTGGAAGAATGAGAAATATGTTATAATAAGCCTAGCAGTTTAAAGGAGTTTTTTTATGAAAAAAGTCAGAAAAGCAGTGATACCTGCAGCCGGTCTGGGCACACGTTTCTTACCTGCGACTAAAGCCCTCGCTAAAGAAATGCTCCCCATCGTTGATAAGCCAACCATTCAGTTTATCGTTGAAGAAGCCTTAAAATCAGGCATTGAAGATATCTTAGTGGTTACCGGTAAATCCAAACGCTCAATCGAGGACCATTTCGATTCCAACTTTGAATTGGAATATAACCTGAAAGAAAAAGGGAAAAATGATCTGTTAAAATTGGTTGATGAGACAACAGGTATCCGTCTCCACTTTATCCGCCAGAGCCATCCGCGCGGTTTAGGAGATGCTGTGCTGCAGGCTAAAGCTTTTGTCGGCAACGAACCGTTTGTGGTTATGCTGGGGGATGACCTGATGGATATTACAAGCAGCCAGGCTGTTCCTTTAACCAAACAGCTTATAGAAGACTATGAAGCGACCCATGCTTCTACGATTGCCGTTATGCAGGTTCCTCATGAAGAAACATCAGCTTACGGTGTCATTGCTCCTCAGGGAGAGGGGGTTAACGGTCTCTACAGCGTAGCTACCTTTGTCGAAAAACCTTTGCCAGAAGAAGCCCCGAGCGATTTAGCTATCATCGGCCGCTACCTGCTGACGCCGGAAATTTTTGCTATCTTGGAAACGCAGAAACCTGGTGCCGGCAATGAAATTCAGCTGACTGATGCAATTGATACGCTCAATAAAACCCAGCGTGTTTTTGCCCGTAAGTTTACAGGAAACCGCTATGATGTAGGGGATAAATTTGGTTTTATGAAAACTTCCATCGATTACGCCTTGCAGCATCCCCAAGTCAAAGACGACCTAAAAGACTATATTATCCGTTTGGGAAAAAGTTTGGCTGATAAATCCTAAGCAGTTCAATAGTTACTGCCATCTTGCAGACGACTTTATTTGGAGAGGAGCCTAAAATGGGCCCTCTCCTTTTTGATGCCTAAAGCGATGAGCTGTCTCTAAACCTGCAAAAGTCCGAAAGGGTTTGATAAACCAAAGGATTTTATTTGATATTTTTCAGATAAGAGGTTACCCTATTTGCCTACGATGACAGGGCATGCCTGAGCAGCATACCAAAATTTCCTTGTCTGTGTCTTAACGGCAACTGCAAAAAGGGTGTCTTTTTATTTCCCAATGAGCTGTTTAGCCGTTTTTCATTGTAAAAGATAGGGGATTTTCTAGGCAAAAAAAGGCTCTCTAACTTCTGCGGTGAGTAAACTGACCGCAGAAGTTAGAGAGCCTGTCTATTTTCCTTTGCAAAGCAACTAGAGTAACTAAAAAACAGAAAAAGCGGAAAAAAGCATCAAAGTCATGAGAAGTAGGTAAACCAGAAAAGCTGACAGTCGCTGAAATTTGCTGAAAGTATTTTTTTCATAAAGGGTAGGCAGAAAAACAGCTGACAAAGCACCGCCGACTAACCCTCCTAAATGCCCGGACAGACTGATACCAGGAGTTATAAGATTAAAAATCAGATTAAACACAATCAGCATCACATACGAGCGTCCCAGCTGGCGCAAAAATGGACTGCCGCCAAAATAACCGATAACAGCAACTGCGGCAAAAAGGCCAAATAAAGATGTTGAAGCTCCGGCTTCTACTACTGCCGGTTCAAAGAAGAACACAAAGATGTTTCCTGCAATCCCTGCTAAAATATAAAGCAGCAAAAAACGGACTGACCCCCAAATCTGCTCAGCTATTCGCCCAATAAAATAAAGAGAGAGGGCATTAAAGATAAAATGTTCCCAGCCGATATGAACAAAGATCGGCGTCAGCAAGCGCCAAATTTGATCCGGATAAGCTTTTATGATTTCTCCGTACAAACCGCCAAAGGTCAAAACGGCCTGAACTGAGGCAGCCTGTCCCAGATACATCAGCTGCATTAATATAAAGATTAGACTGGTCAGTGCCAGTAAAAATAAAGTGACGGGATTTCTTTTTATTTCTGCTTTCATTGAGAAAATACCTCCATTACCGCAACATCATGCGCATCTTCTTTAAAATCAAGCCTCTGCCAGGCATAAACCGTGCTGACAGTTCTGCCTTTAAAATCTGCTAAATAGCGGTCATAATAACCTCCGCCATAGCCAATGCGAAAACCTTCAGCATTAAAAGCCAAACCAGGAACATGAATTAAATCAATTTCTGACGGTTCAGCTGTTTCCCGAGAACTGTCCGGCTCTAAGATTCCAAACCGGCCTTTGATTAAATGTTCAGGATGATAGGAGGCAAAGACCATTTTTCCCTGAGAACATGTGCGGGGAACAAGAACCTTTTTACCGTCTCTGACAGCCCTTTCTATTAAAGGCTGTGTGTCATATTCAAAAGAAAAGGCCAGATAGGTTGCAAGAACCTGACTGGTATGATAGGCTTCTGAGGCAGTGATATCGTCCAGCAAAAGCTTGTCCAATTTCTCTTTGTCTGCTGGATTATGGCTCTTTAAGCGTTTAATAAGATTTTGTCTGATTGCTTCTTTATCCATGATAATATCATAACATAAAGTCTGACTTAATTTAAAAAAATATAATTTGCCAGTTTATTTTAAGGTTTCTTTAAGGTTTCCTTGGTAATATATAACTATCCTAAAAGGTAGCTTGAAAAAGCTGCCGGAAGGGAATAACCCTATCCTAGTTATTTCCTTTTTCATAAATCTCCTGGGCATAAACAGAGATGTTTGTGCCCTTCCCTTTTATTTTAAAAACCTGTAGGTGAACAGTATCACTTACAGGTTTTTGCTTGAAGCCCAACCAGGCAGCTAACGATAAAGCCAGTCTATGGCTTTTTTAAAAACGGCAACAGCTGACGGACGAATTTAAAATGTCATCGCTCTCACCCATAAATATAATGATATTCTATCCTGCTTTATTGCTTAAAAAAGCACTGATCGTTTCTACTGCAAAAGGCAAAGCTTCTTCCTTGGGGCTCATTTTAGGATGATGCAGAGGATAAGGAGTATCTACTCCCAGCCAGAACATGACTCCAGGCACCTTATGCAGGAGGTAGCCAAAATCCTCCCCCGTCATAGCAGGAGCGCAGTCAATCAAACGGACCCCTTCCCGAGCAGCAAAAAAAGTCATCAGCTGGTCAGCTAACTGCGGGTGGTTCTCCACAGGCAGATAGCCTGAGGGGTTGAGCTCCAAGTCAAGTTCCATCCCAAATGAACTGGCAACACCTTCTGCTATAGCCCGAACCCGCTTTTGGACATGTGCACTCATCTCCTGCGTCAAAGCCCGAATGGTCCCATGAAGAGAAGCGGTCCCGGCAATAACATTATTTGTTGTCCCAGCATGCATAGAGCCAAAAGTCACGACGGCCCCTTCAATAGGATCAACATTGCGGCTTACGACTGACTGTACTTGTGTAATGAAATAGCTTGCCGCAATCAGGGCATCATTAGCCGTATGCGGAAAGGCTGCGTGGCCGCTTTGGCCGGTAAATCTTATTTTGACTTCACACGTTCCGGCAAACAAAGTACTGCGGTTGGTAGCGATATCGCCGACTTTCAAATCAGGGCGTACATGCAGACCATAAAACTCATCCGGCAGCCAGCTGCCAAAAGCACCGGCTTCATACATAAGCATACCGCCAGCTGCATTCTCTTCAGCAGGCTGAAAAAGAAAGAGCAGATTATCTTTTGGCTGGTGCTGCACCAAACGGTCTAACAGGCCCAGTGCCACCGTCATATGCATATCATGACCGCAGGCATGCATACGATCTTTATGAAGCGATTTAAAGCTGAGGTCAGTTTCTTCAACAATCGGCAAACCGTCAATATCCGTGCGCCAGCCTATCGTTTTTTGCGGCTGGCGGCCCTTAAGAAAGACCAAAATACCTGTCTGCCACGTTCTGATTTCAACAAACTCTTTGTCAGCAGTCAAATCAGCAATTGTTTTCAGTAAAAACTCATGCGTTTTGAATTCCTGCAGTCCAATTTCAGGTATTTGATGGAGCGCACGCCGTGTTGCAATTAAATCAAGCATTTTTCTTTACCCTCCGGCAAAAAGTTTCAGAGCTTGGGGCAAAATAGCCCAGCTGCGTTTACTTTTTACGTAATATTGTTGGAACCCCTTATCCGACAGTCTCTTTATTTTCCGGTTCCCACCTTAAACGGTCCACTGAACTGCTCCGCAGCCCTAGCAGCCAGTTCAAGCAGCTGCGTAAGAGCAAGAAATGCCATAAGGCAACCGGACCTCAAAATGAAAGATAAGCGAGGCCTTATAATATATTTCTTGTATTTATCAGGACAACTCTTAATAGTCAGAATAGTTCAGTTCTTTTAAAGATTGCGCAGAGCATCTTCCAAGGCTGTTTTTTGCTGTGTCTGTGCATCAATTTGTTTGATCACACGCGCCGGTACACCAGCAACAACTGTATTTTCTGGCACATCCTGAGTGACAACTGCACCGGCAGCAATCACTGAACCGCTGCCAACTTGAACACCTTCAAGGACAACTGCATTGGCTCCTACAAGCACATTATCACCAACACGGACAGGTTCTGCGCTAGCAGGCTCAATAACCCCAGCTAGGACAGCCCCAGCACCGATATGACTGTTCTTCCCAACACAAGCCCGGCCTCCAAGAACAGCGCCCATGTCAATCATACTTCCGGCACCAATCTCCGCACCAATATTAATCACAGCACCCATCATAATAACCGCATTATCCTCAATAGTTACCTGATCGCGGATAATGGCTCCCGGTTCAATTCGGGCATTAATGTGACGCTTATCCAAAAGCGGCACAGCTGAATTGCGGCCGTCTTGTTCAACTACATAATCGCTATTTTCCGTTAAATTGGCTAAAAGCGGTGCAATATCCTGCCAGTCTCCAAAAAGAACATTCCCCAGCTTGAGTACCCCATCCGGTACTGCAGCGGCCAACTCTCCTTCAAAAGTCACCTTGACTCTTGTCTTCTTCTCCGCATTTCCAATAAAAGCAATAATCTCTTGCGCACTCATTTTCTGTGCAGTCATAACTCTCTCCTCACATTAAGATACAAAGGCCGTGTAAAAATCCGTGTGAAAATGACGGTAAGCCAGAAATCTCCGATTTCGTAGGCGCACCTCTGCCAAGACGACTAGAAAGCTGCGGCAGGCTGTTAAGACTGCAAAGCTTTCAGACGTCTACGGCTAGGGTTGTTTTGCAATATGCCCGCATCACGCTGGCAGGCATCTTTTTCACTAGGATTTTAGGCCGTGTTCAGTTCCATTAAAATACAAAGGCCGTTAAGAAAGCGACTGAAAAATAGGAGCCTGACCGAAGAGTCACTAAAGACTCTAGGGAGGGCTATACTCACAGAGCAGCCACATTCGTAAGTCAGCTTGCGCTTCCAACGACTGCGTCTCTTTTTTCCGAGCTTTCAGGCCATGTTCAGTTCCATTAAGATACAAAGGCCGTATAAAAATCCGTATGAAAATGGCGGTAAGCCAGAAATCTGTGATTTCGTTGGCGCACCCCTGCCAAGATGACTAGAAGGGTGCGGTAGGCTGTAAAGACTGCAAAGCCTTCAGTCAGCTACGGCTGACGGTAAGCCAGAAATCTCCGATTTCGTCTGCGCCCCTCTGCCAAGACGACTAGAAAGCTGCGGTCGACTGTTAAGGCGACAAAGCTTTCAGACGTCTACGGCTATTAACTTGAAATCAATTCTAAACTTAGCTATCTCTTTTTTGCACAGCTCTTAGGCCTCTTACGTTTTAAAGGAACATTGTTAAACAATGATTATCTCCATTATACCAAAATTCTGGCCATTTACTTAGTGTTTTGGAATACCATTTTATCAAAAACATAAATAAAAAATCAGACCTTACATTAAGGACTGACAGTTTAAATTATTCGGCAAATTTTTTCAGTGCACTCAGATACATTGAGCCGCCGATAATCGCAAGAATGCCGCCTATCCAGCCAAAAAACGGAATCAGACCGACAGCTCCGCCGACAATCAGGAGCACATTGGGAGCGCTGCTGACTCTCACATCATCTTTGTAGTAAACTGCCCCTACGATTCCTAAAGCCAGAATAGCCAGTTTCAGCAAAAGAAACAGCACACTAACAGTCCCTAAAGCACTATCTGAACCTGTCGCAGCAGCTCCAAAAATAAACCAAATACCGAGCAGGAGAACAATTCCTCCAATTAAGCCTACAATCCCGTTTACCAGCGCCAGTGTTTTTGTTTTCAAACTTATAAACCTCCTTATAGCTGCTTTAAATTGCAGCCCATCATTTTAAACTGCTGGGCCTTTAGGCTACAGGCCAACAGCTTCCTTTCAGACCTCAGACTAAAAAGATTCTCTGCATCTCATTGTGTCAAACGTCTATAAAAGCTATTATATAAAGACTTGAGAAGATTGTCAATACGTTTTTAAAGCTGCAGGCTAAACAAACTTGGGAATTCTCTACTTTTCCTGTCCTTTAAGTAAGCCTAAATCATATTTCCATGATAAAATGCGTTTGACAGATTCATCAATCCGTTCTTCACTCAGGTCTCCCGCCTTCACTCTCTCGAGAAGGTAAGCCGTTTGGCTGGCATATTCAGAACTCATAATCATATCCCCGCCTGCCAGAATAACCTGATAAGCCGCCTCTTCCTGACTGATAAATTTATTTAAGCCAGCCATATCCATATCGTCAGTAATCGTCACTCCTGTAAAGCCAAGGTCATTTCTCAATATAGCGTACATCTTGGATGATAAAGAGGCAGGGACTGCATCAACAGTACTCACAATGTGATGACTCATCAGAACGCTGTCCGCACCCTCTTCAATTCCAGCTATAAAAGGCAGAAAATCAAGAGACTCAAGTTCTTTCAAACTGCGCTGATCATAGACCAGATCAGCATGAGCATCCGTGTTATTGCCATAACCGGGAAAGTGTTTAAGTGTTGAGGCGAACTGCTCCTGTCTTAGAGTTTTTACCACTGCTGCAACATAATCTGCTGTTGCAGAAGCATCCTGTCCCAGAGTCCGATCATAGATAAAAGCCTGCTTATCAGTGGCAACGTCAGCAACGGGGAATAAGCCTGCTGTGATACCGACAGATTTCAAAAGCTGAGCTTTGGCAGCTGTATCATCCGCAATGGCAGACAGACCTCCTGACTGGTAGAGAGTCATAGGAACCTCAAAAGCTTTGGGAAGGATACTGCTAATCCGTGTCACTGAACCGCCTTCTTCATCAGAAGCGATAATCATAGGAACAGCAGAAACTTCTTGATAAGAAGCTGTCAGCGCCTTAATATCTTCTAAGCTCCGGTCTTTAAAATCACGGTCAAATAAAAGATAAGCCCCTAAATGGTAACTTTTAATATCCTCAAGGCCGGATTCTTCCGGCACTCTGGCAAAGAAAAGCTGACCTACCTTTTCCTCAACAGACATTTCCGCAAGGTAAGCGGCTACTGTTTTTTCCTTAGTGCGTCCGATTTTTGACTTGGCATCTAATCTAAAAACGCCCTTACCATTTCTGGATGACTGGCCATTTGTGGCTGCTAAATACAGCATACCGCAGGTTAAAAAAAGAAGCCCTGCTGCTTTGACTATTTTCTTCATATAGATTAGTATAACAAAATAATGCTGTTTTACCGTTTACAAACATCAAAGAAGCAGGACAAGTCCTGCCTCGTTTTCCTTTTTTAACAGATGAGTTTAGCGCAGTAAGTGATGGGAAGTTCTTATTCCATGTTGCGCGAAGGATAGCGGTTTCCCTGATCAACTGTGCGGAGGCAGGACGACAAAATCGAAAGCATCATTTTTATGACAATTTATCCTACTCTCTTACGTATAGGGTTGCAAAAGAAAGCATCCTTACAAATCTGTAATGGCTTGATTTGGACCAAAACTGGCAAACCAGTCTTCTCTGAAATCCTGAACAGCCTGTGTGACAGCCGGTAGCTGCAAAGACTGCTTAACGAGATCCGGAGCGACAGTAACAGCTTGTCCGCCAGCTTCTACAGTCCGGTTAATCTGTTCAATATTTTTATAGCTGGCTCCTAAAATCTGTGCGGCAGCACCTGTTCGCTTGATTTCCTCAGCTATATCTGCAATAGCAGAAGCGGCATCAATATTTAAATTTTCCATGCGATTGTAATATGGTGCGATATAATCCGCGCCAGCAGCAATTGCCAAATAAGCTTGCATTTTGGAATAAATAGCGGTCGCTGTAGTATAAATCCCTTCCGCATGCAACAGTTTAATGACTTTTAAACCTTCGACAGTAACAGGAACTTTGATATAAACCTCTTTGTCCACATGATTCAGAATAGCCCGAGCCTCCGCCAGCATATCCTCTGCTTCTAAAGCCACAACCTGAACATGCAGAGTGCGGTCATAGCCGATAATCTGGCGAATCTGGCGCAGGTGGGCAAAAAAATCCATTTGCCCCTCCTTTTTTATAATTGAAGGATTGGTTGTTACTCCCGCCAACGGCAGAAAATCCTGCCCCCAGCGAACAGCCTCCAAATTAGCAGTATCCAACATTAATTTCATCACACACCCCTATTATAATAAGATACAAAGGCCGTGTAAAAATCCGTATGAAAATAGGGGATGGCAAGTGATGCCTAAGCATCACGATGACAGCCATCTTTTTCATTAGGATTTTAGGCCGTGTTCAATTCACAAGATACAAAGGCCGGTTAAAGCTCACAGCAAAATGACACTAAGTCCGAAATCTTTAATTTCGCAGACGCACCTCTGCCAAGACGACTAGAAATCTAAGGCAGGCTGTCAAGACCGCAAAGCTTTCAGACGTCTACGGCTAGGGTTATTCTAGATTAGCATTGCTTCACGCTGGCAGGCATACTCACAGAGCAGCCGCACTCGTATGTCAGCCTGCGCTTTCTGCGATTGCGTCTCTTTTTCACTGTGTTTAGCTGCCTCAGCTATCAAACAGCTGAATAACAGAGCCTTCCTTGAGTTTTATTTCTGTTTGCGGTGCGACATGCAGGGTTCCGGGCAGGCTTCCCTGCTCAGATCCGTCCAGTGAAACGGTAATATGACCGAGTCCTTGTAAGTTTTTTTCAACAACGTTTCCGACAGCTGTAATAGCGCAGTTGACCCCGTCAACAACCAGCCGGCCTCCAACTTGAATAGGGCCGGTTACGTTTTTGTTATCAATTTTATAACAGTATTCCGCCAGATCATCCGGTGCTTCTTCACCAAAAAGAATCAGCATATTGGCGTCAGTAATCATTCCTGGAGCTTCAGGACCGACTGCAAGTACAGTCGCTTCAAAAATTTTTGTCATTTTTCTAACCTTTCTTTAACTATTAAACATTTTTACTGGTAAAGCCCGATACTGGCAATCCAAGCGACAATAACACGAGGCACACCGTTCAGGAAGCGGGAGTAAAGCACTGACGGTACTCCGACTTCGACCGTTTCGGATTTTGCTTCAGTCAAACCAAGACCAACCGGAATGAAATCACAGCCATTTTGTGTGTTGATAGCAAACAGAGCTGGCAGAGCCATTTGCGGTGGGATATTGCCCTTACCGATTTCCACACCGATTAAAGTTCCGACAATTTGTGAAATGACTGCCCCTGGTCCTAACAAAGGAGACAAGAATGGCAGAGAGCAAACGAAGCCAACCAAAATCAAGCCCCAAATATTACCGGCAAGAGGGGCCAGAAGATTGGCAATCCAGTCGCCGACACCCGAACCATTAATAACCCCAATAATCAGCGAAACAAAAGCCATGAAAGGCAAGATGGTGTTCAGCATGGTCTGAATCGCTTCACGCGCTGCTTGATTGAAGGTTGCAACAACTTTACCGGCGCCCATGCCGATGCGGGCAATAAAGCTGGACTCTGCTCTTTGTTCTGTAATCTTTTTGCTGGTATCAAAACCGGTTTCTGCTGTTTGAGTTCCCGTTTCAGTTTCAGTTATCTCCGGAGCCGAAGAAACAGGAGCCGCTTCATCAGTATCGGCTAGAGTGATTTGATCCAAATCGACTGCAGAAACATAGATATCTTCTGTAATATATTGTGCTAAAGGCCCGCTTTTACCGGTCGGCACAATATTGATTGTCGGGATTTTTTTCTTTGGATAGATACCGCAGCGCAAAGTCCCGCCGCAGTCAATGATCGCTAAGGCAATCTCTTCATCCGGAATGGAGGTTTTAAACCCGTTAACAGCCTCCATGCCAGTCAGTTCAGCAATCTTATCTACAATATCAGGCTTTTCACCGCCGCCTGTCACATAGATAAACTTATGCTTTTCTTCTGTCGGTGTAATGATTAAGGGGCCGCCAAAACCGCCGTTGCCTTTGACAACTTTTATACTTTTATATGCCATGTCTCTTACTCTCTTTCATGCTGTTTTTTATAATTCAACTGATTTACTTAAAGTCACACCCTGCTGTCTGGCGACAAAAGCAGTCGTAAAGTCTGTGACCCAGCCGCCGACAAAGTTCATAATCAGGCCGACCAGAAGGTAACGAATAGCCAGTTCCATTTCGTTGAGCCCCAGCGTTTTGATGCCTGAAGCAATTCCCATCCAGACAAACAATTCTCCGGGATTGATGTGCGGAAAGACTCCGTTTGAAGTGTGACAAAACTGCATCTGGGCTGCAATAAAGCTCGGTTTATAATATTCCGGCAGGAAACGCCCCATACTCATAGCCATCGGATTGCCCAGCATAAAAGCTGAAATAAAAGGCAAAATCATGTAGCGGGTCAGCGGATTTTTAGCCGACAGTTCCCCCAGTCTATTCATCCTCTCTTCACCGATCAAGGCAATAATCGCATTCATAGCAACAAGCAGCATGAGAACCACCGGTACAATACTGGTCATCCAGCCGATGAAATTTTCTCCTCCCAGAGTGAAGAGATTCATAAAAGCTTCTGCGAATTTTGTGATATAGTTCATTGTATACTCCTTTGCTTCGGGACCTTAACCCGAACGTTTTTTAGATTTTAGCTGTAATTTCAACTGTGCTGGCAGCAGTTTAATCTGCGCAGCCAAACCAGTCAACGGGGCCGGCTGAGGGCTTTCTTCATAACTGCCGGCTTCTGTTCGCAGGAAAACCTCCCGTGCATCTTCAATAGCCGTCTGCAGCAGTTTATTTTCCTTACGGACAAGCGGATTATAGCGGTCAAAATAATGAATATCCTGGCCAATATAAGCTGGCATTGTCTTAAAACGGGCTCCAATGGTTACTCCCTGCATCCTTTTGGCATCCAGAACCTTACCTGCTTTATCAATAGCGAAAAGAACAATCGTCCCTGATTTTATTTTCCCGGCACGGCGGCCGATAGCAACACGCCCTTGACGCCGCATAGCCGTATAAACCTGATTAAAATGTTTAATCTGCCTCAAGCCCAGAAAAATCTGGATGATGTAAGCTGTTGTAACCAATAGCCCTAGAGTTATTGCTGGATTCATTAAAACACTCCTTTGTTTTTTGATAAAGCGAGCAAATCTGCTTCTGTCTGCACTTGGCGCAGGGCATTTTTTAGCTGCTCGTCATTGGCTGTTCGAAAAATATCATCATACAGGGTCAGCAATTCCGTTTCCATCTCACTTTCAACAGACTCAGGGATCGCTACCAGAAAAATAAATTCCGGTTCATCACCCGCTTCAACAAGCCCCAGCATCATGATAGTCTTCTTCTGTTTAAGTCGATTGACAGTATGCGGAAAAGCGATTCCGCCGCCAAATACGGTCGGCTGTTTGATCTCTCTCTCAAGCACCCGCCAGCCAAAATCTGAATCCACCAGATCCTGATCAGCAAGCACTGCAGTCATTTGTCTAAGATAGTCTTGATAAGACGATCCTTCAGATAAGCGGATAAATTTTAAGGTTACGCTTTCAAGGTTTTTTTGATGAAAAACATTCACTTTCTGCCACTCTGCCTGCAGCCACTGATCATCAAAAAGATTGGTAATATGGATAATCGGAGACTGAAGCTGCGGATATTTAAGCGGAATAGTTGTAAAGACAGCAAAATAATCATCATCTGCCTGCGGATTAAAGGTTTCCTCTGAATACTGTACAATATCGATGTCGCTGCCTAAAACGCGTGTCAGCTGACGATGAATCATTGCTGCAGTCCCTCGGCCAGTTGTGCAGACAACTGCTATCCGGCGTCTGCGGTTCAGCTGCTCATCCTCATGTTCCCGCACTGCCATTTCAAAGTAAAGGGCTAAGTAACTGATTTCAGCCGCTGCAAGCGGATAGCCGAAATAATGCCTGAGCTCATCACCGGCAGCTCTTGCCATTTCAAAAGCCAGCGGATATTTGTTCTTAACCTCACCATGAAAGATATCCGTGATTTGGACATGAAAAATCAAACGATTAATCAAAAATGTCAAGTGCCCATACATATCATGAAAGAGTTTTTCTTCATCAAAATCTACATTCAAGGCTGTTCGAACTTTCCTGATGACAGTCCGATAAAATGGCTCCAGCATCGGATGATCAGTATTTTCATACGAAAGTCCTGCAATAAACTGGGTATTAAGCGGAAAACTCAGAAAATCCTGTTCAAACTGACTTAATGTAATGTGATAAACCACTTCAAGATGATAAACCAATTTTTCAATAATTTCGGCATTCTTCAGCCCATTGCAGTAATAAGCAATAGCATGGTCTATCTGCTTTTGGCGCTTAATGCGTGCAACAGTAATAGCCACCACTTTACTGAGTAAATCCTGCATTTTTCTGGGCAAATGGTAGTCCCGGCTGAGCTCCTGCAGAAAGGTCTGAGTTTCCTGCTGCAGAGCGGCTGTATCGAAATAAGCATAGACATTTTGGCAGTAAAAGAGACGTAGAGACAGTTCATCACCGTTAATCTCTATGCCCCGGTTGGGTTTTCCTTTGACCGAAATCTGATAGTCCGAAGCCAGATGCTTAACTTGTTTTAAATCTTTATTGATTGTCGTACGGCTGACTGCAATCTCTTCTGCTAAATCATCAATCAGCAAGGGTTCTGAACTCTGCAGCAGCCTCTTAATGATATAAGAAACCCGTTTTCCTGACGAATTAAAATCACTTTCTTTGCGTAAACTGCCCGACAGAATTTCCTCCAGTCTGGCATAATCAAAAACATCTATATAAAGCTGATTTCCTTCCTGCCTGATCTGCACATCCTCATCCAAAAGCTCATTAAGCTGGCTGATACTCGTCTGCAAGGTTTTCTCGCTGACAGCCAGCAATTCGAGCATCTCGTCAATCGAAAGCTGAGGCTGTGCTATCAATGCATTTAAAATTTGATACCAACGATTAACTAATGCCACTTCTATCTCCTTTAGCATTTACAATTAGCCGCGGGTCTTCCCTCCGGCCACATTGGTAGTAATGCCTGTAATATAACTTGATCGGTCTGAAATATAATAAGCGACAAGATCGGCTACTTCACTTAATTTTCCGCTGCGGCCAAGCGGTGTTGTGCTGGTAGATGCGTAACCAGCACGAATTTCATCAACTGTTTTGCCTCTAGTATATCCTAGGGCTTCCTCATAAGCAAGCGTTCTCAAACCAGTTGCTTCCATAATTCCCGGTGCAATACCGACAACGCGCACTCCATACTTGCCTAATTCCTTAGCCCACGACCGTGTGTAGCTGTATACCGCTGCCTTAGTAGCTGCATAAGCACTTTGGCCTTCAGAGCCTTCCAGACCGGCTTCGGAAGCCATATTGATAATAACGCCTTTTTTCTTGTCAACTAAGATTCTGCCGACAGCCTGACTGACCAAATACAGTCCCTTTTGATTAATCATGGTTATTTTTTCAAAAACAGTATCATCCAGCTCATACTTGCCATGCGGGTCTTTAGGGTCAACCAGCAGGCGGGGAACATTGATTCCGGCATTATTAACCACGGCATCAACCGTTCCAAAATGTTCAACTACCAAAGCAACGCCTGCTTCCACTTCTGCCCGTGATGTGACATCAACTTTGACGAAAAGCAAATTATCATGCTTCAGATCGTTATCCGCAATATCAAAGTTCGCCACATGAACATCCAAAGCCAGCAGTTCTTCTACAATTGCCCGGCCGATTCCAGAAGAAGCACCCGTTACAATCACTGTTTTGCCTGCAATATTTAACCAATCTGTCATATCAAACTCCTTTACTAAGATACAAAAGCCGTGAAAAGAACAAAGCAAAAGTGACGGTAAGCCCAAAATCTTTGATTTCGCAGATGCACCTCTGCCAAGACGGCTAGAAAGGTACGCTCGGCTGTCAAAACGACAAAGCCTTTAGACCGTCTACAGCTGGCGGTAAGCCAGTTAACGAGACAAATCTCCCCTCCCCCCATTTCTGAGTTCGGGCCGCTATGTGGTGCTGCACAGCTCTTTGATCTTACTTAGTTTATTTTTGTTTATGGCTTTATTATAAAACGCTTACACAAAATAATTAAGACAGCATTTTTTCTTTAGCAGCAAAAAAAGGTGTATTAATTCAAAGAAAAATCCGAACTTCAGCATTGAAGTTCGGATTCCTTATAGACAGAAGCTCAATTACAGACGTGAGTTCAAGTCTGCTGCTAAGTCTTCAAAGCCTGGTTTGCCAAGCAGAGCAAACATATTTTTCTTATAAGCTTCAACACCTGGCTGGTCAAAAGGATTAACCCCATTGAGATAGCCGGAAAGAGCGATAGCTAATTCAAAGAAATAGATTGTATAGCCCAGAGTAAATTCGTCCTGTTCCGGCAGAGTCAGGAAAGTGTTAGGTACACCGCCGTCTGTATGAGCCAGAAGCACACCGTCCGTTGCTTTTTTATTAACAAAATCAACATCCTTACCCTGTAGATAGCCGAGACCATCAAGATCTGCTGCCTCCGCAGGAATAGTGATGTTCTTCCGCGGCTTGTCGACACGGATAACCGTTTCAAATAAGTTGCGATAGCCTTCCTGAATAAACTGACCAAGTGAGTGCAAATCTGTGGAGAAATTAGCAGAAGTCGGGTAAATCCCTTTCTGATCTTTCCCTTCAGACTCTCCGGCCAGCTGTTTCCACCATTCGCTGAAGTACTGCAGTGATGGCTCATAGTTGGCTAAAACTTCCGTAATATACCCTTTGCGGTAAAGGATATTGCGGACAGCAGCATACTGATAAGCTTCATTTTCAGTTAATTTATCAGAACTGTAATCTTTGCGGGCTGCCGCTGCTCCTGCCATCAGCTGGCTGATATCAGCTCCAGAAGCTGCAATCGGCAAAAGACCAACGGCTGTCAGTACAGTAAAACGGCCGCCGACATTATCCGGCACAACAAAGGTTTCCCAGCCGTTAGCATCTGCTTCAACCTTGACCGCTCCCTTTTGCCGGTCAGTTGTCGCATAAATCCGCTTATTGGCCTCTTCTTGGCCGTATTTTTTAACCAAAAGCTCTTTAAATACCCGAAAGGCGATAGCCGGCTCTGTCGTAGTCCCTGATTTTGAAATGACATTAACGGAAAAATCTTTATCCGCTACATAGTCAACAAGGTCAGCCAAATAATTAGCAGAAATTGAGTTGCCGGCATAAAGAATTTTAGGTGCTTTATGATCAGTCTGTAAATTCACAAAAGAGCTGTTTAAAAAATCAATTGCGGCACGCGCCCCTAAATAAGAACCGCCGATACCGATAACAATCAAAACCTGACTGTCGGCCTGAATTTTAGCCGCTGCTTTTTGAATACGGGCAAATTCTTCTTTGTCATAATCTTCCGGCAGGTTAAGCCAGCCGGTCATCTCCGCACCGGGGCCGGTTCCCTGACGCAAGGCCGCGTCAGCCGCAGAAACCTGCACCTGCATATAATCCAGCTCATGCGCTGCAACAAAACGGTCCATCACTTTTGAATAATCAAATTTAATATGGGTCATCTGAATCCTCCTTTTTTGCGTTTCAGTCTCTCTATTATCATACCCCTTTATAGGCTTTTTTTCAATGATTTGGATAAATTTGCCCAAAAACTGTGCCAGCTCTAAAAGCATATCAATCACATCAGAAAGGAAAAAACACTGGAGAGGCTGACCCCAGAAATGCCGAAAAACTTTGGAAGATCCACTTAATACCCACTTATTATGGAATGATACAGATAAATACGCAAATAACTCACAGTGAAAAAACGATCCCTGTCAAGTTGCCAAGTAGACAAGGAAATAATAAAAGAAGTCTTGTTTAGTCATTGTCCGCTATGGAAAGTCTATCAGAAAAAGTGTTTTGAGACTTTTGTTTCAGCAGAAGTGCTCTTCAAGCTGACAAAAGAAGCCCGGAAGCGGAAAACAAGCCTTATGTCTAAAAAAAGCTGGAACACTATTATTGTCCCAACCCTTCTTTACTGCTTTATTGATTATAATGGTTGAGGAAGAATAAATTTCACTAAGATTTTATCTCTCCCCTTAATTGTTATAGTCTATTTGCAGCTCTGATTTATAAAAGCAAAAGACTTGTTTAAGTTAACGTGACACCTGCCCAAATAGCTGCACCTACAATCACTCCTGCGGCCGCACCTCCAATAAAATAGCCGTCTCCGTAAAGTTCATTCGTGTCAATTTCCTCAAAAAGCAAATCTTGTGTTTCACTTACAGTCATGTTCATATTTTCCTCCTTTATCAAGATATAAAGACCATTTTGATTCCGCTATGAAATGGTGATAAGCCAAAACTCTCTAATTTTGTCAGTCATACCCCTGTCAGGAACTAAAAAGCTATGAGCTCTTATCAAGACTTGCCTGTAATAGTTCCATCTTTTCGCTAGGAGTCTCGTCCATAATCCGTTCAACATCCCATTCATAGTGTACTTACGTATTGCTATCCATATTATTTAAGTAGTGATAGTAGCTACTGCTGCAACAGCACCTAAGCCAATCCCAAATCCTGTAATAGCATCACGCGCATTACCGTTCAATTCATTTGCATCCACCTCTTCAAAGAAGAGCTTATCAGTAGCAATATTTTGTGTTTCCATCTTTTTCCTTTCTTTTAATTGAGGCTGTATATAAGCCCATTACTCTAAAACCAGTGCTGAGTACACATGATACAATAGCGATTTAAATAAACTACTTATCCCTTTTCACAAAAATAAAGTCTCAAACCTCAGTTTTCCTTTTAACTTCTTTAGTAAATTGTTCAATCCAGATGATATTGATAAATGCTACCAGAATAACAAAAACTATTACTAACAAAGATACCAGCGGCCGACTGTCCATGAGAATAACTGATAAGGTCGCTAGTAAACTGATGGCAGCAAAAGAAAGTTGTAACCTCTTCAGTCTTTCAGCCATTGAACCTCTTTGAAATGGTTTTTTAATACTCATGTATTTCCTCCTTATTCGTTTTAACCAGATCATTGTCAGCGATGCCTTAAGCCCAGCTGTAACGTTTCACTGAATTTTTTAAAAATTACAGTGTAAGTGTTAGGAAATTTCCTTTATTTCCCTCTCAAACTTTATGTCCCTATTATAAAGCAAAGAAAAAAAGAAGAACAGGACATCCGTGTCACTATTCTTCTTTTTCTTGTAAATCTTTCGCTTTTTCTTTTTTCAGATTATCTATCAAAACCGTGTCGCCGAAATTTTCTGCTAAAGTCAGCGCTAAATCGTAGCAGGACTTAGCTTTCTGAAAGTTATGCCTCTGATAGAGATGGTATTTAGCTTCAAACATCAGCAAACCCGGTTTATAGACATGCTGCATGGTTTGATTAACCACATCGTCCATTTTATCAAGAGCCGGCTTCATATCAGAATAATCAGCTGATACAACATAGACACCAGCTAATGCAAATAAAGCTCCTAAAAGTGCTAGGTTATAATAATCATTACTACCTGTCCTCTGTTTTAGAAGTCTATCTACAATAAGCAGTACAGTCTCCCTATCATAAGCATAATCCTGACACTGTGTTAAATAGTGCCTAGCAAGTAAGATATCATTTAAGGAATAAGTTTCTTTTAACAGAAGCTGTTTAAAAAAATCCTCATAAATAAGCTCAACTGATTCCGGCTTCCCAACTGTAATATAATCCAAAAAATTTTCAAGTAAATCTAAAGTAAAGAGTTCTTCTTCCGGCAGATAGTCAAAATATTGATTGTAAATATCTTCCAACAGCTGCGTTTTTTGGGCTAAACGCTCAGCGTCACCATAGGAGGGAAATTTTATCAGCTTATATTTTTGCTCAAAATAGGCCTGTGGAATCTCCAAGCTTTGTTCTCCCAACAGACTGGCCATATCAACCTTTAGCCTATCTGCCAAATATTCCAGTTTAACAATCGTCGGCAGGGACTGCCCCAGCTCGATACGCATCAGCTGTCTGACAGTCAGTTCTGACTCTAGCCCGCAAACCTGCTCACGGGATAACCCTTGCCTTTCCCGCTCGGTTCTGATGTTCGCTCCTATAATTTCTTTTGTCTTCATGAAGGCTCCTTCACTCTTAACCCAACATTTTTTCTTATCAGTATACCATTTTTAGTTTAAACAGTAAAAACCAGCAGAAGCTCCTCTTTAATCGGCATTAATAAAAGAAGCGCAGCCAGCAGCCGATGAGTTATTTACAAATAACTTAACTTTTTCATAAATAATCTATTATAAAGTATACCAGCTCCATTTTCCATTTGCGAAAATTCGCAAATATGAGAATTTTTCTATAGCTTTCAGAAGAAAAGTCCGAGAATAAACATTCCCAGACTTTTCGGTTTCTGCTAAAAACAGAGAAGACAGAACGGCGTCTGTCTCTTATTCCCCAAATACTGTCACTTGGCAGGTTCGTGTACGGGCGCGTGTTTTGTCATAGTCAACAAAGTAAAAATAGCCTGTACTGCCAACACCCAAATCACCGTCACTTACATCAACTAGCTGACTGGAGCCGATCAAGGTCGCTTTAAGGTGGGCATCACCATTCCATAAAGATGTCCGGTCACCGCCGGGAAGATAAGCTGCAGCATCAGGCCAGGATTCAACGGCCTGATAATGCGCCTCCCCGGGATAGATGTAACTGTCGCTCCCCGTATGATCCGGAATAATCTTTGCCAGAACAGTGTTTAAATCAGCCTGCAGCGATTCATCACCGTCTGTAGTATAATCGTGTGCGAATTCTTCAAAAAAGACCGCACAGGTCGTATGGGGAGAAATCATGGCCAGCAGGCCGTTTTGAATGCCGCTTTTTGCGATAATATCACGAAGTTTTTCTGTAATATTGACATAAGTGGCCTTGCCAGCTTGTGTGTCCACCGAAAACTTTGTTTTATAACATTTCATTAACTGCTCCTTTCTGAATGGCCAGCCTCGTCAGCTGCAGCCACCATATCAGCCAGCATCTGCTTAGGATCAAGCGCTTCTGTAATACCGCTGGTGCAGCCGGTCCCGTCAGCTCCCAGTTTAATCACATCAAAAACATCTTGAGCACTCGAGATTCCTGCTGCCTGCATAATCAGCGTTTTAGGCGAAACTGCCTTAATGGCATCATTGGTAGCCGCAATATAAGAAACATCACTGGTATTGCCGGTCCCAATCAATTCTGTTGGCTCGCACAGAATAATATCCGGCTCCAGCGTCGCAATGGCCCGCGCTTCCTTAAGCGAATTGGCACAGACAATCGTCAGCATATCTAACTCGTCCGCCCGTTCCATAGCCTTTATAATCTCTTCAAAGGTCAGCGGCCGCTCGGCATGATTCAAAAATGTTGCCTCTGCCCCAGCGGCTTTGACAGCTTCAGGCAAAACATGGCCCATACCGCGTCCAGGACTAATGCCATCAATATGCTGCGCTGATACAATGACTTTATCTGTCAGGCTTGCTGTCCGGGCAAGATCAGCAAAAGGACAAGTGATAAAAACGGTGACTTCCGGACGAGCTGCAGCGGCTTTTTCTGCAGTTTGAGCCATAGCAGCCAAGTCTTCTCCATATAAGTAAGACTTTGGATTAAACATAAAAAACGGTGCTTGAACGCTTCTTTTACCCATGATTTTTTCTCCTAAACTTTTTGTGTGCCGAAAACGTCAAAATAATGATCCAGCACTGCAGCCATAGCTTCTTCAGCTGTCTGCTGCAAGCTGATATAATCTTTCGGCTGTTCTTTTACTATCGCTTGGTAAGCTCCGACTATAAAATCCGTATAGATATTTATCTTAGTGATCCCTTCTCTGGCACAGCGGCCGAGATTTTCATCTCCTGACGAGGATCCGCCGTGCAGAACAAGCGGTACATCGGTTAAAGCAGCGATTTCATGCAGCCGTTCAAAATTAATCTTGGGACTGCCTTTATAAACACCGTGGGCTGTCCCTATAGACACCGCCAAAGAATCCACATGAGTTGCTGCAACAAATTCCTGTACTTTATCTACCTCTGTATAGACGGAACCTGTCAGTTCTGCTGCTTCAGATGTCTCATTGGCCCCGACATGTCCCAGCTCCGCTTCGACAACAACTCCCCGATCATGAGCATAATCAACCACCTGCTGGGTAATCGCTGTATTTTCTGCAAAAGATTTTTGCGAAGCATCAATCATGACAGAGGTAAATCCCAATTCAATCGCCCGCTCGATAAACGCTGTATCTTCCCCATGATCCAAGTGCAGTACGACCGGAACAGAGGCGGCCTCAGCAAAATAGTTGCCGATGGCAGCTGCTTCTTCTAAAGTTATGATTGAACTGTGCGACTGGGCATAGGCCAAGAGAAAGGGGAGCTGGCGTTTTTCTGCTGCTGCGACATAGGCTCTTGCCGAGTGAAAATCAATAAAATTGGCATGAGGAATGGCAAACTGTCCCTGTTTGGCTGCATCATACAATAGCTTTGAATCTACTTTCATTGTGCTTTCCTTTCCAGCTCAAAAATGAGCATTGTTAAAATCTAATACATACCGATACTGAATATCCAGCCGACAACAACAGCCAAGGCTCCTGTTACCACACGGCTGTATAAGATGGCCGGAACTCCGACCGAAACGGTTTCCGGTTTGGCTTCCCCTAAAGACAGGCCGACAGGAATAAAGTCGCAGCCGACCTGAGCATTAATGGCAAAGAGAGCCGGCAGGGCATAGGTCACAGGAATCGTCCCTTGAGCAATCTGAGTGCCAATCAGCACCCCGATAACCTGAGCAATGACGGCCCCCGGTCCCAGTACTGGAGAAATAAACGGAATACTGCAGATAAAAGCTATCAGGATAAAACCAAGGATAGATCCTGATAAAGGCTCCAGCAGATTGGCAATAATATTACCTACCCCTGTATAATTGATAATACCGATAATGGTACTCATAAAAGCCATGAAAGGGATAATATTTTTTATCAGCATATCTACGGTATCACGGCCCGCTTGATAAAAGATTCCCATTACATTACCAATGCCGCGGGAAAAACGGACAATAAAACTATCGCTTGCAGCCTGATCCGCTTCATGCTTTTCCTTGCTGGCAGCATATTTCTCTTGAAAGCTCTCTTCAGCTGCTGCTTGAGAGTCTTCGGCAGAAACACTTTCAGCTGCAGCTTCCTCCCTCAATTCCACACAGTCAGGGGTGACTCCGGATACAAAATTTTCTTCGGTAATATGTTTGGATAAAGGGCCTGATGGCGAGGACGGCAGAATATCAAGAGTTAAAATATTCTTCATAGGATAGACACCGATACGGGCGGTTCCTCCGCAGTCAATCACCGCAGCTGCAATTTCTTCATCAGGTACTGTATTTTTAAAACCGTCTATAACCTCGCCTCCCGTTAGTTCTGCCACGCGCTGGGCCACTGGATGGATACCGCCGCCTGTTACAGAAACGATTTTATTTTTTTCAGGAGTCGGCTGGATCAGTAAACCCTTTCCCCAGCCATTTTCGCCGCGTTTGACAAATACTGTTTTAAGTGCTGTCATCTTCTGTTCCTCTCTAACTTATTTTTTCTAGGCTGTGCGCTTCATTAAGAATTTCGTCATCCGTTCGGTGGCAATGCCTCTCAGAAGAATCACAACTAAGCCGGCAAGGAAATACCGTACAGCGAGGCTCCCCTGAGAATGCCCGGATTCAACGACACCGTTGGCAATTCCAAGAAAAACAAACAGTTCTCCTGCATTAGCATAAGGAAATAAACCGGTCACGGGATGTACCATGCTGACAGTTGCATCATAAAAGGCCGGCTTTTCTTCTTCTTTCAGGAACTGTCCAAATGTATAAGCCATAGGGTTTGTCAAAATCAAGACAGCCAGCAGAGGCATCAGACTGTAACGCAGTACCGTATATTTAGCACTGGCCCTCATAAATGTATTGACACGTTCACGGCCAATGAGCGCAATAAGCGCATTCGTAAATGTCAGCAGAGC
The DNA here is from genome assembly GCF_003086355.1 of Streptococcus chenjunshii. Lineage (NCBI taxonomy): Bacteria > Bacillati > Bacillota > Bacilli > Lactobacillales > Streptococcaceae > Streptococcus > Streptococcus chenjunshii. The sequence continues at coordinate 270,081 of NZ_CP031733.1, read as the reverse complement.
TACTAACAAAGGAATAATGCCGGTCAGATAGCTGACAAACTGTTCTCCGCCTGCCTGAAATATTCCAATAAAATTCTCGCCAAACCATTCAATATATTTCATTTCTTACTCTCTTTCCCGCTCACCTTAAGGTAAGCGCTTGCAATGCTTTTTTAAAGAATGGGGCTGAGTTTTTCTCAGCCCCATTTCATAAACCTTTCAGCAACGATAGTCAAGCATGCGCCAATATAGCCTGTGCTGTTGCATCTGTTGTAATAAGGATATCCAGCATGTGATGTTCCAAACCGACCCGAACCGCTCCGGCTTTTTTTTCACCGTAAGCCAGCACAAGCCTTGTCGGAATTTGGCGCAGCTCTTCTAAATTAAGCCCCATAACACGCTGGTTTACTTCCAAAGCAGACGCACCCTTGGCATCAAAAAACTGCGAATTGATATCGCCGATAATCCCCAAAGACTTAAAACGCTTGATATCTTCTAACTTAATATAGCCTGTAACAGTCATTGTACTTCCTTCTTCCAGAGGAGCCATTCCCAGCAGGGCAAGATCCACCTGCTTGCTTTCATTTAAGACAGAAGAAATCGTTGCATCCCGTTCTAATTCCTTTTTCAAGGCTGCACTGGAAACCATGGCAGGAACATACAGATAGTGAGCTTCAGCCCGCATTCTTTGGGCCAGCGTCTGGACAATCTGGTTGGAATGCAGGTAAAAGTGCTCATTTCCCATACCGCCAATCAAAGGATAAATATGGAGCTGTGAATGATTGGTATAAGGAAAATAATCGATTGCATGACGCAGCGTTTCTCCCCATGATATGCCCAAGCGCTTAAGTTCCGGATGTTTTTTAAGATAAGCTTCAAGGTATTTAGCTGCAGACCTGCTGACTTTGCGTTTGACTTCCACAGCTGTCAGACCTACCGTATCAACCACAACGGCATCCTTCAGCCCATAGGTCTCTTCCAATTCACGCTCTAGTTTTGTGGTAAAAACTGACGGACTGTTGATAAATACTTCCACAATCTTAGCTTCTCTGGCATCAATAAGCATTTTAGACACCAAGGAACGTGAAACTCCGATTTTCTTAGCAATCTCAGCCTGTGTCATGCCTTCGTCATAATACATGACTGCAACTTTTACATAATCTTTTTCAGTATAATTATCCATCATATGCCTTCTTATATACAGTATATATGAGAATTATACCACATTTGCTAGTCATTGATAATCTGGATTGACTCGCCCGCTTTGAGTTTTGGGAAAACAACAGGCCGGGCCATAATAGAACCGGGCAGAATATCGCTGTCTCCTTCTCGGAAATAAATAGCAATGTGCCCTAATTCCTCAAAATTGGCATTGGCCGCACTGCCGACTTTTGTCACTGTATATGTCTGGTTTCCCATAACAAGACGGGTTCCCACTTTGAGAACATTTTTCTGTTTTGCTTGATAATCATGGATGACAGAAATCCCCCGCAATTCCGGCGGAGCGGACTCGCCAAACAGTACCAGAAGCATTTCTTCTGCAAAATCAGGAACCATTTCTCCGATTTCAACAATCTTAAATTCTTGCATTCCCTCATCTCCGATCATTTGTACTTGGCAACCAGATTAGCTAGGGCTCTGGTTTTAGCTGTTTGTTTTTCCGCTTCAGCAATTGCTACCGAATGCTCATCTAAAGGCAGTCCAACAATAGCGTCGTAAGGCTTAAACCTTGAAAAAATCATGATACCATCTAAATAATAAGCTTCTGTTATCCTTTTTTCACCATCGTAAACCACAACAAGAACATGTGATGACAAACCTGTTTTGATAATTTCTGAAACAAGACGACAGTTTGGCCTATCCTGATACTTATCAATTAACTGCCGCATAAACCGCTGATAGTACTGCAGCTGATAGAGACTGAAAATTAGCTGTAAAAATATAATAAGAGTCAGGATAATTGCTAAATTAGCCATCTCGCCTCCTTCTTTCCCATAATCCGGTTCTGCTCTGTAAAATCAGATGATAATATCCCACTAGGAATAAGGATCAGCCGAAAGTTTCATCCTGCAGTTTACGCAGTTTATAAACAGTTGTTGTCTCATCAACAGCGATATCATCATCAGTTAGGAAAGTACCGTCTTTAATATCACGCTTAGCAACAGAGGCACCACCTACAAGACCGATTGGTATATGATTGTGTTTGCGTGTATCACTGTGTTTTTCAATAACACCGCGCACACAGTAACCGCCGATACCATCAATTCGTTCACCAGCCTTGATGTCCCGTTTAGCAACTGCTACTGTTTCAGCTATAGGAGCACCTAAAGGAACAATTGCATGGTCATGCTCTAATACAGCACGGGCTGCTGTCAGCGGTGTTTCCAGACTGCATAAATGATAAGGACGGTACAAGATATGGTGATCTCGGTCACCTACCTTCATCAGATAGTTCATTTCGTGCTTAACACCGGCATTCTGCCCTTCTACAATAACAAAGACTCCCGGTGCAATCCCATCAACATACTCTACAACTCCGTAACGATTCAGAACACCGCCCTTATCTTGCAAATCCAGTTTAGCAACCGTTTCCTGGAGATCAGCAGAAATGCCGTGCATTCCCGTTACATCAGGGACAAAACCGATGGCATTGGCTAAAAGATTCATCTCTGCCATCGTTTTAGTGCCGTCCTGAAAAGCAGCCAGCATATGAGCGTTCATCCGCTTAGAGGCTGCCTCTTCAGCTGCTGTATCCGGATTTGCACTGACTTTCAGTGCATTGTTTTTCCCTTTGCCAGCAACCAGAACAGTCATTCCCATACTCTTAGCAAACTCATAAAGCTGAGCAGTCGCAGCTGGCTCATCACCGTCTGAACCTGTGTAGACAAGCCCTGCAGCATCATACATCTTTTTCATTAGAGGACCGATGGTAATATCTACTTCAACGTTGAGCAAAACTAAATGTTTTTTAGCAATCAGAGTCGCCAAAGCTATTTTCGCACCAACCTCAGGGACTCCTGTTGCATCAACAAGAACTTCCACATCATCGGAATCAATAATTTCCTTGAAATCTGTGCTTGTTAAAATATCAACCGCCTCATTAGCAGAAGCATTGTAGGCTTGTGCCGCTTTCTGAGCATTTTCCAGCCGAATATCGCTGATCCCCCGGACTTCCATTCCGGGAATTGTTGATATCTGTGCAACCATCCCAGTTCCCATCTGTCCGGCACCGATAACCCCAACTTTAATAGGATTATGCTGTGCTTCACGCTCCAACAGCTTACCATATAATGTCATAACTCCCCTCCTTCTGTCATTTGACAATATATTTATCATTTGTTATGAAACATTGTAAATCCTTTTTCGACATTTGTCAACAGTTTTGTCAAATGTTTTATAAATTATTTTTTTCACAAACGCTTTTGTCAAAAACACTGCTATATATAGCATTTGACACTATTTGTTTTTAAATTTCACAAAAAGCAGCATGGACTCTCCGCTTAATATGCTCTTCCGTCAAAACAAAAAAAGATTTAATAAGCTTTTTAAACTGCTCTCCTTACTGTTGGCTGTATCTTTGCTTAATCTTGCTTCATTTCACTTAGCCATTTAAAAAATTACTAGCTATACAGTTTACTTAACGTAAAAAATAATTATAAAAAAGGAAGGGAAAAGCAATGAAAGACGAAAAACAACTTAGCATCTTGCTGACAATCAATGTCCTACTATCGCTTATCAATCTCCTCATCAGCTTTTTTAAATAATTGAGATTTTATCCTAACGTTTTTATCCTTTTATATAAAAAGTAGGTATCACTTATTGCAATCATGAGGAGTGAAATGCCGGTGATATAAGCGCAAAAAGAGAGTGTCATGGAAATAGGAATTAAAAAAAGAACACAGTAATGTCCTTTCTTGCAGGTCAATTAGAAATTTTATCAAAAAAAGCAACTTCTGAGAGTTCAGGTGCGTTTGAGCGCATAATAATAGTCAAACATTGTATTTTACCCAGCTAAAAACCCCTTTGAAAAGTTGATTTCAAAGGGGGTGTTTTATATAAGCAAAAAGAGCACACAGCCTAACTCGCTTAGGGCTGCTGGATTCCTCCCCTGACCCACTTCACGCAAGACTGTTGCTCCACTAATTATTATATCATACTTCTGCTAAGTCTGCCAAGTCCCAAAAATTCGGATAAGATGAACCTTTTTCCGCTTACCGTTTCAATCTTCTCTGTCTGAAAAAGTCTTGCATGATTTGAGCACACTCGGCAGCTAAGATGCCGGTTTCAAGACTGACACGATGGTTGAGACGCTCATCCTGCAAAACATCATAGAGGCTGCCGCCAGCACCGAATTTCTGATTTTTAGCCCCATAGACAACATGCGGGATACGAGCGAGACCTATGGCACCGCTGCACATCACACAAGGTTCGATTGTGACAAAAAGCGTGCTGTCCAGCAGCCGCCAATTACCTTCATGGCGGTTGGCCGCATTAATAGCCATAATTTCAGCATGCATCACTGCCTGATTTAACTCTTCCCTCGCATTATGGCCGCGGCCGATGATTTTATCCTCTTTGACGATCACGCAGCCGATTGGGATATCCTCTTTAGCGAGTGAAATCTGAGCTTCCTTGAGGGCCTCGTGCATGAAATATTCTTTTTGTTCCTGTGTAAAAAGAGACATTATAATTTTCCTAAATCCCAAGCTTTATGCGGTTCAGCCAAATCAACCGGGACACCTTGGGCATGATGAGCAGCCTGCTGGCGCAGAACTTCCAGATGATTGTCCGAATCTGTGTTTTCAGGGCCAAACTGCGGCAAATGAGTTAAAACCAGTCTCTGAACTCCAGCCTGAGCTGCGATTTTCCCAGCCTCCTTAGAAGTTAGATGGGCCGGATGGCCTTCCTGCCCTTCATAAAGATAGACATCAGCCAAGAAAAGATCTGCTCCTTTTGTAAAAGGAAGCAGTTCCGCAAAATAGCCTGTATCTCCCGTGAAGACCAATACCTGACCGCTGTCACGCTCAACAATACGCATGGCATAGCAGACTACCGGATGCACTGTCTTGATAAAACTGACGGAAAAAGGCCCGATTGTTTCAATCCCGTTAACATCATAGGCAATTCCTTCAGCAACACCTTCCAAAGTCAGTTTAGCAAATTCGCTCTTATCTTCATTATGGCCGTAAGTCGGCAAAACTTTAGACTGCCAAAGGGCTTTAGGGTAAAGCTGACGGTAATGGCGAAGGACGCCCAAGTCTGCTACATGATCAGGATGATAATGGCTGATAATAACAGCGTCTAAATCCAAGGGGCTGAGCTCTTTTTCCAATTCATTGAGGGCTCGGCTGCCAGCGTCAATGAGAAGCTGAAACCCATTTTCTCCGGTCAGCAGGTACGAAGTGGTCCCTTGCTCTTTATAAGGATAGCCGCCCCAGCAGCCGATAGTTGTTAGTTTCATAGCATTCCCTCCCTTTGCTTTTCTTAGCTTTATTATAACAAAAAAAGAATAGACCAACATAAAAAAGCCCTTAGAAAATAGCATTTCTAAGAACTTTGTCAATATACCTGCAGCCTGTCTAAAAACTGTCTTTGCAGTATACAGACGGCCCGGCTCAAATAGGACTGGCCGGAAATTATTCATCTATCAGGCGAGGGCAAATTTTAATCGCCCTTTTGAGAAGCCAATCTTGACCGCACTGCCGCTGGTTAATTCTCCCGAGAGAACCAGCTCAGACAGTTTGTCCTCAACCTGAGTCTGCAGGGTCCGGCGCAGAGGCCGAGCCCCCATTTCAGGATCATAGCCGTCTTGAGCCAGATGTTTTAAGGCTGAAGGCTGAAACTTAAGACTAATCTCTTTTTCTGCCAGATTGTTGATCAAAGGCTGCACCATAATCTTAACCACTTCACGCATATCGTCTTGGCTTAAGCTGTGGAAAACCACCTTTTCATCAATTCGATTAAGAAATTCTGGCCGATAGGCATGTTTGAGCTCTTCTAGAATCCTGCCCTGCATCGCTTGATAATCCTGACTGACAGCTTTGGCACCAAAACCGACAGTTTTATCATCGCGCAGAGCTGTTGCTCCTAAGTTGCTGGTCATAATAATGATTGTATTGGAAAAATCAACCTGGCGGCCGCGGCTGTCGGTCAGCATTCCATCGTCAAGAACTTGCAGCAGAACATTGAAAATATCCGGATGGGCTTTTTCGACTTCATCAAAAAGCAGGACTGAATAAGGTTTATTGCGGACTTTTTCAGTCAATTCACCGCCTTCTTCATAGCCCACATATCCGGGCGGCGCTCCATTGAGACGGCTGGCTGCAAATTTCTCCATATATTCTGACATATCAAAACGAATCAGAGCTGATTCATCATCAAAAAGGACTTCTGCCAAAGCTTTTGCCAATTCCGTTTTACCGACACCTGTCGGCCCCAGAAACATGAAAGATCCAATCGGGCGTCTGCCGCTGCGGATCCCAGACTGGTTCCGGCGGATAGCCCGGCTGATTGCGGAGACAGCGGCTGCCTGACCGATAACACGCTTATGCAGCTCTTTTTCTAAATTAAGGTATTTTTTACTGTCTGCCTGTGTCAGTTTTTCAACCGGAATGCCAGACAGCTTGCTCAAAGTGCTCATAATATCAGCTTCCGTCACCGGAGTTGGTTCAGGACGGCTGGACTTGGCTGCTGCTTTTAAAAATTGCGAAGCCTTCTTAAAATCCCCTGCCAAAATCGCTTCATCTGCCGGTGTTAAATAAGCCGGTTTTTCTTTTTTGACCATATTCTGGACTTGTGCACTCGCCTCGTCTAAGAGATCAATGGCTGAATCCGGCAAATGCTTGCTTGTCAGGTAACGGTGAGCCGCTTTAACAGCCGCTAGGGCCGCTGCTTCTGAAATCACAACATTGTGATAATCTTCGTAAGATTTTTTTAGCCCAAGCACGATCTCATATGCCGCTGCTTCATTCGGTTCTTCAATCAGCACCTTAGCAAAACGGCGCGACAGAGCTGCATCCTTTTCGATATGTTTTTGATATTCTTCCTGAGTGGTTGCTCCAAGCGTCCGAAGTGTTCCCCGTGCAAGTGCAGGTTTCAGGATATTAGCGGCATCGAGTGTGCTGTCAATGCCGCTGCCAGAACCCATAATCGTATGCAGTTCGTCTATAAAAAGGATGATGTGGCCATCTTCCTCAATATCAGCAATGATTTGATTCATCCGCTCTTCAAAGTCACCGCGGAAACGTGTTCCGGCAACAACACTCATCATATCCAGTTCAAGAACCTTCATATCCTGCAGCTCATAAGGAATAGAGCCGTTAACAATGCGCTGAGCCAAACCATAAGCCAGAGCGGTCTTCCCTACCCCGGCATCACCGACTAAAACTGGGTTGTTCTTCGTTTTTCGGCTGAGAATCTGCACCATGCGGGAAATTTCCTTCTCCCGGCCAATAACAGGTTCCAGCTGTCCCAGACGCGCCATCTCTGTCAGGTCCCGTGTGAATTCAGAAAGTTCACCAGCAGTTCCAGGCGGCTTCATCATATCGGAAAAATTGGTGTTGACTTTCGTTTTCTTGGGTTTACGTAAATTATGGATAGCTTTCAGATCTTCCTTAGTGAAGCCGGCCTGCCTTTCCAAAGATTTGCGCAGATCTAATAAACGGACCGATTCCCCGTCGTCTTTCATTTTAAATCCGACCATCTCCAGAAGCCGTGTAGCAGTGATATCCATAGTCAGCAGCATGGCAAACAGAACATGCTCTGTCCCGACTTCTTTGCCCCCTGTTACTTGGCTGATGCCCTCAGCCAGCTGCAGCAGACGCTTCACTGCCGGAGACTGCTCAACAAAATCAATCGTTTCAACATCTTCTTTGGGAACTTTGCCCAGAGCCAAGATAGCCGCTGCTTCATATTCTTCTGTATTGATATCAGCCTCATACTCTGCCAGACTGAGTCCGGCAACAGAATCAGGAATAAAAACCATAGCCAGCAAGATATGCCAGCTCTCAAGATAAGGGCTCTCATACCGAGCCGCCTGATAGAGAGCCAGTCTAAAAACTTCCTGCATTTTAAACGAATAATTGCTCATTTCCTTACCCTTTTCTGTCTAATCTCTGTAAAATTTTACGCAGCATACGGGCACGAATTTCAGGGCCATCCTTGCCTAAAACCTCATCAGACGATGTGGCTAAAATAATCTGGCCTTCGCGCCGGCTGACAACTTTTTCTTCAAACAGCAGCTGAATCAAATCTGCAAACACCTGCTCACTGATTCGATCGCCAATACTGGCCATCAGGCTGCCCAGCATCTGATGCTGGTCAGAAAAGCAGACTTTCTCAATACGGATGTAGCCGCCGCCTCCTCGTTTGCTCTCTACAATATAGCCGCGGCTCTCTGTGAAACGGGTTTTAATCACATAGTTAATTTGACTGGGAACAACACGAAAGGCATCTGCTAGGTTAGAACGCTTAATTTCAGCAATTCCTGATTGAGCCAGCAATTGTTTGATATATTCTTCAATACTGTCAGATGTATTTTTTGATGCCATGGTGTCACTTCCTTTCAGCCGTTTGACTATAACTGACTATTATTATACCAAAAATTACACTATTTTTAAATGAAAACCATCCATTTCTGTTTAAATCTCTCCCAAAAGAATGGAAAGCTGCCAGACATCCTTAAAGTCTGCCTCCAAAAATGCTTTTAGTTGAGAATATTCGCTGCTTAGGATAAAATGGTACATGTACGAAAAGAAAGGCCCTTAATCCATGAATTACATTATTACATTTCTCATTTCAATGGTTCCTCTAATCGAGCTTCGGGGAGCTGTTCCCTATGCTATTGCCTCAGGAATTCCTATGTGGCAGGCCATTATAATTGGCGTTATCGGCAATATGCTGCCTGTTCCGATTATTTTCTTCTTTGCCCGCCGTGTTCTGGAATGGGGCACCGACAAACCAGTTATTGGCGGTTTTTTCACCTGGTGTTTAAAGAAAGGTCACAGCGGCGGACAAAAGTTAAGCAGGGCAGCCGGAGAAAAGGGGCTGTTTCTGGCGCTCCTGCTGTTTGTTGGCATTCCTATTCCCGGAACCGGAGCCTGGACCGGGACCCTGGCTGCGAGTATTCTAGACTGGGATTTTAAGCGCAGTGTTGTTGCAGTTATGCTGGGGGTTATTTTAGCCGGCTTTATTATGGCTTCATTAACTGTTCTGGGACTCTCAGCTTTCTTATAGGAAAAAACAAAAACACTCCTAAAGGTAGATATAAAACTATCTTTAGGAGCGTTTTTTAGCGCTGATTTTATTTATCATACAAAAGAACTCTTACAGACAGCATTCCGTAAGAGTTCTTTTGTATAAACGTATTAGTTGTTCAGGGCTTCTGCCATAGTTGCCGCGACTTCTGATTCGAAATCATTAGCAGCTTTTTCGATACCTTCCCCAACTTCAAAGCGGGCAAAATCTGCAACTTTAGCATTTACTGAATCAAGATAGGCTTCAACGGTTTTGCTGTCATCCATGATATAAACCTGTGCCAGCAAAGTATATTCTTGGTCAACCTTAGTGTTGTCAAGCATGAAGCGAGCCATCTTGCCAGGAATAATCTTATCCCAGATTTTTTCAGGCTTGCCTTCAGCCTGCAATTCTGCCTTAATATCTGCTTCAGCCTGCGCCAGCACTTCATCAGTCAATTCAGCTTTTGAACCGTATTTCAGGAGCGGAAGGGCTGGTTTGTCAACCAATGCGCGGCTTTCATTGTCCTGTTCAATCTTATGGTTCATCTGCGCCAATTCATCGCGGACAAATTGCGGATCCAGTTCCTTATAGGACAAAACTTTTGGTTTCATTGCAGCGATGTGCATAGACACTTGCTTAGCTAATGCCTCATCACCGCCATCAAGCACACTGATAACACCGATACGGCCGCCATTGTGCTGGTAAGCACCGAAAGCCTGCTCATCTGTTTTTTCCAGAAGGGCAAAGCGGCGGAAAGAGATTTTTTCACCAATAGTTGCTGTCGCATTGACATAGGCCGCTTCTAATGTTTCACCCGAAGCTGTCACCAAAGCCAAGGCCTCTTCATTATTGGCTGGTTTGCCTTCAGCGATAACTTTCGCTGTTTCATTAACCAGTTCAACGAACTGCGCATTTTTAGCAACGAAATCTGTTTCAGCGTTAACTTCCACAACTGCTGCCACGTTGCCGTCAACATAAACTCCGGTTAAACCTTCAGCAGCAACACGGTCTGCCTTTTTAGCTGCTTTAGCCATCCCTTTTTCGCGAAGCAGCTCAATTGCTTTATCCATATCGCCGTCGGTTTCAACCAATGCTTTTTTAGCATCCATGACACCGGCACCGGATTTTTCACGCAATTCTTTTACAAGGGCTGCAGTAATATTTGCCATTTGTGATTTCCTCCAAAGATTATTTACTTTTACAAAAAACGGGACAGAACAGTTCTCCTGCTGCCCGTTTAATAAGCTTGGTTACGACTGTCGTCTTATTCGTTTGACCCTTCAACAACCTCAACAATTTCTTCAATTGAATCAGCTTGGGTCTCTGCCTGTGCTTCCGCAAAATCTACTTCTGCATCTTCACCTTGGCGGCCTTCAATAACGGCATCAGCCAATTTAGACGTAATTAATTTAACGGCACGGATCGCATCGTCATTAGCTGGGATGATAACATCGATATCATCAGGATCAGCGTTAGTATCGACCATAGCCACTACAGGAATTCCTAATTTCTTAGCTTCTTTAACTGCGATTTGTTCTTTATGCGGGTCAACAACATACATCACATCCGGAATACGCGGCATATCTTCGATTCCGCCTAAGAATTTTTCCAGACGGGCACGCTGTTTGTTGAGCAGAGCCACTTCTTTTTTAGGAAGCAAGTCAAAAGTGCCATCTTCTTCCATTGCTTTGATTTCTTTGAGACGGGCAATCCGTTTTTGGATGGTATCCCAGTTCGTTAACGTTCCACCCAACCAGCGGTGGTTGATATAAAACTGTCCTGCGCGTTCTGCTTCTTCTTTAACAGCATCCGCAGCTTGTTTTTTCGTTCCTACAAACAAGATAACAGCATCGTTTGCTGCAGCATCACGGACAAAATCGTAAGCTTGATCTGCCAATTTTACGGTTTGCTGCAAATCAATAACATGAATCCCGTTGCGTTCTGTAAAGATGTATTTCGCCATCTTAGGATTCCAGCGACGTGTTTGGTGGCCGAAGTGAACACCGGCCTCAAGAAGTTGTTTCATTGAAATGACTGCCATGAGTATTTCTCCTTTTAAAATGTTTTTTGCGGCAGGTTTCCTGCCTTCCCTCTTTCAGATATCAGCTTGCAAGCCCACTCTGCCAAGAGCAACAAGCTCACAATCCATCTAAAATGAGTATTCGCTGTTTATAACAGCTCTCTTACTATATCAAATTTGCCCCAAAAATGCAAGGGGTTCGAGCTTGACGAATCGCTTTTTTTAAGGTAGAATACTATTTGTCTACGGCGGTATAGCCAAGTGGTAAGGCATGGCTCTGCAAAAGCTTGATCGTCGGTTCAAATCCGTCTACCGCCTTAATTAGTATGAAATACGGGCTGAACAGCCTTTTATCTCAATAAAAAACCTGTTTTTAAACAGGTTTTTTTTGTTTTAAAAAATTCAGCGGCTTTAAGCTAACAGCAAGGAAAGGAGCAAGATCGGCTTCTTACCAAATGATGACACGGTCTTGCGGAGCCCGCCACATCCCATCGCCTTCTTTTACCCCGAACGCTGCATGAAAGTCGTCAAAGTTGGTCACTGTTATATTGGTCCGCCACTCTGCCGGAGCATGGACATCCACTGCGGCCAGCATTTGCATATATTCCGGCCGAGCCTTCATCCGCCAGATTGTTGCAAAATTGACAAAGAAGTCATGAACTGAAAAATCTGCTTCCGCTTTGGCTGCTTCCAAAGCACAGGCCAAACCGCCGAGATCCGCAACATTTTCTGACACGGTCAGTTTCCCATTGACTTTAGCTCCATAGGAATCCAAGCCGTCAAACTGCTCAACAACCCGATCTGTCCTTGCTTCAAAGGCTTTGTAATCCGCATCTGTCCACCAGTTGTTAAGACTGCCGTTTTCATCAAATGAAGCGCCGTTAGTATCAAAAGCGTGTGAAATTTCGTGCGCTATAACCGCACCGATGCCGCCGTAATTGGCTGAAGAACTCTGTTCCAGCGAATAAAACGGTGCCTGCAAAATAGCTGCTGGGAAGACAATCTGATTTTGCTGGGGATCATAGTATGCATTAACCATGTGAGCCGGCATATGCCACTCCTCACGGTCAACCGGCTTGTTCCACTTGCTCCAGCTGTAGGCGATTGAAATCTTAGCCAGATTCTGGGCATTTTCGACTAAAGTCAATTGCTCATCAATTATCTTTTCTTTATATGTTTCTGGTAATTTTTCCGGATAGCCGATATGCGGCCTGATGACATTGAGTTTGGTAATCGCTTTTTCGCGTGTCGCTGGTGCCAGCCAGTCCGCTGTTTCCAAACGCGATTTATAGACAGCGATCATGCTGGCCACTTTCTGTTCAACATCGGCCTTAGCCTGAGGCGAAAATTTTTCGCCGGCATACCAGAGCCCCAATGCCTGATTGTAAGGCCCCTGCGCTAAATAAAAGGCCGCTTTTTTCTTATCCTGAGCTTTAGGCGTTCCTGATAGAGCGCGGCTGTAGGTGCCTGATACAACCCGAATCTCATCAGTCAGATAGGCATTAAAGCTGGTTGCCGCACTGTGAACCAAATAGGCTTTGAGCAAATCCCAGTTGTCTTCTGTATAAAAATCAGCTGCAGCCTGCCAAAACCGCTCTTCCGGAACAATAATCTGATCGGGAAGCTGGCCGAGAATCTGCTTGAAGAAATCGTCCAAAGGAAGCTCGGGAACCAATTTTTTAAAATCCTCCCAAGCATAAGGATGGTAGAGCTTGACATATTCGGAACTTTCCTCACTTGAGAGGACTAACTGGGCCAGTTTCGCATCTAGAGCGATTATCTTGTCCAGCATGTCCTTGATTTCCTCTGCGGAAAAACCAAACTGCGGCAGGAGCTTTTCCTGAGTCTGCCGCCAAATAGCCAGAAGCTCACGCCCTTTTTCATTATCTTCAGCGTAGTAACTGGTGTCCGGCAGAATAATGCTTGGTGCCTCGGCCCACAGCACATTCATCCGAGCATTCATAAAATCAGGAGCTACGCCAAATGGCATCAGATTAGGTTTAGCGGCCAATTCATAGTCCGCCAGTTTAGCTGTAAATTCTTTGAAAGAAGAAAGATTTTGATACTCTTCAATTAGGGGCAGAACAGGGCTGACACCGTCCCGCTCCCGCTGGGCATAATCAGCTGTCATTCTGTGGAATTTAATAAAATTCTGCAAAATACGGTCATCGGGAAGCTCTTTGCCAGCCAGCCAGCGGTCAGTCGTTTCCAGCATCAGCTCTTCAATTTCATCTGCTAAGTCGGAAAAACCGCCTGTCCGCGGCTTGTCATCCGGAATCTGAGCTGTCTTTTCCCATTCGCCATTAACCGCTCGATAAAAATCATCTTGATAGTTTGTCATAACTTGCTTGCTCCTTATGTTGAAAAGTAACTTGTCTTTTTAGGCTCATCTTTTACATTGTACCAAAAAAGCCTAAGAAAAGCATTTCTTAGACTTTTTCTCTGTCCGCTTCATCTAATTTTGGGCCGCTAAAATGGCTAAGGTTTGATAAGGTTTCAAAGTGATTTTTTCGTCTAGGACAGTATCCGCATAATTGCTGAGCAAAATCTCTCCCGTCCGGTACTGTTCAGAGAGATTAAGAGTGACATTCTGGCCAAAGAAATTATTGATAACCAGCAGTCTGTCGTCGCCAAACAAGCGCTCAAAAGCGTAAACCCTGTCACTGTCCTGATAAGCCGCTCGGTAAGCTCCTTCTGCGATAATCGGCATCGCTTTGCGCAGACGAATCAATTTTTGATAAAATGGAAAAATCTTTCCTTCTTTTTCCTTTTCCACATTGATTTGCGGGTAAGACTTGCCAACTTTAAGCCAAGGAGCTGTGTCAGAAAAGCCGGCATTCGGACTGCTGTCCCACTGCATCGGCGTCCGTGAATTATCTCTTGATTTTGCTTTAATGATGGCGAATGCTTCTGCCGGAGACTTCCCAGCTGCCAGCAAATCCTGATAAGCATTCAGACTTTCTACATCTGCGTAGTCAGTCATGGAATCATAGTCCGGGTCAAGCATACCGATCTCTTCCCCCATATAAATATAGGGGGTTCCGCGTGACAGATGGATACTGGCCGCCAGCATTGTTGCCCCTTCATTGCGAAAATGCTCAACATCAATGAAGCGGTTGAGCGCTCTTGGCTGGTCGTGGTTGTTCCAAAACAAGGCATTCCAGCCGCCGCCCTGGCTCATACCCTCCCCCCAAGTATGAAAAAGGTTTTTCAGCTCAATAAAATCAAAGGGCTTGCGTGTCCATTTTTGACCATTATCATAATCAACTTTAAGATGATGAAAATTGAAGACCATATCCAATTCATGGCTGGAGGGATTGCTGTACTGCACACAGTTTGGAATGTCTGTGAAGCTCATTTCCCCCACGGTTATCCCCATCTCATCATCGCCAAATGTAGCTTTGTTCAGCATTTGCAGATAGGTATGGTTAATCGGCCGGTCAGTGTATTCCGGCTTGCCGTCAAAATTGGGATTATCTTTGAGCACTTCATCTTTACCGATTAAGTTGATAACATCAAAGCGGAAACCTTTAACCCCTTTACTGCGCCAAAAATTAACCACTTTAAAAAGTTCTTCGCGGACATGGGGATTGCGCCAGTTGAGATCGGCCTGAGTGACATCGAAAAGATGCAGATAATACTTTCCTGTGTCGCCAAAAGGCGTCCAAGCATTGCCGCCAAACTTAGACTGCCAGTCTGTCGGTTCATCTCTCAAAATAAAGAAATCCTGATAAAAACGGTCGCCTGCAAGAGCTTTTTGGAACCATTCGTGATCAGTTGAACAGTGATTGAGCACCATGTCCAGCATGATTTCAATGCCGTATTCCTTAGCCTGCTGTGACAGTTTTTCAAAATCGGCCATTGTGCCAAATAAAGGATTCACTGCTTTATAGTCGGAAACATCATAACCATTATCGCGCTGAGGACTGGGGTAAAAAGGATTGAGCCAAATAACATCTACGCCCAGCTCTGCTAAATAGGGGAGTTTGGCAATAATACCGCCTAAATCGCCGATACCATTGCCTGTTGTGTCTTTAAAGGACTTGGGATAAATTTGATAAACGACTTGTCTTTTATCGAAGGACATCATTTCTCCTTTTTTTTCGTTAATTGTTATCAGATTAGCATCAATACGGTTTCGGACAGCATCTTGAAGATTAAAACGCTTGAACAATAACACAGCCGCTTTTCGCAAAAATTAAGATAAGCTGTGACACTATAGAGAAAAGACGGACAGTACCTTTTTCAGTTTATGTTGAAATCAGTTTTTGTCCGTCTTTTTCTTCACATTGAAGGCCTTGTTCGTTAAAAACACTGAGACCTAAATTTTAGTAGCGGTCAGCAAATCATCGCCTCGCTGAACTGTTTGCGGCAGAGCAAGCGCTGCATCAGCCTGAAAATCATTTTGATTAGTCACAATGACAGGTGTTTCAATCACGTAGCCTGCTGCTTTAATCTGTTTGATGTCAAAGCTAATCAGTCTGTCTCCGGCCTGAACACTGTCGCCCTGTTTAACATGAGCTGTGAAACCTTGTCCTTCAAGGTTAACGGTATCCATACCGATATGGATCAACAGTTCCACACCTTGAGGAGTTACCAAGCCTACTGCATGTTTGGTTGGGAACAGAACAGATATCTCACCGGCAACTGGAGCGGTCAGCTCTCCTTCACCAGGATCAATAACAACACCTTGTCCCATAACCCCTTCAGCAAAGACCGGATCAGCGGCTTCTGCCAAAGGTTTTGCCTGTCCTGTTAAAGGGCTCTGAATCTTAACCAATGTTCCTTTTGGTGCTTCAGCAGCTGCTTCTGCCTGAGCCAAAGCTTCTGCCTGAGGCGCCTTAACCGTTTGATCCTCTGCCTTAGTGAAAAAGCCGGCTTTGCGGAAAAAGAGGGTTAAGACAAATGGAACAGCAACAGCAACCAGCATCAGCAAAGCAAAAATACCCATATAGCGTGCCTGAATAGAAAGAATACCCGGCAGACCGCCGATACCAATCGCATTGGCTGTCACATTAAAGGTCGTTGATAAAAGTCCGGCAATACCAGAACCAATCATTCCGGCTACAAAAGGATAGATATACTTCAGGTTAACCCCGAAGAGCGCTGGCTCTGTAACACCCAAATAAGCAGAGATGCTGGCCGGCAGGGCAATCTGTGCCTCTCGTTCATCATGGCGGTTCATCCAATAGTAAGCTAAGACTGCTGAACCTTGAGCAATATTAGACAGGGCAATCATTGGCCACAGCACGGTTCCCCCGCTGTCAGCAATCAGCTGTGTATCAATGGCATTAGTCATATGATGGAGCCCAGTGATAACAAGCGGAGCATAGAGTGCACCGAACACGGCGCCGAACAGCCATTTGAAGGAACCTGTCAAGCCGGCAAGGACAACCGTCGAAATCCATTGCCCGATAACCCAGCCGACCGGACCAAGAACTGTGTGAGCCAAAATTAAAGCCGGAAGCAGAGACAGAAAAGGCACGAAAATCATTGAAACAACTTCCGGAATAACTTTACGCCAAAAGCGTTCCAAATAAGCCAAGGACAGCCCGGCAAGAAGCGCTGGAATAACTTGAGCCTGATAGCCGATTTTATTAACAGTGAAATAACCAAAATCCCACACCCAGTCTTTAGCAATTTCAGCGGCCGATGTGCTGGCTACATTATAAGCATTGAGCAGCTGATTCGGTGAAATCAGACAGATCCCAAGGACGATACCCAAAATCTGTGAAGTCCCCATTTTACGCGAAACCGACCAGGTAATACCAACCGGAAGATAATGAAAAATAGCTTCACCCGGCAGCCAGAGGAAACTGTTTACCCCGCTCCAAAATTGAGAAACTTCAACAATTGTTTTCCCATCTAAAGCCGACCAAGCCACTCCTTCAAGAATATTACGAAAGCCCAGGATCAGACCTCCGACAATGATAGCCGGAATAATCGGCGTAAAAATTTCAGCCAGCATAGTGACCGCACGCTGAACAGGATTTTGCTTGCCTGCAGCAGCTGATTTAGCCGCTTCTTTGGACACGCCTTCGATACCGGAAACCGCCGTAAAATCATTGTAAAAAATCGGAACATCGTTGCCGATAATGACCTGAAACTGTCCGGCATTGGTAAAGGTTCCCTTGACTGCAGGAATACTTTCAATCGTTTTGACATCAGCCTTGCTTTCATCGTTTAAAACAAAGCGCATCCGTGTCGCACAGTGTGTTACAGCCGAGACATTCTCCTTGCCCCCGATTGCCGACAGCAAATCTCGAGCCTCTTTTTCAAATTTTCCCATAATACCTTGCTAGAAAAACTAGCCCTCCTTATAAAAACGTAAGCAGCAAAAGCAGATAGCAGTTAGTACCAGCCTAACATTTCCCGTATCGGACAAGAAAGTCTCTGCTCCAGACAAATGGTTCAAAAAATAAGATAATCTGCTGAATTTCTAAAGCCATAACACGGCCAAAGTCTCTTATTTTTTGTTTGTAATCCTATGCATAGGTGAGTTACAACTTTATTGTAATCGATTGCAAATTTGTCTGCAAGTCGTTTGGAGACTTTGGCGGATATTTTTGGTAAAATAAAGTAACTTGTCTGCTTATTTCAAAACAAGTCAGCAAAGGAAAACGGTAAATGAAAAAATATGAACACATTTATAAATTGCTGGAAGCCGATATCTTAAAAGGTGTTTATGCCATCGGCGACTATCTCCCCAGCGAAACTGAACTGGCCGCTCAGCATGCTGTCAGCCGCGATACTGTCCGCAAAGCTCTGACACTTTTGGCTGAAAACGGCTTAATTAAAAAAAGGCAGGGTTCAGGCTCACAAATTATTAAGCATGAACCCATTAACTTTCCGGTCTCAGCACTGACCAGCTATCAGGAATTGGTAGAGAGTTTAGCTATCAATTCCCAGACCAACCTGATTGCCATCGACAAATTAATCGTTGATGAAAAACTTTCACTTCTGACCGGTTTTAAAGTGAACAGCCTCGTTTGGCGCCTTATTCGCCAGCGTATCGTTGACGATGTCGCATCCATCCTGGATATCGATTACCTCAGCAAGACTCTCGTTCCCCAAATCAGCAGAGCGGCTGCCGAATACTCTATCTATCACTATCTGGAAAATCAGCTGCATTTAGATATTGCCTATACTAAAAAAGAAATTACCATTGACCAGATTAACGAACGCGATAAACTTTTGCTGGATATCGGCTCAGAGCACCATGTTGTCTCTGTTAAGTCCAAAGGATACCTGAGAGACGGCAGGCAGTTTCAATTCACAGACAGCCGCCATAAACTGGACAAGTTCCGTTTTGTTGACTTTGCCCAGCGCAAACGATAAAGAAACAAAGCGGTATAAAGCCTATACAGATAGCTCCAATTCAAACAATTGCCTAAATTAATAATGTAAAACCTTTTTACAAAAAAGAAGGCTAAACTGACTATGTCCATATATTGAATAAGATTTATTTTCTTGAAGATAGTACCTTATATCGTCAAATAAGCAGCCTACTGTCTTACTAAAGTTAGATTCTAAACGAGAAATTTTGTTTTTAAAACCCCATAATTTATATCTCAGTCGTAAGATACACCTTTTTTATTGGTTTTTTCAAATAAAAAAATTAATAAAAGAATTTCATATTCGAAAAAAAGTCTTACCTTTAATTTTTAATGATATGATAAAAGGCGTACCCAATGTTTAAGGAGGTAATTTATGTTTTTTAATATCTTTCCTGCAGGATTGATCTTTATCCAATCCTGTTAACAGACTTTTCTTTTCTTCATTTTTGGACCTAAAAAAGCAAGCGGCAGGAAAGCTGCTTGCTTTTTTTGCAAGTCTGAAAATTTAGTGAGATTTTGGGGCATTTACTGGAATTTGTCAGGAAAATAATCCATCGCCTTATAATCACTAATTTTTATACTATACGGAAAGATTCAAACATATCACACCGAAATCATTAAGTATAAGATTGTTATTTTTTGTTTTTATGTTTGTGTGATTTTTTACGTAAATCATCACTAGATGCAGAAACCGCACCAAAAGTCGCAGCGACAATAAGAAGCCACATTGCAAAAGACATATAGCCCTCTCCCCTCTGTTTTTCTATTTTATCTAACGAAACAGTTAACTATTTTTTATACTGTACAACCACTTGCTATGTATTATATCTCAGGTCAGATCACAATAAAATTAATCATTTTCGCTATTAAACACTAACCCATGTTTTTATGCTGGCAATTTGTTTAACATCATTGGCAATACTTTTTAAATCGTGATTGCCAGAATTAGGAACAATATATTCTTTGCCCAAATATACAGCGCCTAAAGGGCGCATAACATTATTAAGCCAATCTTTCTGAGTTGTAACTCTAGTGACTTGCCCCGTAAAGGTCTTCAGTTCATTTTTGATATCAGTAATGGTTTGTTTTGCTTCTGCCTTATTTGAAGGTAAATCGAAACGCTTCTGAAGAGAAGCATAAATTTTATTACCTAGATAGGCAACAGCTGGAATATAGAGAGGAGCAGCATTATAGACAACCGTCTCAGAGGCATTCTTTTTCAACGCAACACGCTGAGCAATATTACCTCCTAGAGAGTGTCCTGTAATGACAATAATGTCAGAACCATACTGATTAGCGATTTTATCATAAAAATCATAGGCCGGCTGATAGTGTTGGCCTCGAGCTAGGCCGATTCCCATAACATCTGCTCCCAATGCATCTTGCAGATCATTGCCATCAGTATTAGTACCAGTATAAGCAATAAGGACTTTATCAGTAAACCTGTCTTTAAAAGCTGTCCCGCTGGTTCCCGTTTTTTCATCATAAAAATCGCTGAGATAAATCAAATGAGGAGGAATAACTTGCCCGTTTTTTTGGATCTCTTCTAAAATAGTATCATCCGTCGCCCCTTTTAAACGGGCCTTTTCAAATGCATAAGTCAAAGCAGCAGCATCAAGAGTGGAGATGCTGGAGGGCTGCTCAGCTAAAACCTCCTTAATATCGGTTCTTTGCTCTCCTAAGTCTGAATTTTTTTCGTTAAAAACAGCTGCTTCATCCGGCAATTCTTCCTGATTCGCATTACCCGTCAGCTCAATTTCTTCATTAGCGGGGACAGCTCCTGCTTCTGATGCTTCACTTGAAGCAAATTCTTCTATTTGCTCATCCCTTTCAGATGCTTCTTCTGGGCTGCTGGCGGAAATCACGGAACGCACAGAAGAGATTGATTCACTGTTTTCGTCTGCACTAGAATTTGGCAATTGCTCTTCCGTACTATCTGGAGCAATTGGCATTTCCACAACTGCCGCTCTGTCGTAATCAACCGTTTGTCTGTCTGCAGAAAACAGGCTATCATCTGCATTTGTAGTTGTCAGCCCTAGGGTTAACAGAGTACAAACAGCTGCAGCTGTCATAGAAATTTCCCAAAAAAACTTTTGCATTTTGCCTTGTTTACAATAACTCTTCATATAAATTCTCCATTTAATTGATTTTGTAATCCCCTTAACTTATGGCTATTTATCAGCTCAGAAATAAAAATTAATTTAAGCCTAAGGCATACAAGCCTATAAGGTCAATAACCACAATTGCTGTATAAATCCAAGCAATATTTTTTCCGTATAGAACAAAAGCACCGACAGCGCCAGAGCCAAAAACTGACAGTTCCAGTCCTAGTCTAGGTAATCCTGTCAACACATCTGGTGACTTTGGAGCCCCATAACGGCTCCAAATACCAGCAATTACAATTCCTAAAATAGAAAAAATAAATTTGACGCCCCAAACTTTTTTGGTGAAAAGTCCGCCAACCAAGCCCAGTATTGTTACAACTTCTAAAATAAAACGGACACTGATAATAAGGCTTAGCATATTTTCTCCTTTTAAACAATTGATATTAAAAATTATCCCAATTTACACCTCAGTTTAATTTTATTATTAAAATAAAATGTTGAATACGACTTTCACAGCTGAGAACAGATATAATTAATAGCTTGATTAACAGCAGTTGGGATCTCTACAAAGCCTACTATTACAGAGTACAGTATAGACACCCCTACACTAATATTTACATTATCTACTACTTAATCCTTATTTATATATAGGTATGAGATAACTTGCGAGTATACTGACGATGACGTATATGCAGTCAAGTTGGTTACAGATATCTAAAGTTTAATATAAAAACCCACCTATGTATACCGCAGTAGTTAAAAATAACAATTTTATATCGACTAGCATTATAAATAAAAAGTATTAGGTTTGCAGAAATATCTTTAATTCATTAACTTTATCCAACTTTTCCCATGGAAGTTCTATATCCATCCTCCCCATATGTCCATAAGTGGCTATTTGCCGATAGATAGGACGCTTCAGATCAAGCATCTTAATGATACCTGCAGGACGAAGGTCAAAAATTTGGCGAACTGCCCTTTCCAGCCGGTCCTCAGCAACCTTCCCAGTGCTAAAAGTATCCACACAAACAGAAACAGGTTGAGCTACCCCAATAGCATAAGCCAACTGGACTTCTGCCTTCTTGGCCAAACCAGCAGCCACAATATTTTTAGCAATGTAGCGCGCCGCATAAGATGCTGAGCGATCAACTTTTGTCGCATCCTTGCCTGAAAAGGCTCCACCTCCATGACGAGCATAACCGCCGTAAGTATCTACGATAATTTTACGTCCTGTCAAACCAGAATCCCCTTGAGGACCACCAACGACAAAACGTCCAGTCGGATTAATCAAATACTTAGTCTCATCATCCAGATATTCCGCCGGAATAACTGCCTTGATAACCCTTTCTATGACATCACAGTGAATTTGTTCATTAGGTACTTCCGGATTATGCTGCGTAGAGATAACAACAGTATCCACACGAGCAGGCTTATCATTTTCGTCATACTCAACCGTTACCTGACTTTTGGCGTCTGGTCGCAGATAAGTAAGTTCACCAGACTTTCTCAATTCTGCCAATTGTCTAACCAAGCGATGCGCCAAAGAAATCGGCAGAGGCATGAGCTCAGGTGTTTCATCAACAGCAAAGCCAAACATGAGCCCTTGGTCACCTGCACCAATCAAATCAAGTGAGTCTTGTTCATCATGGTCGCGTATCTCAAGAGCTTCATTAACTCCCTGAGCAATGTCAGGAGACTGTTCTACCAATGACGGATGCACTCCAACCGTTTCAGCTGAAAAACCATAATCAGTATTCGTATAACCAATCTCAGTAATGGTACGGCGCACTATATGGTTAATATCAATATAAGCAGTCGTTGATATCTCACCAAAGACATGCACAGATCCTGTATAAACAACTGTTTCAGCAGCCACATGGGCATCGGGATCCTGTGCTAAGATAGCATCTAAAATAGCGTCTGAAATCTGATCGGCAATCTTATCGGGATGTCCCTCAGATACTGATTCAGACGTAAATAGTTTACGTTCTGACATAAAAATGTCCCCCTTTTTAAGAATTTCTAATTAGTCAACTTCTTAAACCCAAAGAAATAAATTAACAATTTGAAATATAATTAATTGATTTTCATATCTTATATCATCAGACTAATTCATATAATTTTTTTATCGTTTGGCTCATATAATCACTAACTTCTTGAAATTTATTAAAAATATAAAAATGTTTACCACCATATTTTACATAATCACAATTTTCCAAAGTAAGTTCTTTCCAATCGTAGAATCCCCTATCTAACAATGGATCTAGCTCTCCACCTAGAACAGAAATATTAACTTTAATTTTTTCTCTATCCATTAGCGGCTCATATTTCTCCATTATTGTATAATCAGACCGCAATATAGGCAAAAATATTTTTCTTAATTTTTTAACTTCAAAAATTTTTTTAGTTGCTTCATGATTTTTTATAATATACTCAACAAACTCATCATCATCTAAGTTAATAACACTTAATTCTTGTTTGGTGAAAGGTGAACGATTACCTGAGAAGAATATGTGAATTGGAAGAGGTGCCTCTTCTTCAAGAATACGATAGTATAATTCATAAGTTAACCAACTTCCCATACTATGACCAAATAAGATATAGGGTCCCTCATGAATAATTTCTTTTACTTGTTCATATATATCATCTACAGCCTCAGCAAAAGAATAATATAATTGTTCATGAACCCTTTTTCCTCTTCCAGATAATTCAACAATGTGAAAATTAAACAGCTCTTTATTATATTTTTTAAACTTATAATATGTTGAGGCCATTCCTCCTGCATGAGGAATTACAATAACATTTATTTTCATTAAATTTTCCTCCTGAAATATTTTAATGACTCCTTAAGTTCTCATAAAATAGTGAGATTCCCAATTCTTTCTAAGTAAAGGTATAAAAACTTATTTATAATCATTAAATTTTCATTGCCAAAAACTCAGTATTTCATCTAAATCAATTTGTTTTATCTTTTTATTGACTATATCAGACTCACAACACAATGCATACCAATGTTCCGCATCAAGTTTTTTACTAAAAAATGAAAGATTTGTGTCTTGCTGCTTCTCTTTTAGTAATTCTAGTGAATTAATGTCAATAGAAAAACTATCAAATGGACATTTTAATCCCGTCCCAATAAACTTAACAAAGCTTTCTTTAAGGGT
Organism: Streptococcus chenjunshii; assembly: GCF_003086355.1. NCBI lineage: Bacteria > Bacillati > Bacillota > Bacilli > Lactobacillales > Streptococcaceae > Streptococcus > Streptococcus chenjunshii. The sequence continues at coordinate 246,239 of NZ_CP031733.1, read as the reverse complement.
CCATAATTTAAAGAAAGAAATTTGCTTATCTTGGGGAGATAAAGCATCAAGGTGTATTCTTTCAGTTGAAGAAAACGATTTATATATATCCTCATATTCTAACAACCGTATTAGTTCGACATCAACTCCAAGTTGCGAGTCCCCAATAGCACAGACAATCCACTTACCAGAATGAGAAATATTGAAATGTAAATTGCTTTCCATAAGAAATGGTTTGCCATGTTTAGAATGGTTAAATAAAATCTTCTCTTCCTTTATTCCATAATCTTTTATCAAAGCATAGCGTACTAATGCTTCAGCAAGTAGACATCGTTCTCTATCTTTTTGATGAATAAAACGATTTGCTTTTAAACAACGCTTTTCAGAAACTATAGTCATCAATTTCTCTATTTGATTAGAAGATAAAAATTTATCTATTTTAATGGAATATTGATAGATCATCTATATTGCCCTAAATCAATTCTATTAAATGTATTTTTTAGTTTAACATCAAAAATTTTAATAACCACTAAATATAAAAATACTAAAATGACTAATGCATATAAGAATACATATATATTACTGTTAAATGGCATATAATCTCCCGTCTCTAAAGACAGCATTCGAAGAATCTGCTGACTAGTTAGCATACTTGGAATAGTCATAACAACAAAAGTAAAAAGAATAAGTGGTAAGTAAATATTAATCAACATGTTCTTAATCTCTTTATGTAAATATCCTAATTTACGTAAGTAAATAAAATTATTTATATTGTCCTGAAAATTGAGCAACAAGACTAGAAAAATTAAAAGAACACTAAAAACACAAGCTAAAATTTGATTTATTATCGCACTCATTCTATTGGACACATTATTATTTTGTAGTTCCTTTTTATAACTACTATATGTTTTAATATGCTCTTTTGATAATGTGTCATTAAGCTTATTACACCATAAACCATTATAAGTATTGGCAGGATTACCAATCAATTTGTTAAAATAAGTACGTTTAATATAAATACTACTTGTATTTCCATTATCCGCAATTGCTTTAACAATTAAATAGTTTTCGAAATTCTTATATTTTATTAAGACTTTATCTCCTGGTTTAATGTTATAAATCTCAGCAATTCGCGGATTAATAGCTAATTCACCATTATTTAGCTGGATTTTTTTCTGCTTATTTACTAGACGAAAACGATCTCCATCGTTATCCATTGCCACCAAATTCTGCTGTCCTATATTTTTACTAATAGTAGCTAACTTTACTTTTTTTCTAAAAAATACTGATTTCCATTTTCTTCTGGAGCAGAATTTACTTTTACAGTTGAGAGGGTAACTTCATATTTGTAATGACGAAAAGCGGTTTGTGACTGATAAACTTTTGAACTACTCATATTGAGTGAGATACTTATCACTATCAAGACTAGATATATGTATACAGAAACTAGAATGAGGAAAATATTAAACGGCTTTCTCAAAGCTAACTTACTTGAAAAAGAATATTTAGATGGTAAAACCTTAGCGACCTTTTCAAATAACCGCATCATCCTTAAGTTCTTATTACTTTCTCCCTGCCCAGCAAGTAAGTTAGAAATCTCTACACAACGATACACCCCAGATGCTAAATATGTCATAATACAAAACAAAATTGTCGGAATTATTATGCCAATAGCAAAACTAGATGCTGAGAGACCTCTCACAACATTATTCACATTGTAAGATACTTGATAAGTATCAAGTAATATATACGAATAATAATAACCAACCACTAATCCCAGTAACAAAAAAACAAAACTAATGATTGAAGTAATTGCAATGTAAATACCTGTAATTTGTCTCTGGGTAAAACCCAAAGCACGGTAACAACCAAGGTTTTTTCGATTTAAATCAAAACATTTTTTATAAAACATATAAAAAATAAAACAAGAAACTGATGTTAGACATATAAGAAACGTTAAAGCCAATATTTTATTTGAATTAAGACCAATTAATAACTCATTTTGTCCATTATTTAATTGAGTTTTAGGAGAGAGCCAAGTTAAATTACCATCAATGGAGCATTCCACAAAGAAATACATAAATGAAGTCAGGAAAGCAAGGATAGATAAAATCAAAACATTTAATTTGTTTCTCCTAAAATATCCTAATGATTGTTTGCAAATACTTCTCATATATTAATCCCCCAATTTATTTCTGATGGTAAAAGCGGAGACTCATTCTGCTTATCCTGAACGACTAATCCATTTCCAACTGTTATAATTCTATTCGCTGTCAAAGATATTTTTAGATTATGTGTTGCAAAAATAACAGTTATACCATAAGTTTTAACAACATCATGTAACAACTCTATAACCTGTTTGCTATTTTCTTCATCCAATGCCCCTGTTGCTTCATCACAAAAGAGCAGATCAGGTTTTTTTATTATTGCACGCGCAATTGCCGTGCGCTGTTTTTGGCCTCCTGATAATTCATCAGGGTATTTATCTAACAAATTAATAATTCCTAATTTATTTGCTATATCATTAAGATTTAAATTGTTTTTACTCATCCCAAGCTCAATATTTTCCTGAACAGTTAACTCTGGCAAAAGCATATAATCCTGATAAATATTGCTAATCGTATTTCTACGTAGAGAAGCTAATTGCTTCTCTTTAAAATTATTAATATTTTTCTTGTTAATTAAAATTGTCCCTGAAGTTGGCTTTAGTAATCCAGACATGATATTTAATAAAGTAGATTTTCCTGAACCACTTTGACCAAGTAATACATTAAATGTACCAGCTTCAAAACTTAAATTAATTCCTTTTAAAACATGGTCACGATCATTATAATTTTTTACAACTTCACTTACTTCAATTATAGCTTCCATTGCTAATTACCTTTCACATTTGTTGTGTTATATTCTAAGTATAATTTTTTACAACTTTGTCTTTGAATTTTGCCGCTACCTGTACGCGGTAAAGCTTCTTCCTGATAAAGTACGATATCATATGGAACAATCTTACAATTCATTGCTACTATATTTTTAATCATAGATGCTAATTCTTCATGAATATCTGTAACATTGTCACTTAATTCTGCCATAATAGTAAGTTCTTCTGTATTATTAATATCTATAGCAAAAGCAATTGCGTTTTTTAGCTTATTATCTGTATTTTTCAAAATAATCTCTTCAATATCTTGCGAATAAAAGTTTTTCCCTCTTATAATAACCATATCCTTTTTTCGTCCTACGACATAAAGGAAACCATTATGCAGAAAGCCTAAATCACCTGTTGCAAAATATGGTTGGTTTTCATTTGGGAGGAAATTATTAAAACTAGTTTCTTCATCAAGATTCCAGTATCCTTGTGTAACACTCTGACCAGAAATCCAAATTTCTCCAATCTCATCTTCAGTAAGTAAATGTTTATTCTCTAACCCAACAATTTTGACTTCAACACCTTCACAGGTGGCACCACAAGAGACAATATCTAATCCCTCATCACTGAATTCAATAATGTTATTTCTCAATTTTTCACCATCTATAGTTACATGTTGGTAGCCTTTTTCAGGATAGTGCGCCGAAACAATTAAGGTATTTTCTGCAAGCCCATATGCAGGATTAAATGACAGAGGATTTAGTTTATATTTTTTCATTTTTTCTGCCAATGCATGTAATGTGCTATACCTAACAAGTTCAGAACCGTTAATTGTTAATCTAACTGATGATAAATCGATGTCTTTCATTTCTTCCGTGGGGATATTAGAACACATCTCATAGGCAAAATTGGGAGCAATAAGTATTGTACCGTGATAAATACTGATTGCATTTAACCATGAAATAGGTGATTTCATAAAACCTTCTGCAGAAGTAAAATAGTTTGAAGAGGCATTAAAAATAGTATTAATTGCTGAGCCAATAAGTCCCATATCAAAATAAAACGGCAACCATGTAGTAAAGATATCTTTATCACTAAAAGCAAAGTGATTTTTCATTATTAAGCAATTTGCATAAATATTGTTATATGTAACCTTAACACCTTTAGCTTGACTTGTAGAACCAGAAGTATACTGCAAGTAAGCTATTTGCTCATCACAAATTTCTTCTTCAACAAAACTTGATTTAACAAAATCATCTATATAACAAATCATTAAATCTTCAACTAAACTACCAAACCAATACTCAAGACTAGCGCGATATTTTGTAGAGGTAATAATATATTGAGCATCACTATTCTCAATAATTTGTTTTACCATTTCAGCTTTACTTTGATCATCAACTACATTCATTGGAATACAAATTGTTTGCGTAAATAAACATGCAAAATATGCAGTCAGATAATCCACTCCCGACGGTAATAAAATAAGTGCACGTTCACCTTTGCTATCAAGACTCTGGAGATAGCCTCCAAAGTCTTTTACTCTAGAATCAAATTCACTATATGTTACAGAATCTATAACATCATATCCTTCATAATAGGTATAAAGTTTTTTGCCTCTATGTTCGGATATATTTTTTTTAAAAATATCAATAAATTTTGCCATGCTTTCACCCCTTATTTTAACTACTATATTGATTCGACCTATTGCAGAGTCCTACTGCCAATAGCATTGAAACTGTAAACATAATTAAAATTAATAAGAAGTTTCCTCCTACAATATCGCCATGATAAAAAATTTCGTTAACCCAATTAAAGCTGATTTTCTGAGGCATACACTGACTGATAGCTCCCAAAATTTTATTATGAAAATTACCAAACATCCCTGATAATAATACAGTAAAGCACGCAACAATATTACCAACCATAATAGCAGAACCATTATCCTTGACAAGTGTACAAATCAAAACTGCGAGTGCTGAAAATAGTCCAGTAACTATAAAACTGATTAAAATAACTTTCAAATCCTCTGTCATAGAAGATCCGAAAAATAATCGATTACAAATGACATTAACAAGACCAAAAGGGATAAATAAAGCTGCCCAATTAAATAACAGATGAGAACTCAAGTATTGACTGTTCTTTATACCGATTACTCGCAATCTTTTGAAAGTATCATTAATTCTATCATTGACAAACAACCTCATATTAAGAACTGCTTGAACCAGAAGAATACTCAGTGATAAATAAAAGGCATTTGGAAATTTCTCTGAATTATTTTTTTCTTCATCAGAACGATACTTTTGTTTTGTGATAAGTTGAAGTCCCCGTCTATATTGTGGTCCTTTATATGATATAACTGTTACTTTCCCGTTTTGTTTTTTAATGACACCGCTGTAATTTCTCATATAAATATCTTGTTTTTCTGGGAGAGCTTTTAGCTTATCGTAAGAAATCTGATTGTTATCAAGATATTGAGTAAATGTTTCAGTTCCCCCAATCACAGCAATTTTTTCAGTTGCATTAGGTAAGTTTGTCGCATAAAAAGATGCAACAACGACTAATGGCATAATAATTACCGAAAATATTACTCCCATATTATCGTTAAAATTGCGAGTAATATTGATTTGAAAACATTTAAATATTTTTCTCATAATTTTCCTTTTAAAACATAACTGTCAGATAAATAACTCAGTGTATAAAAAGCTGAATTTTAAACATTTTCCGAGCCGCAAATAAAAGCAGCACTGCCAAAAGTAAAGAAAATACCCAAACAATTAGTTGCCCTTTTATATTTTGACCATACACATAACTACCTATACCAAAGTTAATCCACTTTACAATTGAGAAATTAGATAAAAATATACCGATCTTCCCAAGGTAAGTTATTGGGAAAAAGATTCCACCAAATATACAAAGAATAATCTGAACAACACCTAAAATATTATTACATGCAGATTCATCTTTAAGGCCTATACAAAGAGTAGCTCCCAAACAAGTTGAGAAAAACCCAAGTATCATATACGTAATATAAACCATCAATGGATTGGTACCAAAATTGACATGATAAATTCCCATTAATAAAAGCATGTAAACTCCAATTGAAATAGCATTAGCCAATGTTAAAGCAATTATTTTTGATATATAAATATAGTTTTCATCTTCTAAGCTATAGGCAATTCTCATATTAGGAAGCTTAACATTTTCTTCCATAATCATATTAGATACCATAGTTCCCATTGTTAGTTGAAAGTAAATTATAATAGTCAAACCATAGTAATCAAAAGATGATATCCCCCCTGAAAAATTAGCAGTAGTTAAGTACCCCAATAATGCAAATATTAAGAATGGAAATACAAAAAGGTAGACTAAAATAACTGGTTTTTTTGCAATATTATAACTTATGTCAAATTTAATTAGATTCCATTTTTTCATCATAAAATCACCTAATCTCTCAATTTTGTTCCAGTTAATTCTAAGAAGATATCTTCTAAGTTTAAATTTAAAGAATTAATAGATGATATAGAAGAGTTACTTTGACTAAATGTGCTTGTTATATCATTAAGTACTTTATCATTTACCTCAGTATTAATGTTGATTTTAATAAGGTTTCCATCAATTGACACAGAGTCTACACCTGCTATTGTTAGGATTTTTTCTTTCAAATTTTGATCAAACTTATCTGCTCTGATGGACACAATAGATTGTTTAGAATAATTCTCTCGAATATTGTCAATCGTATCATCAACTAATTTTTGACCGTGATCAACAATAATAACATCCTCAGCTATTGCTTCAATCTCTTCCATATAATGCGTCGTATAGATAACAGATACACCTTGATCTCGAAGTTTCTTTATTGCTTCAAGTATAAAATTTCGTGATTGCGGATCAATGCCTACTGTAGGTTCATCAAGAATTATTAATTCCGGTGAATTGACAAGACTACAGGCGATATTAAGTCGACGCTTCATGCCACCTGAAAAAGTTTTCGCCTTTTTGTCTTTAACATTCTCCAAATTGACAAAATTGAGAGCATAAATACAGACTTCTTCAACTTTATCTTTAGATACTCCATATAGCTCTGCAAAAAATTTTAAATTTTGATAAGCTGTTAGGTCCTCATAAATTGCTAGACTTTGTGGTACTACTCCAATTTCATTTTTAAATTTTTTTCGACATTTTTCTACATCAACTTCTTTATAATATATGTGACCTGCATCTTGATGTATTAGTGAACTAATCATGTTGATGGTTGTACTTTTCCCTGCTCCATTCGGTCCAAGAAATCCTAAAATATGCCCTTTTTTTAGACTAAAGCTTAAGTTATTTACCACAGCAACCCCATCGTAAGTTTTTGTGATATTGTCTATTCGCATAATATTTTCCACTTAAAACCTCCAAACATTTTTCTTCACTGATATTTTTTTACATCCTCGGTTAATTGGTTCCTAGAATTAAAGATAGTAGTTACGATAATTTTTCCCAAAACTCCAGTTATAGTCAAGGCATAACCAACCCATGAATACAAAGTCGCAATTCCAATTTTAGTTACTATAAATCCACTGCTAAGTGCTCCTAAAGAATATGAGATGACTAGTATGATGCCTATAATTGAAAAAAGTGTCAGCATTTTTTCACGATTGGATATACTCTTAATAATATTTTCCTGAGTTGTCATAATCATTTGCCAACTAAGCCCACCAATTAAAAACATAGAAAATATAAGTAAAAGAGGTATTGTTTGATGACTTGCAAAATATGAGCCCGCAAAAATCATTAAAATTCCCATAACAAGAAAACCAATATATAAAAATAATTCTCTTATAAAATATTTTTCAAAATAAGACGAGATTAAAAATACTCCAATGCCTGAAATCCCAATACATAAACCAAAGGAAACAGCAGAAACATTTGTTATAAGATGAAAAACTGTTACTAGTTGTGCATCAATCATTTGAATAGTAATAGAGATAATAAAAGCCATTAGCAAAAACACATGAAAGACTCCAGCATTTTTCTCATATATGTTACTTGTAATATATTTTGACTCTTTTTTTTCAAGTTCAATATTCGTTACTGGACTTTCAATTGTTAAAACGGTAAGGATACTTAGAAAAAGCAATATCACATTTAATAACATAATATTTTTAAAATTGAGAAATTCTACTATAATTCCACCAACAATAGGCCCAATAAACCGCATGAATTTAAAAATTTTCTCACTTGCATCTGCACCTTTCAGTGAAGTAACTTCAAAGATTTTATCTTTAGAAATACTAACACTTGAAAAGCATGCTGCGATTAAAAAAATATATACATAAATAATACTTTGATTTAGATTTGCCGAATATAATAGCATATAAAGGACAATATCTATAGCCAAAGTGACCAACATGATAATTTTAGAATATATTGGTTTCACTAACACTGTCATAAAAGCGTTAAATAAGGCCATTGCTCCAGAAAAACTAAATGACATTAACCCCAATTTAATCGGCGATAAATTTTGAGAAAAGCCAATCTTCCAAAAACAAGAAACCAATGTTACCCAAATAGAAAGCGAACTTAGTACTTGAATTGTATAAAGGCGAGCATTTTTATTTGTCATATCTTCCTCACTTTATACCGACAACGAAGAAAAGAACGAGTAATGCAAAAGGATAATCCGACTTCAAGAATTTATCAGCAGCAATTTTCACCTTGTCAATATCATCTTGATTTAACAAATCATTCTCAATCATTGTTTCCATTTCTTCATAATCAACTTGTGGAAGAAAAGTATTAATACCAACTTCATCACTATTAACTGGGATCAAATCAAGATCAACTGTGCTAAAGTTTGCATTTTTCAACATTCTCCATAATTTTCTACCAATGTAGCGATCTCCTCCTTCTAATACTTGTTCTTGGATGTGCTGTCCATATACATATGACAATTCAGGAACCTCTGGGTCAATAATCCCAAATAAACCTTCATCAATATCAGTAATTAACATTTTACCGCCTTTCTTCAAGGCCTTATAGACATTTGTTAATGCCTTATCAACGCCATGAACATGTTGTAAAACAAGTCTTGCATAAACAATATCATAGACTTCCTCATCAAGATCAATCTGAGTGATATCACCCTTTAAAATTTCTACACGTTCTTTATAGTCATCTGGAAGTGCTGTTTTACTATACTCAACAAAATCACTATCTAATTCAAGACAGGTAAGTTGAGCATCAGGGAATAATTCACAAAGTTTCTTTGTAATAACCCCTGGGCCACTTCCAATTTCTAAAATTCTAAGTTTAGCGTTCGGATCTGTAATATTTTCTCGAATTAACTTAATTTCTCGATTCCAAGTTAATTTTGCTTGAACTTCCATTCTTTGGATTAAACGTGTATATTTTTCTGCTTGCATAGCATTCACCTTTCTTACTTACCTACAATTATTGTAAGTTCCTTTACTTTTATATTAAAATCAACTGTTAATCTTTTTTTGAACAATTCTCTTGATATCAGGAAGTTCTATTCCTGCTTCCCACGCAAGAGCCTGAGTATTACTTAGATCAAGTAAGATACTCTGTCTGTCCAATTCTTTACCAATTCCAACTGCTACCTGTCTTGCTAGAGGATCTCCTAAATCGGAATATTCCATACATTTTTCATACCAAATATCCCATGAAACTTTAGCCATATCATTATCTCCAAAAACATCAAATAGCTTTACTGTTACGTTTACATCAGGATTAACTATGTGATATATTTTAGAGTGTTTTTGATAAAGCGAGGCATAGACAATTAAACTGCTTACAGTATCTACTGGTATTCCATTAAAATTCATAGAAATATCTGGATACATTTGTATTTGCTGGCAAAATTCTACCATTTTGTAGAACATGTCTTTGTTCTCTTTTCCTCCATCATTGGAACCCATAATTCGACCTACTCTAAAGATTTCAACGTCGTAATTCCTGTTCATATACTCACGAAGAATCTTTTCTGTTACATATTTAGATTTTGCATAGCCGAGTTTTAAATTATTAACGTCTAACGGTTGTTGTTCTTCGGTAACAAGGCCTTTTTTATAATCCTGTTTTGCAAAAATTGAAATTGTTGATACATAGGCCATGCTCTTCCTTTTTCCAGATTCCAATAATTTTAGAATTCTCTTAGTACCTTCAACATTCGTAATTTTTATCTGATCATACGAGAGGGCAAAATTAACATTAGCACCATTGTGACAGATGACATCAATGTTATCACTTAAGAAATCTAACTGTTCTTGAGATAAACCTAAATTATATTTAGTAAGATCACCACAATAAACTTTTAAACGCTTACTGTCTTCATCTTTCCATATGCCCCAATATTGCATATTCTCTTTGATACGTTTGAAACCTAGATCTAAGTTTTCAGCTCTAATTAGACAATGCATTGTTGCCGCTGGAGCTTTGTCAAGATATTGTCGCAAAAGATAGGCTCCTAAAAATCCAGTTGCACCTGTCAAGAGAATGTTTTGATTATCATCATTTCGGGCACGTACTTCATATGGTAAATTTTGAAACTCATCAAGCTCCGACTGAATTTCAATAAGATCCGATTTTTTAGCCTTATGATCAAGATAGTTCTCCAAAGATAGCGCAATATCTTTAACAATATCTTTGCCAAGGATAAGCTCAAATGGAATTTTTTTCTGTAATTTTTTCTCAAGAGCTATTTTTACATCGTATATGCTTAAAGAAGTACCGCCTAAATCGTAAAAGTTTGCATCTCTGCTGACCCTTGAAATACCTAAAACTTGACCAACAGTCGAACAAACCAATTCTTCATAGAAAGTTTGAGGCTTACTGTACTGCTCAATTTCAAATTCTATAGAGTAAGTCATCAATTTTTTACGATCTGCTTTCCCGTTGACATTTGTTGGAATTTCATCAATAAAACAAAATACTCGAGGAATCATGTAGTCCATCAAATGCTTAGATAAGAACGTTGTGATAGACTTTTTATCTTTCTTACTTGCCTTGACAAAAGCAACCAATACTTGTTGCCCATCAGATTTTTTTCTTACCATAACTATTGCATCATCTACAAAATCCAGTTCTTGAATTTTATTTTCAATTTCTGCAAGTTCAACACGCTGTCCCCGAATTTTGACTTGGAAATCTTTTCTATTGATGTATAGAAAATTCCCATTTTCATCAATTTTGACAATATCCCCTGTTTTATAGAGTCTTTCAAATGGTTTAACACTGGACCACGGACATTCTAAAAAGCTATCCTTGGTCTTTTCTTCATTATTTAAATATCCTTTTGCTAATCCAATTCCAGAAATATATAGTTCCCCTGGTACTTCTGGTGGTTCAAACATTAGCTCATCATTTAATTTATACAACTTCATGTTTGCAATAGGTTTACCGATAGGAATTATAGGATTCTCACTTTGCTTTTTCACTAACCAACATGAAACATCAATAGCGGCTTCTGTCGGACCATATAAATTAACTAATTGAGCATCAAGCTTGGAATAAAAATCAAAACACGTTGTCGCATCTAGTGCTTCTCCACTACAGATAACATATTCCAATGAGTAACATTCAGTACACTTATCTGTACTTAAAAATTTCTTTAACATGGAAGGTACAAAATGGATAGTATTAATACTTTTTGAAGTAATAATATCAGTAATATACTCTGGATTTTTATGACCATCAGGTTTAGCAATTACTATAGTCGCTCCTGTAAGTAATGGCCACACCAATTCCCATACAGAAACATCAAATGTATATGAAGTTTTTTGAAGAACTCTTTTATTAGGTTCAAGTGGAAACTGCTTTTGCATCCACAATAAGCGATTTACAATTCCAGCTTGAGTATTAATAACCCCTTTGGGATTACCAGTAGAACCTGAAGTATATATCACATAAGCTTTATCATCTCCATTTATCATCGTATCAGGATTATTAGCTTGTCCAGTTAAATTCTTGAGGCTTATACAAAAACTTTTAATATCTTTGGGAAGACGAGACGCAAATTTTTCCGAGGTAAGAATAATATGACTCCCCGAATCAGAAACAATAAATTTCATCCGTTCATCTGGTAATTCAGTATCCAGAGGCAAATACGCACATCCTAGCTTAAGAATCGCATGAATTGCTACCAACATTTCAAAACTTCTATCAAACAAAATAGGAATAATTTGCCCTTTTTTAACCCCTTTTTGCCGCAACTTTTGACATAAAACATTAACTAAACTATTTAATTCTTCATAACTGAGAGAGTCGTCTTCAAAAATCAAGGCAGGTTGTTTTTTATACTTTTGAACAGCCGTTTCAAAAAGTTCTTTTAGAGATTTATCTGAATCTTGAAAATCTACAGTTGTTTCGTTCCAATTTTTTTTCTGAAGTTCGATTTCCGAATCATTTAAAAGACTTATTCGACTCGTAAATTCATTGGGCTGATCTACGTATCCATCTAGAAGTTGAAAAAGATATCGATTGAAATCATCTATTCGAACTTCACTAAAAAGCTCACACATATATTCCCATTCAAATACATAACAAGCATCTTCAAACGTTACTGATAGACTCACATCATATTTACTCTTCCCATTGCTAAGACGTAAATATTTTAAATCATTTCTTTCTTCAATTCCTATGTTAGGACGATTTTGAAAGACAAACATTGTATTACATGGACAATCAATGTCTACATCCGATTTTGAAATCATTCCCATGAAATCTCTGTGTTGTTGTTTTAACCTTTCTTGAACTGATTTTTTCTCAGAAAAATCAAAATCCAAAGGAATAGTATTTGTAAAATAACCACAGATAACCATCGTATTTCTCTTAAAACGATTAGCAACTGGAACAGCAATACTTAATTTCTTCTCACCAGACAAGCGCGAGAATAAAGCACCATAAGCACTGACTAAAAGTGTAAATGGTGAAATCTTTTGCTCCCTACAAAAAACTTCTATCTTCTTACTTTGCTTACGACTCATGTGATACAATTTACGATTTCCAATACGTGTATACTTTTGCTTTTGAGCAAAACTGTATGGAAGATTTAATTCTGTAGTATTTTCATTTGTCATTTTCTCCCAAAAGTCTCTACGTTTAACATATTTCTCGGCTGTAGATGGAAGAGTCTGTTCATAAGCATAATCATAATATGTATAATCGGGCGGTTTAATTGACGAAGCATTTCCTTTATCTGTATCAAAATAATATGTAGTAAACTTCTTCATTAAAAGTTGAAATGACCATCCATCACAAATAATATGGTGTAATCTTAAAAACAGTATTGTCTTACCACTACTGAGCAAAAAGACAACTATTTGGAATAATGGACCACCTTCGACTTTAAACGGTTCAGTCTCTAAATTTTTAATCTCTGTTTTTAATTCTTCATCGTTTATATTTTTATATGTTACTGCATAGTCGGTAATATCTGCTGCAAATTGAACAGGAGCAAAATCTTTTTCAACAATTCGACATCTTAAGATAGGTTCTTCTATCAGAATTCTTCTAACTACTTGCTCAAAATGCTTTTTATTTAGTGGCTGCTTTAGTTCAATTCCTTGGAGAACATTATACTCAGTATCATCTGCATGAACTTTAGAATACCTATATAATTTTTGTTGTTGATATGATAATGGATAATATTCCATTTGTCTTATCCTCCTTTCTAGACAAGTAATTTCTGAATTATACTTGTCATATGATCTACTGTCGGATTTTCAAGCATGTCTTCAACATCTAACTCGATGTTAAAATGCTCTTCAATATCTGCAAGCATTTGATAAGCTATGATAGAATTTCCACCTAGCTCGAAAAAGTCTGTTGAAAAGTCCTCTTCATCTACACCTAGATAATTTGTCCAGACTTCTTTCACATAGTACTCAAGTTTAACCTCCTCTTGACTGATAGCAGTCTCTTCTTTTGAGGATGAAGTCTCTGCTGCCTCAATAATCTCCTCTGACTCTGGTTGCATCCAAAATGATTTATGTTCGAAGAAATAGCCAGGAAGAGGCTGCTTCATTACAGTACTTGGAACAGTCTGTTCAAATTGAATGTCTATACCTTCTTCCCAAGAGTTCTTGATTGCTTTACATATTTGTATAATTTCGGATGTTTCAATGTCCATGCGCTTTCCAATATCAAGAATTTCTTGAGTATTATCAGCCTGTTCAAAGATGGAAGTATCGTCCTCTACATTATCTTCTTTTAATTTATCCAATAATTCCTTACGATCTTGATAATAAATAAGTGTTCGGCATGAGAACGTCTCGCGTTGGAAATTATAAATAAGATTAAGAACCTGATCATCTACTGCATTTTCCAATAAATATTGATACAAGGCCTTTTTCATCTGTTTTAAAGAATTTTCGGATTTCGCAGATAGTTTAAGAAATTTTATTGTTCTATCTTCTTTTATTTTTAAACACTCAACCGGCTTCCTGTTATATTCTTCTAAGACAACATATGCATTTGAACCACCCATGCCAAGAGAACCAATACATGCTCGTAATGGGTAATCTTTATTCTCCCATTCTTCAAAATCACTTACGAGATTTAGGTTGCTACCTGAAAGTCCAAATTGGTGATTTTCTTGATTATTATATAACGATGGACAAAGATGCTTTTTTTCTAAGCACAGTACAGTTTTAACAAGCGATGCTATCCCGGCAGCGGCAAGTGCGTGTCCTATATTACCTTTTACTGACCCAAGCTTAACTTCATTGCCTGAATGTTCAAAAATTCGTTTAAATGAAGCAACTTCAATTTGATCCCCCATACTAGTCCCTGTTCCATGTGCTTCAATATAAGAAATACTTTCTGGAGAAATGTCACCAAAAGCTAAAGCATCTAAAATAACACTGGTTTGTCCAGTTTCGCTTGGAGCAGTATAGGACATCTTTTCAGATCCATCATTATTAATCGCACTTCCACGAATTACCGCATAGATATAATCATTGTTTTCAATTGCATCTTCCAGGCGTCGTAAAACAATGGTTCCTAAGCCTCCACTAAAGATAGTTCCATCTGCATCCTCTGAAAATGGAAGACAGTGGCCAGATTGTGAATAAATTTCATTTTTAACATATCTATAGCCTTTTCCTTGTGCGGCATTAACAGAAACTCCGCCACATAAAGCCATGTCACATTCATAGGTTAATAAGCTGCGACAAGCCATGTGAAGCGCTGTTAACGACGAAGAACATGCAGTTTGAACCGTTAAAGATGGCCCCGTTAAATTCATACTATATGAAATTCGGCTAGAAATATAATCAGAGCTGTTCCCATGAAAAGCTTGCGACATAACTTTGTCTAAACTAATCCCATTATTTTTTAGGCTAGGGATGACATTATGAACTAAGTATGAACTGATTCCACTACCTATAAAAACTCCGGTTTTCTCTGTTATGTTTTTAGTATTATAACCAGCATTTTCCACAGCTTTCCAAGCTGATTCCAGCATTAATCTTTGTTGAGGATCCATATATTCAGCATCTCTCTTACTAATGTTGAAGAATTTTGCATCAAACTTATCAATATTATCTAAAGAGAAAGCTTTGTTAACAAAATTTTTATCATCACTATCATCAATAGAGTCTTTGATTACGCATTCTCCATTTTTTAATATTTCCCAATACTCATCAAGATTATTTGCACCCGGAAATTTGCAGTCCATCCCTACGATAGCAATAGCATTTTCCATTTTCATCTCCCTTTCTATTAGTTCCTTTTAGCATTATGTTTCATAAATAATGTTGCTTTCTTCCTACGCTGTTGAGCTTCTTCAAAAGCAGATTGTATGTTGCTTTCTGCTTGTTTTTTATCTTTATCTAAATATTTAGATAAGGCTCTAATTGTCGGATTATTAAATAAGACCGTTATCGGGATTTCTCTTTGGAATTGTTCTTCTAAGTTTTGTTGTAAGGTTAAAAGCTTCATAGAAGTCCCACCAACCTCAAAAAATGCTTTGTCAGACGGAATCATATGAAGTTCAAGAACTTCTTCCCAGGCTGTTTTAACCATTTTTTCTGTTTCTGATAAAACTTGTTTATCAACAACCAAAGCACTAGTATTATCGATTAGTTTTTCAAGTTGTCTGCTATCAATTTTTCCATTTCTTGTTAGCGGAATAGAAGGTATCGTTATAATCCTACTTGGTATCATATATACAGGAAGATAATTAAGAAGACTATCCTTACACTTTTGCTCATCAAATTCATTAACTGTAGTTACAAAAACATAGATATTATCTTTGTAGAAAAGCGCTTTAGCATAATCTACATCACCGTAGCGTGTCACTGCACTTTCAATTTCACCAAGTTCAATTCGCTGTCCGTATCGTTTTATCTGACCGTCTTTTCTCCCTAAAATATCAATACTGTCATCTAGTCTATAACGGCCAAGATCTCCAGTATTATAAATATTGGACTGAGATGAAAATGGGGTGATTTGATTTGAATTTTCTGTCAAGTACCCTTTAGCCAAATACTTTGTACATACATGAACTGTCCCAATTTCTCCAATAGATACCTCTTCACCTGATTCATCTGTTAACACAATCTTAACATCGTCAATACCAGGTCCTATTGGCAGATATTCTCCTAAACTATTAAGAGCTTCCTCACTATACTCAATAAATGACATTCCTTGCGGTGTTTCTGTTGTTCCATAATAATTAACAATTCGACAATTTGGTGCAATCTTTTTTAGAGCTTGAACTGTTGATTTCCTCAACCTTTCGCCTCCAAAAAATAAGAAGCGAAGGTGTGACAGTTTTTTGTTTGGATGGCGTTTAGCCCCTAAAATAATCGCTTCAGCTAAGCTTGGAGTAATGTTAGCAACACTAATATTACTTTCTTTTAAATATCTGAATAAATCATTTTGAACCAACTCGGATTCATCTGGAAAAACAAGTGACGCACCCAATGTTAAAGGTACAAATATATCTCTTAAAATCGGATCATGCGAAATTCCTGAAAGTATAGCAAACCTATCATTAGAATTTAAATCAAAGTGATGAATTTCCCAATCAATAAAATGATTAACTGTACTATTACTTCCTAAAATAGCTTTAGGTTTCCCTGTAGTACCAGAAGTCATAGCAATATAACTGCTATCATTAAGTGAGTATTGTACTTTTTGTGATTGTACTTCTAGAACTTTAGTTTCACGGTCCATTAAATCAATAAAGTACGAACTATTTGTTGCCTGCAAGGCTTCGTCAATCTTTCCCTTTGGCCACTGTGAATCAATAATTGTAAATAAGGATTCACATTTCAAAACGGCTAAAATGGCAGCGATCATTCGTGGTTCTCTTAAACCACTGATGGCAATGACACATCCTTTAGGAACATTCCTATTTTTAAGTTCTTCGAAAATTTGAGTTGCTTGTTCTTGGATATCTCTACTATGGTAGACTTTATTTCTGTATTCAAAGTTAAGCCCTTCGCTATTATTTGTAATGTTTTCTAGCGCTGTATAAGCTAACAAATTCGAATCATTACAATTTTTAGTCATCATACCTTCAGAAAAAGCTATTTTCTTTGCTAGCCTATACTCACCAACTCTTCTAGAAGCATCTTCAATAATCGTTTCAATTAACCAAACATACTGATTTAAAATGAGTTGTGCTGTTTCTTGACTATATACGCTTGAATAGTAATTCAATCTTATTTGAAGACCATCTGTATTTTCTGTAAGATAGAATGTAAAATCATACTTAGCTTCTTGAACATCATCTTCTATAACATCTAATGTCAAACCATCTAAACCATTTACATCAATGTTAAAATCAATCATATTGATGAGTACTTGAAATAGTTGAGTATTATCAGAACTCCGAGGAGGATTGGCAGCTTCAACAATACGATTCAAACCAATTTCTCCCATATCCATAGAAGAAATAATTTCATTCGCCACCGTATTAAGATATTCTTTAAAATTGAGATTTGGATCTACATTCAGCTTAGCAACGGTCGTATCGATAAACATTCCAATCATTTTTTGACTGTATTTATTATCACGACCAAGCATTGGGAAACCAATATTAATGCTTTCTTTTCCAGAATATCTTCTAAGTAAAATTCCCAAAATTGAAGT
This sequence comes from Streptococcus chenjunshii, assembly GCF_003086355.1. Taxonomy (NCBI): domain Bacteria; kingdom Bacillati; phylum Bacillota; class Bacilli; order Lactobacillales; family Streptococcaceae; genus Streptococcus; species Streptococcus chenjunshii. Next base: position 228,289 of record NZ_CP031733.1, on the reverse strand, counting down.
CATGAAGCTAAATACGGTTATTCCATGTTGCTGTGCAAACTTTTCAACTTCTGCATACTTTCTAGAATTTATAATTGTATAAACATTTCTACCTACGTGATCCATAACAAGAGGACGTGGATAATCTTCGGGCATACTGAGAATAGAATTTTCATTTTCAAATTTGTTTTGCCAATAGGTTTCACGTTTTTTATCAAGTTCTTCATCATGCTTAATGTACTCTGTATAGCCGATATCCTCATATTGATATTCCAAAGGTTCTTCTTCAAAATTCGTTCCAGTACGATAAAAGTTATAATAATGCTTAAGCTCAGTAAAGATAATCTTGAATGACCATCCATCTGCGATAAAATGATGAATTGTAAACAAGAAATAATGCTCATCAGCAGTTGCTTGTAAAAGCTTAACCTTGAATAATGGATATTCATCAGGCCTTAAATTAACAAGCTTCATAGCTGTGATTTCACGTTGAATTTTAAGATGTTTTTGTTCAGTTGTTAACTCTGATATATTTTCAACTGGAATCTCAAAAGAAAAGTTATCATCTAAATCACATAAGATATCATCACCAGATAGATAGTATCTAGTATGTAATATATTATGTCGCTCCACAATCTTATTCAAAGCTTTATTCAAAGCTGATTTATCCAATGTACCAGTTAATTTTAAAGCAATCGGAATATTATATTCACGTGTTTCCTTTTTCAATTGACTAGCAATCCAAATTCCCTTTTGTTTTTCAGATAATCTAGTTGGTACATCTTGTGGTTTTTTCTGTAGAATAAGGTTTGACTGATTGTTTTCATCATAAATAATCTGGCATAATGCAGATACACTTATATTTTTGAGCAAGTCCTCAATCTTTAAGTCCACTCCAAATTCTTTTTCAATATCTACCATCAAATTATAGATATTGATCGAGTCAATTCCCAATTCTAATAGAGTATCTGTCATTGAAATCTCATCATTTTCCACATACTTTTGGAGGACCGCTACTACTGCAACTTCTTTTGGAGTTGCTGGTAAAATGACATTCCGATTTTGACTTTCTTCCAGAGCTTGTTGTTTTAAGCGTTCGCGGTCAATTTTCCCATTTTGCGTTAGCGGCATATATTCTGTCAGAAATACCTTATCAGGAATCATATAATGTGGCAAAATAGGTTCTAAATCATTTCTAAGATTTTGTTCTGACAAATTCTCCTGCGGTTTTGGCTCTACGTAAGAAACAAGTTGTTTATCATTACCTTTTTGTATAAGAAGAACAATTGCATTTTTTACCTTGGAAAGATTCTGAATTACTTTTTCAATTTCCTCTAATTCAATTCTATAACCATGGATTTTAACTTGATTATCAGCTCGTGCAACATAATCAATTTCACCTGAATAGTCTAATCGAACCAGATCCCCTGTTCTATAAAAACGATTTCCTTCTATATAGATAAAGCGTTTTTCATTTAATTCCTTTAATCCAGCATATCCTTCCGCTAATGATATTCCACCAATTAACAATTCACCTGTAACTCCTTTAGGGCAAAAATTTCCATCTTGATTTACAATACGTAAATCAGTATTGGCTATTGGTTTTCCGATCATTACCTTTTTATTTACATCGCATTTACTTGTTGTATTCCATATTGTCGCTTCTGTGACCCCATACGCATTATAAAATTCATGATCTATACACCAATTATTCTTGATATCATCTGTACAAGGCTCCCCAGCAGTTACAATAACTCTTAAATCTGGAAGATTCTCATTTTCCATTGATGCTAAAACTGATGAAGGTAAGGTTGTAACAGTTATTTGTTCATCTTTAAGAAAACCGTGTAACCTCACACCCGTTCCCATTTTTTCTCGGGAAGAGAATACTAAAGTAGCTCCATGTCCAATGGCCATTAAGATATCAAAAACAGAAGCATCAAAACACACAGAAGCAAAGAATGTAACTCTATCCTTTGAATTAACATTGAACAGACGTTCTTGCTCTTTTACAACATTTTCAACTCCTGCATGTGTGACTTTGACACCTTTTGGTCTACCAGTTGTTCCAGAAGTATAAATCATATAAGCAGTACTTGCTAGGCCGTTATTAACAGTAAGATTAGAAGAAACTTCATCTGTGATAACTGGAGATACTACGGTAACTTTAGAATAATCTAATCCCATATCATCAAAAGTTCCATCTGAAACTAAAAACTTCATACCAGAATTATCCACTATATACTGCAATCGCTCACGTGGATAATTCTTATCTAATGGAACATAGTAAGCTCCTGCTTTCATAATAGCAAATATACTTGTTAAAAATACCTGGGATTTTTCTACTGCAACACCGACAGCAATATTTTTTCCTTGAGTATACTGAATAAGTTTTTTTGCTAAAATATTACTTCTACGGTTGAGCTCGGCATAGGAAATATTTTCTCCATCATAGCTTACAGCTAGTTTTTCTGGAAGCTTTTCAGCGAAATACTCAAGATATTGATGATATTTGATCCCTTGCATTTCGACACTAGTTTCATTTGCTGGTATATTTTTAGAAATGCTATGGTCTTTAATTGGAAGTTTAGGTTTAGTTAAAATGCTTTCAAGTAGTGTCTCATAGCTATCTAATAAAACCTCTATTGCTTTGTCTTCATATACTGCATCCTTAAATTGACACTTAACAATTACTTTATCTGAGCACTCTTCAAGCATAAATACAAGATTGTATTGTGAATCCAAGCATCCTATATTCATCTTTTCAAAGTTCATACCATCAACGGTAAATATATTTTCTTTATCATCACCATTCATGAATACTGGCGCACTATTAACTTCTCCAATTGTTTTTTCATATGCAAAAACATGGGAGAGATTTTTCCTTGTTTCTAAACTAACATTTTTTAAATAATTTAATGGTACACCTGCAGGATAATCATATGCTTCAAATAATTTTTCACGTGTTCCTTTAATAAAATCATTAATCGTTTCTTGTGGATTAATTTGGCTAGAAACAAGAATGTTTTTGACAAGATAACCAATTGTATCATAGTATGTTGCATTTTCTCGTCCAGAGCTATAGGTACATGTAATAAAATTGTTATCATTGTTGAGCTTATAATAAAGAAGCTGATAAATACTATATAAAGTTTCAAAAAGCGTATAGCCATATGCTTTACTGAAATTCTTTAACTTTTCAAAAAGTCTACTATCAATTTGTAAATACTTTTCTGAGCTACTGGATTTTGTACGATCTGGATTCGAAAAAACTCCAAAATCTTCTGCCAACTCACACCCAGCTAAGTCCTTTTTCAACTTATTTGTTGCAATTTCATACTGATCAGACTCTTTTACAGATAGCTCGTGTTTTTGATAATTAAAGTATGTTTTATCTTTCTCCAAAGTAAGAGGAATCCCACTTTGTAATTGCTTATATGCAGCAATAATTTCTTTTAATAGGAAGAAAATCGAAACGCCATCAATGACACTATGATGAATAGATAAACCAAAATACCAGTCATTTGCTTTTGCTCCTAAAACCACACGTACAGTTTCTTTTTCTAAATCAAATGGCTGATTCAACACCTCATTAATATATCCATCAATATCATCAATGTGTGAAAAGTCTGCTATCTGTACTTCAACATTAGATGTGGATTCTGTTTGAACAATCTGCTGACCATCCACAGAAAACCTTAGATTTAATGCTACATGCTTTTGGATAACAGCTTCACAAGCCAATTTCCACTTTTCTGCATCAAATTCTGTTCCCATTTTCCAAGCAGCAGCCATATTGTACTTATTACTTGTTTTATTTAATAATTGATCACGTATAATAGCTGCTTGCCCATCTGTAACTAACTTTTGAATATCTGTATCTAATACTTTATCAGTATCTTGAATCTTTCTGTTCTTTTGAAGATAGCTATTAATCTTTAATATCAGATCTCCAACTGTTTTTAATGTGCTTAAATCAGTTATTTTAAGTGCAATATCAAATTGTGTGTTAATTTTAGAATTTAGTTGAAATAGCTTGAGTGAATCAATATCTAAATCAGCAATTTCACTTTCAGATGTTATACTTATCGATTCATAAGTAACTGAAGAGATTAAATCAGTTATAAATTCTTCAATCTCGTCTTTTGTAAAAGTCTTTTGGACTGTTGGAAGTTCAGGTGTAATAACATCTTCCTCAACTTTAGCCCATATTTTATTTTGGGCAAATGAATATTTTGGAAGGTGAACTCTATTGCCTTTTGTAATGTTTAAAGCATTCCAATTAATATCTATTCCTAAATTAAACAAATCAATAGTTGCATCTAACAAGGCTTTATCTGGTGATGTTTTTTTCTGCTGTGTTGAGATAAGGCTAACCTTGGACGATTTTTTATATTTGAAAAGGTAAAACATCAAAGCCGAAGAAGGAGCAATTTCAATAATAATGTCACTTTTATTTGCAATATAGGCAGCTGCATCAGCAAATCGCACTGTATTTCTCATATTGTCCGCCCAATAGTTTGCATCTAATTTTTTTGAATTAAGGGAATTCCCCGTTACTGTTGAGACAAACTCGATATTTGTTGGTTTGCTTTTAATTTTACCTGTTTTTTCAATAAATTCTTCCTTAAATGGTTCTAATCCTACATAATGGAAGGCATAATTAACAGGTAAATATTGGCAGCTAATATTATTAGCTTGGAATGCTTCCTTAAGTCTGGCGACTTCATCATTAATACCAGAAATAACCACAGAATCAACCGAATTAATGACACCAATAGAGGTGTTTTCATAGCCTGTCAGATATTCAGAAGCTTTCTCTTCGCTTAATGATACAGACAACATTTTACCTTTTCCTGTAAATCGTCTGAGAATAGTACTCCGAGAATGAATAATTTTAACTGCTGCATTGAGAGATAGTGAACCGCTAGTAAATGCCGCAGCTACTTCACCAAGACTATGTCCGCAAACTAGGTCATAGTGAACTCCCATTTCTTTTAACAAATGAGCTATAGAAACTTGAATAGCAAAAATAGCGGGTTGGGCAAAGTAAGAATCCTGTAAGATGTCTTCATTATTGCTAGCAATAATTTCATTTAAATCACATTGACCAATCTCTTTAAATTTTTCTACACATTTCTCAAACATTTCTCGATATGCAGGAAATTGACTAAGCTGACGCCCCATTCCAATCCATTGAGTTCCTTGACCAGAAAAGATTAAAGATACTCTACTATTGTTTTTTATTTCTTCATTTTTTTCAGGAATCTTAAGAGCTCTAGCAAGTTTCTTAAGTAAGTCATCTTTATCTTTTACGATATATCCAGTTCGATATTTTCTCAAGTTTGTTCTTTGAGTCATCGCATACTCAATATCATTTAAAGAACCATTATAGTCCTGAACGAAATTATGAAATCTTTTAATTTTTCTATAAAGCGCATCTTGGCTTACATCAGATAAAGGTAACACATAGTTTTCTTTATTACTATATTCTTGTTTCTTTACTGTACTATTGTATTTTTCAAGAATAACATTACAATTGGTACCACCAAATCCAAAAGAACTGACTCCACATATAAATTGTTTATCTTTAATCTTTACAGTCTCTTGAACAATGTGTATATTTTTTTGTTCTAGTTCCAGTTTGTCATTTATTTTATCAATACTTTTTGTTGGAACAAGTTCACCATAAAATAGACATAACGCCGTTTTAATCAACGATGCAACTCCAGCAGCGCTTTCCAAGTGTCCGATATTTGTTTTCACTGCACCAAGAAGAAGAGGATGCTTGCGTCGTAAATCTTGGTTAATGGCCTCATCAATCGCAGAAACTTCAATATAGTCTCCTAAAAAAGTACCTGTACCATGTGTTTCAATATATCGTATTTCAGATGTTGAGAGCCCAGCATCGGCAGCAGATTTTTTAAGCAATTCAACCTGCATATTTTTATTAGGAGCAGTTAATGAAGCAGAACGCCCATCTTGATTTATTGCCTTCCCAATTATTGTCGCATAAATTCTATCACCTCTATCTTCTGCAGCAGTAAGACGTTTAAGGATTAAAACCCCGACGCCTTCTCCGCGTACATAACCATTTGCCTTTTCATCAAAGGTTTGACACAAACCATCCGGTGAAAGCATCCCAGCTTCTCCCATAGCTCTATTGAGTTCAGCATCAAGAATGATATTGACGCCTGCTGCAACTGCTACTTCACATTCTCCTCTATTGATACTTTCTATTGCTTCATTTACAGCAACCAAAGATGACGAGCAAGCTGTATCTATTGTCATACTTGGCCCTTTAAAATCAAAAAAGAAGGACATTCTGTTTGATAACATTGCCATAGAATTTCCCACAATCGCATTAATGTCTTTCTCATTTGAAATAACTGTTCGTAAGTAATCAGTATTTGAAGCTCCTACAAAGACTCCTATTTCCGTGTTTTGAATATCTTTTTCAGTAATATCAGCATCCTCAAGTGCATGTACAATCTCTTGCAAGAGTATTCTTTGCTGAGGATCAATATTAGCTGCTTCCGTTTCAGACATGTTAAAATATACATTATCGAATACTTCTATGTCATCAATATACCCACCATCATATATTTTTTTGTTTTCTTTAGGCGAGATTTCTGGACATAATTTTTTTCTTTCTTCTGGATATGGCTTAACGCTTAATGTCTGATTTTTTAAATTATTGAAAAATTCATCAATATTATTAGCTCCTGGAAATTTGCAAGCCATTCCCGTTATTGCTATCTTTTCTTTTCTAACGGTTTTTTTGTTTAATACATTAACTGCTTCTCTATTTTCAATACATTCATTCAAGTATTTATAAAATTTGTTAACGGTAGGATAATCGATCAATGCTGCCATATCTAGTTTAACATTTAACTCTTGTTCTAATTTACCAACAAACTGAACCAATGTTTGAGAATCAAAGCCCATTTCCATAAATGGTTTATCCAAATCGATTTTTTCACTAGGTACCTTTACATAGTCTGAAATTTTATAAAGTAAATCTCTTAGCTCCATTTTTACATAACCTCCAAATTCGTTTTGTTCCTTGACGCTAAAAATTACTAATTTTTAACAAAAATTTTATATAGTGTGTTTTTTTAATCGCTAATAATTATTCAAGCTAATAGGTTAGGTACATATTAGTAATACTGATACCTTTATCGTATCATTTCTATTTTTATTTTATTGATTTTTCCATATATGGAAAAATCAATAAAATAAATTTCATATCTGAAAAAATCTTTTTCAGAGATTTTTGATGGTATAATAAAAAACATATTATATAAGGAGGTGTGCTATGTTAGGTTTCGTTTTTCTTAGATGGTTTTTCATTCAATCCTGTTAATAAACTTTTCTTTTCTTCATTTTTGGACCTAAAAAAAGCAAACAGTTGCAGTCTGCTTGCTTTTTTGTAAACTATAAAAATCAGAGTATGACTTTGGTATAATGCCGAAACTTGGTAGCAAAAAAATCTGCTAGTTGCGTATTCCCCAGTGTTTCAAGAGCTAATAGATAGTCTCTTATTTTTTGTTTGTTTTTTTGTTCTCCTTTTATATAGTTTACTATCAGTTTAAAAAAATTGATGGTTGTTATAATAAACATATCCTGATAAGTGATGAGACTCTCCAAAATATTTGTAAAATGAGAAACATAGTAAAAGGCATTCCTCTCGATTAGCTCCGCAATGATGTTTAAAAGGGTTAACTTGGCAGTGCTATCGTGGCTAGGAATGGAGTGGTAAAATTTATCACGCTCTACAAAAGCTTTAGCTAAAAAAATTAAATCTTCGTTAGACAGAAAACTCATAGTATTGCCAAAAATATAGAGTTCATATTCTGTCCATTCTTCAATACTGTAGAGATACTGAGTTAAAAATTCTACCTCTTCTTTTTCAATAGTGTAGGAATTATCCAGTGAATGGATGCTGTCCTTAATGACCAGAAGATTCAAACGGTTGTATACATCATAGGTTTCATAATCCTTGTAATCCTCCAAAAGCTGCTTTAATCCTTCAATATCCTGATCTTGGTGCAGATTCATGATCCGACTGCCCATTTTGAAAAAATCTGTCGTTTCATAGTTATTGACAGCATGGCCGAATTCCGCAAAACTCATATGAATTGCCGAAATCGCCAGAAGCAGCTTATCAGCTGCCAGCATGGTCTGTCCGTTTTCAAATCTGGACAGCTGGGGTATCGATAAATTATCCTGAGCAATATCCTTTAAACGCAGACCTCTGGCCATACGCAGTTCCTTATAGAGCTCTCCTAGCTCTATCGACTTCTTCTCATTCATAAATCCTCCCTGAAAACATTCATTTGTCAACCGTTAAGAGTTTAACACAATTCATTTGCAAAAAAAATAATATTATTTTACAGTATTATTATGTTTTGTAAAATAGTTTTACTACAGTATTATTTTACTAGAAAAACCGCTGGAATTCAGCGGTTTTTAGTATCTAAAATAATGGTTACAGGACCGTCATTAGCCAGGGTAATCTGCATATCTGCTCCAAACAGGCCGGTTTGAACTGGGGCATGTTGCTGCAGCATCTGATTAAAAGTTCGATAAAGCTGTTCAGCCAGATGAGGCGGAGCGGCTTCCGTGAAAGCGGGCCGATTGCCTTTTTTGGTGCTGGCAAACAGGGTAAACTGGGAAACGGAAAGGATTTCCCCATTTATATCTTGGACTGATAGATTCATCTTACCCTTATCATCAGCAAAAATCCGCATCTGAACAATTTTGCGAACCGCATAATCAAGGTCGGCCTGACTGTCATCAGGGGCAAGCCCCACCAATAAGAGGAGGCCTCGCTTAATGACGGCAGTTTGGCGGCCTTCGATAGAAAGGCTGGCGCTGCTGACACGCTGAATAACTATTTTCATTTTTCTTACCCGTTTGTTCGTTTTACTGAATAGACATCCGGAACTACTTTAATTTTATCAACTACCGTCGTCAGCGTGGCTAAATTAGGAATGCCGAAGGTAATGTGGATATTGGCAAACTTTCGATCCTTGGTCGGCTGAGCATTGACAGTAGAGATGTTTTTACTGGTATTGGACAAAATCTGCAGGATGTCGTTGAGCAGGCCGCTCCGATTTAGGCCGTAAATATCGATTTCGGCCAAATAGTCCTTGTTGCTGTAACTCTCATCATCCCATTCAACATCGATCAGCCGCTGCTCATAGCCAGCCTGACTTTTGATATTATGGCAGTCAGCCCGGTGGATAGCGACCCCGCGGCCTTTAGTGATGTAACCTTCAATCTTATCCCCGGGAACGGGATTGCAACATTTGGCAATCCGCATCAGCAGTCCTGAAGCTCCCTGAATAATGACCCCGTCTTCACTTTTTACTTTCAGGACTTCTTTTTTCTCGGTTTTAACCTCACCGCCGTTAATGAGTTCGTCAGCTTCGGCCTTGGCTTTAGCCCGCTCTTCTTCCCGGCGCTCTTTTTCTGTTAATTTATTAAAGACACTGACCGGACTGATATCGCCAAAGCCGACTGCCGCATAGAGAGCTTCTTCGCTGCGGGCGCTGATACGCGGCAGAATCTCTTCAATATGCTTTTTATCCAAGTATTTGTTGGCGACATAGCCCTGTTCTTGGAAATAATCCACCAGTATTTCGCGGCCCTTGTTTATGGACATTTCCTTATCTTGGTTCTTAAAAAACTGACGAATCTTATTTCTGGCCTTATTCGTTTTAACAATCTTGATCCAGTCGCGGCTTGGTCCAAAAGAATTAGGATTGGTCACAATTTCGACCACATCACCGGTCTTAAGTTTAGCCGTTAAAGGAACCATTCTGCCGTTAACCTTAGCTCCGGTTGCTTTTTCACCCACCTGCGTATGGATAGCATAGGCAAAATCGATAGGTCCGGAGTCTTTTGGAAGTTCTTTGACTGCACCTGTCGGTGTAAAGACATAGATGCGTTCGGTAAAGATATCTTCTTTGACGGAATCTACAAACTCTTTAGCATCGCCATTAGAAGCATCCTGAAGTTCAACCAGTTCTTTAATCCAGTTCATCCCCAAAGCCTGCTCAGACTGACTGACCTTCCCTTTAACTCCTTTTTTGTAAGCCCAGTGGGCAGCGACCCCATACTCTGCTACTTCATGCATTTCTTTCGTTCGAATCTGGATTTCAATCGGCCCTTTAGGACCGTAAACTGTGGTATGAATGGACTGGTAGCCGTTGGCTTTGGGAGCAGCAATATAATCTTTAAAACGGCCCGGCATTGGACGCCAGAGCTCATGAATATAGCCGACCATGGCATAAACATCACTGGGTGTTTCCATGATACAGCGAATGGCAATCAGGTCATAAATCTGATCAAAACGTTTTTTCTTATCCCGCATTTTGCGGTAAATGGAATAAATATGCTTGGGTCTGCCGTAAATATCACCGTAAAGCCCCTGCTCAGCAGTATAATCTTTGATTTTAGCCACAATTTCATCAACCAGCGCTTCGCGCTCCCGCCGCTTTTCATTCATCAGATGGGAAATTTTGTAGAATTCCACCTCGTTGAGATAGCGGAAGGCTAAATCTTCCAGTTCCCATTTGATGCGGCTGATCCCCAAACGGTGCGCCAAAGGTGCATAGATTTCCATTGTTTCACGCGAAATCCGCTCCTGCTTATCCTTGCGCAGATGCCTTAAGGTCCTCATATTGTGCAGACGGTCAGCCAGTTTGACCAGAATCACACGAATATCTTTTGACATAGCCATCAGCATTTTGCGGTGATTCTCAGCCAGCTGCTCTTCATGCGATTTATACTCCACTTTCCCCAGCTTCGTCACACCATCCACAATATCCCGGACATCCTTGCCAAAATCAAATTCAATATTTTCTAAGGTGATATCCGTATCCTCAACAACATCATGCAGAAAGCCGCAGGCAACTGTTACAGCATCCAAATGAAGTTCTGCTAAAATACCAGCAACCTGAATAGGGTGAACAATATAGGGTTCGCCGGATTTTCTGGCTTGATAAAAATGTGCAGCTGTCGCATAGTCCAAAGCTTTTTGGACAAAGGCAACATCTGCATCATTCATATACTGTCTGACAAGAGCAACAACCTCTTCTCCGCTTAACTTTACTTCTTTAGCCATAGAGACCTCTTATTTATAGTATATACCTTATACTTATTTTAACACTTTTCAGCTTAAAAACAAAAAAGTTTTTATGAATGCCTTCTTTAAGAAAATGGCCTTACTCTATGCTCAAAACAGCTGCTTCATCAAAACTTGTCTATCACTATATATTGTGTTAAACTTGATATATTATCACAATATATAGTACAAGGAGCTCTTATGTCGTCATTAACCATTGTCTATATCAGCCTCAGCGGTAACACCCATAGTTTTGTAACGCGCCTGAGTGACTATCTTAATGCTAACTACGGCCTGTCTCCACGCCTGATCAACATCAAAGATCTCCGGCATGAGACCTTTTCCCTGTCTGAACCTTTTGTCGCCGTCCTTCCTACTTACCTCGAAGGCGGAAACGGTTTAGACAACGGCGATCAGGAAATCCTGACAACACCTCTAGGAGATTTTATAGCCGCTCATAATAATTATCAGCACTGTTTTGGTATCATCGGTTCGGGCAACCGTAACTTTAACAACCAGTTTTGCCTGACAGCCAAACAATATGCCAAGCGTTTTGGTTTTCCTGTTCTGGATGAGTTTGAACTGCGGGGAACAAGCAGGGATATCGAACGTATTGCTGAAAAAATCCTACAGACTTTGGATGCATTCACCGGCTAAATAGTGTACTGTTCCAGCGGAATTGCCGAATAAACGGCTGCAGATAGCCTAAGTCTTAAAGTTCAGAAAAAATGTCTCTTTATTTATGAATGCTGCGGCTGATCTTCTGTTTTTCTACCTTAAACACAGTAAGGCAGCTGGTAGGTCATAGAAAAAAGACTGATTCAATTATTGAAAACCGACTGTTAGAAACCCATAATCATTCTGAAAAGAAAAAACTGTAGTATAAATATACTCAGTAACTTTTACAGTCAAAAACACGAGGTTTTACAGCCATATGACCGATTCGATTATTATTTACTCTCAAAAAAACAAACTTGTTTTTTATCTCTTCATTTCTTTAGCCTTTTCAGCAGCAGGGCTCTTTATGCTTTTTTATACAGACCAGATCAGCAGTAGCGCTTTTGCGCGTGTTGTTTTCTTAGGTTCCTCTGCCTTGATTAAAATTGCAGGAATTCTAATCAGTCTCTTATCTGGTGCAGCTGCCTTTAGGTATTTAAAATTTCTGTTTGATTCAAGACCGCTTTTACTGGTTAATCAAGAAGGAATTAGCGATTACAGCAGCTTAAGCGCTATCGGTTTTATTCCTTGGGAGGATATTGCTGAGGTACAGCTGACGGACTATTCGAACAACCTTTTTATCTCTCTTGTATTGAAAGAAGATGAGCCATATTTGGCAAAGATGAACTGGCTGCAAAAACGCATGTCCAAAATCAATCAATCGATGACTGCAAGTGAGTCTGGCACCCCTTCCCCTTTAATATTTATTTCTTTATCCGCCAGCAAGGCTGAGCCCCAGACGGTTTTCCAACAAATAAAACCGGCTATACAGACCGTTGGCAAGATAATTAAACCACGGGGAATTCAAAATTCGTTTGCCGCCAATATCAATCAGTTATCGGCTTTCTGCAGTGCAGAAAGCCGATTTTTTCTTGCAAAAGCTTAGCAGAGTGTTACAATAAAGATGTAAACGATTACAGAACTATATTAAGCACTGACCTAATGGAAAAAATTTTTGTTTGGGGGTTACTTTTAAAACGAACAACTGCAAGGTCGAGCACGCTCTAAACGCTGTGAGAAAAAGATTGCCCTCTCTTGAGTCTTTAGTGACTCAGCGGTCGGACGCCTATTTTCTCTTTGCGTTCTTAACGGCCTTTGTATCTTGGTGAAATTGAACACGGCCTAAGCTCTTTGCAAAAAAGATAAAACTTCCTAAAAACTAAAGTTTCTGCGTCAGTTTTCCTATTTTTGCTGTGAGCTTTTAACGGCCTTTGTATCTTGGTGAAAGGAGGAATTTGAGATGGTAAACAGATTAACAGATACCGTAAGTTTTCGTCATGGGGCACAAGTACATAATCGTATTGTCCTGCCGCCAATGCTGACTTTTTCTGGTGAACCGGGTGGTTTTGCCTCGCCTGCTACTTTAGAATATTATCGGGCACGCTCCCAAGCTGGCGGACTGCTGATTGCAGAATATCATTATGTCAGCGAAAGCGGAGGCCCCTGTACGCCAGCAGGTGTTCCCGAACAGCTGGGTATTTATGATGATGACCATTTTGAGTCTATTAAAGCGATTGCTGAAGCATTAAAGAAGGATGGCAGCAAGGCTATTCTGCAGATTCATCATGGCGGACGTGAGGCTATGGGGCGGGCTGCCAAAGGCAAAGAGGTTCTGGCTCCCTCTGCTATTGATTATTCTTTTTTGTCTTATCCAGTCCGTGAAATGACAAATGAAGAAATTGAGGAGATTATCCAAGATTTCGGCCGGGCTACCAAACGGGCTATCGATGCTGGGTTTGATGGTGTTGAGATTCACGGTGCTAATCATTATGGTATTCAGCAGTTCTTTTCCAAGATTTCTAATCAGCGGACAGACCAATGGGGCGGTTCTCTCGCCAAGCGCATGGCCTTTCCTCTGGCAGTTGTAAAAGAAGTTAAACGTGTTGTTGCTCAATATGCACCAAAAGATTTTATCATTGGCTATCGTATCAGCCCTGAAGAAATCCATGGTGAAGCTGTCGGCTATACCTATAAGGAAGCTCTTGAATTAATCAAAGAAGTCATTAAACATGAATTAGACTATATTCATCTCTCGCTTTGGACAGGCTATGCCTCCAAACCACAGGGAGCAGATCGGACTTTCGCTGACTATTTTAAAGAAATATTGGATGTACAGACCAAACTTATTGTAGTGGGCGGTGTCTTCAGTGAAGACGCTGCACGTGATGCCGTCGAGCATTATACAGATCTTATCGCGGTCGGCCGCGGGACTATTGTTGACCCGCAGTTCGGTTATAAAATTGACCGAGGACAGGGGGAGAGCATTGTCCATGAGATTAGTCCTGAACAGCTGGAAAAAGCCCATTGGACCCCGGGACTCCTGCAAGCCTTTACATCCGAAGGCTCCTTTGGCTTGCCGCCTATTCCTAACATTGAATCCATCCAGCATCTAAATACCGGAAAGCCGGAAGGATTCAGCGGTTTTTCCAACGCTAATTAATCCACTCAGCTATAAAAGATGTAATGAAAATCAATAACCGATAAGCCCCCAGTTTCTGGCAGTGCTGAAACAAGCGTTGAAGAACCAAACCTTCTTCAGTAATCTCGTGAACTGTCAGTCAGCGTCCTGATTTTGATAGCCTAAAAACTTAATCATAACCACCCGTCAAACGGATGGTTTGAACAAGGGCTATAAGCCCACACTACCAGCCAGCGCCTAAAGGCGCTGGCTTTCACTTTGTTCAAGCCTTACTGCTTTTGACTCGTCACTAGCCTCTTAAAGAGGCGTTCGTACTACTTGCCATTATCCCTAAAGGGATCTTCCTATTCTTTCACACTCAACTTATCAAGTGCGATATCATGTTTTTCCTGTTCTTGTATATATTTCTTAATTGTGGCTTCATTAAGTCCTACCGTACTGACGTTATAGCCCTCTGCCCATAAATGCCGGTTGCCAAATTTATATTTGAGATGGGCGTGTTTATCAAACATCGTAAGAGCACTCTTGCCTTTTAAATAGCCCATAAAACTTGATACACTTATTCTCGGAGGAATACTCACTAACATGTGAACATGGTTTGGCATCAGATGACCTTCGATAATTTCAACACCTTTATAACGACACAATCGTCGGAATATCTCTCCCAGACTACTTCGATATTGATTATAGATAATTTTTCGTCTATACTTAGGGGTGAAGACAATGTGGTATTGACACAGCCACTTTGTATGTGATAAACTATGTGCCTTTTGCGCCATATTTTGCTCCTTTCGCTTTACATTAGGCTTGAACACCTTTATTGTAGCGCGTTTGGAGTTTTTTGGGTATAACCTTCATCGCGCACCCGCATAGCGGGTGGTTTATTTGTCACGCACCTTACGGAGCGTGACGGACTGAAAGTCACATAATCAAAAAGCAACGGCATTAAAACCGTTGCTCAGACTGAAGACAAAGTCCTTAGAATGATACTTTTAAGGGCTTTTTGGTATTTTTAGGAGTATAATAGAGTTAAAAGAGCTTGCGAGGTAATCTTATGTTTCACAAAGACTCCCCGAGTATAATCTCCTCAGTGGTTTTACCCACTACAGAAATTATAGAGCCGAAAAGACAAACCTCAAAATGAAGTTTGTCTTCAATCTGAAACAGCAGAAAATTCTGCTGGATTTCTCTTTATTCAATATTAAACTTTTTCAAATCATAGATAGTCAACTGACCGTCTGATTTCGAATCAAATGTAATTGTTTGTTGCAATGAGTCGCTAAACACCCTAGATGTCATTGTATAACGACCACTATTTATGAAAATTTCTAGCGATGACATATCAGAAAAAACTTGCAATTGGTTAACTTTATCTAACACAATATTTCGCTGTGTACGTCCAAATCCTGATTCTCCCATTTTTAGTGACAATAGTGAGCCGTCAAACGTCAAAACAACGTCGTCTCTTAAATGAAGAGAAAAACTTTCTGTAGGGTTGCTAAATGCGGCGTTCATTTCAAAACAGCAATTTTTTGTTTGCCATTGTGTAAATTCAGAGATTTGACTTTGAAACTCGTTCTTTCTTAGCTTTTCAAAGTCCTTCAAAGGTCTCTGATAAATAGCACCATTTTTAAAAACTAGCTCTCTTGGCATTGTCAAGGCATGGCGCCAATGGTATTTTACAGTTGGGTCTTCTTGGTACTCTGACTCCATTGGCAAGCCCATCCAAGCCATCAAAATCCGTCTACCACTTTCATCTTCAAACGTCTGCACTGCATAAAAATCAAAGCCATAATCAAACTCTTCAAATTTTCCTACAGTGTAATCGCCTTGATTCTCATCTACCAAAAAATAGCCACTCTGAAAAACGTTTTGGTATCTAGTTTCCTCTTTTTCAAGACCTTGGGGTGAAACTGAGAGAACAAGTTGATTGTCCAGTTTAAATAAATCTGGGCATTCCCACATAAACCCAAATTTTTCACTTGTTTGTATGCGTGTCACATAGTGCCAGTGCGACAAATCAGTTGAATGATAAACTAGAGTACAACCTTTATCTTCAACACTTCTTGCCCCTAAAACCATTACATAGTTTTCGCCGTCTTTTGAAATTTTGGGATCTCTGATATGTGTAGTCATATCATCTGGATAATCACTATTTGCTAGCACAAGTTTTTTACCAGAAAAATGAAAGCCGTCGTCACTCATCAAATGAATGGTATTTTGCTCACGTCCATTCAAGATGTAATCATAATCCCCATCTAATAATTTGACATTTCCAGTGTAAAAATAATGAATAATTCCATCTTTAACAATTGCTGAACCACTATAAGCGCCATCACGATCAAGTTTATTATCCGCAAAAACAAAAGGTTCTTCTTCTTTATAAGTAATCCAATCTTTTGTAGTATAATGCCCCCAAGACTTTATCCCCCAACCAGCATCAAATGGAGTATATTGAAAATAAACATGGTTAGTGCCATTTTTTTCAACCAGACCATTTGGGTCATTAAGCCATCCAGTCGGTGCCATCAAATGATAATTTAAACGATTAAAATCTGAATTAACAATTCTCCGCATGTCATTATAGATTTGACATTCTTTGGCATAATCTTCTTTCGTATACATGTTTCCTCCAATAGTATAGCCTCCCTAAACAATGTAAGGAGGCTTTGATTTTATTTTTTTAGTTCTCTTCTTTGGAAAATGGTTTTAAGATAATTGTAGCAGCTAGCCCAACTCCAAAGCCAATTAAATGGGCAATAATATAATTTAAATAACCATTATGAGCAGGATCACAAATAGTAATACCTGGTACTACTGTTGTACCAAAACCAAGCGCTGTTAATTTTGCAAAGTAAACGTAAATGCCTGCAACTGCACCACCGATACATCCTGCAGCTAGTGGGTAACGATAGCGAAGGTTAACACCGAAAATAGCTGGTTCACTGATACCAAACAATGTTGATGCAAAACTTGGCAAACAAAGTTCACGAGCTTTAGTATCTTTCCAATGAGTAATCAAATAACCAATAACTGCACCAGATTGTCCAATCAAAGCAACTGACATCAATGGATTGATGAAATTATGTTTTGTATCAGCAAGTAATTGTGCTTCTGCGGCACCAATAATGTGGTGAAGACCTGTAATAACTAATAATTGTTGAACACCAGCAAATAAAGCATAACCAACAAATCCTAGATTTTCAGCAGACCAAACCAATCCTGTTGTTAAACCATGTGAAAGGACTCGTCCGATAGGTCCTACAACTGTAAACAAGAGCAAAGTTGAAAGAAATACAGTGAACAAAGGAGCAAGCAAAAGCTTAACAGAGTTTGGTACAATCTTATTGAAGTAAATATCGAGTTTAGCAACAACAAAACCAATCATCAAAGCGACTAAAATACCACCTTGGAAGCCAACCATTTCGATTGGCAAGCCAAATAAATGAATCACTTCAACATGAACACTTCCAGATGCAGCTGAATAAGCATTTGCAAGTGAAGAATCAAGCATGATAGCCCCAACGACCATACCAAGAACTGGATTACCACCGTAGCGTTTAACCGCTGAATAACAAACTACCATCGGCAAAATGGCAAAAATACCTGTAGATGCAAGACTTGCTAGTCTGTTGATAGCATATAAGGTTTCATTTTCCTTAACAATCGGGTAATTACTAAGAACACCAGTAATACCCATCAAAAGTGCAGCTGCAAGGATTGCTGGAATAATCGCAACAAATACATCAGATAGAGATTTAATAACTGCTTGAACAGGATTCGCTTTTTTGGCACTTTCTTGTTTAAGCTCATTAAGTGTCATATCTGCTATACCGACAAATTTTGAAAAAACCTCGTACACGTCATTAACTAGCCCAGGTCCAAAAATCAACTGGATTTGATCTCCAGCAACAAAGGCTCCTTTAACTAAATCAACATTTTCAAGTTTTTTAAGATCAGCTAAACTGTTATCTTTTAAAACAATCCTCAGACGAGTCGCACAGTGAGCAACACCTGAAATATTTTTCCTACCGCCAACGTATTTTTCAATATCCTGACTAATTTTGTTTAAGTCTGCCATAATGTCTCCTTTTATTTTGGAACCGGTTCCTTTTATTTATTGACTACATTATAGCGCTATTTTTGTTCAATGTCAATAGTTTTTATCTAAAAAATAAAAACGGTTCCATTTTTTATTAAAAAGAACAGTTCAAATCAACTATTCTTATTGACAACACTTTGGCGTTTTATTAATTCAAATGGAATAATCTGTAATTGACTGACTGGCTTACCATGAATCATCTGCAAAATCGTCTCCGCACTGATTCTTCCCGTATTATACCAATCAAATTTAACTGTTGTTAATGGTGGATTCAAAAGTTCACTCGTTTCATAATCACCAAACCCAGTAACCGACACATCCTTACCAATCACTTTTTTAGATTGCAAAAATAATTTATAAACACTTTGTGAGATGCGGTCTGTCGCACAAATAATCGCATCTGGTAATTTATCTTCTTCTAAAAAGTTTTCAAGAATATGGACAGATTCCTCATAGTAATAACTAGAAAAAACAAATTCAACATTGGTTACACCACTTGACGCTAGACCATCAACAACACCATTTTTTCGTTCTTTACCGACCGCCTTATCATTCTCATCAACCCATACTCCAAGAACTGACTTAGCACCACTTTTTGCAATCAATTGCCCAATTGCATAACCAGCATTGTAATCATCGTTAACGACCGTTTTAAGACCATCATATTTTTGACCAATAAAAAGGACTGGTTGCGAAATGCTTTCAACAATTTTCTGGTGCTCTGAGGTAATCCCTGTAGAAATGACCAAAATGCCATCAACGTTCATTTTACTAAGTCTTTCAATGCTACGAATTTCTTCTTCTGTAGAATGATCTGTGTGTAAGATTAAGGGATTATAGTAATTTTCTTTCAAGTAAGCTACAATCACTTCAACAATTCGAGGAGTGGTTACTGAATTAAACCCTGGTACCACAAGACCAATAATCTTGCTACTTTTGGCATTTAGTCGAGCAAATAAATTTGGCTCGTAACCATGTTTGGAAATAATCGCTTGAATACGATTTGCTGTTTCTTTCTTAACACTTCCACCATTTAAATAACGTGATACAGTACTTTTGGCTACGCCTGCAAGTTCTGCGATATCACTTATCGTTAATTTCTCTTTCATGTTGTATCCTTAAACTTTCGTATAATATTTTTAAGTTATCAATATAGTCATTATAACATATCATGGAATGTTAACTCGTTTTTTCAAATCAAGTTTCTTTATTAGAACAGTAGGAAACACCTCAAAAACGGGGGTGAGAATAAAAACGAGGCAGGGATAAAAATTCCCTGCCTCGCTTGACTTCTTTAAACAGATGCGTTTGGCGCAGTGGTTGATTGGACGTTCTTATCCCTTGCTGCGCAAAGGGACAGCAACCTGCCTAATCAACTGTGCAGAGGTGGGGCTGCAAAATCGAAAGCATCATTTTATGACAATTTACTGATTTTTCGTCCCACTCTCTTTTTTTCTGCTATTTTTAAAAAGATAGGTGAATGTAAACAGGCTCAGATTTCAATTTCTGCGGCTAATCCGAAATGATCGCTCACGATAGGAGAGTTTCCTCCATCGAGGACAATCTGCGAAGTCTTAAAATGAATATCCCGGCTGGCAAAAATGTGATCTACCTTGAGAGCCTGCCGGTTGTCTTCCCAGCCGTCAATATCTTCAATAATAGTATGGCCGCCTGCTGAGTATTCAGCAGCATTATGGCTGTCCTGCAGCCGCAGTGGGCTGTTTAAAATCATCTGGTATCCTTGCGCATTGGTTGGATTATTAAAATCTCCCATTAAAACAAGCGGCTGCGGATAGGTCAGTAAAGCATCTTCCAGTTTTTTCCACTCAGCTTCAAATCCCTTACCAAACCATGACATATGTAGGCAGGCAACTGTCACCTTTCTGCTGTAAAGCTGTGTCTGGGCAAGCAAAACCCGCCTAGTATGGTAATCCTTCTCATCAGCTGCTGCTGATATCAGAATATCTTGAACTGTCAGCGGATTTCGTGATAAGACGGCAACTCCTTCCTGATATTTGCCATAACCAATATGGTTATAAGCCCATGACCAGTAATAATACCGGCCTTGACTCCTTAGATAATTGACCAGCTGCAGAGCAAAGTTATCTTTGCGCAGCGGCGGACTGTCTGTTAGCTTTCTGTAACCAGGAGCGTTTTCAGTCAAAGGGGCCTCTAAACTCTGATTAACCTCCTGCAAGCTGATAAGGTCATAATTTTCACTGTAGATATGCTCTGCTAAATCGAACAGCTTCTTTAAGGCATTCGCCTCCAGCCATGAATGCGCATTAAGAGTTAAGTATTTTGCCATTTATTTCCTCTCAAACCGGAGAAAGACAAATCTGTTTCTACGGACAGCTTTCCAATAACTGCCTTAGCTCCTTTCCCCATATGTATGAATAAGCTCCAAATGTTAAATCCATTGTTTTAACTTCTTATCTTACTAATTTCAGCTTAAACTCCGAACTAAGGCTGGCACACAGTAAGAAGAAACTGTTTCATCAGATAATAAGCATTAAAACTAGGAATCATCTAAAGATCAACTTTGGCCACAAGGCTCTTAGCTGAGACCTCCCCTGTTTCAAGCAAGTGCACAGCTTTAATTTCTGCTGTATTGGTAAAGGCTACAATAATCGTTCTCTCCCGCGCTGCTGATTTAATAGCTTCTAAATCGGCAACAAGCAGTAAATCACCAGCCTGAACACGCTGTCCTTCCGATACTTTAATAGAGAAAGGCACTCCATTGAGAGCAACCGTATCTAGGCCAACATGGACCAGAACTTCCAGCCCGTCATCCGTTAGGAGCCCAAGCGCATGCTTTGTCGGAAACACACTGGTTATTATACCGGAAACAGGAGCATAAATTTTCCCATCGCTCGGTTCCACAGCAAAGCCATCGCCCATCATTTTTTGCGAGAAAACAGGGTCCTTAACTTCTGTAATTGATAAAACACGGCCATCCGCTACAGTGTATACATCCGCTGTGACGCCCTTAAATTCAGCTGGCTGCTGAACTTGTTTTTCGTCCGTCAAATCAGCCTGAGGAATTTCAGCACCCGAATCCAACAGATCCTGAATATCGGACTTCAGGATATCAGCCTTAGGACCGTAAACAGCCTGAACACCATTCCCTTTAATAATTAAGCCCATGGCACCTGCTTTTTTCCACAAGTCTTCAGCGCCAACCTGACCGGCATCTTTAACGGTCACACGCAGACGGGTCATGCAGGCATCAACATCTTCAATATTATTACGGCCGCCAAGGAGATTGATAATCTGTACAATCTGTGTATTAGCTGCCAGATTGCTTTCTGACGGAGCAGCTGCATTATCTTCTAATAAGTCGGAATCATAATTGCCGCGGCGTCCAGCTGTTGCCAGATTCATTTTTTTGATCATAAAATCAGCAATAAAATACATCAGAACCGCAAAGAGCAGCGATACCCAAACAAAGTTGATAAGATCCATGCCAAGTCCTGCTTTAATCGCCATCGGTGTACGGGTCAGTAATTCAATATTACCAAAAGAATGAACTCGCAGATTGACAATATCTGCCATAGCAAAAGCCGCACCCTGTACCAGAGCATAAACAACATAAAGCGGCAGTGCTGCAAACATAAACATATATTCTAAAGGCTCCGTAACACCGGTTAAGAAAACTGCCGCTGCCGCTGAGATAAACATTGCCCTGTATTTCCGTTTCTTATCAGCATCAACATTACGATACATCGCAAAGGCGACGCCCATCAGAATACCAGTAGCTCCAATCATTTGTCCGACTTTAAAACGAGCAGGTGTAATAGAGGTAAATAAGTCATTATAAGCAGCTGTACTGCCAGCTCCTTTAAGATTGATTAAGTCCGTTACCCAAGCTAACCACAGCGGATCTTGTCCAAAGACTTGTGAACCAGCACCAGATCCTGTCAGCACTTCATAGGTCCCGCCTAAAGAGGTATAGTTCATAGGAATCGTCAGCATATGGTGCAGGCCGAAAGGCAGGAGGAGACGTTCTAATGTTCCATACAGAAATGGCGCTAAAATCGGCGCTGTATCCTGCGAACTGGCAATCCACATTCCAAAACCATTGATTCCTGACTGAATAACAGGCCAGATGGTAGCTAAAATAAGCGCTACAGCAGCTGAACGTATAATAACAACAAAAGGCACAAAACGTTTACTGTTAAAAAATGAAAGCACCTCCGGGAGTTTCCGGTAATTGTAGTACTTATTATAGGCTGTAGCTCCGACAAAACCAGCAATAATACCAACAAACACGCCCATATTGAGAGCTGGGTATTCAAGTACACTGGTAAAATAGTCCGCAACAACCATTTTTGTTCCTAGAAAACTTTTAACAACCGCATCAGAATCAGTCAGCATTTCACTTGAGATACCGTAAACGGCACCGGTAATCCGATTGATCAGCAAGAAAGACAGACCAGCCGCGAAGGCTCCGCCGGCACGCTCCTTAGCCCAGCTGCCGCCAATTGCCAATGCAAAGAGCAAATGCAAATTGCCAATAACGGCCCAGCCAATCTGCGCAACAACTGTACCGATTGTTGTCAATACAGATGAATCTGGATTAAGCAAAGGAATAGAATTCCCGATACTGACCATCAGTCCGGCTGCCGGCATGACAGCAATAACCACCATCAAACATTTTCCAAATTTTTGCCAGAATTCAAAACTGAAAAATTGTTTAATTGATTTTTTCATGTGAAACCTCCCAATTAAAATTTACGCAAACGTTTGCGTTTTGAACAATTTTATTATAGCACTTATTTTTACTTTGTAAAGCGTTTTCTCAAAAAAATTTAAAATCGGCTTAAATCTCAGCCATACTTTCTTTTTAAGCTAACCTGAAAAAGTCTCTCTGGTACTTCAGAACCAGAGCTTTGCTTAACAAACTAGGCTAACTGCGTCTTGCAAAATATGACAAAAAGGGTTAGAAGTTCAAATTTTACTTTACCCTTCTAACCGTCTTGGCAGGGTGCTGAAATCAAAGATTTCTGGCTTACCGTCATTTTCCTTCTACATTTTTAACGGCTTTTATATCTTGATAAATGAAGCAGGATTTAAAGGTTTAAGAAAAAGAGATACATCTGGAGGAAGCATTGACGACATGTCAGTGTGGCCGCTCTGAGGGTGTAAAACTTTCTCGAAACGACTCTATTTTCATCGGTTTATTTTTGCTATAATATTTTGGCCGTCTTTATATCTTATCGTACGGTAAAATACAGGTGTAAATCTTTTTTGTGCAGGAAACAGGAATAAAAAAATCGGCTTTACAGTTTAGCAGCTTTTTTAATCATTCAAAAAAGCCGGAACCTTATTGTTCCAGCTTAGGTGTTGATTCTCTTTCGATAATGCGATGCGGGATGATTACAGCAGCTGATCGGCCATCCTGTTTTGCTGTTTGCAGCAGCTGACCGGCAGCTTTTTCTCCCAACTCATAGGGGAAAATATCAACAGAAGTCAAAGCAGGACTGGCTATCTCTGTCACCCAGGAATTATTAAAACCTAGGATAGCATAGTCATCTGCAGATACTCCCATTTCTTTGAAAAGGCGCTGCAAGCGGATCGCCATGATATCATCACAGGCTACAAATGCCTGAATCCCGGGATGCTCCGCCAGAAGAGCCTGTAAATGCTGGGTATTACCCTGACTGTCAATACGTGACAGAGTCAGATTTTTCCCTTCTAAACTATGTTCTGCGAGACTCTGGCAGTAGCCTTGGTAACGCTGCGCCTGAACAAGCTCATCCATATCCGTAGATGCAAAAATAATTTTCCGATAGCCTTTGTTAATTAAAAAATCAGCTGCATCCTTTCCTGCCTGAATATTATTATTATCAACGTACTGAATACCAACTGCCGATTTTTCATAGGCCTCACCGACAACAACACAGGCTATGTTTTTTTGCTTTTTAACATACTGAAAAACAGGATCGCCTTTTTTAGAATACAGGAAAATAATTCTGCGAATATTTCCGCTGCGAATTAAGGTTTCGATATTTTTTTTCAGTTCTTCGTCTGTACGCCCGCTGGCTAAACTGACCATATAATTGTTCTCACTGCAAACACTGGAAATACCTTGAATAATCTGCATAAAGAAAGGGTTGTTGCCCAGCGATTCCTGACTTTCACGAACCGGCAAAACGATACCAATGGTATTGGACTGCCTGTTAACTAAATTTTGAGCAGAATAATTAGGAGAGTAATCAAGTTCGGCCATAGCTTGGCGGACACGCTCTTTGGTAGCCTCGCTGATCATACTGCTGTCATGCAGAGCCCGCGAAGCGGTTGAGGCTGAAACTCCTGCTAATTTTGCGACATCTTTGATGGTTGCCATTATTTTTTCTTTCTAAGTTCCTCTGTTTTCTTTAGCATAACATTTTGCCTGCTTCTGTCAACTGCTTTTTATAAAATGAATGAAGGGGCGAAAGTACAGTTTGCTGCTGGTATAATAAACACATACCAGTGCAGGGGCTCTATGTCATTAATTCAAAAGCATAGGATACGCTGCTCAAAGCAAATAAGGGAGCAGTCTCGGCTCTCATGATCCGCGGCCCAAGACCAACTTTAAGTCCGCCTTGTTTTTCTAAAAGATTAACTTCTTCAGGAGCAATGCCTCCCTCCGGTCCAAAGACAAAAAGAATCTTGCTTCCTTTGGGAAGAAGCGCTAACTCACGCGCTAACACTTTTTTTTCTCCGGTTTTGGCAGACTCCTCATAAGCAATAAAAATCCTGTCAAATTCACTTAGGCAATTGAGAAATTCCTGCTTTTTTTCAAACAGCCTAATACGGGGAATCTGATTGCGCTTGCTCTGTTCTGCAGCACCTTGGGCGATCTTTTTTAACTTCTCGGTTTTTTTTATGAGTTTCTTGCCTGACCATTTAACGACTGAGCGATCTGCCGGAAAGCCCCAAACTGCTCTAGCTCCCAGCTCACTTGTTTTCTGAGTCAGAAACTCTAGCTTATCTCCTTTGAGAAAGCCGGCAGCAATAGTGACATCGACTGGCAGCTCTGTATTGTCCTGCAATTCTTCAAGGATTTCAAAGGTATATGAAGTACTGTCTGCTACCTTAGCCAAACGTTTGATACCATCTTCAAAGACCAAAACCACCTGGTCATTAGCCTGCAGACGCATAACAGAAAACATATGTTTGAGTGTGTTCTCATCTTCAATCGTGACAAAGCGGCCGGCTTCTCCGTTTACAAAATACTGCTGCATTTATCCTCCAATTACCCCTTCAGGAGCGTTCGTTTTTTTCAAAATCAGCGTATGCCACTCTCCCTGACTCATATGTGTTTCAAGGAAAAAACCGGCTTTTTGAGAGGCTTCCAGCACCAGTCTCAGTTTTTCTGAGATAATACCAGACATAATCAGGTAGCCTTCATCCTTAATCAGACGGTAAGCATCCTCTACCAAGTCCAGCAAAATATCCGCCAAGATATTAGCCACAATCACATCGGCCTCGGTCGTAACCCCTCTTAGAAGATCACCGGTCTCTACACGAATAGCTCCCCTTCCCTCATTTAAGTCGATATTTTCTTGGGCGACGCTCACTGCCCTTTCATCCAAATCGTAGGCATAAATCGTTTGAGCTCCGAGGAGTGAACTGGCAATGGAAAGCACTCCTGAGCCTGTTCCAACATCAATAACTGTCTCGTATCCGCGCAGCACCTGTTCCAAAGCAAAAAGACTCATTTTAGTTGTTGGATGCGTCCCCGTACCAAAAGCCATACCGGGATCAAGTTTAATGGTCTTCTCATCGGCCCCTGGCTTATAGTCTGTCCAGCTTGGCACAATCGTTAAATCGTGCGTAATACGAACCGGCTGATAATATTTTTTCCAGTTTTCAGCCCAGTCCTCTTCAGCCAAAACTTGAGTTGATAATGTGATTTCTCCAGTTTGCAAGCCAAAATCAGCTAGTTCTGTCAAGCGTTCATTAATACTGTGACAGATTTTTTCCATATCAGCTGTTTCTGGGTAATAAGCTGTAACGGTTACCCTCTCATCTTGCTCAACCTCAGGAAAAAGTTCACCGTACTTACCGACTTTACCCAGATAGTCAGCACTGTCGTTAATAGCAACCCCTTGACTGCCTAATTCTATTAAAATATTAGAAGCAGCCTCCTCGGCTTCCCGATTGATTGTTATGATTAATTCCTGCCAGTTCGTCTCCATATGCACAACTCCTAAGCTGATTATTAAAAAATATCAATGATTCCCTAATACGCAAAAACGCATTCATCGTTAATACCGCGGATAGCTATAAAAGTCCGTCTCTTCCAGCACTGCCCTGCCTCTAGCGAAAGCTTGGCTGTCCCAGAAAAGGGAAAACTCTTCAGAATCCGGATTTTCCAAAAAATCCCTAAGATCCTCTAATCCCTGAACAGCCGTCTCATTAAGAAACTGTGCAAAATAAGCTAAAAATTCACGCGATAAACCTTTCTTTGGTTCATAAGAAATAACCGCCAGGTAGTCCTCCCTATTAACTATTGACTTTGCAGGATTATAAAAAAGGATACAGTCTTCAAAAACAATGTCACCGCTGTTATCCTCTCCAATACTGTCAACAGTTGCAACTCCGCCTGGATTTTTGGCTTCCAAGATAAGACTGACCTCTACTGCATGGCGACGCTTATCCCAGTTTATAGCAAAATCATAGTCAAAATGAGTCGACATTTCTTCTTCCAGTACAGATAAAAAACCATAACCAGCCATCTTGAAATCATCCCTTTTCTTAATTTATGTTACAATTATTTTAACATACTTACGGTAAAGAGGCACTATATTCTTACTGGAACAAAGTCCGGGCTGTCAATGGTACATTAAACTATTAATGAGGATATAGCAAATCTAACTTTAGCGTAACCATCAACTGTATTGATAGCTATAACTGGAGGAAAAGGATGCCTGATAATCTTGCCTTACGCATGCGCCCAAAAACAATTGATCAAATTGTCGGTCAGGAACATCTGGTCGGGCCGGGAAAAATTATTCGGCGAATGACCGAGGCTAACATGCTGTCTTCTATGATTCTTTATGGACCGCCGGGGATAGGAAAAACATCTATCGCTTCAGCCATAGCAGGTACAAGCCAATACGCCTTCCGCACTTTCAACGCAACTACTGATAGCAAAAAACGGCTGCAGGAGATTGCCGAAGAAGCTAAATTTTCCGGCGGACTTGTGCTCTTGCTGGATGAGATTCACCGCCTCGACAAAACGAAACAGGATTTTTTGCTGCCTCTTTTAGAAAACGGCAATATTATTATGATCGGAGCGACCACTGAAAATCCTTTTTTCTCGGTTACTCCAGCTGTTCGTTCCCGTGTCCAGATTTTTGAATTGGAACCGCTGACACACACAGATATTAAAAAAGCGGTTAAAAGCGCTTTAACTGATAAAAAACGCGGTTTTGATTTTGATATTTTCTTAGATGAAGAAGCTCTTGATTTCTTGGCGACGGCCACTAACGGCGATTTAAGGTCAGCTTTTAACTCTTTGGAGCTAGCCGTCTTGTCAACACAGCCTCAAAAAGATAAAGCGCGCCATATCACTCTCGATGTTATGAAAAACAGCCTTCAGCGCAGCTATCTCACCATGGATAAGAACGGCGATGGCCATTATGATATTCTATCAGCCTTGCAAAAATCCATTCGCGGTTCAGATGTCAACGCCAGTCTTCATTACGCTGCACGGCTCATTGAAGCAGGTGATCTCCCCAGCTTGGCCAGGCGGCTGACCGTCATCGCCTATGAAGACATCGGTCTGGCCAATCCCGATGCACAAATCCACACTGTCACAGCTTTAGAAGCAGCTCAACGTATTGGATTCCCAGAAGCTCGTATTCTTATTGCCAATATTGTTATTGACTTAGCTCTTTCCCCAAAGTCTAATTCTGCTTACGCAGCTTTAGAAGCAGCTCTTGCAGATTTACGAACTTCAGGCAATCTCCCGATTCCGCGCCATCTGCGCGATGGCCATTATGCCGGCAGCAAAGAACTCGGCAATGCCAAAAATTATCTCTATCCCCATGACTATCCGGAAAAATGGGTCAAACAGCAGTACCTGCCTGATAAACTAATTGGAAAAAATTACTTTCAGCCTAATGAGACTGGAAAATACGAACGGGCTTTGGGCAGCAATAAAGACAGAATTGATCACTTATCAAATAAGTTATCGGAAAAATAAAACATTTAGGCTTGAAAAATTTTTTAAAAATGGTATGATAAAACCATAGAATAAATGCTGTGGTATACGAGCCCACATCAATGTGTTGACCGACTAAATCTTTGTATTTTTGGGAAACATAGGTCTTTCTGACAGTATGCAAGCCGTTTCACGCGGAAGCAGCTAAGTGAGAAGCGCGTTGCCCACCTGCGTTAATATGCGGGTTCAATACAAAACGCGGGCTACCGGTACCAATACAGCTTTTTTATTGCCTCCTTAGCTCAGTTGGTAGAGCAGTGGACTCTTAATCCATGGGTCACAGGTTCGAGCCCTGTAGGGGGTATGGTATATTATCGCCAAAAAGCCCGTCATTTCGGGCTTTTCTTTGTGCCTTTTTTCCTTTGGCCCATGTTTTGGCCCATGTTATTTTTCTCCCGCTCAAACCACTCATCACGTGTTTCATCTAACAAATGCACATATGTCTCACGCAATGTTGTAGTATCCTTATGACCAAACCATTTAGCCAAAACTTCAAGCGGAACACCCTCTTGAACTTTAATACTGCCATAAGTATGACGGCCACCATAAACTGTTATAACCGGCTCAATCTTAAGCTTTTTCAAAATCCTTTTTAAACAAGTATTTAAAGTTGATTCGTCAGGAACAGGGTGTTTTGCTCCAATCTGAAAAAAAACAAATTGCTCCTCATTTTCTAAACCAAGCAGTTTCAACATTCTTTCTTGCAAAGATTTTAATTCCAAGAAAACTTCCAAAACTTGACTATTTAGCGGACAGCTTCGCTTAGATGGATTTTTCCGATTTAACTTACGATAAAAATGGTCATTCTTTGCTGGTACAAACATATGCTTCGAAGAACTCCACCGTCTATATGTATAAACTTCCTGATTCTCAAAATCAAAATCCGGCCAAGTTAATGCCAAAGCTTCTGAAGGCCTTAAACCAACTGTAAAAATAAGATATATAACAAACAATAAAACCGTTCTGCGATAATCCATATGAATCAGCAAATAATCAATTAACTTTTCATAATCTGCACGACTACTAAGATACTTCTTCTCAATATCCTTAGGTCGTTTTTGAGAATGTAACTTAATGTTAAGAACAAATCTATCATCTACATTAATTAAATCTCCTTTAGCAAACTCAATCGCTTTAACAACATTAGCATGCATGCGTCCAACTTCATTGATTTCATAATGTTCTCCATAACGATTCAAAAACATTTGATAATCTGACCTTCGAATTTGACTAATCAAACGATTTT
The DNA here is from genome assembly GCF_003086355.1 of Streptococcus chenjunshii. Taxonomy (NCBI): domain Bacteria; kingdom Bacillati; phylum Bacillota; class Bacilli; order Lactobacillales; family Streptococcaceae; genus Streptococcus; species Streptococcus chenjunshii. Next base: position 198,473 of record NZ_CP031733.1, on the reverse strand, counting down.
GAAAAAAATCCTCAATCCAGCCTAATCTCTTGCGATAACGTTTCTTTGTTTCGGGATCCAAAGGCTGAGGGTCAATTTCAATTTGCAGCCACCTTTCAAACAAATCAGGCAATGTTAAATCAGCAAGCTCAATATTATAATCCCCTTGCTCAATCATTACTTCAATCCGTTTTGCAGCTTTTTCAGCCTCTCTCTTCGTTCTATAGCCATTTTTATAAAATGTCCGATGTTTTTTTGTTTTAGGTATTTCAAACTCCCAAACACCTCTACGTTTCCTTATTCTAGCCATTGTGAATTTTCCTTCCCAACACCTTAAAAATATAATCTTGTGGGATTTCTGCTTTTCGTTGTTTTCGGTAAAACTCAAATCCATCAGCCACCAATAAAGCTTTTGCTTGATTTATCACCTTAGAAGCTCTATAATCACTCATTTCTTTTAGCAAATCTTGCTTATTTACCGTATCTCTCATTAATATCACTCCCTCTACAAAAAAAGCAAGCCATTAACTTGCTATAAACGTTTATATGTAGCCTCTTTCTATAAAATAAAAAAGCCATGATTTCTCATGACTTCACCCCATTGATAAAACTAATTCGCCTTCAAGATAAGGAACTTCACAATCCATGGTAACATCTTCGAATTCATCTCCATCACCCCAAGCAATTGAGTAGCCATTATACTGCAAATACACTTTACTAAAGGCACCCTCATCTTTCAAATAATGAAAAGCTTTTATTGTCCTTATATCTTCCTGAACATTATAGATAAATGTTTTACCATCCTCATAAGTAACCTGAATACAATAATTAGCCAAAGCCTTTACTGCAATTGCTCTTACTCTCATATGAAAACCGCCTTTCAAAAATCAGATTGCCATAAAGTTTCTAAATAATCCTGATGGTTTGATAAATATAGCTGCACTTCTTTAAACTGTTTACGAGGCAATTTCCCTCCTGCTAACTGTTCCCCATCAAAAGCAAAAGAATAATCTTCGTCTTTATATAAAACATGAACATGAGGACGATTATGCCCCTTTTCTCTATTATTCATATAAATTCTCAACCCATTATTAAGATATATCGTTGGCATTATTATACCACCTTTCTAAACAAAAAGAAAAGCCATGAATTCAATCATGACATACATTTATTTTCCTCAATTCCTTGCCCCACAAATAACTATACATAACCTTATTTACCAATCACATAAGTAAACTGATTAGCTGCTGCTTTATCAAATGTACGATAGGAAATAACTCCCAACCCATTGGCATTTGATTCTGAAATAAGGATAGACCCGTCTGACTTAACTTGCTCCACAAAAGCAATATGACCGTATGTCCCATCAGCACCGGCTTGACCTGGCGCAAAACACAGAGCCGAGTGTTCTGTTGGTGTATTGGTCGTTTGATAACCAGCTTTACTTTTCCAGTCGCCACCGTTTCCCATATAAGGGTCAAAAGTAATTCCTAATTCTTTAGCACGATTAAAGACAAACCATGTACATTGCCCCCAAGGATAACTTGAGGCTACATAACCCGATGTATCAATTGCTTTAGTTAAACTATAACCCTCAGGCACCCCATCAGCGCTAACACCCCCACCATCTCTCGTTTCAGCAGACGACTCACCGCCTGAGAGTGTGTCTTTAAACAAGTCATACCACTTTTTAGCATCTTTTTTCAATTGTTCAGCCTTAGTCTGACCATCAGACAATGCAACACCTTCATAATGTTCAGACCAAAAAAGCGCTGCTTCCGCCGGATCAGTAGCTTTTTGCATTTCTTCTTTAGACTTACTGTAAACCCCATTAAGCTCCGTTGAAAGCAGCTCCAATTCAATATCCGCGTCAAGCTTCTTTTCTCTGGCTTGACCCCAACGGTTGCCGTTAATTGTCGACGACCAGCCAGACCATTGGAAGTAACCAGCAACACCGCCACCCGTATTAACCGCTTTTGGGTCAAAACCGCTCTCACGTTCTGCCACCGCTAGAACACCCGTAGCGCCAGCCACACTAAACTCCTCTTTTGAAAGAACATAATTTAGTATTTTTATCACGTCAGCAGCCCTCTCCTCAGAAATCCCCGTCTTATCTGCAACTTCCGAAGCTGTCAATGTTGTCAGCTTTCCGGATAATGTTTCCGCATTACTAGGCGGGCCACCTGTCACACCGCCAATAATTAAAAATAATAATAAAGCAGGCACAGCAATAATAATGATAATCCATTTCTTCATAGGCTATCTCCTCTGATTAAACAATTCTTCTTTAACAGCGCTGGCATTCTCTCCATCTTCACTCACATGAGAACGTTCTTTCTGATTTTTAAATAACGGAGAAACATTTCCTGTACGTTCCATAAAACGCTCTTTATCAAACTCTCGTTTAACATGTCGCTCAGCTGACCGACGATTAGAAAAGACCTGTTGCTGCTCCTGAATTTTGCTCTGTCCATCTTGGCTGTTTCGATAGCGGGTCCACTCATTAGCCTGTTCATCTCTTTCCTGACGGCGCTCACGGCGTTCCATCTGCCGCCGCTGTCTCTCCTCATAACGTTGCTGAACAGGACTGCTCGTTTCTCCAGCCAAATCATGATAACCGGCCCTTGCCCGTTCAAAACGCATAGCCGAAAACAGCTGGTCTTTTGTCGCACCAATATTATCAACTACTTTTTGACGAAAATCAGCTCGCTTATATTGCGCATAAGCCTTCTCTGGGCTTTCTCCAGCACCATAGCGCAATCGATCATAAGCTCTGACTAACCCATTCTTACCGGCACGGGTCAATGTTCTAAAGCGTGATGGCCGCCGACGGTCAGTTGCCAATAAATCATTATAACCCGGATAAAGCGGTTCAGTGCTCTCTCTTTGAGCACTATAATCCTCTGATGACATATTATCCATACCAAAAGCCAGTTTATCACGATGAAAAGGGTGATATAGCTCACGATTAGACATATATGACAGACCTTGCTGAGCTCGGTCTTTTAATTCTAAGGCAGACAAGGTGCCACGTGTAAACAAACTACCTAAAGCCCCTCTAAACAGATAAATTACCCACCAAATCAAACCTTGTATGATAGCCGACCAACGATAAGCGTCAGAAAGACTATCAGCAGCCGCTTCAATCAAGGTATTAACAAATAAAAAGCCTCGAATAAAAAAGAGCCCTAAAGAGCCTAACAAAGCAAACTGCAACATTTTTTTACCGGCATTACCAATAATATGCCCAAGACCGGGAGCCATCGCAATCAGCGCTAAAATGACCGAAAAGACAATCAAAATCAGTGTTAAATTTTTAAAAACAAGAGACATCAAGCCTAATAAAATCAGAGCAAAGCCAATAACAATCGCTTTAAATAAGGCCGCAAAAGCCACCATAAACTTTGTTCCAATAGCCGTCCAAGACAGGCGCTGATAATCTTTCGCATCATTTTTAGCAAAATCTTTAACTTTATCGTTAGCCCCTTTTGACTTAAAAAGTTCATAAGCCATTTCTTCTGTTCCTTCACTTTTATCAGCTTTTTTAACCTTAGCCATATCAAAATTAAGCGCTAAAAAAGGCTGATAAACCAGCGTATCAAATATAGCTTCCCGAACCGCATTAACCGATTTTTCGCTTGTATCGCCAATCTTATTATTAACGGTACCATCTACCTCATCAAAGTTAGCAATCGCCTTACTTGTCAGCTCAGAACCAAAAGTATCTACCGTTTTAACGACCTTAGACAAATTATACTTAGCTTCATAGTCCCCACCAAAATCCATTGTATGGTCACTTTCAGAGTATAGCACTAAGGCTGTCAGCCAAACTAGAATAAAGGAAAAAACACTCAAACCAATCCGGCGATAACGTAAAAACTGATAGGCCATCACACAAAGCACCATCACCACAATAGCCATGCCAAAGTCAGCCATGAAAGTATGAAATAACTTAGCCGAAAACTCAACCACTTTATCTAGGCCACCATAAACTTTGGCACTAAAAACAGTCGACAGAACAATAATAACTAATATGTAAATAGCCTTTACCAAGAAAAAAATGGCCTGAACAATACTATTCACAATCTTTGGGAAAATCTCACCTGTCCCCCAAAAGCCACCATCTTCTACATAAACATAAGACGTTAATGCAGACAAATCACTAAGATCTGTAGAGGTTTTCGCTTTCTCTAAAGCACCTTCAGCCTCTGCTCTATTTTCAGCCGCTTCTGAAACCGAGCCAATCTTCTCATCATAGCTTGTTAAACTTTGTTTCAGCTCTGCTAGCTGACTGCTCTCTTTATACTTTTTTTCATTATCTTCCACAAATTTACTGACAGTTACATAATGGCCTTCTAAAGCATCTACATCTTCTAAAGTCGGATTGTCCTTTTCCAGAAGCGTATCAATTGCGTCTGCCGCCTCTTTAGCGGTCTGGTAATTATCATCATCTTCAATCTTTTTTTCTTGTTTTTCCTTCTTATCAGCCTTCTCCTTTTTAGCTTTCGCTTTTTGACCGGACGCTTCCTCAACATTTGGTGGCTGATAGCCAGTATTGCTATCGCTAGAGCCGGGAAAAGAACCGCTGCTAGGTGTCGTTCCATTCCCCGTTGACGGCGTTGTTCCATTTCCGTAAACAGTCGCAGAACTAAACAGACTGATAAAGCAGACTGCCAGCACTAGCCACTTTCTAAACTTCATCCAATAGCCTCCATTTCTGATTCAACTGTTTTGAAAAGCTCTCCAAATTCGGGCAACAAACCATCTACTGTAATGCGTTCAACACGGCCGTAAGTGTCCTTATACAAACATTGTGCCTTAGTCATTTGGTTGAACCAACGTTTGCTTTCTGCAGTCACATCTACTTTTAACCGGCGCAAAACCTTTTCATCAGCTTTATCTGCGTCATTATAGAAGCAGAAGTAGGTACCAAACGCATTAGCCTCACCATTTGCACGATTTGAATCGTCAGGTTCCTGACTGACAAAAATTAAAAAGTTATTTTGAGACCGACCAACGCGTTTAATCTTATCAACGATTGCACGACCGTACGAAGTAACTTGCATAAACCAAGCTTCATCAATGTAGATTGCTGTTTCTTTTCTGTAATCCCGCTTTCCAAACTCTTCACAGAAGCGCCCCAAAGCATACATAATCACTAAGGCCTTTTTATTTTGGTCTGTCAAACGCACATGTTCATTAGCCGGCAATTCCAAACCAGCAACCTCTAGTATTGTATTGCGAGCGGTTAAATCAACAGCAGGATTTTGACCTTCACCAAATACAAGTCCTAACACAGAATTTTTAATTTCTTCGATTAACAAATCAGCCGTTTCTTTAACAGCTATATTTTCTGACTGCTGTAACTCTTTGAATATAGATAAAGTCCCAACCTGCTCACCTGCCCAACGTTTCCGACTGTATTTATCAATCAAAGGCAGTAAAGCAATTTTAAAAGCTTTTTCATTATCCATATTAAGCAACTCACCTAACATGGAAACAATTAAGTCTTTGGCTTCCGTTTCCTTAAGAAAAACCAAAGGATCCAATACCCCTATATTTTTAGGGTCATCACTGTCTAAAGTCACAAAATTAAGACTTCTAATATAACGCTGCAACTCAGGAAAACGCTCCTCATCTTCCAACTCTTCTAAAACTTCTTTATAACGTTTCCGCTTTTCAGCTTTAGGGTCAATGTACAATGTCTGACTTTTTAAGAGCGATGAATACAAATGAATAAGACTAACCAAAAAGGTCTTTCCAACACCAGAATCACCGGAAACCTGAATATGAGGATTAGAGGTTTCTTTGCCATCTACCCCCTCTTTATTAGCCTCAAAAAGATTGAAAAACACTGGCTTATCACTGGCTTCCAGAGCCTCTTCATAATTAGAATGCCAAGATTTAATCCGACTATCAATTTTTCCAAGATAAAAGCCGGTTCTTTGACCGACTTCTTGATTAACAAAAAAGAGATTTTCTGCAAATGCTGATAACTCAACATGCTGCACAAAATTTTTATCACTGGCTGACAAAAGCGTACCAAACTTATTCTTACCAAATAAATACAGCTGGTCTGCATTAGCACGAGATAATGCTAAATGAGCATTCTTGAGATTTTTTATCAAATTGTCAATTTTCTTAAGCAAGAATTGATAATCACTGTCAAAAACAACAAAGGTCTGCAAATACGAAATCATCGGGACAGCGTCATCAATTTTTTGCTCCATATTCTCAACCAAAAACTTCGAGCGAGCAATAGACTTTTTACCAACAGAACCTGCTTGAGCTGCCTCACCTTGTGCATTTTTCAAGCGAGCCCTAGACACCCGACCTTTATATCTAATATTATGATTAGGCAACCCCTTTGTTTTTGAAAACCGAGCTTTTGTAAAAACCTCTACCGGAAATCCTAAAGTCAGAATTTCATCAAAAGTATGAATATAAGACATATTTTCTGGACTTCGAGCCAAAGGAATAAAGGCTACATAATTTTTACCAGAATCATTATGAAATTCTAAAACACTTAACTCATCAAAACAAATAGAAGTATCTCCCAGATTATCAATATAGCTATCCACCAAATTTAATTCATGTTCTTTGTCGAAAACCAAAGTTCTCAAATAAAGATAACGATTGACAAAAATCGTCTCCATCGTTGACAAAGCCTGAATATCTAATATATCCAACTGCTTTTCCAGCTCAGCTTTAGCTAAATCATAATCTTTTTGCCACCCCTCAAAAACAGTAGATTGAAAACCAAGATATTCCACCATACGAGCAGCAGAAGTAGTCACCGAATCTTTAAGCACAGTCTTTAAATCAACCGAAACATTCAAAGATTTTAAAGGCACTGACATAAAATAATGATAATCACACAACTCCTGCTGATACATCAACTTTTCAAAAGACTTATCCAATATTGTATAAGCCAAATCTTCCGTTTCATCATGGGCAAAATCTTTTGCTAACCTAATATAACGAGATTCCAATTCCTTTGAAAAAGGCAACATCACAATATCAAAATCAACATAAGGTTTTATATTTTCCAGCATAGCTGCAACAGCTTCTTTAGCTGTTTCTTGTTTCTTGCGATCAACTTTATTAATCACAAAAGGTTTAATCTCATATAAAGCAAAAACACTTCCATCTTTTTTCAGCAGCAAATTATCCTGAATATCCGCAATATCATTTCCTAACAACATATCATTATTTATTAAAGACACGTTTAACCTCTCTTTCTAGAATCTGCTTTTGCTTTCTGTACAACAAACCATTGTTAAAATAGTACATTTTAGCCTTTCGGCCAAAACGAAAGTAAAAAATAAGATAGTCCACAAAAAACTTCACAAAATTCTTTTCATCAATTTTTAAGTCAGCTACTAAAATAGACAAATAAACTGCCCCAGCTATACCAAAAACCAGCCAAAAAGGAAGAGGCAGCGGCGTCCACTCGCCTAACTTTCTGCACAATAAAACGGCTAGCCCCACAAAAAGAACTAGCCAAATCAGAGTGGACATTTTCACTGCATAAGGAAGAGACACTCTATCCGTAATCTTCTGAACCCAAACTGGCTGATTCAAAGCTTCTGTATAGTTGTAAACCTGTTTGTCCGGCCGCTGTTCCTTTTCCATACTTAGCTCCTTCCATTAATTAAACGTCACCCGATCTGCTACCCACGTCAAGCCACGTCCTAGTAAATCGGTGTAGCGTTGAGGGTCCTTAGAAACTGCTGCTAATGCAAAACCAATGAGTACCGTCGCAATTGCTTTACCTGCAGAACGGCTTTTAAAATAAACAATAGCACCAAATAAAATCCCAGCACCAACAAACACCCAATACAACCACTGATTAGCTACATCTAAATACAGCTGCTCCATTATTGCACCTCACTTTTATATTTTTCTACAATGCCATTAACCATTTCTTTTACATGATAAGTTTCTCTGTTCTTATCTGTTGTTAAGTACAACGTGAAGTTTTCCGAAAAAATCACATCAAACTTATCCGAAAAGCTAACTTGAGCAATCGCAACTAATTGCTTTTCTTCTTCTACAAAATAAAAATAATCAACCGACACAAATTTAACTCCCCCTAATGCCTTAACATTTTTTGAAAAAGGGGATAACTGTGTATCATCTCCACTACAATAAGCTTTAAAGAAGGCTTCTACATAACGCTTAGCCTCATCATAATCTCCATCGCTGTAATCCTGATTTTTTAACTGATAATTACCTTTGATTTTTGCAATATAATTATCCCAATTAATAAAATAAGGCAAGTCAGACACATAAAACCTACCATTTTTCTCTTTATAAGGGACACTAATGACTTTTGTTTCAGACAGCCACTCATCTTCTTGTTTAACCACATAAGTTACTCGATAAGTAGCCACTTCATCAGTTGTTTCAACCAAAACAAAATTTGTTAACTGCCTTTCTTGCCAGTTAGTATTAATACTTCTAATATCAACACCAGGCCCATAATAATCAGAAATATTTTCATCACCGGAAAAATAAGCTGTTAAGAAGCCTGTCATAAATAGATTAATCTGATTAGCATAAGCTCTCTTTTCACCATTTGCAGCAACAACCTGAGTTTGTTCTGGCTTCTTAACAGCCCGAAATGCATTAGACATAATAGTCAACGCTGATAACAAAATTAAGCCAGCAATAAAACCAACAAAAATCCTATTAGCTGTAGTTTGACTAATACGTTTAAGTTTTACCTCAACAAGTTTCTTGTCTGCCTTTCGAAATTTAACATTTTTATTTTCACTCTTTACAAAAAAAGAGCGTATCCGACCAAAACTTTTACTGATAAAATTCTTAAATTTACCCATCTTACTCCTTTCTACAAACTTTTAATATAAAAACCTTTTGTTGTATTCAATACAAGGCCTGTTTCTATGTATGCTTGCACTAAACCAACCCAATTACCGCAATTATAAAAAAGGCTAACCGCATAATCACTGCCTTTACCCTTCAAAAAATATTTGACAAGCTCCTGTTCATTCTTGGTCAAAAAAGTATAATAAGCTGATAAAATCTGCTTTATACTAGCCTGTTTTTTCAATAAATATCTAACAATAAAATCATCGCTATCATAAAGTTCCAAAACACATTTCTTCAAAGCATAAGCTTCTTTCAAACTCATCACACGGTCAACACCCCAATCAGAAAAACCACAAACAAAAAAGGAGTCATCTCTAAACCCCCGTTCTCTCATTCTTTCTCTGACTTGCCCTTCACTAAACCGCATGAGGTCCAACTCACATAAAGCAATTGAACCAGTCTCATCTCTTACCCGTACAGTCGCAATCATTCCATCACCACCCTAAACGATAAAAATGTTTATTTCTAGGACTATTAAACAAAAAATTAAGCAATCCATAAACTGGCACTCTTAATAAATTGATATTTTCATCAGTGTTAGCTGCATAAACAAAATTTTCTAACCATTCTTCACCTTCAAACTTAGTCAACCTAATCCGCAATAATTCATCGCATTCCCCCACAACCCAAGCTTCAATATTAAACTCCCTAAATCTATACTGGATATAATCATCAACTTTAAGCATATTCCCCCTCATAAACCATAATACTCATATATGACTTCAATATTATGATTACCAACAAAAGCATAGCCCTTTTTCCTAGTCATAGCACGCAAACAATCTAGTTTATTAGCATTTGATCCAGCCTTATGCTCACTATAAAAATAAAACCAATCAAACCTTAACCTCTCCTCATCACTCAACAGAGCAACATAGCATTGTTCCATTTCAACCCTCCTTAAAAATAAAAAAGCGATTAGCCGTTTAAAACTAATCGCTTAGATTATCAACTATCTAAATTCAGCCAATTTATGACCAATAGCTGATTGAGCTTTATGTGCCTTATTAATCACATTATTTTGATAATAATAAGATTTTAAATGTTGATTGAGCATATCAAGCATATAACTTGGCAACGTAAGACCTTCTCTCGATTTTAACAAGCCATTGAGCTCTCCAGCTTTTTCCCACGATTCCTCATATTTATGTGTTGTTAGTAATTCTGCAAGCTCCTGAGCTACATGCAATACTTTTTTATCTTGTTCATTTTGTGCCATAATTTTCAACCTCTCTTTTGATACAACTCTTTCTAAATACAACACCCACCATTTTCACCATTTTTAAGATGGACTTCTATTTTTTACAGTCATCTAATCCCCTTTAATAAAAAATCAACTGCTGATTATGGTCTACCACAACATCGCCCGGTCGAACATCTTCAGGCAACGAATAATAAAGCCTTCTAGCCTTTTTAGCTAACTGTTCCAACTCTTCAAGCCGCTGCCCTAAAACACCAGACATTCTCCATATTTCAAATGTAGCCTTAATATGATACAATTCCTGCACTTTCTTATTGAAATCAGGCGCCATCTTATATTCATAATCCAATATTTGTTCCCATGTCAGCCATTCTGGCTTTTCATCATCTTCAAACAATAACCAATACCTTTTCATCTCTGCAATATGAGTTACAACATCACCAGCCCACAATCTTGACTCATTTCTATGCCCATTTCCCAAAAAATAATCACAATCACTCCGCAAACGATCAAGCATAGAATATCTAAACCTCAAATCTTCCATAAATCACTCCTTATTAAAGTACTAATTCCGCATAACCAGTCTTCACTAGTAATTCAGCCACCCATCTTACATTAACTGACATAAGCTTTAAAGGCTTAACAGTCAATTCATCATAAAAACGCTGCCTTGCTTCTTGCCTAGCTGCCTTCTTAACTGCATTTTGCCGGTGTTCACCATCATTAAAAGACACCATGCTAAATTGTTCAACATATTTCAGCTCTAAGTCTTTTTTAGGCTGAATATAAAGCAAACCCCAATAATCAATTAAATCCTTAACTAACTCAAAATCATAAAATAGCAAATAAAGTTCTTCATACCCCGACCTAAGCACCTGTCTTTGAATAGGCCGATTAAATTTTTCAGGGACATTAATAAAATTATATCTGACCGATAAGGACATCAAAATCAACTCCATTTCGTTCACAAATTTCTTCTGCTAGTTTCGTATGTTTGTTACTCAGATAAGCCTCAGAAATGATTTCTGATAACTCATCAGTCTGATAAACCATATCTGCAATTTTCATCAATTTCAAAGCACTAGAAACTTGTTTTGTCACCCAATGTTTAGTTCTGGCATAGTCAATTTGTCGAGGCCGTGTCACAAATTTAAAACCTTTTTGAGTGCCTAACAAGTTATCCCACGCCGTATCATAATGACCTTCCCAATCCTTAACTTCAAAATAATTATTTAAAATCCGCGCCCCAATTTTGGTAAGGTCAGATTCCATAACATACCATTCCTTGAGCACATCATAGGCCTTACTATCATGCAATTCAATCTCATAACGATTTTTAAAATTATAAACTTCACGGATATATTCCACCGAAACATCTTTGAGCAAAGCCTGCTCATAATCTTTTTGATAAAAGCGTATCATCAAACTAGACTGCCTGCTACCAAAATTCAAAGTCAACCCTTGATTGACAAAACGATTTTCAACTTTCTTCAACCCCTCAATAGCAGTAAAAGTTTTAATCCGACGCATAACAATTTTATTATCAAAAATCCTTGCCTTAATATCATACAAATCAAGATTTCCAGATTCTTTATAAAGCTCATCTAAAGCGATATCAAAACGAGGAAAGGCTAAAAAATCTTCTAACAGCCTATCTTTACGCTCATTTTCCGCAAAAAGAAATACATCATGCAAAAACGAAAACCAATTCCGGCCTTGCTCAATAAGCAGAAGTTCCAACTCACGGCAACCACCGCCTGTTAAATCAATCAATGTTCCTGTCTCTGCTTTTTTCACCGAATCTGAATAAAGCACACGAATAGCACCATAAGTCACCATATGACTATAACTATAGAGCGCCTTTTCTTCCATAAAAAAATCAATAGGCTTCAACTTCAAAACATTTTCAATCACAAGCTTATAATCTAAAGTCTTGAAACGGATTTTCAGCCAATCAACAGACCCCTCTAATTTAGTTTTAGATTTACGATTTAAAAAATGAAAAAGCGTCTCTTCAAACTCTTTAGTTATATTACGCTGACCTTGCTCAATATTGCGATAATTATAATAACTATAACCAATAATCGCTGCCATCTTTTTTTGGGTAAAACCTAACTCAAGCCGTATTCGCTTCAAATCTGCATGACTAATCACAAATAATCTCCTTTCTATTTCTTAAAGCATTTAAGAGGTCATTTTTAAGGCTTGTGTTAGTTTTAACCCCCCTATTAGTATCGGGGGGTTATTGAGAAGAACTGTGCTTCCAGGTCGTACCGGGGCGTACGCTGGCTCCCTTTGGTCGCCAGCTGCCCCTGACCTTTCAGCACAGCACTCCTCAATAAAGACTACAATAGCATTAAGCAGCCTCTTCATTTTTAGAAAAAAAGTCGCTAATGACTTCTTTATAACGCTTCTCACCAGCTTCTTTAGTTTCAACAATGGCAATAATCATATCAGATTCAACAGGAGTAAAACTATATTTCCCTTCATCATCACGGCCAAATATATAATAATCTCCTTCCTCAACTAACGAAACAACATGTTTGACTTGACTAAAACTTTTCGATAACCGCTTAGCTAAATCATCTAATGTTTGATGTTGCTTAGTCGCTTCCTCAAACACACTGTCTATAGGCAATTCTTCAAGCTCTTTCAAAACACCAGCAAATTCATCAGGTGCTTCTGATTTATGATAAGGCACAAGGTCCTCAGGTAAAGCTTCAACCGCTTGAAAAGCTTCCAAAAAATCAAACCCTTTATCAAAAGGCACATAAGGCGAAAAGAATTCTCCAGCCATCTCACCCGCATGAGCAAAATAGCCACGACCTTTAAATTTCTCACCGTTAATCTCATCAATATTTTTGAAATTCTTATCACGGTTAGCGTCTCCAAACAGCATAGTATAACCAGTATCTTCAAGCACGCCTACAGAAATCCGTATCATAAAATTATCTCTCAAGGCAGTTTTGATAAATTCACCGTCTGGACGCTGCAAGCCTTCGATGACAAATACACCGGCTTGACGTCCTTTTAAAATTAATTGAGTTAAAAGCTGTATCACTTCAGATAGCATTTTATAATCATTATCCAGCATTGCGATAAAAGCTGCCCACTCATCAAAAATCAAGAACATAGGACGTAAACCATAATCAGAATATTTTTTACCAATACGATTATCAGGGTGCTGCGCCATAAAACGATACCTATCAACCATCGTAGTCACATAATCACGTAAGCAACCAACCATTTCCTCTTTGCCAGAATACACATGATTTTTAAAAACAGGCGCTTTCTTCAAAACTGTTAAATCCGATTCTTTAGGGTCACACAATGCAACATCGCCAACTTTAACCAAAGCTAAAGCTATAGACATTAACAAAACCGTCTTACCACCGCCAGTTCCGCCTGCCACCAACATATGAGGTTGAGAATCAAAATCCCACCAAATATCCTTCATAAGCCGTAAGCCATTCTTATCCACCTTCACATCAGCAATATTCAAGCGAGACGAAAAACGATCAATCGCTAAATGATAGTAAGTATAACCTTTAATCTCTTTACGGTACATAAAATCACCGCCAAAAGTTATTTCCAACTCCGGGCCGAGTTTTAGAAACTTTTCCTGGAACTGATTGCCTTGCAATTCAAAGAAAACATCAACCCCAAACTTACCCTGCTTCAAGTAAACTTTTGGCAGCAAAATTTTAGTCTTCGTAATAGACCCGTTCTCCTGCTTAATAATTACTTCTTTAGTTGTGTAATAATTATGGCTAATCAAGAATCGACGTAACAAAAACAAAGAGCGCAGTCTAGCAAAATAAAGCACATGTACTTCCAGCTTTAAAACCAGCAGGACAACTAGTCCAAAAAGCAATAATAAACTAAATAAAGCAACGCCACCATATAAATAAGGTTGCTGCATAACCTGTACCTGATGGAAATAAAGCAAAATTCCGACTGACAACAAAAAAGGGAAGAAAAAAAGGGCAATTTGAGTGCCCCTAGCATACTTGTAAATATTCCTTACCCTTTTGCCTTTATAAACATAAACATCAGCAACTAACCAATGCATGATTTTCTTTATCATAAAAAATCCCTTAAATCATATCATTTCTCTTGCTTATCTTTAGAATCTGCCCTAACAACATCTGCAGCACGCAGCTTCACACCACTAGTCACAACCCTACGATTATTCACCACCTCAGAATTAGACCAAAAACGAGCAGTAGGATTAACCAAATTTACCACATCATTATAGTTTTTTTCAGGTGTCATCTGAGCAACCTTTGCTTCTGGAGAAACAGTCACCGTTATATTCCCATTAACAACAGAAGAATACAATTTTACATCAATGTAATCAACAATATCTGTTTCACGGCGACGTTCTTCACCGGTATTTTCATCAACATAATCTTCCCAACGCTTTACAGGTACATTCTCCAAAAAATTAAGAGTTCCAAGTGTCTTTACAACATCAAACTTATTAATCACATCAGCAGCATACTTAATAGCCATAATCTATTCTCCTTTTCTTATCACAATTATTTATTCTTAATCACACGCATTTCTTCAGCAACAATCACATTCTCCCGCTTACGCTTTCCACCAAAACGGAATTGACGATGTTCAATCGCGATACCACGAGGAAAAACAATCTTTTGACGTCCTTCAGGTACATCACTCATCTTAAAGCCTTCAACGATTAAATATGCAGAAGGCTCCTTACGACTTGAAATTTCAAAAACACGATAAGAAACAGGATTATAATCATTAGCCCTAACTTCTTCAGTCGCAGAAGCAAACACTTCATTTCCTAAAACTTCATTTTGATCCACATAAACTTTTTTAATATCCATAAAAAAACCTCAATTCATTTCACTTTATTCTAAAAAAATACACAGACAAAGAGAAAAACAATAGGAACAAGTACGAAATAAAATAACCACTCTAAACCGCTATCACTCATTTCCCCTTTATCTTGCTGTTTCATTCTTTGATACAATCTTGACCCTCTATTTTTCACATTAACCTTTTAACCTCTTTCTACAGGAGCCCTTACTCTAACCATCTATTCCCCTTTTTAAAAAAACAAAACATAAAGTAAAATACAGCAAAAAATAAACCACAAACCCCAAAGTAATTTAAAAACTAAAACCACAAATTCTTGTTCTTCCTCATCAGTTCCTTTTTTATCTACCATATCAACCCCCTACATAACTTTCATACAAACGCTCTTTAAAGCGAGCAACACTATCCTTTAGTTCAGTCTTAAACCGCCCTTCTTCATCACACAAAAAAAGACCATCAAGTTCCTTCAAAGATTCTTGATAGCATTTTTCACACTTGGTTACATTGCCTTTATAAATAGCAAGAGAAAAACTAAAACGATTAAATATCTGTTCCATCTTTTTTTCAAAATAATCCATAAACATTTCCTTTCACAAACTCAAATAAAACCTTTTTATTACCTCACTATAAGGCTTAAGTAAGTAATAAGTTGACACTTTATCCTGTTCCATAAAACGCCGATTCAGCCTATCTAACTCCTTCAAACTTTCTTGGCACAAACGTTTTAATAAAACAGTATTTGAACGATAAATGCCAACTGAAAAAATAAAATTTTCATAAACCCTGCGATACGATTTTTTATAATAACCCAAATTACCCTTCATTTCTTCATGTATTAACTCCTTTCCTATACCAATGAACTAATTTCCGCCATTTCCGCCTATTTGCCAAAACAAATTGCAAAATCACATGCTTGCCACCCGCAAAAACAATAAAATCACCATCATACAGATGACTACGCAATACATCTATGTCTTCCACAGGCAACTCTACAGCAATACATTCATTTCTACGTTTACCTGATTTTAAAAAAACAACATCTGTCCCATCAAAAAAGACAGACACATAAGTCCGCCTACATCTACTTTTTAATAGCCACAGCAACCGCTGCTTAATTAAAAACTCCTTAGCACTTAACATTTCAGCCTCACTTTCATACAAAAAAAC
Organism: Streptococcus chenjunshii; assembly: GCF_003086355.1. Lineage (NCBI taxonomy): Bacteria > Bacillati > Bacillota > Bacilli > Lactobacillales > Streptococcaceae > Streptococcus > Streptococcus chenjunshii. Next base: position 182,383 of record NZ_CP031733.1, on the reverse strand, counting down.
AGTTATCAAACCGCCTTTTTAATCAATATATTCAGATAATTCATTCCTAATGTGCTTCAAAATACTACGGATTTCCTCAGATTCTCCATACATTTCAAACTCACCTAATTTTTGTTCAAATCGACTAATAGCACTCAATAGATTAGAGGATTTATCATCTTGTTTCCTATTTAACTCATGATTTTTGACCTTTAAATTAGCGACCTCAGCATTAAGAGCAGCATTCTGATGGACAACCTCTTCCATAATATCTATTGTTTCTAATATTTCTTTAGCACGAGACGTATTTTGATACAAACTTTTACGAGCCCATTTTTCTTCCAACATCGCCTCTTTAAGATACTTTGTATCACCTTTGATAGATTCAGTTCGAGTTGTAATAGCCTGTCCCTCACTAGAAATCTTCTCTTGTAAACCGCCATGTTCTTTTGTCTGTGCTGTAAATTCTCTCAAAATAGCCTGTGTATCTCTAGAATTTTTAAGAATACCACCTATAACTCCAGCAAGAGCAATAATAACCGTTAAAAATGTTGCTAAATCCATAATAGAATAATCTCCAATCATTTTTTCCTCCTATTCTATCATACTTCAATATATCCCACAAAAAAAGACAGCTATAAAGCCATTACAACAAACAATCATCTCTTCTTAACAAAATAAAAAATGATATAATAAAAAAATCACAACAAAAATCCTTTGTTTCTACTTCCATTAAGCAAATAGTCCCTACTCAAAAAATATAATAAAATTTAAGGAGAACTTCATGCCTATTGACTTCTCAACTATGTCACCTTATTCTATTGACTATAACAATTTAATGAAACAACTCGAACTATTCCCAATATTCACTAACTTCAATCTCCAAAAACAATATCTAAACCAATGGAAAATTACCCTTAAAAAAGCTGATTCAAACAGCACTAAAATTCTCAAACAACCCAATAAATTAAAAGCCCTTCTAAATACTCTCAGCACAGAAGAATCATTTCAACAACAAACTATTTTTGGAGATAACAACATAGCTATTAATTTCAACATCACTCCCCTTATTGAAATAGCTAAAAAAAATAAACAATATGCCTCTGATATACCACTAACTTACTTTGAAAAATCCAGAAAATTTGTCACATGGACACCTGTTCCAAAAACCGATAGCAGAACTCCTAAAGATCTTCCTATCCTACTAGTCCATTTTTACAATGCTCAGGCATTCGGTTTTCTTCTCGTTGATGGAAATCACAGACTATCACAAGCTACTAAAAATCATCAAAAAACTATTAAAACTCTCATTTTAAGACCAAATATAATGCTAAACGACAATTTTTTCAGAAGTAAATTCGATAAATTATTTTTCATTTTTCAAAATGAACTCTACTATCTTTATCATTGTAAAAAAAACCACCAAATGAAAGACAAAGAACTTTTATCACGAAGTTATTTAACAAACTCAAAATTTAATTTTTTTGATGTCATACCTGATTTAAGCGCAGACTTGGAATAAAAAAACCTTTTCCTTCACCAGCTTCTCCCATAATAAAAATATTAGGATTGACACTATTCTTTTGAACAACATCTTCACCTACTAAATCTATTCCTCGACTATTCTCAAGGCTATAAAAAATTTCTCCTCTCAATAACAAACACTCCCTTCATTAATAGCCTAAAACTCAATAAGCTCTGGAAAAACTGCTAAATTAACAGTCTTTCCAAAACAAAAAAGCGACTTACAAAGCCGCTTTTTATTTTAGTGTTAGCACACTAATTCATCTAAAATACATGCTCTTATCTTCGCACATTTCAAAAATTTGTTACTTTTCTATAGCAATATTAGTACACTCTCTGTTAATATGTACTTCTCACTCACTATAGACTAGCTTACCGCCTATGCTTACCCCAGCAGAACTTATCTTACCTCTCAGCATTTCCGACGCCACCAACGCCAGCAGTTCCCAATGATTTATCCAAGCCGGCTCATTAGGCAAAAGCCGAGTACGTTTGATAACAGACTTAGCAGAACCTAGCTTGCCTTTTATTTTATCTTCTAATAAAATAATAATTACAACAAACTAAATAGAACAAAACAGCTTGGGCAGATGGTCTCCACCCCTTGCTGGATTTTTATTCCTGAAAAGGAAATAAGAAAGAAGGTAAATTATATGTACATTTCGGATATTCTAACAGAAATTCTTTATGCTATCGTAAAAGGCATTCTTACTCTAATTGGTCTTTATATTGAACAAATTCAGAAGCGCCCTATAATTACAATAGGATTAACAATCCTCTTTATCCATAACTGGCTATAACTACCTCACCAGCAAGCTAAGCTCCAATAAATCTGCTATCAACTCCAGCCCACTCTTGACTTTTCCCAAAAAATAACATATAATCTAAGTGCTTATGTTAGATTAGTGTGTTATTCAGTCTTGCCTAGCGGGACTGTCTGACGCACTTTTTATTTAATTGTCAAAGGTCAAATTTTATCATTTGCCTAACCCTACTTCTGTATTATTTCATCAAAATCAATTCTATTTCACAATCTGAGTAGTGCCAAACAAACTACATAAGCTATTGCTTATATTAATATTTTATAACTAATAGCTTATACTGTCAAGCGTTTTTTGCAAAAAAACAAAAATATTTTTTTAGAGGTAAAAAATCATGTTCCCGGAACGATTAAAAGTACTGCGAAAAGAAGCAGGACTGACTCAAAAACAAATTGCTGAAAAACTCAATATGAGTCAACCAGCATACTTAAGTTGGGAAAAAGGAAAACGAGAACCTTCAGCAAAAACCCTAGAAAAATTTGCAACTTTTTTCAATGTTTCAACAGATTATCTCTTAGGCAAGACAGATGACAAACGCACTCCCGAAAAAATCCTGGAAGATGACATAGATGAATCTCTTGACCGATCAGTTGCCTACAATGGTAATCCTATCAGTGACCACGACAGAGCAGTCATCAAGGAATTTCTAAAAAATTACTTTGATAACAAACCTCCAAAAGATAAGGAAAAATAAAAAAACCATTTTATGAAATTAGCTCAAATCATCAAAGCGACAGAAGGATTGGGCTGTGAGATTATTTTTCTTGAAAATCTAAATGAAGATGGTAGATACGACAAAATTTATAATAAACATTTTATTTTCGTTAAAGCAGATTTAGATGATAATGCAAAAATCAATGTCATTTTACATGAACGCGTCCACCTTAAAAATCATGATACGGAAAACATTTTAAGTCAACTACCAGCTTATTCCCATAGATTAGAAAATGTAGCAGAACGTGATAGGATTGTTGATTTCATGAACCTTATCAACACTACCTATCCTATTGATAAAAGTTTTAACTACATTAATTACATGAAAAATGCACTCATTCCTGATAAATACGAAAACCTTGTTAAAGAAACCGCTGAAAAACTTTATCAGGAGAATAAGGCAAAAAAATTGATTTGAATAATAAAACCAAAGGGACGAAACTATGATAAATTTATTCAAATTTTTCTTGAAAGATAAGCAAAGTAATACTCAAAACCTTTCTAATAACAATAATCTTCAAGAACAGCTAAATTATACAGATATTACAGTAAGACGGCCTTTTGATAAATATTCCTTTATGATTGAAGACTGGATATTTGATGTTTTAAGTTCAAAATCCGATACTACAGGACAAAAATTAGTCAATCTAGTCATACATATTTTTCAAAAAATGGGATATGAAGCTAAAAATAATGATGGATTAACAGACCATAAGAAAGACATTCTTGTTTACAAACAAAATGAAACAATCCCTCATCTTGTCATACAGTGTAAATCATACAGTCCACAAACCAACCATTCAAGAATTTCAAAAAATGAAGTCGCAGCTTTTATGGGCTATACTGAAAAATTCAAACATAACAGAATCTTTATAACGTCTTCATACTTTGAAAAAGGAACAGTTGAAGATTTTTCTGATAAGATTACCCTCATTGACCGTATTGGATTAATACAGCTATTAACTAAATATTTTCCAAACGAAACAACATATGCTTTAAATGCATTTTCTTTACACAGTCTTGAACACAATTGTGTCAAATGCCAGCATGGAAAATTACAACTCATTTATTACGGAAACATTCCTACTTACAAATGTACAAACTGTACTGCTCAATATAAAGCTAAGGATTTCCAGCCCGTTTTTAAATCATATGCGAAGTATAGAAAAAAAGACTAGAGATAATAATTTTTCCTCTAGTCTTTATTCTTTTCTTGCTTATTTTTCTCAATAAAAAACCAGTTAACAAACTACCAATCATATTTAAATTTCATTTCAGTCATCTTAGTAGCCTCTCTGTACTCCTTAGAATTTTCTTTGACATACTGATCTTGATAATAACCAAATGTCAAAATACCATTTTCAAAAGTATAGGGATACTCACCTTCTTTAGGCTTAGTAATCGTTTGCTTATCAATATCAACACTATACAGTTCTCCATCGTTTTCATCACCATGATCCACCCAATAAGCATCTTTATATAAAGCTGTTTTACCATCAATAATCAAAATATTATCTGTAATAACAACATTTTGTCCTGCTTCATAACGATAATACTCTCCATCTAAACTATTGCCAGTACCCCCGCCATTAGCATTAATAGTTAATAAATAAACAACTAAACCTAAAACAGCTAAAGCGCCTAAAATGCCATAAACAAATTTTTTATTAAAAACTTTTTCTTCTTCCATATTATTACCCCCTATTAAAAAAATATTCTATCATATTATTTTTTATCCAAATATTACAATTCAGCAACATCTTCCAAAAACAAAATCTTGACAAAAAACACAAAAATATATAAAATAATAGTGTAAAGTATAAATAAAAGGAGTTGCAAAACAACTCCTTGAGCAGACCGTTTAAGACGGTGGCTGTCAACAATTATTAAAATAACCGTCAATCAGTCAAAGTTAGGACGGTTATTTTTTATTGTCTAAATATACAATAGCAACAACTAAACTAACAAAAGCAACAACAAAGCTGCCAAATGTTAAAATTAGCTGCAATGCCTCATAAATCGACATTTACTGCTCTCCTTTCTATCCAGATTTTAGCACTCATTCTCATAAGCACCACCACCCTTCTAAAAATAAAAGCAGCCACCGTCTTAACTTTCTACGAATTCATTATAGCATAAAAATTCATAAACTAAAATAAAATCACTTTTTACTTTAGTTTATGAATTTTTATTTACCTACTTTTTGCCCACTTCAATATAAAAAAATAAACTTTTTTAACACCTTTTGCCAAAAAATACCACCTCTAAACCCCTGATATAACAACAAGAGCCTTTTAAACATCTAAACATTCAGGCGTGTAGGGGGTATGATAGATTATCGATAAAAAGCCCGTTACAGCGGGCTTTTTAGTTATATTTTATTCTAGTGCCCAAAAAATTTCTCATTATTAGTTTACTCAAATATTATAATTCAACAAAAGCTTGACAAAAAACACGAAAATATATAGAATAATAGTGTAAGATATAAATTAAAAGGAGTTGCAAAACAACTCCTTAAGCAGACCGTTTAAGACGGTAGCTGTTGTTAGTTATAAATAACCGTCAACGTGCTAAAGTTGAGACGGTTATTTTTTATTATGAAAATTTATAAGGCACACAACTAACCCTACAAGAGCAACCATAAGGCTGCCAAATGTTAACATTAGCTGTAAAGCTTCATAAATAGTCAACTTGCTGCTCCTTTCTATCCAGATTTTAGTACTTATGCTCATAAGCACCACCACCTTTCTAAAAATGAAAGCAGCCACCGTCTTAACTTTCTGCGGATTCATTATAACACAGAAATTTGTAAAATAAAACACAAGAGCAATCTACCTTATGCTGTATTCTATAAACTTTTGGTCAACCTTCAGAAACTCAATACTATCAAACAAATGACAAAGTCTTGATATATCGTTATTTTTATTCTTAATCTATACTAAATTTTAACTATTTTTGCCTATAGGAGCTATGACAGATTATCGATAAAAAGCCCGTTATAACGGGCTTTTTCTTTGTATTACTGCCAAATTTTCTGCTTTACCGGCTGTAAGCTAAAACACAATCAAACAGCAAAAAGAGAGTGGGACAAAAGTCCCGCTCTCTTCTAGGAGATTTATGAAAAAGAAAAGTTTTAGGGATTACCAGAACAAATCCTGTCTGAGAAACCGAGCGGCAAATCAGCAGTTCTGTTCCGATGGTTATAGTATATAAGTAAGACCTTAAATGCAGCTTAAAGCAGTAAAAAATATTTTGTAACTGACCTTATTGAGTTTAGTGCAGCAGATAGCTTCTCCTCAAAAACGAGCCGGAAATAATTATTCCCGGCTCGTTTAAGAAACTATTGGGGAACAGCTATGTTTTTTTAGCAATAAAGAAGTACCTTACCCTATCCGCCTTCGGAGGCTGATCTCTTCTTTTCCACACACCCCTTGGTTTAAAAATAACTAAACAATATGAGTCGTTGCTGACGGAGAAACCCGTCCCTCTCCTGCAAACTCGGAAAGTCTTAATGGCTTAGTTAGGTAGATAACATCCAAATAAAAATTCCCTTTCAATTAGGGTAATCTGTGACAAATCGCCTTAATCGATTTAATCTTTTGATGTATTTTCAATCTTTCTATTTTAATTAAGTTATTGAAATATATCTAGAAAAATTTAGATGCAAACCATTTACCCTCACTGTTTCCTGTCAAAAGTAAAACACCTTTTGCTGCTTTCAAAGATTGCTAATAATATTGTAAAAGCAAACTATTAGAAGCCCAGTCATAAGGACAGCATAGATACGATTGACTTGTTTATCCGTGCTCCTGTGATTGATGATGGTGCCGAGATGACCGCCTAGAATGGCTGCAACGACGATAAGTGGTACTAAAATCCATCTGAAATTCTCAGGAGGAGCTGCTGCCACGAGCTTAATAACTTTGGAAATTTGAGCAAAGAAAATCATTGCGATAGAATAGGGGGCAGACTCCTTGGTTGTGTAAGACATCATGCCGACAAGGGCAATGATGTTAAGCGGGCCGCCACCGATGCCCAAAAAGACAGATAGGGCACCTATTAGCATTCCAACAACCACAATTGTTGGGAAATGCATCAGACGATATTTGGGTAAGCGCTCACGAAATTGGGTAAAAACTAAAACTGACAACAAAACGATAAAGAGCATGATAGACTGGACCAAGGTGACGGTGTGGTTTGACACAGCTTGGGTCAAGCGTTTAAAGACCATCTCACCTAAAATCCCACCGATGACTGAACCAATGGACAGTCCAAAGAGAACTTTCTTATCAAAAGTTACGCCATTTTTGGCATGCCTGTAAATAGATGACAGGCACATGGCAAAAACGGCAATCGTCGCATAGATGCCAATCACGGTAGCATTGTCAATCCCAATCAAATCGAAGAGGGGCTTGATAATGGCACCTCCTCCTGCACCAGACGTTGCTCCAATAGCTGTTGCAAACAATACAATCAGTGTGTAGAGAATAATTTCCACGTCAGCCCTCTTTCTTATCTCTAGTAAATAGCTTCACCATTAGTCGCGATAACGTTTTTGTACCAATTAAAGGATTTTTTCTTGTAGCGCTTGAAACTACCTTGACCACGGTCGTCCACATCCACATAGATAAAACCGTAACGTTTTTTCATCTCACCGGTCGACCAAGCTACTAAATCAATACAGCCCCAAGGGGTGTAACCCATGAGATCCACACCATCTAAATCTACCGAATCCTTCATGGCCTTGATGTGCATATAAAGATAGTCAATGCGGTAATCATCAATGATGCTGCCATCTGCTTCTAAGGTATCCACAGCCCCCAAACCATTTTCAACGATGAAGAGGGGCACATGGTAGCGATCATACATTTCAGACAAAGCAATCCTGAGACCTAGCGGATCTAAAGTCCAGCCCCATTCTGAAACTTCTAGATTAGGATTTTTATAGCTAAGGACATTGTTGCCAGGCGTTTTGGGAACTGTGGTATCTGTCGTGGACATAGTGGACATGTAATAACTAAAGCCGATGAAATCAACTGTTCCTTGACCCAGACAGGCTAGGTCTCCCTCTTCCATGGTAATGGTGATACCTTTGCGTTCAAATTCTTTGAACTTGTAAGCTGGGTAATACCCTTTTACCTGAATGTCCAGATAAAATTCAACTTGTCGCTTATAAGTAATATTTTCCAGAACATCTTCTGGCTTAGCGGTCATAGCATAACTTGGGGCATACATAACCATGTTGCCAATTTTGGCGTCTGGAATAATGGCATGGCAGAGTTGGACAGCCTTAGCAGAGGCTAGAAAAATATGGTGAAGGGCTTGAAACTTGGTTTGGTCATCATTTTGATGAATACCGATCTGCAACCAGGACCTTAGCACATTGATTTCATTAAAGGTCAGCCAATATTTGACTTTGCCTTTATAGCGTTGAAAAACTGTCTCACAGTAACGGGTAAAAAAATCAATGACCTCACGACTGGACCAACCATCATAGTGGTCTGCCAAGTAAAGAGGCATGTCAAAGTGGCACAGTGTCACGACAGGCTCAATCCCATACTTGAGGCATTCATCGAAGACCGCATCGTAGAAACTCAGCCCTGCTTCATTTGGCTCCATATCATTGCCGTTTGGAAAAATACGGGTCCAGGCAATGGACATGCGATAGGCCTTAAAGCCCATCTCAGCAAAGAGCTTGATGTCTTCCTTGTAATAGTCGTAAAATTGAATCCCTGTATGAGATGGATAGAAAACATCCGGAGCAATATGGCCAACAGCACCTTCTGGCACCTCAGCTAAACGCTCTGCGTGCTTAATCTCTCCTTCCAGAGTTTTAAAGGTAATCTGGCGCGGGGTATTCTTGTCCCCCACAGTTAAAGTGTCCATAGTTGTCAGCCCGCGTCCATCTCTGTCATACGCCCCTTCAATCTGGTTGGCCGCTGTTGCCCCACCCCAGAGAAAATCTTTTTTAAATCCCATCTCAAACTCCTTTTTATGACTGATTGACAGTAAAGGAGGGAGCCCCCTCCTCAGATTGTATTATTAAATCAAATCTCCAGCAAAGACATCACCAGTATTTTTAAGTGAAATGCTTTTGCCTTTGGTATCTGTAATAATGGTCATGATGGTAGTATCATAGCCTTTTTCTTTAATTAAATCAAGATCAATTGTGGCAATCTTTTGGCCTGCTTTGACCGATTCGCCTTGTTGCACAAGGGCTTTAAAGCCTTGACCTGCTAAATCAACGGTGTTAATACCGATATGAACCAGCACTTCGACACCATCCGGGCGAACAATGCCATAAGCATGACCAGTTGGAAAAACGGTAGAAAGCACACCATTGACAGGAGCTACAATTTCACCTGAGCTTGGCACAAGAGCAGCCCCATCACCCATAGCCTTGCTAGCAAAGACTTCATCTTTCACTGCTTCAAGGGGAAGTAATTCACCATTTGCTACTGCTACAAAGGTTTTATCTGAGACAGTTGTCGCTGGCACTTCTTTCGCCTCAGCTTCTTTAGGCAGTCCAAGGACAAAGGAAGCAACGAATGCGACCACAAAGGCAATAACACAGCCGATGCCTGCATGAACAATGATATTTGGAAATTCTGCATTAAAGTAACTTGGTAATGACAGTAAACCTGGCGGTACTTGGGCAAAACGACCAACACCCATGATTCCAAGATAGAGCCCTGCCACACCACCGCCGATCATAGCAGCATAAAGAGGGCGCTTGTACTTGAGGTTAACCCCATAAAGAACAGGTTCAGTTATACCTAAAACAGCCGAAATACCTGTCGAGGTAGACAGACCCTTGAGAACTTTATCCTTAGTCTTGAAGACTACTGCAAGCGCTGCACCACCTTGAGCAATATTAGACACCATCATACCAGGTCCAGCTACGGTGTCAATGCCTTTCGTCGCAAGCATATTAATACCGATTGGGATGATGCCATAATGCATCCCTGTCATAACGAGAAGCGGTGACGTTGCTCCAATCAGCATTGGAACTAACCACGGTGCTACAGTATTCAAAAACGAGACGATTGCATTGAGTCCATCACCCATCCAAGTTCCCAATGGACCAATCAAAAAGAAGGTTAGTGGTAAAACAATCAAGAGTGTTACCATCGGTGCCAAGAAAATCCTTAAAATAGCTGGTGTGTACTTAGTGACTATTGGTTCTACATAGGATAAGAACCAAACTGCCATAATAATTGGAATAACAGATGAACTGTAGTTGGCCAATGTTACAGGCAGCCCTAAAAAATCAAGTCCAGTACCTGCTTCACGCGCTGCTGTTACCATATTAACAAAGGTCGGGCTGATCAAGCTAGCACCAACTGCCATAGCCAAATATTGATTAGTTTTAAACTTCTTAGCGGCAGATGCTGCCAAAATCACCGGCAAGAAGTAAAATACCGTGTCTCCAAAAATACTCAAAAATTGATAGGTTGTGTCTTCAGGGCTCAACCAGCCAAACATAAGGCTCAAAGAATTGATGACCTTAATCATCCCGGCACCAGCCATGACAGGAACAATTGGGACAAACATACCAGCGATTGTATCTAAGATTTTAACAATCTTGCCCTTGCCGTCATCCTTTTCAGATAATCCCTCTCCAGCGCTAAAATGAGCTTGTGCATTGATAGCCTTAAAAACTGAGGCTACTTCTGGACCAATCACAATTTGGTACTGCCCCCCACTCTGAACCACATTGATGACCCCAGGTGTGTTATTGAGACGTTCTGTCTGTGCCTTGCTTTCATCCTTGAGATTAAAGCGTAAGCGAGTTGCACAGTGAATCAATGCATTAATATTGTCCTCACCCCCTACTTTTTCAATAATCGTTTGTGCCAATGCCGTATAATCTTTAGCCATGACGTCCGCTCCTTAATAATTTAATGATATGATTGTATTTCCTTTCATGTCTTATTACAATAATTTTTGAAACGCTTTCACAACCGTTGCCAAATTGTCCCCTAAAAACAGCAAAAATCCGCAACACTGTTGCGGACTAGCTTTTGTCTGAAGATCCTCTTAATAAGGGATTGTTGGATTTACGTTTTTGCTCGAAAGTTCGAGACAGCTTAATTTTCTGTCTGTAATGCTTGTCATAGTCCCTTTGAAAATAACTGGCATATAGGCTATCCAAAATAAAGGAAATCGAAATCAGAGAACTAAAATTCCCCAGATTTTCCACCAAAGTTTCCCGTGTCGAAATCCGAATAACCATATTGAACATCTGAGACAGGCTGTTGTCTCCAAAAGAGGTCAAGACAATGGTCGGTAAATGTCTTTTCTTCAAAACTTCAGCTACCTTTAAAATTGACTCCGTCTCTCCTGAATAAGAGACTAGGATAAAGCAGGACTCATGACTAGCTTGAAGGGCAGCGAAAAAGAGGTTATCCAAACGTCGCTCAATAGTGACAGGCTTCCCCAACTTCACCATTCTGTTTTTAAAGGTCTCGGCCATCTCAAAAGCATCGCCAACCACTCCAAATTGAATATTGGTTGCCCGTTCAAGCATACGAGTCGCCTGTTGCAAGATATCGTGATTGAGAAGCGACAAGCTGTCTTGAACAGTTTCTTGATAAAGGCTGGCTATTTTTGAAGCTACAGCCATATTCTGATCTCGCTCGCCAAAGGGTTTATTAGGATCGATCTCTTGAAAATTCGTGTCCAGATAGTCTACTTCTGCCAAATAAGCCTCTTTGAAAGCATTAAAGCCTCCAAAGCCTAACCACTGGCAAAAACGGGTGACTGTTGAAGGGGCTACAAAGAGCTCTTTGGCAATCGCACGAGAACTCATGGATTTGAGAGCACGACCTGTCTCTAAAAAGAAATTAGCCACTTCTGCTTCAACCTCTGTCATCTCCGTCTGATCCAGCAAGCGTTCTTTGATGAGCATATCCGTCCAGCCTCCTTACCCCTTATTGTCCCTATTATAGCACAAGACGACTGAAAAACCACCTGTCTATATGACAAGTGGTAATAAACTAATCTTTTACCCCATACTGATAAGGCAAGCCTAAGTTTTCGCGGAGCGTTGATCCTTCGTAGTCTCTATGGAAAATACCTCGTTCTTGAAGGATTGGGACCACTTCTTCGACGAAGCGTCTGACTCCGTCATGAGCTAAATCAGGTACAATAGAGAAACCATCTGTTGCGCCAGACTCAAACCATTCTTGCAGGAAGTCTGCCACATCTGTAGCCGTTCCGACAACCACAGGATGGTAGTTGATAACGCCCATAGCCAAGGTGTCAAGTGGTGAATAGCCTTCTTGTAGCAGTTCTACTGCCCTTGGTGAACGCGGGTCCTGCCAATTGGCTTGAAGCATGTTTTGTACACCCTCTGGCAATGGTTTTTCAACATCTAAACTGGTCAAATTAACCCCGACCATGGCGGAGAGATACCGCAAGCGTTGATTGGTTTCTTCGAGATCAAAGGCCATGACCTGACGGCGGCGAGCCAAGGCTTCTTCCTTACTATCAGCGATGGTAAACATAAAGCCTGTAAAAACATTGATTTCATCCGCTTCACGACCGTGGCGGACAGCAGCTTCTCTCAAAATGTCACGGTATTCACGTGATTCCTCGATGGTAAAAGGGTTGGCATAAACCCCTGAGGCAAAACGACCTGCGAGTTCGACCCCTTCACCACTTGGGCCTGCTTGGAAGAGGACTGGCTGACCTTGCTCCGATGGTGGGATCGGAAGGGGACCCGACGTCTTAACATACTCGCCGCGGTAATTGACCGGTTTAATCTGGTCTAGGTCCGCAAATTGACCAGTTTCCTTATCGTGGACATAGGCGCTCTCTCCCCAAGACCCCCATAATGACTGCACCGCCTCAATCACTTCATGAGCTCGCCCATAACGTTCCTTACGGCTAGCAATATGGGAACCAAAATTATCTGCTGTCGCTCCTGTTGAGGTCGTGACTGTATTCCAGCCAACACGACCATGACTAACAACATCGAGTGTCTTCAGGTGGCGGGCTAAGTTATAAGGCTCATTGAAGGTTGTTGAAAAGGTTCCAACAAGGCCAATACGATTGGTTGCACGTGCTACGGATGTCATAGCAATGAGAGGATCCATGGAATGCATAGGCGTCTCTGTGTTCAAGTTATTCACTAAAGCCGGCGTATCAGCCATAAAAAGAGCATGGAGTTTTCCTTTTTCAGCTAACTGAGCCATCTCAACATAGAGATCCATATCCGTATAGGCATCAGCTTTAGCTTCTGGCAACCGCCAAGTCTTAAATTCCCCACCATAGCCTGAAACCATTTGGAGGACGATTTTCATTTGTTTTTGGTCTGTAGTCATTTTTTTATCCTTTTTATTTTTTATGATAAAATGAGTATAACAGACCAGCTAATACCCTACAAGAAGGCAAAAATTAATAACAAAGTACACTTTTTTGTTGTTTTTGGTGCCCATCAAATTTTTCAGCGCAAAAAGAAAGGAATGTTTATGGCCAAGATTTGTCCCAAGGGCTTTCGCCCAGAAGATTTAGAAAACCCTACTCCGATTTTCCATCTCCTCTACACTCAGACGGTTATGGATGGCCGCTGGAAATTAATGATTCTTGATTTTCTATCAGGAGGGGCTCAGCGGTTTAACCAAATCCAAAAACACCTAGATAATCTCTCCCAAGGTTCCCTCACTAAGCAACTTAAAGAGATGGATGCGGATGGCTTGATCATCAAAACCATTCATCCTGAAGTTCCACCGCATGTAGACTACCGATTGACCGAGAAAGGCCGTGACCTCCTGCCTATCTTAGAAATGATGGTTGCATACGGTGAAAAACACACCAAAGGCGGCAGCTATAAATCGCACATCAAGACCTAAGGTACACAAAAGTGTACTAGGTCTTTTAAAATTGCCGTCTTCTCAATGACCCGTCTCCCTGTTATAATGATGGTATTCATTAGAAAAAGGAGACAAACCCATGATGCAAACCCGTGTGACCGAAATTCTCGGCATTCAATATCCTATTATTCAGGGACCAATGGCTTGGTTAACAAATGCTGAATTTGTCGCTGCTGTCAGCAATGCAGGTGGGCTAGGTATTCTAGGCCCAAATGCTGGCCAAACCACCATTACCCGTGATCCTCAGGAAACGGCTGAACGCATGCGCCGTGAAATTCAAAAGGTCAAAGCTCTGACTGATAAACCATTTGCTTCTACTCTTGTAGTTGATTATGACTTAACCTATACTTGGCCAATCCTACAAGTGGTTATAGAGGAAAAAGTTCCTATTGTTCTCATTAATGGTATCTTGGATGAGCGTATCTTTACTCCTTTAAAAGAAAAAGGGATTAAAATCGTTTATCGCCCCGGCAATCCAACCATTGCTGATGCAAAAGCTGCTGAAGATTTTGGAATTGATATCTATGTAGCGACCGGTTTTGACGAAGGCGGCACTGTACCTGAAAAAATTATTGGAACTTTCTCTATCGTGCCAATGATTGTGGATGCTATCTCCATTCCAGTCATGGCAGCTGGCGGTATCGGTGATGTTCGCGGTGTTCGGGCTGCCTTTGCGCTCGGTGCTGAAGGTGTCTTTGCAGGTTCGGTCTTCCTCCCAACAGTAGAAAGCCCTGCACACCAGTCTGTTAAGGAAAAAATTGTCAATGCAACGGCAGAAGATCTTCTGCTCTTTCGTACACTCCCAGCCTATTACCGCTCTCTTCCAACTGAACTTGTCCATCAGATTGTTGAACGCGACCAAGCGGGAGCCTCTCGTGAAGAACTGGCTAAACTTCAAAATGGCGGTGTTGGCATGTTCAAAGGCATGGTTGAAGGCAATTCTCAAGAAGGCTTTATCTCTGTCGGGACAGGTATCACACCAATTAAGGCTGTCCGAACGGTCCAGGAAGTTGTCAATGAATTGATGGCAGATTTTAAATAAGCACTGGGCTTTCATTAAGAATGACATCGAGTATATTGACGAATTTCCTTTAGCACTAGTGCCTTTTCTTTTGACTGATACGAGAAGACTGGTGACAATGATAAAACCATAGAATAAATGCTGTGGTATACGAGCCCACATCAATGTGTTGACCGACTAAATCTTTGTATTTTTGGGAAACATAGGTCTTTCTGACAGTATGCAAGCCGTTTCACGCGGAAGCAGCTAAGTGAGAAGCGCGTTGCCCACCTGCGTTAATATGCGGGTTCAATACAAAACGCGGGCTACCGGTACCAATACAGCTTTTTTATTGCCTCCTTAGCTCAGTTGGTAGAGCAGTGGACTCTTAATCCATGGGTCACAGGTTCGAGCCCTGTAGGGGTATGATAGATTATCGATAGCAGACCCGTTTAAGACGGTGGTCGTAACTGATTATTTATAATGTAAAAATAACCGTTAACTAGCCAAAGTTAAGAACGGTTATTTTTTATTGCCTAAATGTACGATAGCAACAACTAAGCTCACAAAAGCAAGCACAAGGCTGCCAAATTTTCTGCTTTACCAGCTGTAAGCTAAAACACAATAAAACAACAAAAAGAGAGCGGGACTTTTGTCCCGGCCTCTCCTAGGAGATTTATGAAAAAGAAAAGTTTTAGGGATTACCAGAACAAATCCTGTCTGAGAAACCGAGCGGCAAATCAGCAGTTCTGTTCCGATGGTTATAGTATATAAGTAAGACCTTAAATGCAGCTTAAAGCAGTAAAAATTATTTTGTAACTGACCTTATTGAGTTTAGTGCAGCAGATAGCTTCTCCTCAAAAACGAGCCGGAAATAATTATTCCCGGCTCGTTTAAGAAATTATTAGGGAGCAGCTATGTCTTTAAGAACTTACTCCACTCCCATAATGATTAGTCAGACTTAGGCTGTTCAAACGCTACAGCAAATTTTATTCCCAAATGGCAGGTCGTCATCAAACAGTGTTCGACAGCCAGACTCCGACTTCCTTTTATCATAGTTCTGCAACCTGGTAGAGTTCCAGCTCGGCTGCTGTTTCAGAACCAAACATGTTAATCATGATTTTCACTTTGTTATTTTCGATTTCAACCACACGGCCTTCCTGTCCCATAAAGGCACCGTCAATAATTTGGACCACATCGCCGGGTTTTATATTGGTGTCAATCACATCTACCGTTTGCCCCATTGAAATCAGGATTGAGCGAATTTCTTCTTCCAAAAGCGGTGTTGGTTTAGAACGATTGCCGTGAGACCCGACAAACCCAGTAACATTAGGAGTATTACGCACCACAAACCAAGCCTCATCTGTCATGACCATTTCCACTAAAACATAGCCTGGGAAGCGATTTTCCTCAACTTCTTTGGTTTTACCGTTTTTTTCAATGTTAACCGTTTGAGTCGGAATCTCTACGCGCAGGATATTTTCCAGCATATTGTAGGTTTTTGCCCGCTGTAACAGGTTTTCTTTCACTTTATTTTCATAACCTGAGTAGGTCTGCAGCACAAACCAGCCTTTATCAAATGAATCTAACATATTTTTTCCTTTCTGAGATGCTGAAAAAATAATGAGCAGATCAGACAACTTGCCATTTTGCTTAAATAATCCTCACGGCCGATCATTTTTTCATTATAAAAAAGCCCTTTAGGGCTTTATAGAAGTAGATTTCTTATTCCATTATAGTAAAAGCTCTTCTTGATGTCAATTTATTTTCTGCCGAAAAGCTCTTCCTGCTTTTTCAAAGATATGCGCCGGCACCATGTACAGCAGCGTTTCCCAGTCCCTCTTTTACACATTATCCCTCGATGAAAAATGGTAGCAAGGAATGCTTCGTTTTCTTTTGCTTTTTAAAAACGATTGAGCAGGTCTAAAATACCGATAGAGAGCAGCTGGTCGAATATGAAGATTACGATTGTGAAAAAGATTGTATACTCCATAACCGAAAAAAAGTCTTTCCAGCGCTGCTTATGGCTGGGCCAAGTCGTCTCTTTTAAAATTGTAAAAACACCTTTAATAAATGTCACGAGTATCTCCTTCCGATGAGGGGCAGGAAACTTCAGCCTGCTCCTTTGATGGTATCATAGTTAACGAGTTTCTTTATGCAGAGTGTACTTTTTACAGTACTTACAAAATTTATTCACCTCTAGCCTTGTCGGCTTGGGAGTACTGCTGACTGTAATTGAGTAGTTGCGGCTCCCGCAGACCGTACAAGCCAGACTTGCTTTTTTCTGTGCCATAATGCCTCCGTAATCCTTACCTATTCTATCACGATTCAGATTTTCGCGCAAGCTACCTGAAGTAATCCACAATCCCGTCCCATATTTCTTTTGCTTTTTCCTTGAGTCCATACTCATCAACAGCATCCTGGATGCTCTGTTTAGCTTTATCAGCTGATTCCTTTATGCTGTCAATAATACTTTGCGAGTTATTTTCCGTTGTATCGTTGCTGTTATCAGCATCGTAAACCAAGCTTTCCCCATTTTGAAGATAGGCATTCTCCACTTTAAATGCTGTCCCATCTGTATAAGGCAGAATATAGGAGGCCTGTGTGCTAAAAATATAAGAGGCTGTCCCCGAGCTGGCATCACTGAGATAGTGGTTTTCATCCGTCTCATTAAAACCAAGCCATTGGCTGATAACAACATCTGGGGTATAGCCGATTACCCATTGATCACTGCTCAAATCCGGATTGAACTCTGTCTCCGTGGTCCCTGTTTTTCCAGCTAATGTGTACCCGTAGACATTAGCATTAACTGCTGATCCATTGGAAAAAGTTCCCAGCATCATACTGGTCATTTTATTGGTTACAGACTGACTGAGGACACGTTTGGATTTATCCTTGTGCTCTTTAATCACATCTCCGCTGGCTGTTTCAATACGGGTAATGAGGTGAGCCGTATGCATAACCCCTCCGTTAGCAAAGGTAGCATATGCCTGAGCCATCTCCAGCGGATTGGTCGTCATACTGCCGCCCAGAGCAACACCTAGTTCTTTGCTGGCAGCATCCATATTAAGCCCAAATTTTTCGCCATAAGAGAAGGCTTTATTAATTCCCAGTTCATTCAGTGTATAGACAGCCGGGATATTATAAGAATTTGCCAAAGCCTGATACATAGGAATATCCTCTGACTCATAACCGCCGTAATTGGTCGGCGCATAGCCGTCATAATCCCTCACCGTATTAGGCAGCTCTCTATCTACACTCCAGCCGGCCGCGATTGCTGGCGCGTAGACAACCAGAGGTTTAATGGTGGAACCGGGGCTTCTGGAAGACTGTGTGGCATAATTAAAACTTCTGAAAGAGACATCCTCTGTACTGTTGACCCTGCCGATAAGCCCGCGAACACCGCCAGTATTAGGATCAAGAGCGACACCGGCGGCTTGGGCACTGGTTCCGTCATAGGCTGAGACAGGAAAGAGGCTGTCATTATCAAAGGTAAGCTGCATACCGGACTGATAATTCTGATCCAGTTCTGTATAGATTTTATAACCATTGTTGACAACATCTTCCTCTGACAGACCGTAGACTTCAACCGCTTCATTGACCACAGCATCAAAATAGGAAGGATACTGGTAATCATCAGATTTACCAACATAGGTATCAGCCAGCTGATTGCCCAAACCTACTGCTGCTGCCTGATCGGCTTCTTCCTCTGTAATTTTTTCCGCAGCCACCATATTAGCCAAAACAGTGTCCCGTCTGTTAGTAGCATTCTCAATAGAGTAGTAAGGATTATAGACTTCCGGACCTTTCAGCATTCCAGCTAAGGTTGCAGCTTCATCAAGACTAAGATTGGCCGCACTGGTCCCAAAATATTTCTGACTGGCATCTTCAACTCCCCAAACACCATTGCCAAAGTAAGCATTATTTAAATACATGGTTAGAATTTCATCTTTACTGTATTTTTTGGTCAGCTCTAAAGCCAAAAAGAATTCCCGTGCTTTCCGCTTGATGGTCTGGTCTTGAGTCAGATAAGCATTTTTAGCCAGCTGCTGCGTAATAGTTGATCCGCCGCCAAATTTTCCAAAAGTGACGACCGCTAATAGAAAACGAGAGATATTAATGCCGTTATTGCTATAGAAACTCCTGTCCTCAGTCGCAATGACCGCATTTTCTAAATCATCAGAAATGGCGTCCAGTTCTACATAGCTGCCTTTTTGGCCGGACAAGCTGCCAGCATATTCCTCATTACGGTCATAAATAACTGTAGTCGCTTTCAGTGCCTCCTGTAAATCAGAAACTTTGGCTGTTTTGGCCAGATAAAAAAGATAAGAGCCTACCACCAAAACAAAAACAGCAGCGGCAATCAGCAGAATTTTACCAATACGGTAGCGACGCCAGAAACGACGGATAGGGTTTTTGGGCGATGGTACAAAACGGCTTAGGGTTTGCAGCCAGGCTGGGCGTTCTTTTTCTTTTTCCCGATAGCTGCGGCTGCGCTGATAAGCACTGGCTTTGTCACTTTCCCCAGCCAGCTCGCTTTCATCTAAGCTCTCTTCTTGAAAAATTTTGGTCTCATCCAAATGATCCTGTTCGGAAAAATCAGTCGTTTTGCCGCCGAACTGAGAGTTTTCATCAGTAGTCGGCTGATTTAACCGTTTCGGAAAAAACTTTTTTTTCAGTAATTCAATAATAGTCATAAATTTATTATAGCAATTTTACCGCAAATCGACAGCCGGAAACTGTAAAAACCAGCTAAGAAGCATAAGCTGCTGGCAAAAAAAGAGAAAGCAGCAGTGATTCTTTTGAGCTCGATATTCTCAGCAGAGAGACATCATGCTATAATAAAAGCATGACATTTGCAGTAACCATCATAAATCCTTACGAATCTTGTACAGTGAAAGAACTTTTAGAAAAGCATCTGCTTATTCCACGGAAAATCCGGCATTTTCTGCGCAGTAAAAAACATGTCTGGCTCAATGGTCAGCCAGTACACTGGCAAAATCAGGCCAATCCCGGCGATACCCTTTATTTACAGTTTGACGAAGAGGATTATCCTGTCAAAACTATTATAATGGGGGATAAAAAACAGGTTCACTGCCTATATGAAGATGAGCACATCATTATCGTCAATAAAGAAGAAGGCATGAAAACACATGGTAATGAACCAGGTGAACTTGCTCTGCTTAACCATGTCTCTGCCTACGCTGGTCAAACTTGCTATGTGGTCCATCGTTTGGATAAAGAAACCAGCGGTGCTCTGATGTTTGCAAAAAATCCCTTTATTCTTCCTATTCTGAACCGCCTGTTGGAAGACAAACAGATTGTCCGCCATTATCTAGCCTTAGCCCAAGGACAGTTCCCTCTTGCCAACCGGGTCTATAAGGAAAAAATCGGCCGTGACCGCCACGACCGCCGCAAACGGCTGGTAGACCAAAAAGGGCAATCAGCCATCACCAAGGTGAAACGGTTGGCACAATATCGTGAATCCTGCCTGCTTGACTGCTCCTTAGAGACTGGCCGAACTCACCAAATCCGTGTCCATCTGGCTCACCATGGGCACGCTGTGATAGGCGATCCCCTCTACAGTACAGTCACATGCAGCCGTCTGATGCTGCATGCCTATCAGCTGAGTTTCAGACATCCCCTGACCTTAAAATCTGTGACGGTTAAGGCAGAGTCAGCTAGTTTTAAAACGATGGCAGCGCTATGGGCTAACGAAACCTAACACCTAATGTCTGATGGCTCAGCCTGTAAACAGCGCTGCTGCTATTCTAAGCCGCTTGACGTTTATTTCAGCTGCTTTAAATGTTTATAAGACTGTAGCTTTTTATTCATCCCAGCGGGAGGTGTGTCTGCGAAATCATAGATTTCGGACTTACCGTCAGCCGTAGACGTCTGAAAGCTTTGTCGTCTTAACAGCCCGGCCGCACCATTCTAGTCGTCCTGGCAGGGGTGCGCAGACGAAATCAAAGATTTCTGGCTTACCGCCAGCCGTAGACGTCTGAAGGCTTTGTCGTCTTAACAGCCGACCGCACCATTCTAGTCGTCCTGGCAGGGGTGCGCAGACGAAATCAAAGATTTCTGGCTTACCGCCTTTTCATACGGATTTTTTAACGGTCTTTGTATCTTGAAAAGAGAGATAAATTGATGAAAATTTTAATTATTAAAACAACCACAAACCTGCTGGCTGGAAATTCTATTGACAAATTTAATGCTGAAGTAGGGGCTAGCTGGAAAATTCGTCCAGAACGTCTTTATAAAGGCCCCGTTTCTATTGTTGTTGTCCTCAAAGATAAAATCTTAATTGGCGCTTTTGCCCTTGGCGATGAGATCCATCATAATATTGCTACTTGCCGCACAACAATAACACTGTTAGATCAGTCGAAAAATCCTGCGGTCAATAAAAAAATTGCTGAGTTAAGGAACTTAATCCATTGCAAATTTGATTACCGTGCCATTAACCCAGCTACTACCAAAAATTTTGATGACTTCATCAATACCCTTGAAGATTGAGTCTCAAAATGATACTTTATTGTTTTTAGTGATTTTTATCTGACACGATTACCGGCTGCCATAAATTTGTACTGTAAAAATCACGTCTTAGTCTGTCCTTCCCTAAATGATTCGAAGGAGTTGCGCGGCTGCTCCTTTTTGTATTGTTTCTATAAGCTTTATTTGTATTGATACTTTTGAAGTCTGCAGTACTGGCAGGTGCCATTTCAGGCTTAGATGGCAGCCATTGCATTTAAACTGTTTGATTCTTTAAGTGCTGAATTAGCCGCTCCCTCAGATAATTTGAAATCTATTTACTAAAATTAAGTAAAGAGGACTGCCTCTATGCTTCAACGCAGAAGGCAATCCTCATATTAATATTTTCAGTGTTTTCAATCCTTTTTTAAAGGTAAAGAACTATCAGAAGACCTGTCATTTTTTCTTTAGGGTCAGGTCAGTCTTTTCCTTGCCGTCTTCCCATATAAGCAAAGTAAGCTTAGAGCCATTGAGTTTGACACCGTACTGGTATTTATCAGCGTCTTCCACTGTATCTGCTGCAACAAAAGCTGACGGATCGCTTCCTGACTCATAAGTATAACGATATGTATTATCACCCGCCGTTTCTACGCTTTCGATCACAGCGGTAACTGTTTTATCTTCTTTATTACTGTCCTTATAATCAATAGTCTTCGTTACTGTCCCATCCTCTGCAAAGGTTATGCTGATTGTTTTATCAGACTGTTTGGCCTCCCAGCTGCCAAGCAAACCATCCGGCAGATCCGGATCAGCCTCCACTTGATTATCTTCCCATGTCACAGTAAGATTTTTCTGACCAGACTGAGAAACAAGATAGCCCGAATCCGTCTTTTTCAGGGTCAATTGTCCCGTCAGAGCCTGAACGATATTGCCATAAGTGCTCTTCTCAGTATCTGTTGCCTTATCATAATAAAATGCATAAGCGACAGAAAAATCCAATAAATAGCTGTCCTTGCCTATCTGTTCTAAGCTGTTTAAAGTCAGATCGCTGATACTAAAATTGGAAGCTTTGCGGCTGTCCTTCTCTAATTTGTCAGCAACACTGTCTTTAAGTCCCTTGTAGAAATCATTAGCGGCCCCTTTTTCAAAAATAGCCGACAAATTATTAGAATCCTGTTTTGTCTCAGCATATGCAGTCAGCTGGTCAAAAACGGTCTGCAAATACTGAACAGCTCCCGTTTCATCCAGCAGATTATCCACGTTTAAGTCTACTGTGCTGCCTTCAGCAATCTCAGCAAGAGGCAGCTTATTGGATTCAAGATCTCCGTCCTCAAAGGTTTTTTTAACGTAAGCATCAACCGAATCGGTAACAGGATAATCTTCAACTTGATAAGTTCCGTCTGCCAAAGAAGCCACTTTGGTTTCTCCAAAATATAGATCACCATCCGTTAAGTTGCTGTTAACAGTAAAATTCTTGAAAGAAATATGCAAATCCAAGACTTGATTTTCACCGTCATAAGATTTGCTCAATTCGACAGGTTTACCATTATAATTGCCGGAAATGCTGGCTGTATAATTATCCGATACCGGCAGACGGTCAACGGTTACACTGTAATCTTCCGAATCGCTGAAGGCGAGGCGTTTTTGATTCAGCAGAACATCCATATTGGGCAGATTTGTTTTTACAGTCAGACTCATAGGTTTCATCGCAATACGGTAGTCCGGAAAAAAGAGAAAGCGCGTACCAACTCGTGTAATATAATAGTCGTCGGATTCATCAGCTTTTCCAAGTTCCTCTTCCAGTTGCTGAGCTTCTTTATCACTGATTGCACTGTATTTAGCATATTTGACATCATCATTGGTCACTTGCTCTTTAGTATCCGCCCAGACTAAATAGCCTTTTATATTCTCAAAAGCATCACCTGACTTATCGCTTCTTGCAGCTACGTAGTCCTTAATGAGATTGGTTTTAGAAAAAACCATTCGTCCCCAAACGCTAAAGAGCAAGAGCAATATCACTAGAACGCCCAGACTGATTTGCACACCTTTTCTAGCAAATAAAGTACCTGCAGTTTCAGTAAGTCTCAGCCATAATTTCTTACCCAAAATAAAACCTTCCTTTGTCAAAAAACATATGGTAATAATGTCATTATAACAAAAGTTCCCTTACAGTCCTATTACAAACCTTATACCAAACAATTAAAGGCCGGCGGTTTCCGTTCAAACAGCCTTGCTGAAAGAACCGGTAATGGACAGCAAATTTAAGGGCAGCTATACAGACTGATATAGAATATCTTAGACGGCTATAGAATAAGCAAGGCAGAATAAAGCTATAAAATCAACGGAACGCTACTCATCAGTGTCCCTCAGCAAAAGGCACCCTATCAGCCTTCCTATGACAACACTATTTTAAAGCAAAGCAGAGGAGAAGGGGTTAGTACTGGAAAAATATCCAGCCCTCATGTCCTTAGCCCCTGCCGATCTACTACTCGCTGAAAAACATGCTTTTAAACCTCAGACATTCGGATGCAGGGACTGCTTTATCAATCTATAGCCATGTAACTAAGCAAGCCCCAAAAATATCATTGATAGACTCGATCAATTATAGTTTGCCCCCAAAGTGCCCCTTATCATAATCAAAAGACAAAAATAAATAGTAAAACCCCTGATAAATCAAGGGTTTCATTTTATATTTACATCATGCCGCCCATCATTGAAGGATCCATCGCTGGAGCCGCAGGAGCTGCAGATTCAGGAGCCGGTTTATCCGCCACAACAGCTTCTGTTGTCAGAATCAGACTGGCAACTGAGGCTGCGTTTTGCAGAGCAGAGCGAGTCACTTTGACAGGGTCAATGATACCAGCTTCAACCATATCAGTCCAGTCACCGCTTGCTGCATTGAAACCAGTTCCTGCTTGGCTGTTTTTCAGACGTTCGATAACAACTGAACCTTCATAACCTGCGTTAACAGCAATTTGGCGGACAGGTTCTTCCAAAGCACGCAGCACAATGTTGCGGCCCGTTGCTTCATCACCGTCCAGGTCAAGTGCCGCAACTTTGCTCATTACATTGACGAAAGCTGTTCCGCCGCCGGCAACAATTCCTTCTTCAACAGCTGCGCGTGTTGCATTTAAAGCATCTTCAATACGCAGTTTCATTTCTTTCAGCTCGGTTTCCGTAGCTGCACCGACTTTGATGACAGCAACACCGCCGGATAATTTTGCCAGACGTTCCTGCAGTTTTTCACGGTCAAAATCAGATGTCGTTGTTTCAATCTGTGATTTGATAATGCCAACACGGTTAGCGATAGCATCGCTGTCACCGGCACCTTCAACGATGACTGTTGAATCTTTATCAACAGTAACCTTATTCGCCTGACCAAGAACCGCCATTGTGGCATCTTTCAGTTCCAGACCTAAATCTTCGGTAATCACGGTACCGCCTGTCAATACTGCAATATCTTCCAGCATATCCTTGCGGCGGTCACCGAAACCGGGTGCTTTAACGGCAACAACATTGAATGTCCCGCGGATCTTATTGAGAACAAGGGTCGGCAGAGCTTCACCTTCCACATCGTCAGCAATAATCAAAAGCGGACGGCTGGTTTTAAGAATTTCCTCCAGCAAAGGCAATACATCTTGAATATTCGTGATTTTCTTATCAGTAATCAGAATATAAGGATTTTCCAGTTCAGCAACCATCTTTTCATTATCTGTCACCATGTATTGAGAGAGGTAGCCGCGGTCGAACTGCATCCCTTCAACGACATCCAGTTCAGTCTCCATACCGCGTGACTCTTCAATAGTGATAACACCATCATTGCCGACTTTTTCCATAGCTTCAGAAATGTAATCGCCGACTTTTTCAGAACGCGATGAAACAGCAGCAACCTGAGCAATAGCTTCTTTACCTGAAACGGGCTGTGAAATCGCCTTTAATTCTTCTACAGCAGTTGTTACAGCTGTTTCAATACCGCGGCGGATACCGATAGGATTAGCACCCGCAGTGACATTTTTTAAGCCTTCGCGCACAATAGCTTGTGTTAAAACAGTAGCTGTTGTCGTCCCATCCCCTGCAATATCATTTGTTTTAGACGCTACTTCTGATACCAGTTTAGCGCCCATATTTTCAAAATGATCTTCCAATTCAATTTCTTTAGCGATTGTCACCCCGTCATTTGTAATTAAGGGGGAACCGAAAGACTTTTCAAGGACAACATTGCGTCCCTTAGGACCTAAGGTTACCTTAACTGTATCAGCCAAGGTATCGACACCGCGTACCATGCTGCTTCTTGCATCTGATGAAAATTTAATTTCTTTTGCCATTCTCTATATACCTCATTCTAAAATCACATTAATATTACAGTCATTCGAAGTTTTTAATCATACCGGCTTTTCATAGCACCCCTGCTTATTTCAAGAGGCGAACACTGTCCAGACCTTGTTCATCCTACTTTTAGGCTTCTCAGCAAAAAATGCACTGAGATTTCCTACGGTGTAAGGTAGAACAGAAAGACAGAAAAACCGGTCCCTTGCATTATTTTGCTTATTGGACAACAGCCAAAATATCTGACTCATGAACCAGCAGGTAGCTTTCGCCTTCATCTTTTACTTCTACACCTGCAAACTCTTCAAAGACAACAGTATCGCCAGCCTTGACGCTCAGCTCAATCAAATCACCATTTAAAGCACGAGTCCCGGCTCCAACAGCTTGTACAGTTGCTAATTGTGTTTTTTCCTTACTGCTGCCAGCAAGAACAAAACCGCCAACAGTCTGCTCTTTTGCTTCTTCTACTTTTAAGACTACGCGGTCACCTAATGGTTTTAACATCCTTTTACCTCCAAATAATACTTTCTTTTTAGCACTCTTAATCCCTGAGTGCTAACTTACAAAATCTATTGTATCACTTGGTCAAAAATAGTCAAGAAGAAAACTCATTTTTTTAGAAAATCCATCAAAGACAGGGAGAGGAGCCACGGACACACCCCGATTCCAAGCTTAAAAAGAGGGGGGCATCAAACGTCAAAAAGCGGCCCTAAGGCCGCTAGCAAGTCAAATGTCTAAGAGGTAGCCGGCAGATGAACCATTAGGGTTTCTTCAGCCTAAAACTAAAGCGTCATCTGACAGAACTTCACCGCTGTTTTTATGAAAGAGATCCATGAGCTGAGCAACCGTCAGAGACTCTTTTTCTTTACCTCCGATATCAACGACAATCTTCCCGTGGTAAAGCATCACTAAACGATTGCCGTAAGCGATGGCATGTTCCATATTGTGCGTTATCATCAATGTTGTCAGCTGCTGTTCTTCGACGATCTTTTTGGTCAGAGCCATAACCATATCGCTGGTTTTCGGATCAAGAGCGGCGGTGTGTTCGTCAAGCAGAAGAAGCTTCGGACGAACCAGAGTAGCCATTGCTAAAGTTAAAGCCTGACGCTGTCCGCCGGATAAAAAGGCAGCGTCTGTTTTCAGACGGTCCTCCAGTCCCAAACCTAATTCAGATAAAGCTGTTTTAAAAAGGGCCCTATCTTTATCAGTCACAGCCTTTTTGAAAAGACTTCGTTTTTTCCCGCGAAAATAGGCGATTGCCATATTCTCTTCAATAGATAGATTAGTTGCTGTCCCCATGCGCGGATCCTGAAAAACACGGCTGATTTTTTGAGAGCGCTTTGCAACAGAGTCTTTGCGGAGCGACTGTCCTTCCAGCAGGATATCTCCCTGATCGATATCGATGACACCGGCTATACTGTTGAGCAGCGTGGATTTTCCGGCACCGTTACCACCGATAACTGAAATAAAATCTCCTTGGTTAATCTCTAAGTTTAAACCGCGTAAAACATGGTTCTCATTTACCGTACCTTTTTCAAAAATTTTATGAATATCGGTTAAAGTCAATAAAGTCATCGCTTATCTCCCTCTGTTTTCAGCATGCTGGCCGGTTTAACTTTTAATCTCGCACGGATTTCAGGCACATAGAGAATCAAGGCTAAAAGAAGTGCCGAAACCAGCTTAATCATCTGGGCATCTACGTTCATAGCCAGAATAATAACAATAATCAAGCGATAAAGCACAGCTCCCAAGACAATGGACAGCAGACGCTTCCCTAAAGGAAGATATTTAATAATAACTTCTGCCAGAATAATAGAAGCAAGGCCGATAACAATTGTTCCGACTCCCATATTTAAATCAGCATAGCCATTATTCTGAGCTAAAAGTGCACCGGAAAGGGCTATCAGGCCATTGCTCAGCATATAGCCAATAATTTTCATACGGTCAACCTTGATACCATTTGCTTCACCCATAGCCAGATTGTCGCCGGTAGCCCGCAGAGCTAAACCAATCTGTGTATTGAGCAGCACTACCAGACTAAGAATAACAGCTCCGACAAAAGCAGCGCCAATAAGCAGAACGGCCGTTGTTTTTTCCAATCCCCAATCCTGAACGATGCTGACCAAAGTGGTTTGTCCGGAAAGAGAAAGGTTAGAACGTCCCAGAATCAGCAGATTAACAGAGTACAGTCCCGTCAAAGTGATAATCCCTGTCAAAAGCGCTGGAATTTTCATCTTCGTATGCATAAAACCAGATACCGCTCCAGCCAGCATGCCGCCAAGCATACCGGCAATAGTAGCCCAAAAAGGATGCAGACCATTCACAATCAGCAAGGTACAAACAGCGGCTCCCATAGGAAAACTGCCCTCAGCCGAAAGATCAGCAATATCCAAAATACGAAAAGTTAAGAAGACGCCGATAGCCATGACCGACCACAACAGCCCCTGTGAAACACTTGATAATACTATATCTGTCATGATTTCCTCTCTTGCATAAATTCAGTTTCAGTCCAATTTCCTTTTATTCTTTGATAACGCTTATATCAATACCCAATGTTTCTGCCATTTCCTCATTGACAACGACCTGCAGTGTATCAGGGTACTCAGCCGGAACATCACTCGGCTCTTCTCCTTCTAAAATTTTGATAGCCAGCTGGGCGGTCTGACGGCCAAGGGCCTCGTAATCAGCCCCATAGGAAAAGAGCACACCGCTCTCCACAACATCAGCAGAGCCTCCGACAACCGGAATTTTCATTTCTTTGGACAGATCGGTAATCAAGGAAATAGAGCTGACAATCGTGTTATCTGTCGGAATAAAGAGCACTTCGGTCTGATTCATCAAACTTTTAGCCGTATCCTGAACATCGTTAGTCGATGAGATGCCCTTAACAACCGTTTCGATCCCAGCCGCTTTGAAAGCTTTTTTCGCTTCGTCAACCTGAACCTCTGAGTTCCGCTCATTAGTCGTATACATGATTCCCACTTTTTTGACATCTGGCAGGACTTCCTGCAGCAGTTCAACCTGTTTATCAATAGGCGAAAGATCACTCGTTCCTGTCACATTGGCTCCAGGCTTTTTCATAGAATCAACCAGCTTAGCTGACACAGGATCGGTAACAGCAGTAAATAAGACAGGAAGATCTGATGTAGCTGTTGCTAAAGCCTGAGCTGCAGGAGTTGCAATACCTAAAACAAGATCATTGTCCTGAACCAGACTCTCAGAAATTGTCTGCAGATTTGCCTGATCCCCCTGCGCATTCTCATAGTCAATGACAATATTATCACCATCAACATAGCCTTCTTTCTTCAGTTCATCGATAAAACCTTTCCGGGCAGCAGTCAGGGATTCATGTTCCACATACTGCAAAATGCCGATATGCTTAGCATCGCTTGCTGCTGTCTTTGCACTGTCGGACTTTTGCGAGCAGCCCGCCAGCAAAAGCAAGGCAAAACCTAAACCAAGTACTGTTTTCATTAAACGTTTCATCCCATTTACCTCTTCTTTATATTTTTGCGCTCTGCCTTTTGGCACATCGGCAGAACAGAGAAATGTTATCATCAAACAAATAAAAAACCAGTTAGCCCTTTTCTAACCGGTTGATTGCAGATAAAATGAAAAATTTCATTCTTTTTGAGCCAGTTAGAACTATTATCTAATCGGCCTTGTCACAACAAAATGCTTTAGCTTCATAGATACAAACCTGAAGTGACGTTTGTACCAGTAACACATACAAACGTCTATCTAAAGAAACTAAAGTAATAGCGATTATGCAATTGTTTATGCAGAGACAAAGTGTGCTTGAACATTGCTGGCTCCTTGTTTATGATTGATTGTAGTATACCCTTATTTTTCCTTTCTGTCAATACTTTTAGCTTCATACTTTTGAAAATTGATAAAATTCAGAAAAATTGAAAGTTCTAAAATGAAGTTAGCCACTTAGATGCAAAAAAACACCTCTATGTTACACTTGTAGTTGACGAAAACACAAGTAAAGGACATAGAGATGCAAGACCATTATACACCAACAGGCAAGCACTTGACAATAGCTGATCGCCGCTTGATTGAACGCTGGAAGCAAGAAGGGAAATCTAATCGTGAGATTGCAGGTCTCTTAGGCAAAGCTCCTCAAACGATAAACAACGAGATGAAACGTGGACTGGTCCTCCAACAGGTGCGTAAGGGGAAGTTTGAGAAGCTTTATAGGGCGGATAGAGCTCAGGAAGTGTATGAGATTAATCGAAAAAATAGCCGTAAAGCTGTTAGTCTCACGAAGAAAGTCAAGGAAACCATTGTCCACTACATCAAGCTGAAGTGGTCACCTGAGATGATTTCAAAACGTAAAGTCAACGTCCCACAATCCACCATATACTACTGGATGGACAAGGGGTACCTGGGGCTGACTAAGGCAGATAGGCTGTATCCAAGAAAAGGCAAATCCCCTAAGAAAACAGCCAGTCCTAATTTCATGCCTGTTGGAAAGTCGATTGAGGAGCGGCCTGAAGCGATCACTCAACGACTGGAGGCTGGGCATTATGAGATTGATACGGTTGTTCAGACACGGGCTAAAGCGCCTTGCTTTCTGACATTAACAGATCGAAAAACCAGGTATGAAATCATTCGTTACTTGCCCAGTAAGACAGCACAAGCCGTTAACGAAGCCTTGTCGAGCATTTTACAGGAATATCAGATCACGTCAATCACAGCTGATAATGGGGCAGAATTTGCTAGACTAAGCGAGATTTTTAGTGAAGAGAAGATCTACTATGCTCACCCTTATTGCTCTTGGGAAAGAGGCTCTAATGAGAATCACAACCGTCTTATTCGACGTTTCCTACCCAAGGGAAAAACAAGAGCGACCAGAAAACTGGCCACTCAGATTGAATGGTGGATAAACAATTATCCCAAACGAATATTAAACTACAAGACACCTAGAGAAATTGTATTCAGTGGCTAACTTCAACTTGAAATTTAGCAAATTCAGAAAAATCAACTCTACTTTTTTGCACCTTATTTCGAATGCAGCTCCTTTTCTAAAAATAAACATAGCACAAAGGCCAGCAAACCAAACAGGGAAAACAGGGCTAAGCTTAAGGAATAGCCAAGATTCAGTCCCATAACACCGCTTAAGAGAGGAATAAAAAGCGATGACAGCCCCATATACAAGCTAAGTGCTAGCAGCTGTCCGCTGCTGCTAAGATGGGGTGGTATCAAATCAGCAATAAGCCATTTGGAGCTAATCAAAATGATAGGTGTCGTAAATACTTGTAAGATACAAATTAAAACAATCAAAAAGCTATGCTGTGCTAAGGCAAACAGCAAAAACTGCAGAGCTGAGACAACAGCACTTGCCTTTAACATAGCCAAGGCTCCGTACTTATTGATAAAACGCATACTAAAAAGATACATTGGAATTTCCAAAACAGCTCCCATTCCCCATTTTAACGAAATTTCGATGCGGCTTGCCTCTAAAAACAGCATTTTATCGACTACCAAACTGGTGTTAGCCACTACCATTGCATAAAGGGAGAATAAAATCAGCAACAGCATGATATAGGCTTTTATTCGGAAAAAGCCTATTAAATCTTTGCCCGAAACTGTTGATTTTTTATCAAATTTGGCAATATCTGGAAGAAAAAACATCATAACTAAAACCCAGAAACCTAATCCTGCGATAAGCAGACCAATTCCGCGATAACCAAACTTGGGGAGAAACAAAGCACCTCCCATGCTGCCCAAAGCCCAGCCGACAGAACCAAAAGCTTTTAAAATTGATAATTTTTTACGAAAATACGGGTTAATTCCGATCGCCCAAGTATCCTGAAGACCGCAGAGACAGTTTAAAAAGCCTCCGGAAATTGAAACGAGCCCTAATAACAGAAAAAAAGATGGTTCTTCCCAAGTAAATAGTCTAGCAGCGGCAAGCACAAAAATCAGCATTGAAACCAAAGTAATCCATTTTGCTGTACTCCATTTATCTGATAAATACCCAAATATCAGCTGCAAGACAATATTGAGCACAGCGTAGCCTGAGAGAGCATAGCCTCTTTGGTAAGAATTATAGCCTAAATCTGCCATAAAAGGAATCAAGGCTGTCATGCACAAACCAAAGCTAATGTAGGAAAAAAGTTGTACTAAAGCAAATATGTCTCTCTTTTTGTTCATTATTCTGTCCTTTAATGAAAAGAGCGAACAAAAATCACGTTTTTAAAAAGTCGTTTTCCTTCACTCTTCTGTTTTTAGTTGGTGTCCATATCCTTCACTGTATCATATCACCGGCACCTTCTCACACCTGGCTAAGATAATCCTGTATCTTATCGGAAGTAAGTACGGCCTGAAAGCTCAGAAAAAATGTATCTTAGAAGGTCAGCGATTTACAATGCGACCGCTCTGTGGGGCTCTTCCTTGCTGCACATCAGCCAATCCCTATTTTCAATCGCTTTCTTAGCGGTCTGTATCTTATTTATAAAGCAAACGAAGCTGAGACTCCTTGGTCCCAGCTTCTGCTTTAACAAGCTTAATGCAATTCCGGCCAAAAGTCTTTGTTAGCCTCGATCATATCATCTAAGATTTCCTTGGCAATTTTTGCACTAGGCACTGATTTGTTCATCATGAAAGACTGCCATAGCTTTTGGTAGCTTCCTTCAATCCATGCCTCAACAGCCAATTTTTCTGAAGCAATTTGCTGCTCCATCAGGCCCTTCTGGAAAGTAGGAATATTGCCAATGGACAGCGGTTCATATTGATCTTTGCCGACAATACATGGAATTTCAACCATGGCATCATCCGGGAAATTAGCGATAGCTCCGTTATTCGGTACGATAAGCAAAAAGCGTTCTTTCGTATTAAAAGCCAAAGCACAGGCTAAATCCACAATAAATTGAGCATGCTCATTGGAAGCAAACCAAGTATCTTTAGCTGTTCCTGCAGCCACAATACGCTCACACTCCTCACGCGTATCCTTTTCGCGGCGATCCATAATTTCATTGGCCCGAGTATAGTTATGATCGGAGTGTTCAACTGTTTCAGGCGCCATAAGGTAATATTTGAGATAAGTATTCCATAATTTAGTTGGATCCATGGCATAAAGGTCTTTAGCCGCCCGCATCGTTTCAAGCCAGGATGACTCTTTATGCTGACCCTGCGGAGTATATTCTTCATAGCCGTTTTCTTTGACGTACTCCATCAAACGCGGCATGAGATCGTTCCCTTCATGATCACGAATTTGCGTCCACCAGCCGAAATGATTAAGCCCATAATAGCGAACATCAAAGTCTTTACGGGAATTTAAGCCCAAAATACGAGCAAAAATTTCTTCTAAACAAACCGGCATATCACAAATATTAATAACACGCGCATCAGGACGTAAAATTCGGCAGGCTTCAGCTACTATAGCTGCAGGGTTTGAATAATTAAGCATCCAAGCTTTAGGAGAATATTTTTCCATATAGTCAATGATTTCAATCAACGGACCGATAGTGCGCAGCCCATAAGCAATGCCTCCCGGCCCGCATGTTTCCTGACCGATGACACCATGCTTGAATGGGATTTTTTCATCCAGTTCCCGCATGGCAAAAAGACCGACACGCAGCTGCGCCATTACAAAATCAACATTCTTAAAAGCTTCAACAGGATCGGTGGTATAAGAAAACTTAATTTCCGGATACCTCTCACTCACAATAATTTCACAGGCTTTCGCTACACGTGTCTGCCGTTCCTCCAGATTGTCATATAGCTTGATAGAGGCAATCGGAAAATTTTCATAGTTATCCAGAAGCATGGTGACAATTCCTGCAGTATAGGTGCTGCCGCCACCTGCAATAACAATATTTTGTTTTTGACGTGACATAAATAAAACTCCTTTAATTAAGATACAAAGGCCGTATGAAGCTCACAGCAAAAATAGGAAAATAGACGAAGAAACGTCAGTTTCTAGGAGATTTTCTCTTTTTTGCACAGAGCTTAGGCCGTGTTCAATTCCAATAAGATACAAAGACCGTTAAGGACGCAAAAGGAAAATAGACGGTAAGTCCGAAAGCTTTGATTTCGCAGACGCATCCCGTACATAACACTAATAACATTTAAAGGCTATTTTTTAAATCATCCCTCAGACATCTACGATCTGGTAAGCATTGAGGCAGAGTCTCAAATCATAGCTTCCCTCATTCTCCAATTTTCAAATTCGATCAGAAAGCCGTAGGAAAATGACAGTAATCAGATATTGACGCGCCTCTGTTTCCAATTTTTAGTATTATTTAACGATCAATAAACTTTCAAAATCATCTCTGACGTAAGGAACATCAAGACCAACTATAACTTGGACAGCTTTGCCGCTGTGTACTAAACCGTGAGCTCCGGCAGCTTTAAAAGCAGCTTCACTGCCTAACTTCGTTTCATCTTTTACTGTTACACGTAAACGTGTGGCACAGTTTGTTACATCGGCAATATTGGCAGCACCTCCCATTAAAGCTAAGTATTTCTCAGCTTGAATCATAGTTGCTGATTTATTGGTATCAACGGTGCTATCCTTTTTAGTCAGATAATCGTCCTTACTGTAGAGTTTAGTTTCTTCATCATCATCTTCACGACCTGGTGTTTTCATGTTAAAACGGCGGATCAAGAAAACAAAGACAGCAAACCAAATCACCGTAAAGACCAGTCCCATGATGATTTGTATAAGATAGGTCGGCCAATGATAATAGCCTAAAGGCAGCCAATTTAGGAAAATCCAGTTTATAATCCCCCC
Organism: Streptococcus chenjunshii; assembly: GCF_003086355.1. Classification (NCBI taxonomy): domain Bacteria; kingdom Bacillati; phylum Bacillota; class Bacilli; order Lactobacillales; family Streptococcaceae; genus Streptococcus; species Streptococcus chenjunshii. Next base: position 147,931 of record NZ_CP031733.1, on the reverse strand, counting down.
GCCAAAATCACCAACAATACCAAAAGTAAAAGCCAAAGCTTGTAAAGTAGCATCTAACAAAGCATGAACGGCAAACAGAAATGGTGAAATAAAGAGAAAGGTGAATTCAAGCGGTTCTGTAATACCTGTTAAGACTGCCGTTAAAGTTGCAGGGATCATGAGCGCAAGAACCCGTTTTTTCTTTTCCGGACGTGCAGTCACATAAAAAGCTCCTGCAACACCAACAGATCCAAAAATCTTAGCCATACCAGATAAGGAAAAGCCGATGGGAAAAAGTTCTTTTAAACTGGATGATGATGTGGCAAATTCGTGCAGATGGGTTGCCCAGTAAGCGGATGTCCCACCTTGAACAATAGCATTATCATAAGTAAAGGGGGCATAGATGAAGTGGTGAAGTCCAGTAGGGATGAGAATTTTTTGCAGAAAGCCATACACCCAAATGCCCAAGGAACCACTGTTAATAAAGAAGCCCTGCATGCTTCGTATACCATCTTGGATAAGCGGCCAGCCAACACAAGTCAGAAAGGCGATAGGAATCATCGCAAAGAAAGCAAGAGCTACAACATAGGTAGATCCCCTAAAAATGCTCAGTGTCTCCGGCAGTTCTTTGTCAAAATAACGGTTATGCAGCCAAACGACAATACCAGAAATAAATAGTGCTCCAACCATTCCTGTATCCAAGGTCTTGATACCGGCAATCATCGTTAAACCAGAACCTGTGCCAGCCTTTGCACTAATATCCACACCAAAGAACGACCCCCACTGTGTCAACATAGCATTAACAAAATAATTAAAGGTCAGATAAGTTGCCATTGCCTCCAAACAGGCTCGTCCCTGTTGCTTCTTTGCAAGAGAGATAGGCAAAGCCAGAGCAAATAAGACCGGCAGCTGTAAGAAAATCATCCATGCTCCTGCAGAGATAACTTGCCAAAAACGATACCAAACATGATCAGAATTTGCCCAACTTCCCATTAAATTTGGATTCGTGAAAATTATTGACAGCCCTACCATAATACCGGAAAAAGCAAACAACAGCGTCGGAGTGAACATTGCGCCGCCCAGACGTTGAATTTTTTTCATCATAACAATTTGACGCTCCTTTCTTTTATTAAGATATGAAAGCCGGCGTTTCAATACAGGATATAAACAAGAAGCAGTCCAGATTTTGATCTGCAGACACCTGCTCTTCTCTGCATTTAGTTTTGGTTTTCAGTTATTATCTTTCAGGTACCTTCTGTGACAATAGTACAATGCCAAACATGGTTTTGCAAGCGCTTTTAAAGCATTTGGGATTTTTCCCTGCAACTAAAAAAAATTCACAACTTGTGTGAATTTTTATCATAATATTTCTTTTTTGCCTTGCAGTAGAAGCTGCTCATTTTTATAGATTGCATACTGAATAAAAAGCAACTCAGCTAATAAAAAATAGGGCATTGTAATTTTATAATTAGGATGATTCTGCAAAAAATTCAAATTTATCGAATCAATATATAAATTTTCATCGCTGAATTCAGCCAGCTGATTATTTTTGAACTCAGTGATTGAAATAATCTTAACTCCCAGAAGTTTTAGGCGGCGGGCAATCTCAACTACTTTTTTGCTATTGCCGCTGAGCGAAATCATTATAATCACGTCTTTTTCAGTAAAAACTTCATACATTGCATGGTCAAAAGTTGTCCCTGCAAAATCATAAATAACTTCCTTAGCCGATGTGAACATACGTTTAATCTGCTTAGCCACAGACATCTGAACATCACCTGATCCGTAAACAAAAACACGCTTAGCCTGATAAATCAGCTGACAGACCGTTTTATAATTCTTATGTTTTTGGTTATCAATATATTGAATGAGAGAATCGCATGTGAAATCGAATACTTTTGTATCAAAAGAATTTAGACTTTCCTGTTCTAACCGCAAAAGGACTTTCAGTTCACTGTAGCCTCTCAGCTTAATTTTACGGACAAAACGTGAGATAGTTGTACGCGAAACATTAGTCTTTTGTGCTAAATCATTGATAGTCAGCTGAGATACTTCCTCCTTATGAGCAGCTATATAATTCCAAATAAGCAAATCGGTTTCGTTTAATTTTGTGTAGTTATCCAGAACCAGCTCAGATAGTTTCATCGCTCACCTCTTATCTCTTAGATGCAGTTGCCGCCTAATCTTCAGCAAGTCAGCCCGAAAAGAAAGCGTTTTCTTTGTCTGGATTTATTATACCACATTTACTATATTCTTCCCAATACATTTAAAATAGAACAGAAACAAGCATTGCTAAATCATGGTTGGCTTTACTCTTTTTGCCGAAAAGAATTATCTTTCAGATATTAATTTAAAAATAAAAAAACACTTTTTCTGAAAAGCTGGAGATTATCGCTTTTCAGAAAAAGGTCTTTTATTTTTGCAAATGGCTTAATTTTAGCTCAAAGTCAGCGATGACCTTCTGCACATTAAGCCGTCCTTTGTAGATGCCATAGCCGAAAATCAGCATTCCTAAAATTCCTAAAGAAGTTAAGATAAGTCCTGTAACCAAACCAAAAAGGCTGGCTGAAAAGAAATAATATAGAACGATACCGATACTTGCAAGGATAAAAAACAAGGAGAACCAGCGTCCTAAATTTTCAAGCATATGTTTCTGATAATTAATTTCTTCTTCATATCCTTGAACCATTTCCTGTTTTGTCATTGCTTACCTCTTCTCTTTAATTTATGAAAGTCAGGCAGTCTCTAATAAGACAGGCCTGGATTGAAGAATCCGACTAAAACACCAACAAAGGCAATCACAACCAAAAGCAGCATCACTTTAATTGGTGAAAGATTTTTCCGAGCCATCAGCCACCAGCAAAAAACAATGAATAAGGCCGTTAAAAGTCCCGGATAAACAGCATCAAATTGATCTTGAAGCACCAAGAAGGCTTCGCCTGTTCTATCTTTTAACTGGAAGGCTGTCGTTACTGATACCCAAGTTGCTGCAACACCACCGATAACCATACCACCGACAATAGCAATAGCTTTGCGGATAGCTTGACCTTGAGGCCCAACCAAAAATTCAACGGCCTTATCCCCCAGCTCATATCCCTTGAAATAAGCAAAACGCATTCCAAAATAAGCCAGCAGATTCCAGACGATAATGTAGAAAATCGCACCAACCGGCGATCCGCCATTAGACAGGCCCAAAGCTACGCCCAAAAGGATAGGAATCAGTGTTCCAACAACTAGTGAATCACCTATACCGGCAATCGGTCCCATCAAACCGGCCCGCATTCCATTAATAGTCTCATCGTCCACTGGTTCCCCATTGGCCCGGGCTTCTTCTAAACCAGCAGTCACACCGACAATCAAACTGCCCAGCTGTGGTTCAGTGTTAAAGAAAGCGGTATAGGTCTGCATGGATTTCTTTTGGTCATCCTTTTGATCGTAAAGCTCTTCCACAATAGGAAGCATAGAAGTCAGATAACCAAAAGTCTGCATGTGTTCCTGTGAAAAACAGGTTAAATGTCCGTAATACCAATGATGAAATGATTTAACCAGTGTCTTTTTTGATATTTTTTTAACGTCTGCCATTTAAATATCCTCCTCATCATCGTCATCATAATCAGAACCGGAAACAGCTGCTGTGCCTCTAAGTCTAACCATATCAATTTCATAGAATAAGAAGGCAAAAATCAGTGAAATGACAGCACATGATACCAGATTAAGTCCTAATGAAGCTGCTAAAGTAAAGCCGACAAAGAACGGAATAAAATCAGTTGCTTTCTCAACTATTTGCTTCAACAAGATAGCAATCCCGACACAAGGAAGCAATGCCCCTACTGTAAAGAGGGTTTTCATCGCAAGACCATCCATAGGCAGTGCTTCTTGCAAGGCTTTTACAGCTGAAGCGCCGAACATACACATAATGAAGGTCGGCAGAAACGAAAAAAGTAAGTGCGAAATCCAAGGAAGACCCCAGTCAACAGTGTAAAGCCGTTTAAACTCTCCCTTCTCAACGGCACGCCAGCCAATATGCTGCCAAGCCAAGTTTAAAGTCGCCGTTCCATAAAAGAGGACGGTACCAATCGTTCCAACTAAAGTCCCCATCGATTTAGCTAAATCTGCTGCTCCTGAGGAATCCACATCAATTCCTCGAGAACGTATAGCAACCATAGCCAGCGGAATACCGATATAAGAAACAGCACGGACATCAGCCGACACGGTTCCGCCGGGAGTTACAAGAGCAATATAAACCAATTGCATGGCTACCCCGCAGACAATTCCTGTTTTAAGATCACCAAGAATAATACCGCAGACCAAACCACCGACCAGAGGCCGTCCCAAAGTATAGTTCCCAATACTTGAACCGCCCATACCGGGCATCGAAGACAAACTAGCAAATAGCCCTAAAAGAGCTGCCTGCAACCAAGATATTGTCATAATAAACTCCTTTAAATAAGATACAAAGGCCGTCAAGAACGCAATGGGAAAATAGGAAAACTGACGAAGAAACTTTAGTTTCTAGGAAGTTTTATACTCACAGAGTAGCCACACTCGTAAGTCGCTGACGCCTCCAACGATTGCGTCTTTTTTTCCCTCAGCGTTTAGGCCGCATTCAGTTCATTAATATAGTTTTAAAAACCAAATTTTGATTTAAAATCTGACCAGTAGCCGATAGACACATCGGGCAGCAATTGGAATTTCACCTTATAGCCAGCTTTTTCAATGGCTTCTAAAGCTTCTGCTTCCTCTTGAGTAATGGACTGATTATTCCCCAGCTTGACTGCGCCGGGCCGATCATTTGCCGGACCGACAATGATTTCTTTTACCCCATCTGGAACAAACCCCTGATCAACTAATATTTTTTTCATATCAATTGGATTTTTAGTAATGACAAAATAACGTGTATCAGAGTCCAAAACCTTTTGCGACTTTTGACCAAAGGCATCTACCGTCCAGACGAAGGTTTTTTTATCTGATGCACCTTTATAAGCCTGAGTTAAAACCTTATTGGCCGCTGCTGCATCATTTACAGCAATCAAGCCGTCACAAGGATATTCCTTGGCCCAGCGGGTAACTGTCTGACCATGAATCATCCGGTCATCGATACGTACAAATGATACTGACATGTTTGTTTTTCTCCTTTATATAATGTAAAAATATTTTTTAAATGTCATCTTCGGCTTCTTCGCCATCATCCGCCACTTTAAACTCCTGCAAAGCAGCCTGTGCTTCCGGTAAAACAGCGTTTATAAAATCTGCACCTGTCAGACTGTCTTTCATGACGAGAGAACTCAGAGCCATCGGCAGATTCATACCGCCAAGGACAAGAGCGCTGTCCAATTTGCCCAAATCACTAAGCACACCGCAGGCTGTAGTCAGAGGACTGCCGCCGACAATATCGGCTAAAAGAACTACTGAGTCAGCATCCTGTACCACAGACACTGCTTCTCTGAAATCTGCCGCAAAATCGTCAACCGACTTCCCGTCCTCAAGCCCGACAGCAATCACTTGGTCGATCTTATCTGCTGCAAACATAGCCAAAGATGTCTTTAGACCGGCCGCAAAGCCACCATGGCTCACCAGTACTAAATATTTCATTGCACCATCTCCTTTAATCAAGATACAAAGGCCGTTAAGAAAGCGGCTGAAAAATAGGAGCCTGACCGCCGAGTCCCCAAAGACTCTAGGAGGGCTGTCTTTTGCCGAGCTTTCAGGCCGTGTTCAGTTTAACAAATTCACTAGTTTTAAAGCTTTGAAAATACTGAACTTTTGTTTTACTTGTCTTTATTTTACTTAAAAGGAAATCGTTTTCCTACTATCGAATGTCATCAAATTAAATTGACGATTGTCAATAGTCACATGACAAATGTCATTACCGCTCGATGATAAAACCAGATCAAAAAAACTAGACGAAATGAAAATAAGGGGAAGCAAGTGCCTATTGCCGCTTACCTTCCCCTATTTTTATATAACTCAAAAAACCAGACCGCAGTATCCCAGACTTCGGCTTATATCTTTATACTTTTTTTAAACAGCTCTGTACTGCTCTAATCATCCAGTTCTTCTTCAACAGCCCGTTGAATTGTCCAGAGCTCACTGTCAATTGTTTTTGCAGCCAGAGCCTGCTCAATAAGATGGTCCAGTTTTAACATAACATCATCATAATGCTTAAATCTCGGGGGAATCTTTGAATCTGACATCATTTGGTTGAGGGTGCTGATACTTAAAGAATTCGTTCCTAACTCGTCCGAATTTAAGGCATCTTGAGTTTTTTCACTGGTCATGACCGGCTGTAAAACAGACATCCCCTGAGATTTATCAACCAGTTCCTGCTGAATTTCTGAACGGCTGGAGAGAATTTTTAAAAAATCCCAGACCAGATCTGAATGCCGTGTTTTGGCGGACATAGCAAAAAGAGAAGTCTGAATCTCAGTCGCATTATCGTTTTTCTCTTCTGCCGGCATCTGAATGCAGGTCCAAGAAAAACTGGAGTACTTGGCAACATGATAAGGATAAGGTTTATAGGTTCGATACTGGGCTAAAGTCATAGGATAAAAAGCGACCTTCCCTTGGTCGAAGTCTTCAGAAGAAACCTTGATATTATCAGTTAAAGCTTCTAATTTAGAAATAAAAGACAGCGCTTTTCTCATTTTGCCGCTGGCCACGGTTAATTGATTCGTATTCTGGTCATAAATCTCACCGCCATATGCAAGAAGGGCTTGCTGCCAAGTATAATCTGTACTGCCATATTGATCTACAACACCATCGCCGTCAGTATCTTTAGTAACTGCCTGGCATATACGGTAGAAATCTGCCAAGGTCCAGTCCTTATCAGGAAGGGAAAGACCTTCTTTTTCGAGCAAGTCCTTATTGACACACATCATAATCGGATTCGCTTCAAAAGGCAGGGCATAATATTCCCCCTTATACTGACCCGCTGTTAAAGACGAACTGTAGTAAGCACCGGTATCCAAATCGTTCTCAATTAATGACGAAAGATTTCTCAAAGCTCCAGCTGACGAAAGCAGGCTAAAATCATCTTCCGGCACCATAAAGAGATCAGGCTGCTTTCCTCTCAAAATGCTATCTGACAGCCATGAAGAATAGTCATCTTTAGGAATACCGCTGTCATAAACAACCTTAACATTAGGGTGTTCCGCTTCAAAAACAGCAATAGCCGAATCAATGACACGATTATCCTTGCTGTTAGGGACATCCCAGCTGCTGCCGGAATAAATCCCTAAACGGATAACAATGGTTCTGCGCTGCCAAAAATAAGCACCAGCCAAAAGAACAGTTAAGAAAAACAGCAGCAGAGGCAGCCTAAGCTTTTTCTTTTTCAACACATTCAGTATATTAGTCATCCTTATTTAAATCCTTCATCGTTACACCTGTCTGCACAGACCAGAGAGCTAACTGGGTCCGATCACGCAGATTCAGCTTAGATAAAATCCCCGATAGATAATTGCGAACAGTGCCTTCTGATAAATAGAGCTTAGCAGCAATTTCTTTATTGGACAGACCGAAACCTACCTGCTGAATAATCCGCCATTCATTTTGGCTCATTTCCTTTACATTTTTTTCTTCAACGGCTACATCAATATTTGAATGCGCCATCTGTGAAAAAAGTTTAAAGACCTTAGTCGCAATATCAGGGTTGATCATAGCCCCGCCATTATAAACTGTCAAAATAGCCTGATGAAGCTCTTCTGTTGATACCCCTTTGAGAATATAGCCAGAAGCCCCATATTTCAGAGCACTGAAAATAAATTCATCATCATCAAAAGTTGTTAAAATAATAATCTTGATATCCGGATAAGTCTCTTTGACCAGTTTTGTACAGAGAACGCCGTCCATCTTAGGCATCCTGATATCCATTAAGATAATATCAGGCTTTTTTTGCTGGATGGCTTCCAGCACATCTTCGCCATCATTGACAAGAGCAATGACTTCAACTTCTGTGTAAGCGGACAAGATTATCTTTAGCGATTCCCGAATCAGCTCCTGATCGTCAACAATCATCACTTTAATCATCTATTTCTCCATTTCTTTTAGGAATTTCAATCCAAGTAAAGAAGCCATTCCTATTTTCAAAACGTACACTGCCGCCAACAACAGCCAGACGTTCTTTCATTTGTTTAAGGCCGTATCCATAGTGCAGTTCAGTAAAACCAATGCCGTTATCCTGTATACTGATTATATACTTCTCCTGATTGAGGAGATGGATAACAATCTTATTCGCATGACCGTGCCTCAGTGAATTGGTAATAGATTCCTGAATGACACGAAAAACAATATTTTCCTTCATGCTGTCCAAATCAACTTTATCCCATCGGTAATACAATTCAATCTGCATATGAGAAACTGCCTCGTATTCCTTAATCATTTGCAATAGGGCTTCTTTTAAACTGCCGTTTTCTAAAGCTCCAGGACGCAGCTTTTTAAGAGACCCTCTGACATCACGAATACCATCACGCACAACCAGCGACATATTTTGCAGCTGTTCTTTTGCCCGCGACGGATCTATATCAACTAAAACTCTGACCGCATCTATTCCAGCCGAAATTCCAGTCAATGCATGACCCAGCGTATCGTGAATCTCTCTGGCAATACGTTTGCGTTCACGATCCTCAACAATTTTTTCTGTCAAAGCAACATAGCTGTTTAATTCCGTATTAACTTTGGAGACCATCTTCAGTTCTTCCTCAATATTGTGTCTCTGCGTGACCGAATACATGATATAAGATAAAAGCGATGTAATAAACACAACTATGTTCAAGGAAACCAAGAAATTTTTAAAAAATAAAATAGCAAGCCGAGTTGAATGGGGGTAAAAACTGATGAAGGTATCTAAAGAAGGCAGCCGAACAAAAAGTGACAGGATATCATAATTGGAAAGCAGAAGCGCAGTAAAGCTGAAGAAGATAAAAACCAGCCAGGATTTTCTCCCCTGAGAAGCACCAAATTCTTTAGAGCTGTAAAAAATATCTGTAAACACCAATAAAATAAGACCATTATAAGAGGATTGCGAAGCTATAAAAACTGCAAGCATAAGCCCGACTTCAAGAACAGACAGCCCGTCATATACAGATAAACGATACTTTTCCTGCCGATCACGGTAAGCGATGACTAACAAAAGAGCAGCATAGAAAAATATGGTCGTCAGAAAAACATTGACAGGAGAATTGGGAATACGATCTAATTTTTCCAATAAGTCATGCGACAGCCCTTTTGCGACAATGTAGTTAGTCGCGAAAAGGTAAAGGGAGACATTATAAACAATAGCAACCAGATTGATAAGAATTAAGGCCAGCTTACTGTATCTGATAATCCTAATATTATTCATCACTGCCACCCCGTTATATCATGCTCATCAATCGTTTCTTTGCTAATCAGCTCAACAGGTATCACATATTCCTGCTTAACTTTCTTACCTGCAGTTAAAAGATAAATAACTTCAGCTGTCTTTTCACCCATAGCAATTGGGGACTGAGCAACTGTAGCCTGAACATCTTCTGTTCCGGCCAGTAAATTCTTCATGTCGGGAGAACCATCAATTCCATAAATATAAATTTTTCCCGACAGCTTGGTCTCTTTTATTGCAGCAAGTGCTCCTAAAGCGCTGCGATCGTTCAGAGCCATAACTACATTGAATGCGGTCCCTTGTTCGATAACTTCCCTAACTTCAGGCAAACCCACTTCCGTCTGACCAAGTGTATCTTTTCGGGCAACAATGCGGTAATTATCCTGTCCAGCAATCGTATCCAGAAAGCCCTTAATCCTCTCGGTAGCAGAAATCGTATTGGAATGTTCTAAAAGCAAAATATCGGCTTCTTTGAGAACACTCATCATATTCCGTGCATTTAGAACGCCGGCCCGATAATTATCTGAGACAATGGTAGAATCTGCTTTGATCCCCTGAAGCTGCGTATCAACAGCTATAATCTTGATACCTTTTTTCTGCGCTTTCTTTAAAGCCGCAATAACTTGATTGCTGTCACTTTTAACAGGATTAATGACAATAACATCTACCTTCTGTTCAATAAAATAGGTAATCTGCTGACTCTGCTTTTTTTCATCAAGCTCCGGATCTCTGACATAAAGAATATCATGATGCTCACTGACACTTTTCTTGATTTCAGCATTCAGAATTTTATAAAAATCATTATTCATGGTCATATAGGTGACCCCGATTTTCTTTTGATTAGCTATGGCAGGCGAAGCTGTTCCGCGAACATAGATCAGTCCAAGCACTAAAACCGATACTATCCCAATAAGCCAAAAAAATGCTTTTTTATAATTTAAATGCAGCCTCATCCCACACCCCCTTCATTAAGATACAAAGGCCGTGTAAAGAGCAAAGCAAAAATAGGAGGCTGGACGAAGAACCATAGGGTTCTAGGACAGACTGTCCTTTTTGCACAGCTCTTAGGCCGTGTTCAATTCACAAGATACAAAGGCCGTTAAAATACAAGCCGCAGCCAACGGCAACGGTCTCGAAATTTGCTCACATCCAGCAGAACAGAGGTAACACTCACAGTCAGTTAAACCTAAACAGCCAACTTTATCAGCTGTACAGTATCATTTTGTATGCGTCCAGTATCAGCTTACCCTTATTATAACATGTTTTGTTTTTTCGTTAAGTGTATATCAAATACGGACTTTTCAGGAAAACAAAGACCATTCATTTTTACAGCCTTATCCTTAGTATAACAAAATTTTCAGATCGGCCCAATTGATATTTGTTTTAAACAGTCTGACGAGGCAAGCAAAAGGCCAGAGACTGATCTCTGACCCATTTTCCATCTAAAAAAATACGTTTTTCCTAAACTAACTGCTTTTTATGACAATGCAGCCGGCAAAAAAGTTCTGAGCAGACAGAGCTATCGATTGGGATTTGCTTCAAATACCAGCTTTAATCAAAAAGGCAGCTCTTCCTCTGCTAAAACTAAATCCGTCAAATTGCTTGTACTATTATTTTCCCTCAGCGCCCGCTGTGCCCTGCTCTCCAAAAGCTGGAAAGAATGGCAGAGCACTTCAGTGACATAATGCGTTTGTGTATCTTTTTCATATCTGCGCGTACGCAGTTCCCCATCCAGTGAGATAAGACTGCCCTTGCCGGCGTAAGAAACCAGCGTTTCAGCTAAACGTCCCCAAATAACAATATTAATAAAATCAGCAGTCCGTTCACCGTTCTGCTTTTTAAATCGACGGTTAACCGCCATAGTGACATGCGTGACAGATTTATTATTTGTTGTTTTAACAAGCTCAGGCATCGCCGTCAGCCGTCCAATAATAATAACTTTGTTATACATATTACCCTCCTACTTTATCATTCGAAAAAAGAAGCAGGAATTAAACAAATGCAGGCACTAAAGGGCAAAAATTTTTAAACAAGAGACAGCCAAACTTTAAGATAAATCATTAAAAGGCAGGAACAAAAGTCCTGCCTCATCATATGCGTTTAGCGCAGTGGTTAATTGGAGGCGGGCGCCAAAATCGAAATCGTCATGTTAGGACAATTTACCGATTTTTGGCCCGCTCTCTAATGATTTTTACATATCCTGACCGCTCCTGGCAGCAACCAGCGGCACCAGTTTGCTGATTCTCTCATCAAAACGGTCGGAAACGACTGTAATGTCCTGCAAGGCAAAGGCCTTGACATTAGAAAGTTTATGAAATTTCGAACTGTCACACAGGAGAAAAACATTATCAGAATGCTCCTTTACCAATCTTTTTTTCGTCGCCTCGACAATTGTTGGAGTGGTTACCCCAAACTTTTCATCAATCCCGTTGACTCCCAAAAAAGACTTGCTGAAATAAATATCTCTTAAGTTGACCTCAGTTAAAGCACCGCTGACAGAAGAATTTATCGGATTGAACTGACCGCCCAGCATAATGATTTCTGCCAGAATCTCCCCTTTTATTGAAAAAATATCTGTATTGGTTGTGTAGATTGTAATGCGTTTAGTAAGAATTTTTTCAAACAGGAGAGAGCAGGTTGAGCCTGAATCCAGATAAATGACATCGCCATCCTGAATTTCCTTAGCTGCCAGAGAGGCAATTTTCTCCTTCTCTTCTTGATACAGCGTGTTTCTTGTTGTGATAGGGATTTCTCCAACAGTTGACATCAATTTGACAGCACCGCCTGAAAGATATTCCACCTTATTATTCTTTTCCAGTTCTTTTAAATCACGACGGAGAGTAGAAGATGAAACTTTCGGAAAAACAGCTTGGATCTCATCAAATTTAACTAACTCGGTATCTTTCAGTAGACTGAGTATTTTTTGTTGTCTTTCATATGGAATCATTTATTGCGTTCACCTCGCTAACCATGATACCATATTCAACGAATTATTTCATATAACTTACCTTAAGCCAGCTTATCTTCCCTGTCCGTGAAAATAAAACCAAGGACTGCGCCGACAAGCGTAGCGATACCAAGACCGATAATTCCGTTAATGACATTGGCACTGCTTTCGATAAAAGCTGGGAAAGTTGTCACACTGCCAAATACGAAAGCATTAGTGACCACCTTCATCAAACCGAGATAAGCACCGCCAACTGCACCGGCAATAATCTGTGCTAAGAATAATTTTTTGTTTTTGACCAGCATACCAAACAAAGTCGGTTCAATAATGGCCGATAAAGCAATTGTGACAACACCTGTCATCGCAAAATTTTTCAGGTTTTTGTCCTTAGCTTTGAGCCATACGCCAAAGGCCGTTCCAATAACAGCAAAGTTACAGGCAAAGGTAAGCGGACAAATATAGTCATAGCCGACTTGTGAAATATTGTTGATCATAATCGGATTGACCGCCCAGTGGATACCGAAGCTGACAAGTACACTCCAGCCTCCGCCGATCAGAACGCCTGTCAGTAAGCCGCTCCTTTCAATCAGATAATTGACAATACGGGCAATCCATTCCCCGCTGTAAACCCCAATCGGCCCGATAACAATTACGGTCAAAGGAACCATAATAGCCAGTGAAATCAGAGGGACGAGAACGAGTTTTAAAGTTTCCGGAATGTGTTTATCCAGCCATTTGTAAAGATAGGAGTAAGCCCAGATGGCCAAAATAATTGGAACGACTGTTGAATTATAGTTCATCAGAACCACAGGAATTCCAAAGAAGGATGACATTGCACCATTTCCGGTATCACCCATCAGAGCAATAAAGTCCGGATGCAGCAGCGCTGCCCCGATTAAGGCCGAAATATAGGGACTGGCTCCAAAACGTCTAGCCGATGAAAAGGCTAATAAAACCGGAAGGAAATAGAAGACAGCCATTGATGCAGCATAAAGAATCGTATAAGTACCGCTGTTTTCAGCAATGAGACCTAGCTGTACAGACAGAATCAGCAGACCTCTTAGAATCCCCGAACCTGCTAAAGCTGGAAGCAAAGGGGCAAAAATACCTGAAATAGCTGCAAAGACTTTACTAATGACACTCCCTCCTTGGCTGTCACTTTCATCCAAATCTGATTTTTCACTGCCTTTCACTAAGGTTTCAAATTCATCATAGACATGGGGAACTTCGGTACCGATTAAAATTTGGTACTGCCCTGCCTTATTGATAACATTGACCACCCCTTCTACATTCTGCACCGCCTCATCATCAGCCAGCGAGGCATCTCTTAAATTAAGACGCAGGCGCGTCGCACAATGAGACATATTTACCACATTTTCAGCACCGCCAATATGGGCTAAAATCCCCTGAGCCGTTGCTTTATAATCAGCCATAATTATCACCTCAATTACTAATTATTATTTATTCCCTTTAAAAAACTGCAGCATTAATTTGTTAGCAGCGATAGCATCATTTTTATCAATTACTGACTGAATAGTATCCAAACCGACCTGATCAATTAGACTGTCCATATAATTAATCATTTCTATATTACGAGCGCACTCTTCATCAGCGCCTTCAATAACTGGGAAAGTATCGAAATAAACTACTCCTGAATAATCATGTTTTTTCAAATAATAAAGAAGTTCCAGCGTTTTAAACGGTGTAGCGGTTCCCACCATCAATCCGTCATCATTAAGACCATAGCCATCATTTAAATGGATTCCGTAAAGCTGCTGCCGGCTTCCGAAAATATCAGCAGCAAAAGCCGGATTTTCATGCTTCATCAGCATATGGCAGTAATCCAAAGTCACGCCAATATTAGGACGGTTAATATCATGCAGCAGCATACCTGTTACCCCCATCCCTTCAACAAAGGCATAGGCACGCGGCTGAAAGGGTTTATATTCAATACTGATTTGCAAATCCCCAGCATAATCACAAATTTCCTGATAGGCTTGAACCAGCTGGTCCCAAACCTTGCGGTAGTTGATCTGAAAACTGTAATCAAAGCCATCATATCCCAGCCAAATTGTGATAACTTTTCCGTCAAGGCTGCGGCAGTAATCTACAGCATCTTTGCACAGCTGTAAGGCTTCCTGAGCAACTTTAGGGTCAGCGTTACCCAACTCCCCATTAATAAATGGATTTCTAAAACGCAGTGCCAAACCATTTAAAGTCAGCTGATTATCTGCCAGCATTGCCTTAACTGTCTCAGTTTGATACTGTTCAACATGCTCTGGATAGTTTAAATCGACATAATCCAAATGCAGTTCTTTAAAACGGGCCAATACCTTGCTTAAATCGTTATCATTAACAGGCAGAAACGAATTAATCCGTGTTGCTAATTTCATATTTTGTCACCTTCCTTATTTTATAACCTCATTTTAGCACGTTATGCAAGCGAATTCAATAGCATATTGTCATTTTTTTTAATTTTTTTTCATATTTTTTTACGGTTTTGCAAATTCCATTATCCGCTAAAATAAAAAAATCTGTTTCTGCAACCCAATATCGGGTTGCAGAAACAGATTATACTGCCAAAAACTTAAGCTTGCCAATGTTTAGCCCTATCAAAAGCATCACCGACTACAGCAACATCAGAAAGCTCAATTATCCCGCGCTTTTGCGGAGCATTAGGCAGTGATAATTCCCGCGGAGAACACATCATACCAAAACTTTTCTCTCCCCGCAGGCTCCCAGAAAAAATAAGTTCTCCATTTGGCAGCATAGCACCTGAGAGAGCAACGATTGTCTTTAGACCAACAGCAGCATTAGGAGCCCCGGCTACAATCTGTATTGAGGTGTCAGTACCGACTTTAACTTGACAGATATTGAGATGGTCGCTATTAGGATGAGGAGTTAAGGCTGTAATTTGACCGACCACCAATTTAGGTGCCGCATCATTAATCAAGCTTTCTGTGAAACCCTCATTTGTAAGAACAGTGTTTAAAACCGCAACCTCTTCATCAGTCAGCGTCACCTGACCGCTCCCTTTTACAGTTATTAACTCAGACACTGCAAAGATATTCCAAGCAACTGTTTCTCCCGTCTCAGAAAGAAAAACACGTGCGGCCTGACCTCTGCGCTCAGCAGCAAGTTTACCACCTTTGCTGTCCTTAACAATCACCATCAGCACATCGCCAACATGCTCTTTATTGTAAGTAAAAATCATTATTTAATCTCTCCTGTTACAAATAGCTGTATTTCTCTTATCTGACGCTGCTTTACGACAACTTGTCATTCTTCCCAAAACTCAACTTGTCCGTCACGGTAAATAAAACAATAGTTCTTACCGTCACTCATGACAACACCGCCGCGAACAGCCTGACTATCAGAAACAAATTCCTTGATATAGAGAACCTCTATTTCCCCTAAACTGCCAAAAAAACGCCGAAGCTCCGCTTGAGCACGACTGTACTGTTTTATCTGCCTGTGTTTCACCAGAGCAGCCCCAAGCAAAAAGGCACTGCCCAGCCCTAAAAAAGCAACACTGGAAATAAGGACAACTTTTTTATATTTCATAACCTCTATTTTATCACAAAAGATGCTAAAATAGAAAGTAAGAATTGAGGTAATAAATAAGATGTCAAACCTATTTCAGAAGATAAAAGAAGTGACAGAACTTGATGCTATAGCAGGCTATGAACACTCAGTACGTGACTTCCTGCGTGCTAAAATGACCCCTCTGGTTGATCAGATAGAAACCGATGGACTTGGCGGCATCTTCGGCATCAAAAGCAGCATAGTTCAAGACGCCCCGCGAGTTATGGTCGCTGCGCATATGGACGAAGTCGGCTTTATGGTCAGCCATATTCAGCCTGACGGAACACTGCGAGCAGTAGCCATCGGGGGATGGAACCCTTTAGTAGTCAGCTCCCAGCGTTTCACACTCTACACCCAAACAGGACAAAGCATCCCAGTTATTTCGGGATCTTTGCCTCCTCATTTTCTGCGCAATAGCAACAATTCTAATCTGCCCAAAATAGAGGAGCTGATTTTTGACGCTGGCTTTACTGATAGAGAGGAAGCAGAAAGCTACGGACTGCTGCCCGGCGATATTATTGTTCCGCAGTCAGAAGCGGTTCTGACCGCCAATCAAAAAAATATTATATCAAAAGCCTGGGATAACCGTTATGGTATACTCATGGTCACAGAATTGCTGGAAGCCATCAAAAATAAGCCGCTCCCCAACACACTTATTGCCGGAGCTAATGTGCAAGAAGAAGTCGGACTGCGCGGAGCTCAGGTGTCAACAAATCTTTTTCAACCTGAAATCTTTCTAGCTGTCGACTGCTCACCTGCTGGTGATATCTACGGTGAACAGGGAGCCATCGGCAAGGGAACGCTTTTGCGTTTTTACGATCCTGGCCATATTATGCTGAAAAATATGCGGGAATTTCTAATCAGTACAGCACAGGAAGCAGGAATTTCTTTCCAATACTATTGTGCCAAAGGGGGGACAGATGCTGGGGCTGCTCACCTCAAAAATTCCGGAATCCCTTCAACAACAATAGGCGTCTGCGCCCGTTATGTCCACTCACATCAAAGCCTTTATGCTATGGATGATTTTCTGCAGGCTCAAGCCTTCCTGCAAGCCATTATTCAAAAACTAGACCGTTCAACTGTTGACTTAATTAAAAAATACTAAGGAGATAAATTATGAAAATCGGGTTTATAGGTGCTGGCAAAATGGCCAGTGCCATCATAAAGGGTGTGAAAGCCAAACCATTCACTGTTATTATTTCAGACCGCGACCCTGAAACCAGTCAAGCCGCTGCTGAGAGATTAGGGGTTAAAGCCGCCCAGTCACATCAGGAACTAGCCGATGAAGCTGATTTCATCATTCTAGGTGTTAAACCGCAAATAATAGAGACTGTTCTGGCCCATCTAAAAATAGATAAGCCCTTGATGTCAATGGCCGCCGGCGTCAGTCTGGACCGCTTAAGCACACTGACTAATCCCAATCTGCCTTTAATTCGCATCATGCCTAACCTCAATGCACAAATTCTTAAAAGCACAACTGCCATCTGTGGAAACCAGCATGTTTCTGAACAATTAATGACTACCGCCAAAACGATTACAGACTGTTTTGGTACCACTTTTGAGCTCCCTGAAAAAGATTTTGATACCTTTACTGCTTTAGCAGGATCCAGTCCGGCGTATGTTTACCTCTTTATTGAAGCTTTGGCTAAAGCCGGTGTCAAATACGGTCTAAATAAAAAACAAGCTCTGGAAATTATCACACAAACAGTTTTAGCCAGCAGCCAAAATTTATGGCTTGGAACAGACAGCCCGAATGACTTAATTGATAGCATTTCAAGTCCTGGAGGTACTACAATTGCTGGACTCCTTGATCTTGAAAAAAGCGGTTTTACAGCTGCTCTCGTATCAGGCATTGATGCAACCATCGCTAAGGCCAAAGAGCTCTGAAATAATCTGAAGCTCTCCAGCATTAGTATCTCACCTTACTAACTAAAACAAAATTAATATTAGCTGCACTTTTCAACCAGCATTCCACTCTCACTCGAACGAAAACTGCTTTGACCATACTTTAAAATCTTTTATCACAATCAGTATCCCCCAACAAGCTAAAGCTTTCAGCCCTTCCCCTGAAATCATACTCCCTGAGCTAGACCTGTTCCAGAGGGATTATTTACCAAAAGACATGGAGGAAAATATGCAGACATCAGATTATTTGACCTTATTGGTTGATGATATTCATTCAGTTGTTGCAGCAACCGTTGATCCTCAAGGCAATCCCGCAACTCGTGTCATCGATATGATGTACGAAGACGGCAAAACAGTTTATTTCTTAACCGCCAATTCAAAATCGTTTTACAAGCAGCTGCAAGAAAAGCCTTTTATATCAATCACTGGTCTGACACAAGGAAAAAGCTCTATGGAACGAAAAATGATTTCTTTGACAGGAACAATTCGCCATCTTGGCAAGGAAAAATTGGATGTCTTACTCAAGAAAAATCCTTATCTGTATGATATTTACCCCACAGAAGAAAGCCGCAAGGTACTGGAAGTATTTGCCTTTTCACAAGCCCGCGGCGAGTTTTATGATTTGACAGTTCTTCCGCCGCACACTGACAGCTTTCATGTTTTTCTTTAGGAGGCTTTTATGGAAAACCAGAGCCTGCCGCTCTCTTTCCCTTCATTCCTCACTGCAAACCGTCACTTGCCCCTTCTAAAGGGAAAGGAGACCACTGAAAAAGCCTGTGAAAGAAAAATCAAGCTAATAAAAAACGAACGTTTTATACTAGTCAAACAGGACTAAGTTTATATCGTTCGTTTTTTATTTTGTTTTTATTGCTTTTCTATCAGTTTGTTTGTTGATATTTTCATTGAGGTGACTTTTTCAGCAGCACACTTTTCAATCCTCTCACTTACCTAATTTTTTCTATTAGCTTAATGATTCTTAAAGCGCTCAACATCACGAGCGATAACCAATTCCTCATCTGTCGGAATAACAAGAACCTTCACATCAGCACCTTCTTTGGAAATAATCCCCTCTGCTCCGGAAGCATTTTTCTCTAAGTCAAGCTCAGCACCAAACCAAGTCATCCCCGAAATTACTGATTCCCGAACTTCAGGAGAATTCTCTCCAATTCCAGCTGTGAAGACAATCGCATCAACACCATTTAAAACGGCAACATACTGACCAATATACTTTTTTAAGCGATCAACAAACATATCAAAAGCTAAGCCAGCATCATGATTCCCAGCCTCTTGTCCGGCAATAATATCACGCATATCGCTTGATTTTCCTGAAACCCCAAGCAGACCTGATTCACGGTTAAAGACAGTCCGAATTTTCTCGGCATTAGCCAGTTCTGGTTCACGGTCAATCAAAAAAGGTATAATTGCAGGGTCTAGATCACCAGAACGCGTCCCCATCATTACCCCGCCGAGTGGAGTTAGACCCATTGAAGTATCAACCGATTTGCCTCCATCAACCGCTGTAATGGAAACACCGTTCCCGATGTGGCAAGTAATCAGTTTTAAATCTTCAATCGGCTTACCTAGTATCTTCGCAGCTTCTTGAGCAACATACCGATGACTAGTTCCATGCGCTCCATATTTACGTACTTTGTAATCCTTATAGTACCGGTTGGCAATAGGATAACGGTAAGCCACTTCAGGCATCGTTGTATGAAAGGCTGTATCAAACACTACAACGCTGGTAATGTCGGGCAGAAGCTCTTTAAAAGCTCTTATCCCCGCAGCATTAGCTGGATTGTGCAAAGGAGCTAATAGCCCCAACTCCTCAACCTGCTCAATAACCTTGTCATCAACCAGAGCCGAATCTTTGAAGTATTCACCGCCTGCTACAACCCGATGGCCAACACCTGTGATTTCCTTATAATCCGAAATGATATTTAAACGGATAAGGTCATCCAAAAGAATCTTAACAGCCTGAGTATGATCAGCAATATCAACCGTTTCTGTCTCCGTTTGCCCTTTAAATTTAACCGTAGAAACAGAATCCTCAATTCCAATCCGCTCAATTAACCCTTTAGCAATGACTTCTTCCTCCGGCATATTATATAACTGCCATTTAAGACTCGAACTCCCCGCATTGATTGCAATAGTTTTTGACATAATTCACCTCTGAAGCGTTTTCATAATCTATTTTTATTCTATCATAAAATTTCATAAATGCATATTATCAATTTTCCATTTTTGGAAATTTTCAATAAAATCAGCGAGAATATTCTGATCCTGCAGACTTGACAATGGATAAAGGAATGTTTCTGCCCTATGGTCAGTCTGTTTTTGTAAAACAAAAATGGACTTAGTATAATCAGGATTTCCAAAAACAGAATCCGGCAGAGTAAGCACTGCAATAATATCAGCATAATCTTTCAGCCAATTTTTTAACAAGCCGCTCTGATCACTGGTGAGCAAATTCCCCGGTGCTAAAAAAAGAGCAAGGCCATCTTTTTTCAGATACTTAAGCGACTGTTCCAGCAGCAAATGGTGAGCGTAGGTATGGCCTTCAGGGCTCGCAACTTGATATCTCTTGGCAATTTCATCGTTGGGATAAAAGCCAACGGGTAAGTCACTGATGATAATATCACTCGCTTTCAGAATCTGCGGGCGAACAGCGTCTTCTTGTAAGAAACGGACAGACAAATCCATAACCTCTGCAGTGCTGGCAGCTAAATCAATAAGCAAATCATCAATCTCTATACCTAAATAGTCCAATTTTTTTTGACTGTTGTTCACCAGAGTGGCTGCCAGATTTCCTGTCCCACTGCCAATTTCCAGAACATCCAGTTCATTTGAAGCTGTCAGCTGTTCTATTAAGAATAACAGAATAAAGCCAATACTATCCGGTGTAAATTGATGATTAGCCTGAAGCTGTTCAGTCTGGGCTGCCTTGATAAAAATAAATTGGAAAACACGGCGCCATTCTTCCTTTGTCAAATTCAGCTGATGCAGGCGCTGATTGTTGTCATTAACCTGCTGATCTGTACTGCTGGCGCCAAGGTAGAAAGCATTTTGTTCGATAAGGGCATCATAGAGGTGAGTTTTTATTTGATTTTCAATAATTTGGATATTCTCTAAAACCAATTCATAAGCTGTCTCAATTTTTTTAAAATTCATGATTTCCTCCGCATTTATGATATCAAAAATCATGATGGATGAAAAGGTCTGCGTATTCCTCCGGCTGTCTTACTGTATTAAACCATACTGCTACAAGTATTAGCTATTTCTGGAAATACTTAATATCCAAGCACCTCTATTCACCATATACTTATTAAAATCACTCATATTGTCTGAATATAAGCAAATCTCTTAGCTCAGCAAGTCTATCCTAATAGACGTAAGTGCTTTAGAAAGAGACGTAAAAGTACATTACAAGTCTAATTGACTTGCGACTCTTCACTCATTTCTTATTCCCTTTTTATATTCTTAAAAGCAAGCAGCATTGGCTCCGCCAAGTCTGGCAATTTTGTTAAAACTTGAAAATCACTTGTCAAAACCTATGTCAAGGCAAAGAGCTCAGAGAAATAAGCAAAGCGCTGTCTGCTGCTGAGTGCTGATTTCAAACTTTTCATATTGAGAATACGTTTCTTTAACTTCAGCTCTGTTTACTGCTTTTTTTCATTTAATTCGCTTCATTATTCTCTTCTCCAGGCGTTTCGGGCAACTCTGTTTTTTGTTCCTTATCAGACTGCTTCTTGTAAAGAAAATAATAATGGTATTGTTTTCCATTAGCCATCTGAACTTGAATTTCCAGTTTCCCAGCTTCCTGTTTATAGCTGGTTTTGCCTTGAGTAAAAATTACTGTCCCTGAGCCCGAATCAGCCAAATCGCGGGTAAGTTCTGCCATCAAAAAGGCTTGGCTGGCTGTGTTTTGTGCCTGATATTGGCGCTCTGCAGCAACTGTTCGGTTAAGATAAAATTGCAGTAAGAGTGAAAATACCGCGGACATAAGTAGGGCATATAATAAAACTCCTGCTTTAGCTTTCCTATGTAAAAGCATAAATAAAACTCCTTTTCAAACCATTTTTAAAGGTCAGTCTTATTGTTACTATATTGCTTTCTCGGCTGATATGGCTGTCAGCTAATCCGAATAGCATCGGCTGGTAACCGCGTCCATCAGCATTTGTCTTCCGAAAATCGTCTGCTTTAGATTGCCCTAGAGCTAGTTGCTGCCCATCCCTGCTTATATAAAGCTTGTTGCCTTCAACTTTCTCTAATTGGCTCCCAGCCAACTCTGTATGCAACTGCTGCGAAAACAGAAGCCAGTTTTCTTGATAATTATCAGATAGATAGCGGATATTAGTACTTAATGATGCTGTCAAAGCCTCATAGACAAGAACAGATCCTGATATCACAAAAAGGGCTATAATACACTCTAAAAGGGTAAAACTCCGAACTCTAAAATTTTTCAGCACGCAGAATTTCTTGTTCATTTTCATAGACATAAATATGGTTACCATCCCTAGAAATTTTAATATGAATGCCATTTAAGTTCAGCTGATCTTGTTTGGTTTGGACAGCCATAGCAGCCGTCTGCAAAACTTCCTGCCGATGCAAATTCCTTTCAATGTGCCGCCTATTGTCATCTATTTGGCCTAAAATAAGATTGCTGATTAAAGCTAAAACCCCCAAAAAGATTAGACTTTCAAGGAGAATATAGGCCCGTAGTCTCAACTTTTTTATAATTACCACTCCCTAAATACAGCTGATAAGTGACTGTTTTATCAGCAGTTTTAAAAATAAGTTTAGCTAAAGACGAATTACCTCCCTCCTGATCAAAAAGAAGACGGTAATTCGCCTGGGGACTGATGCTTTCTGGCAATGCCAGAGCGGTAACACCATTGCTGACTTCCTTATCAGAAACAGTTAACATCATTTGCTGATGATTAGCCAAACTCAGTTTTTGTGTGTCCCTAAATATGTATTCGAAATTTAAAAAAAATAATTGTTCCTGAACTTTACGTAAGACCCCGTTTACTGTCCCTGAAAAGCTAATTATCAAAAAGACAGTCACAGAAAGAGTCAGTAAACTCTCCAAAAGTGTAAATCCTTTAATTTGCGATACGACGTGTTTCTTTAGAATTTTTTGCATAATAGTCATTGTAAGCCTTCTGCTGTTTTGCACTGATACTGCCTTCGGCGACTAATTTGCTTAGCGTTGCCGGTGCATTCTCGTTTAATTCATAAAGTTCAGCCTGACTCTCAACCACTTTGACAACAGCAGCATTTCCGGTATTGTTAACTTTATCTTTTTGTTTAGCTAAATTTGGAACAAACAACAAAAGTAAAACACTGATGATGAGTAAAACAAATAACATTTCAAGCAGAGTAAAACTTGGTGCTTTACCTTCTTTTATGGCTATTAATATTTTTTTCATTTAAAAATTCCCTCCTATATTTTGATACATTGGCAGCAGCATAGCTGCATAGATCATCACAATCATCAAGGCAACAGCAATAAAAACGATAGGCTGAATAATCTGTGTTATTTTTATAAGCTGGTTAAAGAATGCTTCCCAAGTTTCCTGAGCATAAATCTCCAGTTCTTTTCCCAGTTTAGATTTTACTTCTCCATATTCAATTATCAGACTTAGCTCTTTGCAAAAGAAAGGGTAATCCAGAACCTTGGTATGGAATTCTTCTCCTGAAATTAATCCTTCTTCCATATCAATTCCTAACTCACTGAATAATCGAGCTTTCTGATTTTGCATAATCTGTACAATTTGGGTCAGTTCGATTCCCTGACCGACTAAATTTCCCCATTCACGTGCATAATAAGCAGTCAAATAAAGACGGATATAGTTTCCTAGTAAAGGCAGACGGCTCAGCCACGCCACAAATCTTATCCGCGGCAAACGCTGAGCGAAGAGATAAACAATTAAAGCAAGTACTACTGAAATAAACATTAGCGATACCAAAAATACCGGAAAATGATTTAGAATCTGACTGGCAAAATTATTCTCTTCAAGCTGCGGAAGCAAATAGTTTTTTAGGCCTAGCATTAACAGAACTAAAAAGCTCAGAAGCAGTAAAGGATAGGTTCCAGCTTCTATCAGTTTTTGCCTGACTAAAAGCAGACTCTTTAAATAGGATTCAATTCTAAGAAGACTTTTTCTCGTGTTGCCGTGAATACCTGCTAAAGTAAGCTGCGTAAAAACAGCATCGGAAAAACCCAGGACTGCCATCATTTCTGCCAGCCCCTGCCCATTGAGTAATACGTGATACATTTTATCCGTATATTTATCCGCTAAAAGCTGACTGCGTTTAAGAAAGATAACCATCTCTGTTAATGTAAAGCCACTTTCAAGAAGGTTATTGAACAGTTGAATGATTTTCCTCTGTTCTTTAAGCCTTAATTTTCTCAAGCCTCGCTTCTTCTTTGGTAATATATCCACCCTTAACAAGCCTATCAATTTGTTTATTCCAACTGTCCGGGACATGGTTTTGAAAATTTTCAGCAGCAAAATCAATGACTCCTCCCCCTCCGATTAGACGCTGATAAGCAATTAACTGTAAACAGCTGCTTAGCTCTCCTTGACTGACTCCCAACTCCTCTAGGCGGTCATAAACCCCAGCAATACTTTTGGCATGAATCGTAGAAAAAACAACAATGCCGGTTAAACTGGCACGAATAGCAGCATGAGCTGTTGTCTCGTCACGGATTTCACCAACAATAAGAATATCCGGACGATGGCGGAGCGAGAGCTTAATTAAATGATCATAAGTCATACCAATACTTTCGTTGATTTGCAGTTGCAGCATCGTTTCATCTTTGATTTCGACAGGATCTTCAATGGAAATAATCTGCTTATTTTGGAACTTCTCAGTTGCCAGCTGGTACATGAGAGTGGTCTTCCCAGAACCAACCGGTCCCGAAAAAAGGTAGAGGCCTCGGCTGCCAACATTGGTCTGCAACCGCTCCAGATTATCAAACCAGTAGTTTGTGCGATAAATTCCAGGATAAAGCAGTCGAATCACTAAACTTTCCCGTCCCCGGTAGTCGCCAACACTTGATAAACGCAGAGAAATTTCCTTTCCTTCACCGAAAACATAATCGCAAGATCCTAACTGGCTGCGACGTTTCTCACCAACATTCATCCCTGCTACAAATTTAAAGTGACTAATGATACTAAACATATGAGAAGGCTCAAAGCAATCAAGCTTCTTTCTTTCAGCTCCAACACGTATATATAATTCATAGCGTTCCCCTTTAGGAATCATATAAATGTCCTGAGCATTAACTGATACAGCCTCTTTTATAATCGTCTTTGCTAAATCCTGAACCATCTTGGCCTCCTCACCATATTATTCGTAAACAAAAGAAAAAAACCTTACAAAAAGTAAAGGTTTTTTACGTACGTAAGGAACAGCTGTAAGGCAATATAAAATCATTGCGCTGTTCGAAAGAAGGCATATAATAATGTTGAGAAACAGTCTCCCAGTCTTCCAAAAGTAAAAGAGAATGATAATTTTGGAGATAGTCATCACACTCTTCACACCAGTACTGTTCCTCATTATTCCAAAAAGCGGCTAATAAATTTTGCCTGCTTTGGTAACTGGGCAGCTGCTGACGGAGCTTTCCCCATTCTTTTTCAAAACAAATTAAAGCGTCATCGAACCGTGTGAAGTTCACCGATTCAGTGACATTTTGCTGCCATTCCTCAAAAAACCACCAAGGCTCAAAATCAGCCTCCATTTTAACTACTTGATACATAACACTTACTTCCTTATAAAAACTATTATATAAAAAAATATTTTTTTTGGGAAAAAATTTGCTTATTTGACTTAAATAAAGATAGGACGACCTGCCCCCTGCCACAGTCTGCCGATTTCCCAGCCAGGAGTGCAATAGGTTGTTAGAAATTGCAGTTTTATTGTTATTTTCATAAAGATTAAACAAGCTTGGCATCTCAATATTCGAATAGATACAGTCAATATATTAAAATAGAGCAAAACCAAGAGAATTACTAAGAAAACATTGATACTATCAATTCCACACAGTGTGGGAGATCATTTTTTATGCCCTTTTAAGAAGAAATTAATTTTTTATTTTAAAACTATCAGCGTATGTGGTAAACTCACTAATAAGAGTATCCTCATATACTATGTCTGCCGGAAGAAAAATTAAATAGTAGGAGAAGCTATGAAAGAACAAGTTTTTAAGCAAAATAGAAAATATTTCTCAGTCCTGGGAATGTTTCTTGCTGGATGCTTGATATATATGGTGGTGAGGATTGGTTTTTTATATTTCAGTTTCCAGCTAGAGATGACAAATTCCTTGCAGCAAACCGTAGAACGGCACAGCAGCTTACTGATGGCCGTAGATGAATTACTCATGTTCTCAACTATTCTCTTTGGAAGCACCTTTTATAATGTACGCAAACTGTATTTTCAAAATAAAAAAATACTGACAGGACTTCTAGTGACAAGTTTTATACTAATGTTAATGGTATGGCTATTAATCGTAGTAAAAACGGGCAGGCTTATCTATCCTGTCAACGGATTGCCTGTCGTCACAGGCGATAATCTCTCGGCAGCTTTAGCTGAAATTTACGCTGCTTGGCATTTATGTGATATTTTACTGGGGCTGTTCATGATTTCCTGGGCTGGACTACTATCCCGTCCCCTTTGGAAATACAGTGGGATAATCATTGGTCTGATACAAGTCTTCTGTACATATTTCGGACAAAGCACGAAACCAATCCCTTTGTTAATGGCCGTCATCTTATCAACAATCTGGTTGCTAAAACAGTGGCGATATTTTAAGCGATAACTGCCAAGGGATAAAGCTGAGACAGAGCTGAAAAGCGTCTAAAACCCCTGTGAAACAAGGGTTTTTATTTTTCGCTTTTTTGCTGTCGCTAAAGCTTTAAACCGTTCTTTTATATAGGCCTTTTGCCATTTAAAAAGCCCAAAGTCGTTGGACTTTGGGTAAACCGTTTGATATCAAAACCAAAACATTATTCTGCAGCAAGAGGCTCTGCTTCAACAACGTCAATATTGTCAATATCATCCATAATTTCAATTTCATTGACAGCCTGCGGTTCAAGGTTACGGTAACGAGCCATACCAGTACCGGCAGGAATAATTTTTCCGATAATGACATTTTCTTTAAGGCCGAGCAGATGGTCTTTCTTCCCGCGAATAGCAGCATCTGTAAGAACACGTGTTGTCTCTTGGAATGAAGCTGCTGACAAGAATGAATTTGTTTCAAGCGAAGCCTTGGTAATTCCCATAAGAACAGGCCGGCTTGTTGCTGGAACACCGCCCGTGATGACAATTTCCTTATTAGCATCTGTAAAGTCAGCGATATCCATAAGAGTTCCCGGAAGCAGCTCAGTGTCGCCTGGATCCATGACACGCACCTTGCGGAGCATTTGGCGAACCATAACTTCAATATGCTTATCACCGATTTCTACACCCTGACTGCGGTACACTTTCTGTACTTCGGCCAGAAGGTAGGTTTCCACAGATAAGGTATCCCGCACCTCAAGCAAACGCTTAGGCTGAATAGAACCTTCTGTCAGAGCATCACCGCGATGGACAGTGTCTCCCACTTCCACTTTCATGCGAGCCGTAAATGGCACCACATACTCTCCGCTGCCTGTTTCACCTTGAACAAAGACTTTCTTGGTACGCGTAGCAGCGTCTTCTTCAATATCAGCAATTGTTCCTTTAACCTCAGTGATAACAGCTTCACCTTTAGGATTGCGTGCTTCAAAGATTTCCTGAATCCGCGGCAGACCCTGAGTGATGTCAGTATTCGAAGCAACACCACCTGTGTGGAAAGTCCGCATAGTAAGCTGAGTTCCTGGCTCTCCGATAGACTGAGCAGCAACAGTCCCAACAGCTTCACCCACTTCAACAGCATCCCCTGTTGCAAGGTTAATACCATAGCAGTGGCGGCAGACACCATGGCGTGTATTGCAGGTAAAGACCGAACGAATTGTGACTTTTTCGACACCAGCCTGAGCAATTTCAGCTGCCATGTCTTCTGTCAGTAAGGTGTTAGCCGGAACGATGACAGCACCAGTTTTTGGATCTTTAACAGATTTTTTGGTATAACGGCCAGCCAAACGTTCCGCCAAGGTTTCGGTCACTTCCTTGCCATCAGTAATAGCTGTAATATCAAGTCCGCGGTCCGTACCGCAGTCATCCTCACGAATAATAACATCTTGAGCAACATCAACTAAACGGCGGGTCAGATAACCTGAATCGGCCGTTTTAAGGGCTGTATCGGTCATTCCTTTACGGGCACCATGGGTAGAGAAGAACATTTCCAAGACAGATAAACCTTCACGGAAATTGGACAGAATAGGAAGTTCCATGATCCGGCCGTTTGGCGCAGCCATCAAACCGCGCATCCCCGCAAGCTGGGAGAAGTTTGAAATATTTCCGCGGGCTCCTGAGTCCATCATCATAACGATCGGGTTTTTAGGATCCTGAGTTTCAACCAAACGTTTTTCAAGTTCCTCTTTAGCTTCACGCCATGTCGCTGTTACGGCGATATAGCGGTCATCATCTGTCATCAGGCCGCGGCGGAAAGCTTTATTAATTTCTTCTACTTTGTGATGGGCAGCTTCAATGATTTCAGCTTTATTGTCAATAACCGGAATATCTGCAATTCCTACCGTTAAACCGGCAAGAGTAGAATGATAATAACCGAGGTCCTTCAAACGGTCAAGGAAAGCTGACGTTTCAGTTGTCCGGAAACGTTTAAAGGTTTCAGCGATAATATTCCCTAAGTTTTTCTTTTTAAAAGGCTGGTTAAGATCCAGTTCAGCAAGAGCCTCCTGAATATCCTGACCTGGTGTTAAGAAATACTTGTCCGGCGTTTTTTCTGTCAGATTGGCATTATTAGGTTCCTGAAGGAAAGGAAGGTCCTCAGGCATGATATCATTGAACAGAATCTTGCCTACTGTTGTCACCATGATTTTGTGTTTCTGATCGTCTGTCCAAGGCTTATTCGGCATGCTGTCTACTGCAATACCAACACGGCTGTGCAAGTGCACATAGCCATTTCGGTAAGCCATAACCGCTTCATCATGGTCTTTAAAGATCATCCCTTCGCCTTCACGGCCTGCATCTTCCATTGTCAGATAGTAATTTCCCAGCACCATGTCCTGTGAAGGTGTTACAACCGGCTTGCCATCCTTAGGATTAAGGATATGTTCTGCAGCCAGCATCAAGAGACGGGCTTCTGCCTGAGCTTCTTCCGAAAGCGGTACATGGATAGCCATCTGGTCTCCGTCAAAGTCAGCATTATAGGCCTCACAAACAAGCGGATGGAGGCGCAGAGCCTTACCATCGATAAGCACTGGTTCAAATGCTTGAATTCCCAAACGGTGCAAAGTTGGTGCCCGGTTCAAAAGGACAGGATGCTCTTTGATTACTTCTTCCAAGATATCCCAGATACGCTCATCCCCGCGTTCAACCATCCGTTTAGCCGCCTTAACATTACCGGCATAATCACGCGCGACAATCTCACGCATTACAAAAGGCTTAAATAGCTCTATAGCCATCTCACGCGGGACACCGCATTGATACATCTTGAGAGTCGGACCGACAGCAATAACAGAACGGCCGGAGAAGTCCACACGTTTTCCGAGCAGATTTTGACGGAAGCGCCCTTGCTTTCCTTTCAGCATATGACTGAGCGACTTAAGCGGACGGCTCCCAGGACCTGTAATCGGACGGCCTCGGCGGCCATTATCAATAAGTGCATCAACCGCTTCCTGAAGCATCCGTTTTTCATTTTGAACAATAATGCCGGGAGCGTTAAGTTCCAGCAGTCGAGCTAAACGGTTGTTACGATTGATAACACGCCGGTAGAGGTCATTCAAGTCAGAAGCGGCAAAACGGCCACCGTCCAACTGAACCATCGGTCGTAAATCCGGCGGAATAACAGGAAGAATATTTAATACCATCCATTCTGGTTTATTTCCAGACTTCTGAAAAGCATCCAAGACATCCAAACGGCGAACAGCTTTAACACGCTTTTGACCAGTGGCCGTCTTAAGTTCTTCCTTAAGTTCTGCAATTTCAGCTTGAATATCTACACGCTTAAGCAGATCCTGAATCGCCTCAGCTCCCATTTTCGCTACAAAAGAACCATGGCCGTATTCCTGCAGTTTTTCTCGATATTCACGTTCAGTCAAGAGCGATTTTGGCTCAAGCGGTGTATCCATCGGGTCAATGACCACATAAGCCGCAAAATAGATAACTTCCTCAAGTGCACGCGGACTCATATCCAAAGTCAAGCCCATACGGCTGGGAATCCCTTTAAAATACCAAATATGTGAAACAGGAGCCTTTAATTCTATATGCCCCATCCGTTCACGGCGGACTTTAGCCCGAGTCACTTCTACACCACAGCGGTCGCAGATAATGCCTTTATAACGGATTCGTTTATATTTTCCGCAGGCACATTCCCAATCTTTGGTAGGACCAAAGATAACTTCATCAAACAGCCCCTCACGCTCCGGTTTCAGCGTCCGGTAGTTGATTGTTTCAGGTTTCTTAACCTCACCGTAAGACCATGAACGAACCTTATTGGGTGAAGCTAATGTGATTTGCATACTTTTAAAACGATTTACATCAACCACTAATTTTACCTTTCTTTGATATAGCTATAAGACTAGTTTTAATGTTTAACAAACTTTAGCACTAGTATTTTTATTTCTTGCAGAGCAGATAAGGAGAATTATTTTTCCTCATCATTAAATTCAGCTGCTTCCTGAGCCTGTTTCTGCCGCGCTCTTTCAAGATCATCAACATGCATGACGTCGTCATCTTCACCGTCATCCAGATCGCGAAGCTCCACTTCTTGATTATCTTCATCAAGCACCCGCATATCAAGGCCAAGTGACTGCAATTCTTTTACAAGCACCCGGAAAGACTCGGGAACACCCGGTTTTGGAATAGGCTTGCCTTTTGTGATAGCTTCATAAGCTTTCAGACGGCCGTTAACATCATCTGATTTATAAGTCAGGATTTCCTGCAGAACATTTGAAGCACCGTAAGCTTCTAAAGCCCAAACTTCCATTTCTCCAAACCGCTGACCGCCGAACTGCGCTTTACCGCCAAGTGGCTGCTGCGTAACCAGAGAGTAAGGTCCCACTGAACGCGCATGAAGCTTATCATCAACCATGTGGTGCAGTTTAATCATGTACATCACTCCAACAGACACACGGTTATCGAACGGTTCTCCCGTGCGGCCGTCATACAGGACTGTTTTAGCATCAGAAGACATACCGGCTTCACCTACAGTTTCCCACAAATCTTCTGAGCTGGCTCCGTCAAAGACAGGTGTAGCAATATGGATGCCAAGATTGCGGGCAGCCATCCCCAAGTGAAGTTCCATAACCTGACCGATGTTCATCCGTGACGGAACCCCAAGCGGATTCAGCATAATATCAACTGGCGTTCCATCTGGAAGATATGGCATATCCTCAACAGGAACGATTCGTGAGACAACACCTTTATTTCCATGACGGCCGGCCATTTTATCTCCGACTTTGATTTTCCGTTTTTGAGCGATGTAAACACGCACCAGCATATTGACACCCGACTGCAGTTCATCGCCATTAGCCCGAGTAAAAATCTTCACATCGCGGACAACACCGTCTCCCCCGTGAGGAACCCTCAAAGAAGTATCGCGAACCTCCCGTGATTTATCACCAAAGATAGCGTGAAGCAGACGTTCTTCAGCAGAAAGATCTTTCTCACCCTTAGGAGTTACCTTCCCAACAAGGATATCACCTTCTTTAACTTCAGCTCCAATGCGGATAATACCCATCTCGTCAAGATCTTTGAGAGCATCTTCACCAACATTAGGAACTTCACGTGTAATTTCTTCAGGGCCTAATTTGGTGTCGCGTGTTTCTGATTCAAACTCTTCCAAATGGACTGAGGTATAGACATCGTCCTTAACCAGCCGTTCGCTCATGATAACAGCATCTTCAAAATTGTAGCCTTCCCAAGTCATATAGGCAACAATCGGATTCTGACCCAGAGCCATTTCTCCTTTTTCCATAGACGGACCATCGGCAATAAAATCCCCTTTTTCAACAAGGTCTCCGACCTTAACCAATGTTCTTTGGTTATAGGCAGTGCCTGAATTGGAGCGGCGGAATTTCGTAATATGGTAAACATCAAGCGACCCATCCTCGCGGCGAACTTCGACCTTTTCGGCATCTGAAAAAGTTACGCGTCCGTCATGCTGCGCAATAACTGCAGCACCCGAATCATGAGCAGCCTGATATTCCATTCCTGTGCCAACATAAGGCGCATGAGGATCAATCAAAGGCACAGCCTGACGCTGCATGTTAGCTCCCATAAGCGCACGGTTAGAGTCGTCATTCTCTAGGAAAGGAATACATGCGGTTGCAACCGCAACAACCTGCTTAGGCGAGACATCAACATAATCAACAGCAGTTGCCGGAAATTCCTGGTTATTTCCTTGGTGGCGTCCCATAACAATCTCATCGGCAAAAGTTCCGTCTTCATTAAGTTTTGAATTAGCTTGCGCTACCGTATATTCATCCTCTTCATCTGCCGTCAGCCAAACAATTTCATTTGTGACAATACCGCTCTTGCGGTCAACCTTACGGTAAGGCGTTTGAATGA
Organism: Streptococcus chenjunshii; assembly: GCF_003086355.1. Lineage (NCBI taxonomy): Bacteria > Bacillati > Bacillota > Bacilli > Lactobacillales > Streptococcaceae > Streptococcus > Streptococcus chenjunshii. The sequence goes on along the minus strand of NZ_CP031733.1, from coordinate 115,478 downwards.
AGCCGTACTTGTTTAAGTGGCCGTACGAAGATAAATTATTTATCAAACCAATATTTGGACCTTCAGGTGTTTCGATCGGACACATACGGCCGTAATGAGTATAGTGCACATCACGCACTTCATAGCCGGCACGGTCGCGTGTCAAACCGCCGGGACCAAGGGCAGACAGCCGCCGCTTATGCGATAATTCTGACAAGGGGTTGTGCTGATCCATAAACTGAGACAGCTGCGAAGAGCCAAAAAACTCTTTGACCGCTGCAGTAACAGGACGGATATTGATAATTTGCTGAGGCGTTAAAGCTTCGCTCTCCTGCACACTCATTCGCTCACGGACATTGCGTTCCATTCTGGCCAGCCCGATCCGAAACTGATTGGCCAAGAGTTCTCCGACCGCCCGAATCCGGCGGTTCCCTAAGTGATCAATATCATCAACTTTGCCAAGACCCTCGGCAAGATTCAGAAAATAGCTCATTTCAGCTAATATATCAGCAGGTGTGAGAGCTCTAATCTTATCTCCCGGATTGGCATTGCCAACAATGGTAACGATGCGGTCCGGGTCATTAGGAGCAAGAACCTTAAATTTTTGAAGAACAACCGGCTCTGTGATAACAGCATAATCGTTAGGAGTGTAAACAAAACTGTTTAAGCCCTGATCAATCTTCTCAGCAATTGAATCAAGAATATCCCGTGTCATTACTGTACCGGCAGCTACAAGAATTTCACCTGTTTCACTGTCCACAAGATTCTCAGCAAGAGTTTGATTCAGAAGCCGAGTTTTAACATTGAGTTTTTTATTAATCTTGTAGCGTCCCACTGCCGCCAAATCATACCGGCGCGGATCGAAGAAACGCGCAATTAAGAGGCTGCGTGAACTTTCAGCTGTTTTAGGTTCTCCCGGACGAAGACGTTCGTATATTTCTTTTAACGCCTCATCTGTCCGAGAGTCATTAGGATTCTTATGAAGATCTTTCTCAATAGTGTTGCGCACAAGATCGCTGTCACCAAAGATATCAACAATCTCATCATCTCCCGAGAAGCCCAGAGCACGAACCAATGTTGTAAACGGTATTTTTCGCGTCCGGTCAATCCGTGTATAAGCGATGTCTTTGGCGTCAGTTTCTAATTCCAGCCAAGCTCCGCGATTAGGGATTACAGTCGAACCGTAACCCACTTTACCGTTTTTGTCTATTTTATCATTAAAGTAAACTCCAGGCGAACGAACCAGCTGGCTGACAATAATCCGCTCACCGCCATTGATAATGAACGTTCCCATTTCAGTCATAATCGGGAAATCGCCGAAGAAGACTTCCTGTGTTTTAATCTCGCCGCTTTCCTTATTAATCAAGCGGAAAGTCACAAAAATAGGCGCTGAATAACTTGCATCGTGGATACGTGCTTCCTCAAGCGTATATTTAGGCTCTTTAAACTCATAACCGACAAACTCAAGTTCCATGGTATCGGTAAAGTTTGAAATCGGAAGCACATCTTCAAAAACTTCCTTCAAACCATTATCCAGGAATTCTTGAAATGAGTCTGTTTGAATTTCAATCAAATTAGGTAAATCAAGAACTTCTTTAATTCTTGAAAAGCTGCGACGTGTACGATGTTTCCCGTACTGCACTTCATGTCCTGCCACGTTTTTCGCTCCTTTAAAAATATGATGGTGAGTTTCCCCAGTAAAACAAAAAGACTAATTTTTGTTTCCCAGTCTCACAAGCTTGATGAACATCAATTCAAAAAATTGCCCTCTGATTTTCTATTTTTCAGAATCTTTAAATATATGTTACAATATCAATTTTCCCAAAAAATAGGCACAAAAAGAGCAGCTAAATCGACTCTTCAAAGCTTGATTTAACTGCTGTAATCTTCGGCTGGACAATATTTCAGCCGAATCAGACGACAAATAACTGTCATTATTATAACGTATTTCCTCCAAAAAAGCAAATATGATATACTTCAACACTGCCTTTTTGAAATTCACTATTTATTTTTTAAAAGATAAAGCCAAATAGACTGTATCAGCGTCCCAGAGCTGCCCAAGCTTTCTCATAATCGCTGTCAGTCCCGCCGATAGCAAATTTGTAAGTCATGGAGCCAGCACCGTTTTTAGCCCAGTAACTTGTAGTAGTTTCACCGCCAACTGTAATATTGCGGCCGTTAACCGATACGGTTCCTGATTGGAGACCGGTTGACTTGAGCACGGTTGACTTCACAACACTTTCATCTAAACCAAATTTTTCAGAAACAGAAAATACACCTGGATCAGCATCGTGAATGGCATCTACTAAATAGGCCATATATTGAGCGTTATAAGTATGACCGGCAGAATCTGCTAAAGACGCATTATCATCATTCCCGGCCCAGCCGCCAAGAGTGGCTGTTGGGGTAGAGACAATCAGCCAGACATCTGAATAATTGTCTGTAGTTCCTGTTTTTCCCGTCCAGTCAGCGGTTGAGGCATTCTCATTAAGCCCCTTTAAATCTTCATAAAATTTAGTTGTTCCTCCGCTTGTAATCGGTTCTCTCAACAGCTGATTCAAAATTGTTGCTGCAGCTGCAGAAAAAACACGTACAGGATTTTCCTTATGTTCGTAAATGGTTTTGCCTTCACTGTCAACAATACTCTCTACCATATAGCCTTCTTGGTAGATTCCCTGATTAGCAATCATCTGGTAAGCATTGACCTGCTGCTCAACCGTAGTTTCTATTCCTCCTCCCAGAGGAAGGCTCTCAATCGAATAATCTGCAATATCATAACCCAGTTTAGTCATATAGCTCTCAACGTCAACACCTTGTTCTCTCAATAACTTGTAAGTCCAGTAGGCAGGAATATTCCATGAGGTATTGAGCGCTTCCTGCAGATTCACCATAGCAGTTCCCTCATCACTGCCATGCATAATTTTCTGTCCACTGGAAAAAGTGGTTGGGTAATTCGACAGAATACTAGCACTTCCCATAAGTCCCTGATCGATAGCAGGTCCGTAAGCAATAATCGGTTTGATGCTGGAACCTGGAGATCTGGCAGTATCAAAGGCATGGTTGTTTTGATTTTGACTGTAGTTTCTGCCGCCAATGAAGCCTAGAATCGCTCCTGTTTTATTGTTCATCAGCACATTGCCGACTTCAACAGCCTGAGAACTCCCTTGATCTAAAACATTGCCGTACTGGCTGACAGCTGACTGCATCGCATCATAAACTTTTTTATTGATAGTCGTTTGAACTGTATATCCGCCTTGCTGCAGCTCTTCAAGTGCTTTTTTGCGGTAAGCAAGCTTGGTTTCATCATTTTTTAAATCTTGTTTAGAAACCTCATCTCTTTCAATAAGGTAACTGTACATAGCATCCTGAGCTTCCTCTAACACAGCGTAATAAAGATAATCATGGTCAGCGACCTCTGCAGTCTCCGGCTCGATAAAATCCTGACGGATATCATAGCCCTTATATTCTGTATACTCTGCTTTAGTCAGTACACCTGTCCGATACATGTTATAGAGTACGTTTTCCTGCCTTTGCAAACCGTACTCCATATCTTCATCAGATTTAAAGCTCCCCTCTGCAGTATAAGGAGAATAGACAATCGGACTTTGCGGAAGCCCAGCCAGATAAGCCGCCTGAGGAATCGTTAAATCTTTGGCAGAAACACCAAAGATACCTTGGGCAGCTTCTTCGACTCCAGCAATATTCTCTCCTTTATTATTGCGGCCAAAGGGAGATACATTCAGATAGTCCGTCAGAATTTCTTCCTTGCTTAAGTAACGCTCAAGCGCTAATGCATAGATGATTTCCTTTGATTTCCGTTTAAAAGTAGGGTCATCACCCAGTACCTGCTGTTTTAAGAGTTGCTGTGTCAAAGTCGAACCGCCGCTTGTTTCTCCCAGACCCAAAACTGAAGCTAAAGTAGCCCGAAAAACAGCTTTAGGAACAACTCCATCGTGACTGGTGAAATTCTCATCTTCTGTAGCGATAACGGCTTCTTTAATATTATCTGAAATAGCATCACCGTCAACAGGAGTTCTTAATAAGTCAGTATCAATCTCAGAAATTGAACTCCCATCAGCATAGGTCATCTCAGAAATCATCGTTAAAGACTCCACCTGGCTGACCAAGCTGGCTTTACTGGGAATTTTAACTGAATCAATCTGACTGGCCAGATAACCTAGAGCCAGACCTGCTCCCAACATAGCAAACAACAAAATAACCACATAGAAAAAGTCCGTCATTAATTTTAAGGTTCTGAGACAGACAGACCCCAAATCCCAAAGGGATAGATTTTGTTTGGTTTTTATTTTTTTCCACTTGAACATGACAGCACCTCAGTTTATATTATATCAAATTTAGCAGCACTTGCATATAAAGACTTATTTTTGGTATAATGGCCTGTGACATATATTTCTGAATAAGGAGAAGCTCATGACTATCTTTGAAGAGCTCAAAGAACGCGGTTTGATTTTTCAAACAACTGATGAAGAAGCATTGAAAGAAGCGCTGACGGAGGGGCAGCTGGCCTTTTACTCAGGCTATGATCCAACTGCCGACAGCCTTCATTTGGGACATCTGGTCCCAATTTTAGTCTGCCGCCACCTGCAGCTTGCGGGGCACAAGCCCTACCCTCTTGTAGGAGGTGCGACAGGTCTTATCGGCGATCCATCATTTAAAGACACTGAGCGCAGCCTGCAGACTAAAGAGACTGTAGACGGCTGGGCAGCTAAAATTCAAGGACAGCTTTCCCGTTTTCTCGATTTTGAGAACGGAGACAATAAGGCCGTAATGGTTAATAATTATGATTGGTTTGCTGATATCAGCTTTATTGATTTTTTACGGGATGTCGGTAAATACTTTACTGTCAATTATATGATGAGTAAAGAATCGGTCAAGAAACGTATCGAGAGTGGTATTTCTTACACAGAGTTTGCCTATCAAATCATGCAGGGCTATGATTTTTATGAGCTTAACCGCCGTCATAGTGTGACACTCCAAGTTGGAGGCTCTGATCAATGGGGAAATATGACTGCCGGAACCGAACTTTTGCGCCGTAAAGCTGATAAAACCGGCCATGTTATCACTGTTCCGCTAATTACTGATGCAACAGGCAAGAAATTCGGCAAATCTGAAGGCAATGCTGTCTGGCTTGATGCCAGCAAAACTTCCCCTTATGAAATGTACCAGTTTTGGCTCAATGTCATGGATGAAGATGCCGTCCGTTTCCTAAAAATCTTTACCTTTCTGCCTTTAGCAGAAATTGAAGACATCCGTCAAGAATTTGAAGCAGAACCTCATAAGCGTTTGGCACAAAAAGTTCTGGCGCGGGAGGTTGTTACACTTGTTCACGGTGAAACGGCCTATAAAGAGGCACTTAATATCACTGAACAACTTTTCAGCGGCAACATTCAAAACCTCTCTGCCGCAGAATTAAAACAGGGTCTCAGCAATGTTCCCAATTACGCTGTCCAACCGGAGGAATCCTTTAATATTGTTGAAATCCTAGTCAAGGCAGGAATTGTCAATTCTAAGAGGCAGGCACGGGAAGACTTGCAAAACGGTGCCATTTACATTAATGGCAGCCGTATCCAGGATTCCGCTTACAACCTTTCAGATAAGGATAAGATTGATGATGAATTGACCGTTATCCGACGCGGCAAGAAAAAATACTTTGTTTTAACCTATTAATTTAAAAACAAGGGAAGATAAATACTTCCCTTGTTTTTTAGTTATAAAATGTATAATCAGTTAACTGATTCTTATTGAGATTATGCCAAACTGTGAGTCCAAAATCATATTCTCAAGTGACGGGGGAAATCTAACCGCCTCCTATCCAGCTTCTGAAAGCTGTATAAATGCAGTAAAGATAAGCTGCGAAAAGCACTGACAGTGCTAATTGTGCTTTAACGCTTTTTTCAAGCAAGCGACCACCAAAAAAATACTGATGAAAATCATAGTAATCGTCGCACTTGCAGGAGTTTCCGCATAATAGGAGATAAAGATTCCTGACACCATGCCGATAAAACCAATTCCGATAGCCAAGCCAATAACAGCCTTAAAACTTTTTCCCAAACGCATTGCGATACTGGCAGGAAGAACCATAATAGTTGACACAAGCAGGGCTCCTGCTGCGGGAATCATTAAAGCAATAGCGATTCCTGTTACAATATTAAAAAGAACCGACATCAGCCGTACAGGCAGACCATCCACATAAGCAGTATCCTCATCAAAAGTCAAAATATACATGGGCCTAAAGAATAATAAGGTCAGCAGCAACACTAAGGCAGCAATGATAAAAAGTGCAGTCACTTGACCTTGACTGATAGTAATAATTGAGCCGAATAGGTATTGATCCAGGCTGATACTTCCCGCATTATCCGCCTGACTCATAATAATCAGTGAAACTGCTAGACCCAAAGACATTAAAATAGCCGTAGCAATTTCCATATAACTGCGGTAAACCTGACTGAGATACTCCAGCAAAACAGCCGCTAAGACAACGATTAAAATAGTCGTCCAAGCTGGTGAATAGCCTAGCCAAATACCAAAAGCTACTCCGGCGAGAGAAACGTGGCTCAGGGTATCGCTCATCAGGCTTTGACGGCGTAAGATAAGGAAAATACCTAAAATTGGTGAAAACGCACTGATTGCAACGACTGCCATCAAGGCCCGCTGCATAAAATCATAAGACAAGAGCTCAGTCATTGTGCGGCCCTCCCATCTCCCTCATGAATATTAAAACAGCGCCAAGGCAGATTCTGATTGCGTACCAGATGAATATTACGATCCACATAATCCTTGACATCTTCGGAATCATGCGTAATCATTAAAACAGCTTTTTGGTGCTGATGCGCACTGTGAGCCATCAATTCATAAAAGGTTTCTGTAGTGCCTGCATCCATACCGGTTGTGGGTTCATCCAAAACAAAAATATCCGGATCGCTGGCAAACATACGGGCAATAATGACACGCTGCTTTTGACCGCCGCTAAGACTGCCAATCTGCTTCTGCCGGCTCTCCCACATCCCAACGGATTCTAAACTGGCTTTGATATGGGCTGCATCATGTTTTGTCAGACGTCTGAACCATCCGTTTCGGGGATAGCGTCCGGATCTGACAAACTCATAAACGGTACTGGGAAATCCGGCGTTAAAACTGGAAATCTGTTGCGGCAGATAAGCCAAACGCAATTTTTGGCCTTTTATATTTTTTTTAGCTATTGTGACCGAACCTACTTTAGGCCGTAAAATGCCTAAGGTAGCCTTAATCAGCGTTGATTTAGCTGCCCCGTTTTCTCCGGTTAAGGTCACAAATTCCCCGCTGTCCAGATGATAGTCTACTTCAGCTAAAACAGGGTCGTTATCATATTGAAACGATAAATTCTGAACTGTAATGTATCGCATTTTTACCTTTCTAATCGCTCTTCAAAAACAGTTAAAAAACGTTGAATAATAGCTTGCTCTTCCTCTGTAAACGCAGCCAGCAGCTCCTGATAAACAGCTAATGTGCGATGGTGATGCCGTCTATGCTCCTCAGCAACAGGCCATGCAGGATCTGTCAGGGTAAAATAGGTCACTCGGGCATCCTCCTTATCTTTAACAGAAACCAGCATGCCTTTTTTAGCAAGACTTTTAACAGCCTTAGTCACTGCAGCCTGACTAATATTTAGCTTTTTAGCTAAATCAGAATTTGTTAACTGCTGTTCAGCCAATAACATCAGAATGTGTTCTTGGGTATTGGTCAGTTTTTCGCCGCTTTTGCAGGGGCCAAAAAGCAATTCATGCTGATTCTCTGACTTTAATAAAACTTTTTTAATAAGATGATCTAATTTCCTGTCCAAAGATAGCATTTAGCACCTCCTTGTTTTTTTGTTAACCAGTTAATCAATTATAGCACGAAAGAAAAAAAGAAGCAAACTCTTTTGCTCCTATAGCATTCTCACTTTATAAACCGTTTTGCAAAACCCTTTCATACTATTAACAAGCCGGTCTGCCTTTTTCTCGCTCTGGCAGAGGGCAAACACCGTCGGACCACTTCCGGTCATAAGAGCGGTATCAGCACCGCACTTTAGAAGACGGTCTTTAACCTTTTGGATAAAGGGCTTTCTTGCTATTGTAATATCTTCCAGAGAATTTCCCATATGGCAGAGCAGCTGCTGGTAGTCTCCCGCTTCAGCTGCCTCCCGCAATGCCGAAATATCAACACGCGAAATAGAAGGAGAAATGTCACGGAAAACAGATGGTGTGGAAACACCGAAGTCCGGTTTAACCAAAACAACCCAAGCAGAAAGAGAAACCTCCAGCGGTTCGACAATCTCCCCTTTCCCGCTGACAAGCGCACATCCCCCTCCAATACAATACGGAACATCACTGCCAATTGTAAAACCTAAATCCAGCAATGTTTCATCAGGAAGATGCAGTCCCCAAAATTTATTTAAGGCTCTGAGAGTAGCCGCAGCATCGGTAGAACCGCCGCCAAGACCGGCACAAATAGGAATCCTCTTCTCCACAGTTATTTTAACACCTGCATCAACATTACAGCGTTTTTTCAGCAAAAGAGCTGCTTTATAAACATCGTTTTTTTCATTCAGCGGCATGCGGAGACTGTTTGATTCGATGATAATACTACTCCCCTCTGCTTCAGAAACAGTGATATAGTCATTCAAATCAACACTTACCATCAGCATTGACAGATCATGGTAGCCATCAGCTCTTTTTCCAGCGATATCCAACCCTAAGTTAATTTTTGCAGGTGCTTTTTCTATGATTGACATACTACAAATCCTTTAATAAGATATAAAACTTATCAGTATTATAACAAAAATAGTTCTCTTATGAGAACCTTAAACACTTCAAATTAAGGCGGGTTAATGGATAAGTCAATACAGGATGTTTCAGCAAGCACTTTTTCTGTACAAGGATTAACTTCCCCCGCTTCCGCATACATATTAGCTCCTTTTTAAACGATATTAACTTCTTGCTGTTTCTAAAATCGCAATCTGTGTCAAGCAGAGGTTAACTCTTTAAACAAGCAATAACCTGAAAAGTACGACGGGGAACTATTAGAACGTTTTCTTTGGGTGCCTGTCAACAATCTCAGTGTGCTGCGCTAAAATTTCTTTCCCTTTCGGCAACAGACTATAGCCCCGTAAATCAAAATATTTTGAGAGTTCTTCTTCCGAAAAATACTTCTGTACAGCAGCCTCCAAATCAGAGCGTTTCATTTTAGACAGCCCCGATACTTGTTTATCTTTGAGAAACGCTTTCAACTGCAAAGCTGATATGTGTTTTAACGAACCAAATGCGCTGTCAATCTTGATATAATCCTCACTAATTAACCAAACAAGCTCTTTTTGTGCATCAATACCGTAAGTAGTATAAAAATACTTATGCAAGGCAGATTTAGTAGTATAGGTTCCAAACTGAATGCGCCACAGTAAAATAACATGTCCCGGTAAAAGTCCTTCTGCCGTCCGTACCATATTGCGCTTAGGAATCGGCTTGCGCTGTAAGTCAGCTTTATATTGCGGAGCAATATAGGGAAACTCAGCATGCTGAGCATAAATTTCTTTAATTGTTTTCATAATAAAATTATATCAAAAAATGATAGTTTTCTAAAATGAGTTTTAATAAATCACTGTCACACGGTTTTATATCATCCCAATTTACAACTTTCTAACTAAAAAACCGTGCTTCTCAGCTGAACTTAAAATCTATGTTAATATCTTCCCCAACTATATTAAGCTGGTAATGCAATTCATTCCCTTAGATTCTCTCAGAACTTTTGGCAGCTATTAGTAACATCACAGACTGCTTTATAAAATTAAAAATAGTGAGTAAAACACAGCTGTTACATTATCAAAAACAAGCGGTTCACTAAAAAATTTAAAGATTACGGAGGTTAGATGTTCTATTATGATCACAATAAAAAAGCCTTCAAACTAACATTTGAAGACCGTAAGCTATACCGGCAACTGGGGGTCGAACCGGCACGTCCTTGCGGACACTGGATTTTGAGTGCTGCCAAGTGCTTTTTAAAGTTAATAAATTTTGATTTAATAAGGATAAGGAACCATGATTTCAGACATTCACATGTTTCGTCACTAATATCTAGTTGTAAAAGAGCATCCAAAACATGCTTCTGTCACTACCACAATAGATACATATTCTCATTTATATCCATCAAAACAAAAAAGTTTAGCAGAAAAATTAAATTTATTATATCAATAGTTGTGATAATTTACTAAAAAATCTTTTGTCGAAGAAATTTGTGCAAACTCATCGTGTAAAGTAGCAATAGTAATGTCATGAATCTCTTGAGCACTAAACGTTTTACCATTATAGTTTTCTATTGCAAAAGAAGCTGTAGAATCTTCAACTAATATCGTTCTGTAACCATAATTAGCTGCCATACGTGCTGTAGTTGAAACACAATGGGGAGCCGTCAGACCAACAATAACAAGTGTATCAATTTTATGATTATCTAGTAGAGCCTTTAAATTAGTGCCAATAAAAGCACTATTAACATATTTTGAAATGACTATTTCATTATTTAATGGCATTATCAAATCTTGAAATTCAAAGCCAGCATTTTCAAAGAAAAAACGAGAGCTAGGATTTTCGCTTCTGTGATTAATGTGAATCACTAAATCATTTTGCTGTCTAAACTTATTTAATAATTTTGCTGCATTTAATTCAGCAGACTCATTATTTCTATGGCCCCAAGAACCATCTCGAAATGTTTTTTGAATATCTATTAGTAACAAAGCTTTGGTCACGTTAATTAATCTCCATAAAAATTTTTAAATACTATTATTACTAATTATAACATAAATAAAAAGCCTTCAAACTAACATTTGAAGACTTTAAGCTATACCGGCGACTCATACTTACTCCATAATAATATTGATATGGGTGTGGTTGCAAAAATACTAGGTCACAAAGATATCCAAATGTTGATAAAGGTATATGGTCATACCATGGCTGAAAGAATAGATACTGAATTCAAAGTAGTTGAAGAAATTATGAACCAGATATAATTGGGATAAAATTTGGGACAGAATACAAAGAAAATAGCAAAAAACTCTTGTGTATCAAGAGTTTTGCCTTACTTTAAACTATACCGGCGGCCGGGGTCGAACCGGCACGTCCTTGCGGACACTGGATTTTGAGTCCAGCGCGTCTGCCAATTCCGCCACGCCGGCAAAATTATGAACTGGGGTAGCTGGATTCGAACCAACGCATGAGGGAGTCAAAGTCCCTTGCCTTACCGCTTGGCTATACCCCAATACTAAAGGCGAGTGATGGGGATCGAACCCACGCATGCCAGAGCCACAATCTGGTGTGTTAACCACTTCACCACACCCGCCATAATATCCGAAAAACACGGGCAGTAGGAATTGAACCCACACTGAAGGTTTTGGAGACCTTAGTTCTACCTTTAAACTATGCCCGTAAAATGGAAGGGGAGGGATTCGAACCCCCGAACCCGAAGGAGCGGATTTACAGTCCGCCGCGTTTAGCCTCTTCGCTACCCTTCCGCAGAAAGATGGCGCGGGACGGAATCGAACCGCCGACACATGGAGCTTCAATCCATTGCTCTACCAACTGAGCTACCGAGCCAAATGTTTTTCCAATTGCGGGAGCAGGATTTGAACCTACGACCTTCGGGTTATGAGCCCGACGAGCTACCTAACTGCTCCATCCCGCGATGATACTAATAAAATAAGTTTGCCCTAACAATAGGGACAATTCCTAAAGCGTCCATACAACTGGGAAGCCAAAAAGGAGGATGTGGGATTCGAACCCACGCACGCTGTTAAACGCCTGACGGTTTTCAAGACCGTTCCCTTCAGCCGGACTTGGGTAATCCTCCAGATAATAGTCCGTACGGGATTCGAACCCGTGTTACCGCCGTGAAAAGGCGGTGTCTTAACCCCTTGACCAACGGACCATCATATTATATTAATGGGCACGAGTGGACTTGAACCACCGACCTCACGCTTATCAGGCGTGCGCTCTAACCAGCTGAGCTACGCGCCCAAGAAAAACTTGGGAAGTAGAAATTAAAAAGCGGGTGACGAGAATCGAACTCGCGACAACAGCTTGGAAGGCTGTAGTTTTACCACTAAACTACACCCGCTTTTCACTTGGAACGTATTCCTAGTTAAATGTTCTTTTTAGAACTATGGGAGTTAACGGGATCGAACCGCTGACCCTCTGCTTGTAAGGCAGATGCTCTCCCAGCTGAGCTAAACTCCCCCTTGCTAAGCGACTTCCTTATCTCGCAGGGGGCATCCCCCAACTACTTCCGGCGTTCTAGGGCTTAACTGCTGTGGTCGGCATGGGTACAGGTGTATCCCCTAGGCTAGCGTCACTTAACTCGATGAATAAACCTCTAGTCTACTCAAAATTGAATACCTCTCCCTCTCCTTACGCCTTGGTTAAGTCCTCGAGCAATTAGTATTAGTCCGCTTAATAGCTCACACTACTTACACTCCTAACCTATCTACCTGTTCTTCTCTCAGGGCTCTTAATAACCTACTGTTATGGGAAATCTCATCTTGAGGCAGGCTTCACACTTAGATGCTTTCAGCGTTTATCCTTCCCCTACTTAGCTACCCAGCTGTGCCCTTGGCAAAACAACTGGTACACCAGCGGTAAGTCCACTCCGGTCCTCTCGTACTAGGAGCAGCCCCTCGCAAATTTCCTACGCCCGCGACGGATAGGGACCGAACTGTCTCACGACGTTCTGAACCCAGCTCGCGTGCCGCTTTAATGGGCGAACAGCCCAACCCTTGGGACCGACTTCAGCCCCAGGATGCGACGAGCCGACATCGAGGTGCCAAACCTCCCGTCGATGTGAACTCTTGGGGGAGATAAGCCTGTTATCCCCAGGGTAGCTTTTATCCGTTGAGCGATGGCCCTTCCATACGGTGCCACCGGATCACTAAGCCCGACTTTCGTCCCTGCTCGACCTGTATGTCTCGCAGTCAAGCTCCCTTCTGCCTTTACACGCTATGATTGATTTCCATCCAATCTGAGGGAACCTTTGGGCGCCTCCGTTACCTTTTAGGAGGCGACCGCCCCAGTCAAACTGCCCGTCAGACACTGTCTCCGTAAGGGATAACCTACCGGGTTAGAGCAGCCGTAACACAAGGGTAGTATCCCAACAACGCCTCCAGAGAAACTGGCGTCCCTCCTTCTTTGGCTCCTACCTATCCTGTACATGTCTTACAGATACTCAATATCAAACTGCAGTAAAGCTCCATGGGGTCTTTCCGTCCTGTCGCGGGTAACCTGCATCTTCACAGGTACTAAAATTTCACCGAGTCTCTCGTTGAGACAGCGCCCAAATCATTACGCCTTTCGTGCGGGTCGGAACTTACCCGACAAGGAATTTCGCTACCTTAGGACCGTTATAGTTACGGCCGCCGTTTACTGGGGCTTCAATTCACACCTTCGCTTCCGCTAAGCGCTCCTCTTAACCTTCCAGCACCGGGCAGGCGTCACCCCCTATACATCATCTTGCGATTTCGCAGAGAGCTGTGTTTTTGATAAACAGTTGCTTGGGCCTCTTCACTGCGGCTGACCTTAGTCAGCACCCCTTCTCCCGAAGTTACGGGGTCATTTTGCCGAGTTCCTTAACGAGAGTTCGCTCGCTCACCTGAGGCTACTCGCCTCGACTACCTGTGTCGGTTTGCGGTACGGGTGGTATCTCTCTACGATAGAAGCTTTTCTTGGCAGTGGGACATCACTCACTTCGCTACTATTAACTTCGCTCCCCTTAACAGCTCAGTGTCATTAGTGATAAGCATTTGACTCTTCACTCACCTCACTGCTTGGCCGGACTCTTCCATTCGTCCGGTTGAGCTAGCCTCCTGCGTCCCTCCTTCTCTCCTGATACCAGTACAGGAATATCAACCTGTTGACCATCGGATACACCTTTCGGTCTCTCCTTAGGACCCGACTAACCCAGGGCGGACGAACCTTCCCCTGGAAACCTTAGTCTTGCGGTGGACAGGATTCTCACCTGTCTTGCGCTACTCATACCGGCATTCTCACTTCTATGCCCTCCAGTGCTCCTCACGGTACACCTTCGCCGAACATAGAACGCTCTCCTACCATACCTTGCGGTATCCACAGCTTCGGTAAACTATTTCAGCCCCGGTACATTTTCGGCGCAGGGGCACTCGACTAGTGAGCTATTACGCACTCTTTGAATGAATAGCTGCTTCTAAGCTAACATCCTAGTTGTCTCTGCACCCCCACATCCTTTTCCACTTAATAGTTATTTGGGGACCTTAGCTGGTGGTCTGGGCTGTTTCCCTTTCGACTACGGATCTTAGCACTCGCAGTCTGACTGCCGGGCGGAAGTCTATGGCATTCGGAGTTTATCTGAGTTTGGTAATCCGGGAAGGACCCCTTACCCAAACAGTGCTCTACCTCCATGACTCCTTCACACCGACGCTAGCCCTAAAGCTATTTCGGAGAGAACCAGCTATCTCCAAGTTCGTTTGGAATTTCTCCGCTACCCACAAGTCATCCAAGCACTTTTCAACGTGCCCTGGTGCGGGCCTCCAGTGCGCTTTACCGCACCTTCACCCTGCTCATGGGTAGGTCACTTGGTTTCGGGTCTACATCTAGATACTCATCCGCCCTCTTCAGACTCGGTTTCCCTGCGGCTCCGCCTCTTCAGCTTAACCTCGCATCTAAACATAACTCGCCGGTTCATTCTACAAAAGGCACGCTCTCACCCATTAACGGGCTCGAACTTCTTGTAAGCACACGGTTTCAGGGGCTATTTCACTCCCCTTCCGGGGTTCTTTTCACCTTTCCCTCACGGTACTGGTTCACTATCGGTCACTAGGGAGTATTTAGGGTTGGGAGATGGGCCTCCCAGATTCCGTCGGGATTCCTCGTGTCCCGACGTACTCAGGATACTGCCGGTTATATATAACTATTTCAAATACGAGGCTCTTACTCTCTCTGGCTTATCTTCCCAGATAATTCTTCTATAGCTCTATGTAACCTGACGGCAGTCCTTCAACCCCGAAGTGTAAACACTCCGGTTTGCCCTCCTGCCCTTTCGCTCGCCGCTACTCAGGCAATCGCTATTGCTTTCTCTTCCTGCAGCTACTGAGATGTTTCAGTTCACCGCGTCTTCCTTCCTCACACGCTATCGTGTGGGATACCAGCCTCTAGCTGGTGGGTTCCCCCATTCGGACATCTCTGGATCCTCGCTTACTTACAGCTCCCCAAAGCATTTCGTTGTTTGTCACGTCCTTCTTCGGCTCCTAGTGCCTAGGCATCCACCGTGCGCCCTTACTAACTTAACCTTATTTTCTCTCTTCGGTCTTCTTTCAGCGTTTCGGTTTCTTTTTATGTTCTATCATGGCAGGCACAGACCTCTCTCTGACCTGCCATCATAAATGTGGTTGAGGTATTCAATTTTCAATGGACTAAAGCATAGAACCATCCCCCCTGCGACTTGCGCATGAGGCGGCATACGTCCTATCTCTTTATCTAGGTTCCCCTAGATAATGGAGCCTAGCGGGATCGAACCGCTGACCTCCTGCGTGCAAAGCAGGCGCTCTCCCAGCTGAGCTAAGGCCCCACATGACCTCTCAAAACTGAATAAAAACCTCTGACGTATCCGTTCTAAAGTCTTGCGACTTCTTTTCCTTAGAAAGGAGGTGATCCAGCCGCACCTTCCGATACGGCTACCTTGTTACGACTTCACCCCAATCATCTATCCCACCTTCGGCGGCTGGCTCCATTAGGTTACCTCACCGACTTCGGGTGTTACAAACTCTCGTGGTGTGACGGGCGGTGTGTACAAGGCCCGGGAACGTATTCACCGCGGCGTGCTGATCCGCGATTACTAGCGATTCCGACTTCATGGAGGCGAGTTGCAGCCTCCAATCCGAACTGAGACTGGCTTTCAGAGATTAGCTTGCCGTCACCGACTCGCAACTCGTTGTACCAGCCATTGTAGCACGTGTGTAGCCCAGGTCATAAGGGGCATGATGATTTGACGTCATCCCCACCTTCCTCCGGTTTATTACCGGCAGTCTGGCTAGAGGGCCCAACTGAATGATGGCAACTAACCATAAGGGTTGCGCTCGTTGCGGGACTTAACCCAACATCTCACGACACGAGCTGACGACAACCATGCACCACCTGTCTCCTCTGTCCCGAAGGAAAAGTCTATCTCTAGACCTAGCAGAGGGATGTCAAGACCTGGTAAGGTTCTTCGCGTTGCTTCGAATTAAACCACATGCTCCACCGCTTGTGCGGGCCCCCGTCAATTCCTTTGAGTTTCAACCTTGCGGTCGTACTCCCCAGGCGGAGTGCTTATTGCGTTGGCTCCGGCACTAAGCCCCGGATAGGGCCTAACACCTAGCACTCAGCGTTTACGGCGTGGACTACCAGGGTATCTAATCCTGTTTGCTCCCCACGCTTTCGAGCCTCAGCGTCAGTAACAGACCAGAGAGCCGCTTTCGCCGCCGGTGTTCCTCCATATATCTACGCATTTCACCGCTACACATGGAATTCCACTCTCCCCTTCTGCACTCAAGTCCTGCAGTTTCAATAGCATACATTGGTTAAGCCAATGCCTTTGACTTCTGACTTACAAAACCGCCTGCGCTCCCTTTACGCCCAATAATTCCGGACAACGCTCGGGACCTACGTATTACCGCGGCTGCTGGCACGTAGTTAGCCGTCCCTTCCTCGTAAGTTACCGTCACTGCCTGAACTTTCCACTCTCAAGCACGTTCTTCACTTACAACAGAGCTTTACGAAACGAATTCCTTCTTCACTCACGCGGCGTTGCTCGGTCAGGGTTCCCCCCATTGCCGAAGATTCCCTACTGCTGCCTCCCGTAGGAGTCTGGGCCGTGTCTCAGTCCCAGTGTGGCCGTTCACCCTCTCAGGCCGGCTATGTATCGTCGCCTTGGTAGGCCTTTACCCTACCAACTAGCTAATACAACGCAGGTCCACCTCTAAGCGGAGCTCTTGCCCCTTTCTTCCCTCAAACAGGCGTCTGAGAAAAATATGCGGTATTAGCTATCGTTTCCAATAGTTATCCCCCTCTTAAAGACAGGTTACCTACGCGTTACTCACCCGTTCGCGACTCCTCTTCCTTGTGAGTGCAAGCACTCGGTAAGAAAGAAGCGTTCCACTTGCATGTATTAGGCACGCCGCCAGCGTTCGTCCTGAGCCAGGATCAAACTCTCATCACTAATATGAGCTTGTTCTTGCTCGTCTTTTCTGTCCGCTGACAGATTCTTTTTTTGACAGGTTAATTCCTTAACCCGCACGTCTTGGTTTTTATTCAGTTTTCAAAGGTCATGTCCTCCTGCGAGACCAACTCCTTTATTCTAGCAAATCCCGACTCGGCTGTCAAGAACCTTTTGGACTTTTTTTCACGCTCATCACATATCAAAAGCCTCTTAAAGAAAGATTGGGCCTACAGAAACCCTTCCCCCCTCTGACAGCTTCATTAGTATAGCATCTCTCTGCCGATTATGTCAAGCTATTTATGTGATTTTTTAAATATTTTTCTTCTCCATAACCTCTTTTAATCAATCCCTGCTCCGCACACTCCAGCAATTGCCGGCTGAATGCGCTGATATGATCATGATCAGCAGCAGCCAGCTGTTTTCTGGAAAAGTACCTTCGTAAATTCCTGTAATCCGATCCATATTTTTTTAAAAAAAGACTGTCCGCCAAAAGCTGATCCAATTTACTTAAATTGGCAATTAATCCCAAGTGAAAAGCAGTTGGAGCAAATGTATTCTCCATCTTTTGAGTGCAGACACTGCGAAACTCGACTGTTCCCCGCTTCGTCAGATTTTGGTACTGATAACTTCGATGAAGCTGTAAATCCCTTTGTTCAGGCTCTATTTCAACTTCCTTCCCTTTTATGTCATAAGCAAGTATAGCCTTTTTGTCCAAATAATCCACAACTCTAATCGGCTCAAAATACAGAGATTTTCCCTTTCTTTCTGCGGTAAAGATTGCTGTTTGTGCTAAATGAGCAAAGAAATCTTCTTCACTCTGAAAATCATGGCTGTTAACTCCCACATTTTCCTGAAAACAGCCATGCATAGACTGCTCCCAAAAAATGTCTCTGGCAATTTTAGTATCCCAGTTTTCACTGCTAAATTCTGAATTTGCAAAAAGATAGGCTTTAGCCGATTCAATTTTGTTAAAAGCATTGATGACTTTTAAATAATTGTTCCGACTGACATCTAGCTGTACTTGATTTCCGCAGATAAAAGAACCATACTGAGGATAAGAATGAAAAAAGGGATTTCTTTTTTTCTTAGAAAGATCTAAAAATGCTAAAAGCATCTGATAGCGCGGCAAACGCACAGCAGAGTTGTCATTCAGATGCCAGTTAGGATGAATTCCCAATCCTTGTAATTCATGTCCCCGCTCCCTCAGATAGGCTTGAATAACCTTGAGATAGGCAGAAAATTTTGCTTCTACAGCCTGCACGGTCTTTGCTTTAGCAAAGGCAAATTCTAAAATATTGTATGAGACTTCAAATAAAATGCGATCACCACTGTTATTTACCAGCTGAACAGGATTTCCCTCCCAGTCCTGTTCTTCAGTCTCAAAGCCTAAGTCGCTCTTGGCTAAATAAGAAAAAAGGCCTTTAGCAACAGCCGTATCAGTAGCTTGTTGAGCTAAATTGACAATAGGAAACTCTAATTCCACTCCCACATAAAGTTCCGGATTTTCCTTTATCGGCAGCATATACTTTTCTTTTAACAGATCGACCGCTATGCTCATAGGCTCCTCCTTTGGTGTTTGAGCACTATTATAGCAAAAATAAGTATAAAAACCAACGATTGTTGTTTAACGAAAACCATTAAATCTTTTTGGAAGCATAAAAAGCCTGCCTGGCCATTTCTATGGTATCTTGTTTACACAGATATATTATTGTCCTTCCAATACCAAAGTGCAGTGTGTCAAGCTGAATCATAGACCAGGTGGCAAACATAGGCAGAAATGAGTTCAGATATCTTGTTTATTAGGATTTTGCACTATGCTTCTTGTCGCAAAAGTCCCGGCAGTCAATCTTTAAGTTTATTAGTCAGCTTTTGATTTTTTATTGAATAATGATTTGCATTTCTAAATAGGACATAAAAACACCTGCTTGCGAAAACATTCTAGGGGGGAGAGTGTTTTCGCAAACAAGCGTTAGTTTCGTAACATCATGATGAGTGTTACCGCTAGGACAAACCTAGCGGCAGACCAGAGCTAGACTAAGATTTACTGATATAAACCCATCATCATAACACTCAACAAAATTGATGATTTATACTAATTCAATGATAGCCATTGAAGCAGCATCACCACGGCGTGGTTCTGTTTTTAAAATACGTGTATAGCCTCCATTGCGTTCAGCATAGCGAGGTGCGATTTCATCAAACAGTTTTTGTAATGCTGTTGTTGATGTATACTTATCTGTAGCATCGTCATAGCTTTCTGACGCAATTTCATTACGAACAAAGGCAGCAGCCTGACGGCGGGCGTGTAAATCACCGCGTTTACCTAAAGTAATCACCTTTTCAACCGTTTTACGAATTTCTTTGGCACGTGCTTCTGTTGTAACAATTGACTCGTTGATAATCAAATCTGTAGTCAGATCGCGAAGCATTGCTTTACGCTGTGAACTCGTACGTCCTAATTTACGGTAAGCCATTTCATCCTCCTATATTATTATTTATCATTTTTCAAGCCGAGACCAAGGTCTGCAAGTTTAACTTTAACCTCTTCAAGACTCTTGCGGCCAAGGTTGCGGACTTTCATCATTTCCGGTTCTGTCTTCTCAGTTAAATCAAAAACAGTGTTGATCCCTGCTCGCTTCAAACAGTTATATGAACGTACTGATAAGTCTAATTCTTCGATAGTACGGTCAAGCACCTGCTCATCGTTAACTGTCTCAGCTTCCTTCATTACTTCAGTTGTCTTAGCTACTTCGGTTAAATCAGTAAACAGGTTTAAATGTTCCATCAGAACACGGGCAGAAAGACCAAGAGCATCCTCCGGAATGATTGTTCCATTAGTCATGATTTCGATTGTTAATTTATCAAAACCATCATTGCTGCCGACACGGGCAGGTTCCACTTGATAATTAACCTTTTTCACTGGTGTGTATATGGAATCCACTCCTAGTGTTCCCACAGGTGCGTCATCTTTTTTATTATTTTCAGCAGGAACATAGCCACGATTTGTTGCAACGGTCATACTTGCTTTCAAATTATAGCCTTCTGCGATTGTAAATAAATAGTGATCAGGATTAACAATTTCAATATCGCTGTCAGTCAAAATATCACCGGCAGTAATTTCTGCTGGGCCTTCAACATCCAGTTCAATAGTTTTTTCATCATTTACGTAAGATTTTACTGCCAGTCCTTTAATATTAAGGATAATCTGCATAACATCTTCGCGTACACCCGGGATTGTGTCAAATTCGTGGAGTACTCCATCAATCTTAATTGATGTTACTGCTGCACCCGGAAGTGAAGACAGAAGCACACGACGAAGAGAATTACCTAGAGTTGTTCCATAGCCGCGTTCCAGCGGTTCGATAACAAATCTGCCATAATCTTTATTTTCATCAATTTTTGTTATTATTGGTTTTTCAAACTCAATCATTTATTTCCCCCTCGAAACGAATCTTGTGTACTACTTACCTAATTATATGATTATACACGACGACGTTTTGGAGGACGGGCACCATTATGCGGCACAGGAGTCACATCACGGATTGCAGTCACTTCAAGACCGGCAGCGGCGAGTGCACGAATAGCTGACTCACGGCCTGAACCAGGGCCTTTGACAGTAACTTCAACAGTTTTAAGACCGTGTTCTTGTGCAGATTTTGCAGCAGCCTCAGAAGCCATTTGAGCCGCAAATGGAGTTGATTTACGAGAACCTTTAAACCCAAGAGCTCCAGCTGATGACCATGCAATCGCATTACCATGCACATCTGTAATCATAACAATAGTGTTATTAAATGTAGCGTGAATATGAGCAACACCGGATTCGATGTTTTTCTTTACACGACGCTTACGTGTTGGTTTAGCCAATTTTTGCCACCTCCTATTTTATTTCTTCTTACCAGCAATTGCAACTGCTCTGCCTTTACGGGTGCGAGCGTTATTTTTGGTGTTTTGTCCGCGAACAGGCAGACCGCGACGATGACGGATTCCCCGATATGAACCAATTTCCATCAAACGTTTGATGTTTAAGTTAACTTCACGGCGAAGATCTCCTTCAACCTTGACATTGTCAACTTCACGGCGAATAGCATCTTCTTGATCTGTTGTTAAATCTTTAACACGGATATCTTCTGACACATCAGCAGCCGCTAAAATCTTTTTCGCTGTTGACAAACCGATTCCATAAATATAGGTTAATGAAACCACTACACGTTTATCATTTGGGATATCTACTCCAGCAATACGAGCCATTTTTTCTCCTTTCTAATCTATCGTTATCCTTGACGTTGCTTGTGTTTTGGATTTGTCGGACAAATTACCATAACACGGCCATTGCGGCGAATAACCTTGCAGTATTCGCAAATTGGTTTAACCGATGGTCTTACCTTCATCTTTAATCCCTCCAATTATTTCGATTATTTAAAGCGGTATGTGATCCGCCCACGCGTTAAGTCATAAGGACTCATTTCAACGGTAACACGATCACCTACCAAAATACGAATGTAGTTCTTCCGGATCTTTCCTGATACAGTTGCTAAAATTTGGTGTCCATTTTCCAACTCAACAGTGAACATTGCATTAGGCATCGTTTCAACAACCTTACCTTCAATCTCAATCACATCTTCTTTTGCCACGCAAAAGCACCCCCTAAATTTCGATTTGCTGTCCTCTGAGCACAGAGATACATTTATAAGCCAGACTAGCCTATTATATCACGACTTCCCCGCATACGCAAGTAAGTTTGAGCAATTATTTCATCGCTTCAAGCGCTTTTTTAATATCTTGAAAGACAGCCTCAATATCCTGGTTTCCTTCGATATCAAAAACGATACCTGCCTTACGGTAATGGGCAAGAATGGGCTCTCCCTGAGCAATATTAACGTCAAGACGGCGTTTGACAGTTTCGGGCTTATCATCCTCCCGCTGATAATAGTCCTCTTCATGATAGCTATCATCCATTACTGGAGGGTTAAAAACTTTGTGGAATGTCTCACCAGTCTTACGGTTAATAATACGTCCGCTTAGGCGTTCCAGCAAAGACGACGGATCAACATCAATGTTGATGACGCCATCAAGTTTCAAACCGAGGCTCCCCAAAATGTCATCAAGAGCATGTGCCTGCTCTATCGTACGCGGATAGCCATCGAGCAAGAAACCTTTGGCTGCGATATCATCCTGAGAAAGACGATCTTTGACAATTCCGTCTGTCACTTCATCCGGAACAAGCTCCCCCTTATCAATATAGGATTTAGCTAACAGTCCCATCTCGGTTTGTTCAGCCATAGCAGCACGGAACATGTCACCGGTAGAAATGTGCGCTACTCCGAATTCATCAACAATCTTAGCTGCTTGAGTGCCTTTTCCTGCACCGGGCAACCCCATAATCAAAAGATTCATGCTAGTCTCCTTAATTTAAAGCGAGGGCCAAACGTAAGCCCCTTTAAGCAGGGACAGCTGCATTGTTTGTCCCCAAAATTTTAGTCTGAAACGGCCGTACAAATACCTTGCCGCTCCCGTCAGCCATAGAGCTTTTTTTTCGTTATTCTTAGGTCAAAGCCTTACCGAGTATCTACAGCCTGTTGTTTGATTCAAGTGCCAGTAAAAGTCAGTACATATAATCATGCAAAAGACTGAGCATAAGACGCTTTCAGCTTACACTTTAAAAACAAGCGAACCTGACGATATACAATCTAAGCTTCTTTCAGTTAATCATGAATAAGCCAGAAAGCTATCTCAAGCCCGCTTTTATCTGAAATTCAAACACTGCAGCATCAGTTAATTTCCGCTGTATTCATAAAACCGACATACTGTCGTTTTAAAAGGTAGCCTTCCAGCTGCTTCATGCCTTCAATACCCGTTGAAATAAGAATCAGCAGGCTGGTCCCCCCCAGAGCAACACTGGAGGATAAATCCAGCCACTGCTGGGCAATAATTGGGCTCAATGAAACAAAAGCCAGAAAAACAGAGCCAACTGTTGCTAACTTTTTGAGCAGCGATGACATATAGTCTTCGGTCTCTCTGCCAGGTCTCACACTAGGTATGTAGGAAGAGTTCTTCTGCAGATTCTCTGCCGTTTTTTCCGGATTGACCTGAACAAACGTATAAAAGAAAGAGAAGAGCACAATCAGCAGAGCGTAGACTAACATACCTGATGGCGTCTGATAGTTCAAAAGATTCTGCAGAGTCGTCAGCCAAGGAATATCTCTTCCATTTTGAAAGAAAGGAATAACCGTGCTGGGAATAGTAGTAATAGAACTGGCAAAAATAACAGGAATCACTCCAGCCGGATTAACCTTCAAAGGAAGATAAGAACTGGTTGGTGCTCCTTGAGACAGTTTTGTGTACTGAATCGGAATTTTGTATTCAGCCTGCTGAACAAAAGTCGTAAAGAAAATCACTGCAAGTGTCGCAAGAAGCAAAATACCAACAACGATTAACGAATGGTTCAACTGACCGGACCGGATATTAACGAAATAATCTTCATAAATCGTACGGACAGTATCGGGAATCGAAGAAATAATCCCGGCAAAGATAATCATCGAAACCCCATTCCCAAAGCCTTTATCCGTAATCTGCTCGCCCAGCCAGGTTACAATCATACTGCCGGTTGTCAATAAAGCCCCGATCAGCAAATAGGTTTGCAGATTAGGGGTGGCTACGATACCTACACTTGATAAAGCATTGAAACCGTAAGCAATACCTATCGATTGCACAAAGGCAAATATCAGGGAAATATAGCGTGTCGCCTGATTCAATTTTCGGCGTCCGACTTCTCCCTGCTTACTCCATTCAACAAAGCGCGGCACGATATCCATTTGCAGCAGCTGAACAATGATAGAAGCTGTAATATAAGGGCTGACCCCCATTGAAAAAACAGAGAAATTGCCCAAAGCATTACCGCTCACCAGATTCAGCATATTTAAAAAAGGAAGATCGCTGAGCTGGCCGAGATTTTTAGCATTGATTCCGGGGACTGTAATATGGGTGCCTATCCGAAAGACAAGGATAATAAAAAGTGTGAAGAAAATCTTATTTCTTACATTTTTTACCTTTAAAGCATCTTTGAGTAATTTAAAGAACATAATGAGTTACCTCTCATTAAACGACTTCGATAGAACCACCTTTAGCAGTGATTGCTGCCTCAGCAGATTTCGAAAATTTTGCTGCTTTGACAGTCAAGGTTTTAGTTAATTCACCGTTGCCAAGAATTTTTACGCCTGATTTTTCAGCACGAATAATTCTGGCTTTCTTAAGAAGAGCCGGTGTTACTTCAGTACCATCCTCGAAAACATTTAACTGTTCAAGATTGACAATAGCATATTCCTTAGCATTGATGTTAGTAAATCCACGCTTTGGGAGACGGCGGAATAACGGCGTTTGTCCACCTTCGAATCCAGGACGAATGCTGCCGCCACTGCGAGCCTTTTGTCCTTTTTGTCCACGGCCAGCAGTTTTGCCGTTACCGGATGAACTGCCGCGGCCCACACGCTTACGAACTTTACGAGAGCCTTGAGCAGGCTTGAGTTCATGAAGTTTCATTTATTTTTTCTCCTTATTTGTAAAATGCTAGCGCCAATACAGCAAAAAGGAACTCTGCTGCATCAACTCGCCTATACTTACTAGTTCAGTTTAAGCCGCAGGAAGACCTCCGCGACTCAACTGCTTATATGCAAAGTCAGCCAAACACCTGCACGGCTTTACATCCAGCAAATAAACTGTTTGCTGGCAAAAGACCGGCTGTATTTGACGGACCTATCTTATTTAGCTTCTTCAACAGCAACCAAATGTGCAACTTTGTTGACCATGCCGCGAATGGCTGCGTTGTCATCTTTAACAACCGAACTATTTATCTTGCTAAGTCCGAGAGCAGCGATTGTCTTTCTTTGCTCTGGTTTGCGTCCGATCGGAGACTTAGTCAAAGTAATCTTAATTTGAGCCATGTTAATCTCCTTTCTTATCCCAAATCAGCAACTGAAAGCCCGCGCAAAGAAGCAACTTCTTCAGCACGCTTAAGCTGTTTCAGACCTTCAACTGTTGCACGCACAATGTTGATCGGTGTATTTGATCCTAATGATTTTGATGATACATCTGCAATACCTGCAAGTTCAACAACAGCACGTACCGCACCGCCTGCAGCAACACCTGCCCCTTCAACGGCAGGCTTCAGCAGAACGCGTGCTCCGCTGAAGTCTGAGCGGACTTCATGAGGAATTGTAGTTCCCACCATTGGGACTTCAATCATATTTTTCTTAGCAGATTCAGATGCTTTGCGAATAGCTTCCGGTACTTCCTGAGCTTTGCCAGTACCAAATCCAACATTGCCGTTGCGGTCTCCGACAACAACCAAAGCGGCAAAACGAAGACGGCGGCCTCCTTTGACGACTTTTGTTACTCGGTTAATCGCAACTACACGTTCTTCAAGTTCAACTGCATTATCCTTAAATGCCATTATTCAGTGTCCTCCCTTTTAGAATTTCAATCCGTTTTCACGAGCTGAGTCAGCCAAAGCTTTAACACGGCCGTGATAGAGATATCCACCGCGGTCAAACACCACTTCAGAAATACCTTTAGCTACTGCGCGTTCAGCGACTAATTTGCCAACAACAGCGGCCTGTTCTGTCTTCGTTCCTTTAGAAACTTCTTTATCAAGAGTTGACGCACTTGCAAGCGTTACACCCGCTACGTCATCAATTACTTGAGCGTAGATGCCTGTATTAGAACGGAAAACGTTCAAACGTGGGCGATCAGCAGTTCCAGAGATTTTACCGCGGACACGACGATGGCGTTTTTTGCGGAGTTTATTTTTATCTGGCTTCGAAATCACAATTTTCACCTCTTAAATATTATTTTTCTTTGTCTATTGACAGGATATAAAACGTTCAATATGCAGCAGAAAAACCAAACCGCATATTCTGCCACAATCTTATTTCCCTGTTTTCCCTTCTTTACGGCGGACATATTCACCAACATAGCGAATACCTTTGCCTTTATAAGGTTCAGGGGTACGAAGACTGCGAATGTAAGCAGCTGTCTGACCGACAACTTCTTTATTAATTCCAGAAACAATGATTGATGTCGCTGACGGCACTTCAAAAGTAATTCCTTCTGGAGCAGTCACTTCATCTTGATGCGATTTACCAACCGAAAGAACTAATTTTTGGCCTTGAAGCTGGGCACGGTACCCAACCCCTTGCATTTCAAGTTCCTTTTTGAAACCTTCTGAAACACCAACGACCATATTGTTTAAATTAGCACGGCTCGTTCCGTGGATCATTTTCATTGCTTTAGAATCGTTCGGACGATGGAGTGTGATTTCACTGCCATCAACCTTGATTTCAATATCCTTGCTGAACTCACGGCTGAGTTCCCCTTTGGGACCTTTGACAGTAACAAGGTTATCTTTATTGGTGATTTCAACACCGGCAGGCAGTACAATTGCCTTATTACCAATACGTGACATAATTTATTTTCTCCTGTTAGATTATCAAGCCGCTTGCAACTGCGACTAGTTTTCACGGGGCGACTTATGATTAAAGGGCCTCAAAAGCTAAAGCAAAAACAGAGTCATCAACTGAGTGTCTGAGCACATCAGAAACCCTTTTTTCACCACAGCTCAACCTAATATCAACAGTCTTTTAAGGGGTAAGCTCTGACGAGATTACCATACATAGGCAATCACTTCTCCGCCGACATTCTTTTGACGGGCTTCTTTATCTGTCAAAAGTCCTTCTGATGTAGAAACAATTGCAATTCCAAGTCCGTTAAGAACTTTAGGAAGATCATCGCTTTTAGCATAAACACGAAGACCTGGTTTTGAGATACGTTTCAAGTTCGTGATGACACGTTCGCCATTTGGTCCGTATTTTAAGAAAACACGGATAATACCTTGCTTATTGTCTTCAATCACTTCAACATTTTTAACAAAGCCTTCACGTTTAAGAATTTCAGCAATACCTTTTTTAATGTTTGATGCAGGAGCTTCAAGCATTTCATGCTTTTCTTGATTAGCATTGCGAATGCGTGTCAGGAAGTCTGCAATCGGGTCAGTCATAACCATTTTATTTTTCTCCTCTTAGCTAGTAGTTTGATGCTTTTCACTTGCTAGTTAATTGACGATACAAAGGGAACCTAAAACTACAATGCAGAATAGGAAATTTGCTAAAGAAGCCTTACCGTTCTAAAACGTTTATCCTTTTCACATAGGCTTTAGACCCGTGCCCAAATATAATGAACAGCTTTGTATCCTTTTGTTTAAGTCCGTTTTGAGCACCAGCTCAATTCGGGTTCACACGATGAACAGGTAAATATAGAAGTCTGCACGCCAGACAGCCACATCTCCCTAATTTGCCTGTCCACAGCGCTCTTCATGCCATCGGTTTACCAAGAAGCTTTTGTCACTCCTGGAATTTGGCCTTTATAAGCCAATTCACGGAAGCAGACACGGCAAAGTTTAAATTTGCGGTAAACAGAATGCGGACGGCCGCAGCGTTCACAGCGTGTATAAGCTTGCGTAGAGAACTTCGCAGGGCGTTTGCTCTTAGCAATCATTGATTTTTTAGCCAATTCACAACCTCCTTATTATCTTGCAAAAGGCATACCAAGACCTGTCAATAATTCACGCGATTCTTCATCAGTATTGGCAGTTGTAACGATAACGATATCAAGTCCGCGGACTTTATCAACATTATCAAAATTAATTTCTGGGAAAATCAGCTGCTCTCTCACACCGAGCGTATAATTACCACGTCCGTCAAATGATTTTGTCGGAACACCATGGAAATCACGTACACGCGGCAGTGAAACAGTAACCAGTTTGTCTAAAAATTCATACATTCGCTCACCGCGAAGCGTAACCTTTGCTCCAATTGCGACACCTTCACGAAGACGGAAGCCAGCAATTGATTTCTTAGCTCTGGTAATAAGGGGTTTTTGCCCTGAAATAAGAGCCAATTCCTCAGCTGCTTTTTCAAGGTTCTTCGCATTTGAAACAGCGTCGCCCACACCCATATTGAGAACAATCTTCTCAACTTTAGGAACAGCCATCACAGAACTATAATTGAACTTTTCTGTCAGTGCAGGAACAACTTCATTGATATATTTTTCTTTTAAGCGATTTGCCATTATGCCTCTCCTTTCCTTCGTGATTAATCAAGCACTTCGCCTGATTTTTTGTTGTAACGGACTTTTTTGCCGTCAACAAATTTATAGCCGACACGGCCTGCTACGCCATTTTTATCAAGCACCTGAACATTTGATGCATGGATAGGTGCTTCCTGTTCAACAATAGCCCCTTGAGGGTTTTCGGCATTTGGTTTCTGATGTTTTTTTACAATTGCAACACCTTCAACAACTACCTTGTTTACTTTTGGAAGAGCTTTGAGGACAACAGATTCAACACCTCTGTCCTTACCAGCAATAACACGAACTTTATCGCCTTTTTTTACAAACATTTACGTTTTCTCCTATTATATTTCTTACGCCCTGAGGGCACCCTAACCAACAGCTAGGGGACTAAGGCTTTTTAAAGAGGGGGTTAGTTGAGAACATTAAGACAGGCTTGTTTAAGACAAGGCAGTGTCTTGTTGTTCAAAATAAATTTATGCTTGATACTTAGAGTATGCTTCGCATTAAAGCACTTCTGGTGCCAGGGAGATAATCCGCATGTAGCCCCCTTCACGCAATTCACGGGCAACCGGACCAAAGATACGGGTTCCGCGTGGGGTTTTGTCATCACGGATAATAACTGCTGCATTTTCATCGAACTTGATGTAAGATCCATCCGGACGGCGTGCGCCTGATTTTGTCCGAACAATAACAGCCTTAACAACTTCACCTTTTTTTACTGCACCACCAGGAGTAGCTTGTTTCACTGAAGCAACGATAACATCACCGATATTAGCAACTTTACGTCCTGAGCCACCAAGCACTTTGATAGTCAAGATTTCACGGGCACCGCTATTATCAGCAACTTTCAAGCGAGTTTCTTGTTGAATCATTTCACTTTTCTCCTTTTAGTTTTAATATTAGATAATAACAGCTTTCTCGATCACTTCTACAAGACGAAAATGTTTTGTAGCTGACAATGGACGAGTTTCCATGATACGAACGATATCGCCTTCTTTAGCAAGATTGTTTTCATCATGTGCTTTATATTTCTTTGAATAGTTGATACGTTTACCATAGACTGGGTGGTTACGCTTAGTTTCAACTATAACAGTAATTGTTTTATCCATCTTGTCAGAGACAACACGTCCAACAAGGGTTTTGCGTTGATTACGTTCCATTAGTTAGAAGACTCCTTTCCCAATCTATTCTTTCGTTTCAGCCTGAACTGTCTTAACTCGGGCAATCTGTTTTTTCACTTCGCGCAAACGGGCAGTTTGATCAAGCTGACCTGCTGCGGCTTGGAAACGAAGATCAAACAATTCTTTTTTGAGTTCGTTTTCTTTTTTAGCAAGCTCTTCTTGAGACAAGCCACGAAGCTCTTTAACAAAATCTTTAATTTCTTGAAGTTTCATGTCTTCTCCTTACTCTGCTTCACGTTTTACGAATTTAGTCTTAACCGGCAGTTTGTGACTGGCAAGGCGAAGTGCTTCCCGTGCCACCTCTTCGGAAACACCGGCTACTTCGAACATCACTTTGCCACGTTTGACCGGAGCTACCCAGCCTTCAGGCGCACCTTTCCCAGATCCCATACGCACACCGATTGCTTTAGCTGTATATGATTTATGAGGGAAAATTTTAATCCAAACTTTACCGCCACGTTTCATATAACGTGTCATAGCAATACGGGCAGCCTCAATCTGACGGTTGGTAATCCAGTGGCTTGTTGTAGCTTGAAGACCGTACTCTCCAAAATCCACCTGTTTGCCACCTTTAGCCTCACCGCGCATTTTTCCGCGAAATTCGCGGCGGTGTTTAACACGTTTAGGTACTAACATCTGTTATTTCCCTCCTTTAGTGTTTTTACGGCCTGGAAGAATTTCGCCGCGGTAAATCCAAACTTTAACGCCAAGCTTACCGTAAGTTGTGTCAGCTTCTTCCCAGGCATAATCAATGTCGGCACGAAGTGTGTGAAGCGGAACAGTCCCTTCTGAATAGCCTTCGCTGCGGGCAATATCGGCACCGTTCAGACGGCCTGATACTTGTGTTTTAATTCCTTTAGCTCCCGCACGCATTGTCCGCTGAATAGCTTGTTTTTGAGCGCGGCGGAAAGCAACACGCTGCTCAAGCTGGCGGGCAATATTTTCACCCACAAGGTGAGCATCTAAGTCCGGCGCTTTAATTTCAATGATGTTAATGTGAACTTGTTTGCCTGTCAGTTTATTGAGCTGAGCACGAAGTGCATCAACATTTGAGCCGCCTTTCCCGATAACCATACCAGGTTTAGCAGTATGAACTGTAACAATAACTTTATTTACAGCGCGCTCAATTTCAATGGTTGAAACTGAAGCATCCACCAGCTCTTTGTTGATAAATTTACGGATTGCCAGATCCTCATGAAGGTAATCCGCGTATTCTTTTTCAGCATACCATTTCGCATCCCAGTCACGGATGATTCCGACACGCATACCAATTGGATGTACTTTTTGACCCACGATTTTACCTCCTTATTTTTCTGCTACAACTACGGTAACGTGAGTTGTCCGTTTATTAATCGGTGAAGCTGACCCTTTCGCACGCGGACGGAAACGTTTCATCGTCGGTCCTTCGTTTGCAAATGTTTCAGACACCACTAAATCTGCCTTTTCCAAGCCAAAATTGTTTTCTGCATTAGCGATAGCTGAATTGAGTGTCTTTTCAACTACACGAGCGGCTTTGTTAGGCGTGAATTTTAAAATTGCAATTGCATCAGCAACGTTCTTACCGCGGATAAGATCGAGCACAAGACGTGTTTTCCGAGGGGAAACACGCACTGTACGAGCCATTGCTTTAGCTGAAGTAATTTCTGCCATTGTGTTTTCTCCTCCTATTAACGACGTGTTCTCTTATCGTCAGCTGCGTGACCTTTGTAAGTTCTTGTCGGTGCAAATTCACCAAGTTTGTGGCCTACCATATCTTCCTGAATATAAACAGGAACATGTTTGCGTCCATCGTAAACTGCGATTGTATATCCGACAAAACTTGGGAAGATCGTTGAACGGCGCGACCAAGTTTTAATTACTTTTTTCTTTTCGTCATTAGCCTGAGCTTCAATTTTTTTCATTAAATGCTCGTCGGCGAAAGGTCCTTTTTTAAGACTGCGTCCCATTTTTATTTTTCTCCTTTAAAATAGATACCACAGCGGCTTGAGAAGAGATAGAAAACGAACTGCTTTCTTTGCATCAGGCTCAACCAGAAGAAACCTCTTCTGACTTTAAAACCAGCAAAGGCTTTTAGATAAGCTGCAGCAGTTTAAACTATCACTGCCCTACCGAGCTGGCGGATAATATCAACAGAGTGCCTGTGCATAAAAAGACTGCACTCTGAGCTTACGGCAATTCAGCCGCCATAAGCATGTATTCTGATGTTCAGACGCCTATTTTTCGTTACGGCGGCGAACAATAAGTTTATTTGATTTAGCTTTTTTGCTCCGTGTTTTCAAACCAAGTGCAGGTTTGCCCCAAGGAGTTGATGGCGCTTTGCGTCCAACCGGCGCTTTACCTTCACCACCACCGTGCGGGTGATCGTTAGGGTTCATTACAGAACCGCGGACTGTAGGACGAATCCCTTTCCAGCGGCTGCGCCCTGCTTTACCGATGTTGATCAGGCTTTGCTGTTCATTGCCGACAGTACCAACAGTAGCACGGCAGGTCCCGAGAATCATCCGGACTTCACCAGACTGAAGGCGGACAAGCACATACTTGCCTTCCTGTCCCAACACTTGAGCAGAAGCACCAGCAGCTCGGATAAGTTCAGCCCCTCTTCCAGGTTTCAGCTCAATATTGTGAACAACAGTACCAACAGGGATGTTGGCCAAAGGAAGCGCGTTGCCGACCTTGATGTCTGCATCCGGCCCTGATACAATACGCTGGCCAACTTCAAGACCTTTCGGCGCAAGGATATAAGCTTTCACGCCATCAGTGTAATGCACCAAAGCGATATTAGCTGTGCGGTTTGGATCATATTCAATTGTTTTAACAATTGCTTCGACACCATCTTTGTTACGTTTGAAGTCAATCAAACGGTAGTGGCGTTTATGCCCGCCGCCTTGGTGACGGACAGTAATGCGGCCTTGATTATTGCGGCCTGCCTTGTTCTTTAAAGGAACAAGCAGTGATTTCTCAGGAGTTGTAGTAGTAATTTCTGCAAAATCCAAAGAAGTCATATTACGACGGCCATTGGTCGTTGGTTTATAAACTTTAATACCCACCTTATTTCCTCCTTAGATTATTCAGCTTCTGTTTCAAACAGATCAATTGTTTTAGAATCAGCTGTCAGTGTAATAATCGCTTTTTTAGTTTTACTTGTAAAACCAGTGTAGCGGCCGACACGCTTTGCTTTCGGTTTAACATTGACAGTATTAACGCTGGCAACTTTAACCCCTTCAAAAGCAGCTTCGACAGCCTGCTTAATCAAAAGCTTATGTGCACGTGTATCTACTTCAAATGTGTACTTTCCTGATTCCAAGTCGTACATTGCTTTTTCAGTGATAACTGGTTTTTTAATGACATCGTACAAATTCATTATGCAAGAACCTCCTCAATCGTAGAGATCGCTTCTTTAGTAGCTAAAACCTTGTCGCTGTTGACAATATCAAGAACACTTGCAGTTCCGGCTGTAGCAACCGTCACATTAGGAAGATTGCGAGCTGACAGTTCAGCAAATGCATTGCCTTCTTCAAGGAGAACGAGCACTTTTGTATCAACATCAAGCGCAGCGAGAAGTTT
Source organism: Streptococcus chenjunshii (assembly GCF_003086355.1). Classification (NCBI taxonomy): domain Bacteria; kingdom Bacillati; phylum Bacillota; class Bacilli; order Lactobacillales; family Streptococcaceae; genus Streptococcus; species Streptococcus chenjunshii. The sequence goes on along the minus strand of NZ_CP031733.1, from coordinate 82,389 downwards.
TGCAAACTCAGCAGTTTTTGGAGCTGCGAATGAAAGAGCGTCCACAGCGATAAATTTATTTTCAGCAACTTTTGCTGAATAAACTGATTTCAAAGCAAGACGGCGAACTTTCTGCGGAAGTTTGTAGGCATACGAACGCGGAGTCGGTCCAAAAACAACGCCGCCGCCACGCCATTGAGGCGCACGAATAGAACCTTGGCGGGCACGCCCAGTTCCTTTTTGGCGCCACGGCTTACGCCCACCGCCGCGAACAGCAGAACGGTTTTTTACCGCATGTGTTCCTTGGCGAAGGCTGGCACGCTGGCTGATTAATACATCAAAAACAACCGCTTCATTTGGTTCAATTCCGAAGACAGCATCGTTTAAAGTGATTTCGCTGACTTCTTTACCAGTCTGGTCAAATAGTTTTACGTTGGCCATTTTTACTGATTTCCCCTTTCCTTATTATTTAGCAGCTTTAACTGCTGATTTGATGGTAACAAGTGACTTTTTAGCTCCCGGTACGTTACCTTTAATAAGGATAGCGTTCTTTTCCGGAATCACTTGTACCACCTCAAGGTTTTGTACTGTTACACGGTTGCCACCCATACGTCCGGCTAATTTTTTGCCTTTGAAGACACGGTTAGGATCAACCGGCCCCATCGAACCCGGACGGCGGTGATAGCGTGAGCCGTGTGACATCGGTCCGCGCGATTGTCCATGACGCTTAATCGCCCCTTGGAAACCTTTTCCTTTTGTTGTTCCTGTGACATCAACAACATCACCGGCTGCGAAAGTATCAACTGTAATTTCCTGACCAACTTCCAAGCCTTCGATGTTTTTGAATTCACGAATGAAGCGCTTAGGAGCTGTGTTAGCTTTTGCTACATGGCCTTTGGCAGGTTTGTTGCTCAGCACTTCACGTTTGTCATCAAAACCTACTTGAACAGCTTCATAACCGTCTGTTTCGACAGTTTTAACCTGAAGCACAACATTAGGTGTTGCTTCAATGACTGTTACAGGAATAAATTCACCGTTTTCTGTGAAGATTTGAGTCATTCCCACTTTTTTCCCTAAGATTCCTTTTGTCATGAGAACTATTTCCTTTACTATATTTTATTTTTGTTTTCCGAGCTTTCCTGCTCAGTTTTTTCACAAGAGCACTTACAGGCCCTTATATTAATTAAAGTTTGATTTCCACGTTGACACCGCTTGGCAGATCCAGTTTCATCAAAGCATCCACTGTTTTCTGTGTCGGGTTGATAATGTCAATCAAACGCTTGTGTGTCCGCATTTCGAACTGCTCACGAGAATCCTTGTACTTGTGAGTCGCACGGATAACTGTATAAAGACTGCGTTCAGTTGGCAACGGAACAGGTCCGGCAATTGTCGCACCGGTGCGTGTTGCAGTTTCAACAATCTTTTCAGCAGCCGCATCTAATGTACGGTGTTCGTAAGCCTTCAGGCGGATACGGATTTTTCTATTTGCCATCTTTTCTCCTCTCGTCTATTTACGATAATAGGCTAGCTCTTCAAGAAAACCGACAGGCGATTGCGTGGCAATGCAACCGAGCGTGTCGCAACCTCTTGCATCATAGCTAAAGCTGTTTTTTTTTACAGCACCCACCTATAATATCAGATTTGACAAGGCTTTGCAAGGGGTTTTTATTATTTTTTTTGATTTTATTCAGGAAAAGGGTTTCAAAAAAACGCAGCCGAAGCTGCGTTTTTTACTATATTCTACTTCTCCTGTATAAACTGTCTGTATCTGCAGTAGAGAAAAAACCACCTAAATACGTTATCCATAAGTGTCGCCAGCCAAACACCAGCCAGACCCAGACCAAGAAAAAGACCCAGAACAGAGCCGAGGACAATGCGGATTCCCCACATTCCAATAGTCGTCGCATATAAAGGAAGCCTAGCCTGACCAAGTCCCTGCCAGACAGCTGTGAAAACAAGCGCTCCTGCTGCTGCAGGGCTGCCGATAAAAGAATAAAACAAAACAATCAGACTAGCCTGAACAGCTGCTGTGTTTACAGTAAACAGGCCTGTCAAACTGCGGCCAAAGAAAAAAATCAAGGCCCCGATCAGCAGCATTAACAATAAAGAAATAAGATAAGAATCTCTAACCAGAAGTCTGATGTCTTTCTTATTGCCTTCACCCAGACTATGGGCTACTAAAATGACAGCCGCTGTCGCGACAGCCATCCCAGGCATGTAATTAAATTGAGTCAGGGTCTCTCCGATGGCATTGCCAGCAACAGCTTCCGTACCAAATTTCACAATTATCGCTACAATGACAATATCGCCGGCTCTCATCATCAGACGCTCAGCTGCAGCAGGCAGAGCCAAGCCCAGCAACTCTTTATCCGCCCGCAGCCTTATCTGGCTGAAAATCTCTCTAACAGGAAGCTGGCTGCCCAAAAGCAAGACCCCGAGCAAACGTGAACAAACAGTTGCAGCCGCGACACCCGCAACGCCCCAGTTAAAAACCAAAACTGCACAAGCGGACAGCAAGGCATTAAGCAAGTTAATCAGCAAACTGACCGTCATAGGCAGTACGTATTTGCCTTGTGCCCGCAGAAGTGCCCCGAAAGTCGTCATTAGCCCTAAACCGAAAATCAGACCGCCCACAATAATTAGATAGAGCCCGCCATTCTGTGTCACTGACGGGCTTGTCCCCAGCAATCTCAGAACCGTTTTGCCGAATACCAAAGAAAACAGACCTAAAGCCAGCCCAAGAATTAACGTCACAAAAACTGATTCTGACTGATAACGTTTGGTCTGGGCTAGATTTTTTTCGCCATAGCTTTTAGCAATCAAACTGGAAACCGCAGCACCAAGGGCAATGAACAAAGCCTGATATACCGTGATAATATTATTGGCAACTGATACTCCGGAAACCGCAGCTAAACCTACCTGAGCTACCAAGAAATTATCTGCAGCTCCCATAAGCATCTGCAGAATATTTTCCCCCATAGCAGGCAGAGCCAGCTGAATAATGTTCTTTTTTGAATTCATACTATTACATAAGAAAAGCACCGCAGCCAAAAGAAAGGGGTACGCATCATGTGCCTCTGTATTTCAGTCTTTCTGACTGCTTGTGCTTTTTTATCAGGAAAGACCGAGACAGTCTTCAACCGCCTCCTGCATCGCCTTGCTGGCAACAACCGCTCTGTGGCGGACAGTTGCCGTTTCCAAGCCAGCTACAGCCTTAGGAACAGCAACACCTGACAAGGCATGCAGTTCACGTACAGCTGCAAAATCATTCCCTGCATCTTTTCCTGTAGCAGCCTCTACTGCGACACGGGGAAACTTGTAAGGACTGGCCGTTGAAGCGATAACTGTCGGTCTCTGGTCTCCTGTACGTTCAGCATAAGCCCGGTAAACCGCAGAAGCAACTGCCGTATGTGGGTCTTCAATGTAAGCAGAGTGCTCGTAAACACGTTTGATTTCAGCTGCCGTCTCTTCTTCTGTTGCAGAACCCGCTGCAAATAAATTCAGAATATCCTGATTCACCGCTTCAGGCAAATGGTATTCTCCTTTGACTGCCAGTTCATCCATTAAACGCTTCGTTGCAGCAGCATCATTGTCCAGCAGATGAAAAAGCAGACGCTCCAAGTTTGACGACACTAGAATATCCATAGAAGGACTCGTTGTCACACGGAAAGGACGCTTCTTATCATAAGTTCTGCTCGCAAAGAAGTCTGCCAAAACCTTGTTTTCATTGGAAGCACAAATCAGCTTGCCAATAGGCAGACCAATTTGGCGGGCATAGTAAGCGGCTAAGATATTGCCGAAATTTCCTGTCGGGACGGTTACATTAATTTCATCCCCACTCTTAATCTGTTCTGTTTTAATCAGCTGAGCGTAAGCATAGATATAGTAAACAATCTGTGGCACCAAACGGCCGATATTCATCGAATTTGCTGATGAGAACTGCATCTGATGCTCCTGAAGTTTCAGCTTTAAATCTGAATTATTAAACATCTCTTTGACATTGGTCTGAGCATCATCAAAATTTCCTTCTATGGCAATAACGTGGGTATTAGCTCCTTCTTGGGTGGTCATCTGGAGTTCCTGAATCTTACTGACCCCGCCTTTAGGATAAAAAACAATGATTTCCGTTCCCGGAACATCAGCAAAACCAGCCATAGCAGCTTTTCCTGTATCACCTGATGTCGCAGTCAGAATAACAATTTTATGATCTACCCCCTGTTTTTTGGCAGATGTTGTTAGTAAATAAGGCAAAATGGACAGAGCCATATCCTTAAAAGCAATAGTGGAGCCGTGAAACAGTTCTAAGTTATAGTGTCCTTCAACTTTAACCAAGGGTGCGATGGCAGGAGTATCAAACTTATCATCGTAAGCAGATTCAATACAGTAATCCAGTTCTGCTTCTGTAAAGTCATCCAGAAAAGCGGCTAAAACAAGTTTAGCAACTTCTTGATATGATGCCTGCTGAAGCTGATCGAAATCAAGATTGAGCTTGGGCAGGGACAGGGGGGTGAACAGTCCGCCGTCAGCTGCTAAGCCTTGCAGAATAGCCTGACTGGCCGTTACTCTATTGTTTTCATCACGTGTTGACTGGTATATCAAGGTCATACTTCTTCCTCTTTATCTAGATAGTCTTGTACATGCATTATACCATAATTTTCTGAATATTTGAGTGAAGTGCCGGAAAATAGCAAAAGCTTTATATTAAAAGCAATAAGGATCTGCTTTATGAAGAGGCAGGCATTAGAAATTTTTCGCTGCAATAAAATGACTGAGCGTTAGGCACGAGAATGAAAAACAGAGGAAACCAACTATGTCTGCACCACATCAAAATTAGCGGTCTGAACTTAACCAGAGGCAGACAAAACTTACCTAGAAATTAAAAACCGCTATCATAAAAACGCCCTTAGGCAGACCTGCAGCTGAATCAGCTGCAAAACCTGTCTAAAGGCGCGGTGTTGAATCATTTCGCTACTAGTAAAGTCAATTAATTAATATTCCCAGCGCGAGTCTACCCCAGCAATGGAAATCCAAACTGTTGCTAAAACATCATAGAACAATTCAGTCATTTTTATCCCCCTTATTTTTCTGACATCCTCTGTCACCTTTATTATAGCTCTATCATTTTTATTTGTAAACAGCTAATCAGAAACTTTTTGAGCAGTAAACGATTTCATTTTTTTGAAGTTTTTTAATCTGTAAAAGACGGACTTCAAATAAAAAAACAGTGACAAGGCTGAGACAAAAGTCCTCCTCGTTTTACTGTTTTAAACAGATGAGTTTGGCGCAGTGGAAGTTCCCATCCCTTGCGGCACAACAGAATAGTAGTTTCTCTAAGCAACTGTGCGGAGGCGGGACGACAAAATCGAAAGCATCATGTTATGACAATTGACCGATTTTGTCCCACTCTCCATTTCATTATCATTCCGACTCCCCTTTAGCTGGATGTTTTGCTGCTTTTTGAACAGCTTTCTGAATAGTTTCTACATAGAGGTTAGCTCCCTCTTCATCAGCATCGCTGTAATGAACACCGTCTGTGCCGTTCCAGATATCGGGATTATCAACAGCAGCCTGATACCAGTCGGCAACAGTAAGATAATCGTAGGTCTTAGCAAGCAGCAGTTCGTATTCCCTGACTTCTGAAACCTGAGTTATGTTTTTAGAATTATAAGGGGTGACCAGAACCAGACGATAACCATCAGGAAGAGCCTCCACAAACTGGTCGAGATCTTCTTTATATTGGTCCAGCGAATTGACACCGACAGCCAGTACAACGACTTTTGACAAGGTCCCGCTGTCCAGATGATTCCGAAAAATAGTAAAGGCATCATCAAAATCGCGGCTTACTGAAGCATCCAGCTGTGCTTCCGGTAAGAGTGAAGCAAAAGCGTCGCTGGAACGTAAAGCAACCGAATCTCCAATAACCATAACATCACTGAGTGCACTTGCATCTCCTGCAGCTAATGTATGTGTACGTTCAAGATTCATTTGGGCTTGTTTTAAAGAATTAACAGTTAATTCCGTTTCAAAAGCACCAACTCTGGGAGCCACAATCACTGTCACAAGCGTTAGGGCACTCAGGAAACCGACTGTGCCATAAAGCCATTTTTTATAAGGAGTGAGATTAAAATCAACTCCAAGAAGCCTGATTTTTTTACCTGCAATAAATGGTTCAATAATATAATAAGATAAAGCCGAAAAGACAAGTGAGAAAAAGAGGGTTAACAGAACGGCCAACACATTAGGCAAAAGCTGGCTGAAAATAATATAAAAAGGCCAGTGAAAGAGATACATGCCATAGCTGATATCTGCTAAAAAGGTTATAATAAGCGGTTCTTTCAGATCAGCTGTTTTATCATGAAGCACGCGCGCCGCATAAATCATCAGCACCGTAAAGAAACTTGCCAGGAAAAAGCCAAAAAGATAAGTTACAAGGCTGTTAAAATCAAGCAGCAGGCTCAATATCAGCAAAAGAGAAAAACTGCCAGCAAAAACAGAAAGCGTGCGCCTCACGGACCAGAGCCGTGAATTGCGCTTGAAGCGCGCTGTTGTTTCTGCTACACCTGACAGTGTAGCAACCATGGCTCCTAAAAAGAAGGGATAGGTGTGAGAAAGTGTTGAAAAATAAATACGCGATACATTGTCTACGAAAAAGGCTCTGATGAACATGCTGCCAAAACTAAGCGCAAAAAGAGCCGCTGATAAGATAAAAACAAGACTTCTTAATTTATTCTTATCGTAACCTTGTCTGGCCAGCCACCAGACTAAAAAGCCCCAAATAATGTAAAAATGAACCTCGATGGCCAAACTCCACGTATGTACAAAAAGATGGGGAATAAACTGTGTTTCATAATTCCCGCCCGTAATAATCTCATAAAAATTAGTGGCGAAACCCAAAGCTGCCGCAATCTGCCGGCCGATTCCCGCAATAAAATCTGAACGAACTAAGTAGACGAAAGGCATAATGCAAAGAATCATTAATACCAAAGGCGGAACAATTCGGTAAAACCGCCGTCTAAAAAAAGCCAGCAGGTTGATGCGCTTATTTCTGGCATATTCATCTATCAGCAAGACTGTAATCAGATAGCCTGAAAACGTAAAAAACACATCAACACCGATAAAGCCGCCTGGAAAAGTGTTTTTAAAGAAATGGTAAAGCAGCACCAGCAGCAGGCCGCAAACACGTATTAAAGAAAACCATTTTATTCTCATTTTTGATAAATCCCCTGTACAAAGGTGCCTGTATAGACTTCTTCGTTCTTAGCTTTCAGAGTCCCTTGGCCGTCAGCCTGACCGTTTTTAAAACTGCCGCTGTAAGACCAGCCATGACTTGATGTAAACGTCCCCTGACCGTTGAACACCCCATTAGTAAACTGCCCTTCATAGACATCGCCGTTTTCATAAGTCAGCTTTCCCTGGCCGTTCATCCGGTTATTAACAACATAGCCTGTGTAGCTTATTTTCCCATCATCATAGGTCAGCGCCGTCTTTTCTTTAAAAGCAAGAGGGAGCACAGAAAGTCCGCAGACTACAATAAGAAGCACACTTGCAAGTTCTAATTTCTCCCGTGTCAGCTTAAACCTTCTCATTATTATCCCTTCCTCTTCTTTATCAATTTTCCGCCTTTTCAGAAAGCACTGACAGCCAATACCGGCAGCCCTGCTTCACCAGATCATAAGTTGCAGCAAAGTCTCCTGTGTACCAAGGATCAGGTACACCATTTTCTGTAAATAAAAAGATCTTCTCAGTAAATCTGCCATCAGACAAACGCTTTAAATCACGCACATTATCCTTATCCATGCCGATAAGATAATCAAAATCCGTAAAATCCTTCAGACTGATGCGCTGAGAAACTTTCGTTTTATCAAAAACGATACGATGTTGCTTCAAAACAGTCTGTGTCCCGGAATGAATAGGATTGCCGTGCTCCCAGCCTGAGGTCCCCCGGCTTTCTACAAGGACAGGCTGCCCTTTAGCCATATCCTTCATCACAAATTCAGCCATAGGGCTACGGCAAATATTGCCCAGACAAACAAAACAGATTTTTTTCATCTTTGAGGTTCCTTTTAATGTTACTTTCCTCCTTTAATATTACCCTATTTTTAACGGATTTTCCACTTTAAATAAGGCTTTACCTCAAAAAAACAGCCAAGCTTTCTGCGCCTGTCGGCAGCAAAAAACTCAGCTGGCTGTTGATCAATTGCTGATTTCCCCATTGCTGGTTAAAATCCAGCAACAAGACCAATAGTCTTTAATGGCTGTCAATATAGTCCTTAATATCCTCTACCTTTTCGTCATAGTCCTCAATAGTCGGATAGCCGTTTTCTGTTAAATAGTCATCAATCTCACTTAAGTTGGAGCCCATTTTAACTTCCCCGCTCGCGCTTGTAATGACATATGTGCCGTCTCCTTTGGCTGCTATGTTTGTAGCATCAGATAAAACAATCGCATAGCTGCCGTCAGCTGCTTTAGTTACTGTTGTTCCGTCCGAATCAAGAATGGTGTAGGTTCCATCATCAGTTGCTGTTATATCCGTCCCATCATTCAACGTTACCTTAAAATTATTGGAACCGCTAACTAAAATTGTGCTGCCATCACTGTAAGTTATGCCTTTACCGCTGCCAGTATCAGACTGACTGCTTGATGTCGTTTTATCAGAACTCGTACTCTTAGTTACACTGGAACTGGAAGAGGCGGTCTTTGAGTTTTCTGTCTGATTATTGCTGCTGCAGGCAGCAAGTGCCAAGATACTGGCAGTCAGTAAGGTTAACTTAATTGTTTTTTTCATAAATATATCATCCTCCTATTCGTTTATTATAACAAAAAAATAAAGAAAAAATTTTTGACTAAATAAAAATAACCAGATTGTCATATAAATGACAGTCTGGTTGCATAAAGATGTTAAAATTATTAATTTTCTCCAGGATAAATATAACCCAGATGCTCATAAGCCTTGGCTGTAGCCACTCGCCCGCTTCGAGTCCGCATCATAAAGCCTTTTTGAATCAGGTAGGGTTCATACATATCTTCAACCGTGTCACGTTCCTCGGCAATATTGACAGATAAGGTTCCCAGACCGACCGGTCCTCCTTTGTATACTTCAATCATGGTTTTTAAGATTTTCTGATCCACATAATCCAGCCCTTCATGATCGACATCGAGCATGTTTAAGGCCTTGTCTGTCATGTCTCTATTAATCTTCCCGTCTCCCATAATTTGGGCGTAGTCCCGCACGCGCTTGAGCAAACGGTTAGCGATACGCGGTGTCCCGCGGCTGCGCCTAGCTAACTCCGCAGCCGCTTCATGTTCAATGGCCATCGTAAAAATAGCCGCTGTCCGTTCAACAATGTCAGTCAGAGCCTCAGTGCTGTAATACTCCATATGCCCCGTGATACCAAACCGAGCACGCAAAGGATTGGACAGCATACCGGCGCGTGTCGTTGCCCCAATAAGCGTGAAAGGAGGCAAATCCAAATGAACACTGTGACTGGTATCCCCGGCTCCAATCATGATATCGATGTAAAAATCCTCCATGGCACTGTAGAGAACTTCCTCAACCGCCATAGGAAGCCGGTGAATCTCATCGATAAAAAGAACATCTCCCGGTTCCAAATCATTGAGTACAGCAACCAGATCTCCGGCTTTTTCAATCGCCGGTCCCGCAGTCTGCTTGAGATTTACGCCGAGTTCATTGGCGATAACAAAAGCCATTGTCGTTTTGCCAAGTCCCGGAGGACCGAATAAAAGAACATGATCCAGAGCTTCATCCCGCATTTTAGCAGCCTCAATGAAAATTTTCAGCTGCTCTTTCACCTTATTCTGGCCGATATACTCTTTTAAATAACGAGGACGGAGGGTCGGCTCAAGTGCTTCTTCATCTTCCATTAAATGATTGTCTAAAATTCTTGTCATGAGATTAGTATAGCAAGTCCGGACCGTATTTTCAATGACAACCTGTCCTTTCGTTTCAAACATTGCAGCATTAAGCGTTCCGCCAACAGCAGAAAAAGGATGAGAAGACCTCATCCTTTGTTTTGAGACAAGTAAGAAATGACATGATGCAATTTCTCATTTCGGAGACTTTTGGTTTTATCTAAACCACCAAATAGACCCTAAAAAGGCTTGGAACATCTTCACCCCTCCTTTCTGATAAACTGCATTTATTATACATGCGCCAAAGCAAGAAGAACATGACAAAAATGTCATGTTCTTAACTGCAGGCTGTCGTTCCGCCATTCTTTCTCTAAATTTTCTTTTAAAATCTCGTCATCAATCATAACAGAGAATTGCACAGCCTGCTGATATTTCAGCTGAGCTGCGCTGAAATCCTGATCCACATACAGATAATATTTCCATTCGATCATATCAACCAGCGGTTTCTTTTGGTAGTCCTGAGTTTTACTGATGATGGTATTCAGTTCCTGAACAATGGTTAAGAGATGCTGATAAGATTTGGTCAGTAAAAGCAGGCCGCTGCACTGCAGCAAGACATCTCGCAGCAGAAAAAGATGACTGGGGACGATATATCTGGTTTGAAGAACCAGACGGCCGGCCAGCATATCCAAAGTTTCTAAAGAAGTATCATCAAGGTAAATGTGATCAGACGAACTTTGATAAAAATAGAGTCCGATAAGCAGCAGATCATTGATACCGTAAACTTTTTTAGCTTTGACCTGCTCAAAGTAATCCTGCAGCAGTCCGCTGCCAAATTCAATATTATCCGTCATGTGGGCATCTAAAGAAGACTGAAGAACATCGATGGACAGCTGTTCTTCTTCGGGCAGGCTATTGTAATAATATTCATATATCTCATCAAAGTAAGTCTCAACCAATTCAACCCGGCTGCTGTCATCATATATCGGTGTCCTCATAATGAGGTATTTCAGTTCCTCATAACGGGCAGGCAGGGCAAAACTTTCACCGTCTGTCAGCTCACCAACAGTTACTCCCAAACATTTAGCAATATACCTTATTTTATTAAGCGTAGGGGCTGACTGCCCTGATTCAATCCGCGCCAGCTGCCTGACAGACAGCTCCGTCTCATCTCCGCAAAGTTCTTCCCGTGTCAGCTTATTTGCAAGCCTTAAACGTTTAATTTTCCCACCAAACTTTTTCACACTTGCTCCTAAAATTTCTTTCGTTTTTTATTAGCTTATTTTAACACGGACTGACATATTTAACAAATCATTTTGACTAAAAAAAACAAGGGATATTCCCTTTTGTTTAAACTGGTCGATTTTAAGTTTAGAGACCGCATGCTTTACTAAAAATGAGAGTGGGACAAAAATCGGTCAATTGTCATAACATGATGATTTCGGTTTTGTTATCCCACCTCCAATCAATCACTTCGCCAAACTCATCTGTTTAAAAAAGTAAAACGAGGCAGGACTTTTTGTCCCTGCCTCATCTCCGAAAATTTAAGCAAAAAATATAGTTTAGACAATAGGCAAATCCGTTAAAGAAGACTCAAATATATTCTAACAATAATACGCTGATACTCCCTGGTTCAGTAATTTAACGGCTGATTCACCTGCAATCCGGCCGGAATTCCATGCAAACGCACAGCTGATTCCCTCTAGGGTCGGATAGGAGTTATCATACATACCGGTTGCATTATTACCCGCTACAAAAGCTCCCTTGACAGGTTTTTGATCAGGGTACAGCACCTGAAAAGCTTCATTAGCCGGAATACCGCCAATAGTACCTAATGAGGTAGAAATAGGACAAACCGCGTAGAACGGCCCTTCTGCGATAGGAAATTTCAGAAACGTTTCGGATTTCCCGAATTCTGTATCCGACTTTTGCTGGATAGCTGTGTTATAGGTCTCAACTGTTTCTTTCAAGGATTGGGAGGAACAGCCGATTTGTTCTGCTAATGCTTGTAAACTTGACGCTTTAAAAGCTGCGCCGTTTTCAGCAGCTTCTTCCAAATCACTGTCTAAAGTCGGAAAAGGCCCAACTTGATGTGTCATAGGCTGATGTGCCAATGTCACAAAAGTACGTTCAAAGGACTGGGTCCAATCTAAAACATTTGTTTTTAGAAAATCAACCTGCGCCTGATCCATAATGTAGTAATAATAGCCGCCGGCTGTATAAGTTGCATTCCCCCATAGAGCAAAATCATAGACAATTTCTTCATTAACAAAGCGTTTGCCCTGTGCATCGACCCATAGAAAAGGCAAATTCGTCAAGGTAAATACAGCTATATTTCGCCATTTAGGATTCGTTTTTGACACAACTGTAGCAGCATGATTTTCAAAGTAGCGGTGTTGACGCGTTTCAACCCCCAACTTTTCTAACATTGTGAAGCTATCCCCTGTCGCTTTACGCTCTCCCATGCTATAAAGGAATTCTGGGGCGATGGTCAAAGCCTCAGCAACCATCTCTGCATTCCCAACAAAACCGCCGTCTGCTAGAACAACAGCTTGGCAGCTAATTTCAATTGTCTCACCATCAGCCTTAACCGCTTTTACTCCTTTGATCTGATTCTCTTGATAAATCAAATCTTGACCGGCTGTTTCGGTTAAAAGAAGGCCGCCTTTTGCTTCAAAATAGTCTTTCATTCTGTCAAATGCAGCAAATTTATCAATGTATTGGTGATAAACCATTGCATGGTCTTGATGGACTTCCTGCGTATTATTTACCAGCTCAGTTTCCATACCATGTTCTTGCAGCCATGCAATTGTATCAGCAGATTTTTCTAGAATGGCACGCGTTATACGGGCATTTGAACGATGGTGGGTATAATTCAGCATTTCTTCTATGGCATCCTGAAGCTTGTAATGACGCGTTTTATCATCTTCTGAAGCCTGCTGAAGTTTGCTGCCAACAGCAAATAAACCTTCTGCTCCAAACATGCCAGCACCGCCATACCGATCGCCTTTTTCAAGCATAATAACATTTTTACCTGCATCGACCAAGCTGAGAGCTGCTCCAAAACCGGCTGCTCCGGCACCAACAATAACGACTTCTGTTTGATACTCCATATCTAATCACCTCTCCTCTTTTTTATAATGCTCCTAAAAATTTACGAAAACAAGTGTTTATTTTGGAGATGTATGAAAAAGGCATTTTCCGTTGAACTATAGCTCATAGCAGTGTTTAGGCACCAGATATTGTCCCGTAAAAACTTTAAAATCTTACAGTATAACAGGTTTCTAAGCAAAATATCTTGCTTACAAACCAATCCGAGCAAAGATATCATCCACACGTTTAGCGTAGTAGCTTGGATCAAAGAGGTCATCAATCTCTGTTTGACTGAGCTTGCCAGTGACCTCTTTATCGGCTTCAAGAAGAGGTTTAAAATCAATTTGCTCGTCCCAAGACTGGGCTGTTTTTGGCTGGACAAGATCGTAGGCCTGCTCACGGGTCATGCCTTTTTCAATAAGCTTAAGCATAACGCGCTGACTGTAAATCAGACCGAAGGTCGAATTCATGTTGCGCTTCATATTCTCTGGGAAAACCGTAAGATTTTTAACGATATTGCCGAAACGGTTGAGCATATAGTCAATCAGAATGGTTGTATCCGGCGCAATGATACGTTCAGCCGATGAATGGGAGATGTCACGTTCGTGCCAAAGCGCAACGTTTTCATAAGCCGTCACCATATGCCCGCGGATAACACGGGCAAGCCCAGTCATATTCTCAGAACCGATTGGGTTGCGCTTGTGGGGCATAGCTGAGCTCCCTTTTTGACCTTTGGCAAAGAACTCTTCCACTTCACGCTGTTCGGATTTCTGCAGGCCGCGGATTTCAGTCGCCATGCGTTCAATTGATGTGGCGATGCTGGCTAATACGGCAAAGTATTCCGCGTGGAGGTCACGGGGCAGTACTTGTGTCGAAATTTCCTGCGGACGGATACCTAATTTTTCACAGACATATTTCTCCACAAAAGGCGGAATATTGGCAAAGTTCCCCACAGCACCAGAAATTTTCCCAGCTTCCACACCGCTGGCGGCATGCTCAAACCGCTCTATATTGCGCCTCATTTCGCTGTACCAAGTCGCTAGCTTGAGCCCAAAGGTTGTCGGCTCCGCGTGAACACCATGCGTACGGCCCATCATAATGGTATACTTGTGTTCACGCGCCTTTTCCGCCACAATTTCGGTGAAATGATCAAGGTCGCGACGGATAATATCGTTGGCCTGCTTATAAAGGTAGCCATAAGCTGTATCCACCACATCGGTAGAGGTCAGACCATAGTGAACCCACTTGCGCTCCTCGCCAAGGGTTTCAGACACCGCACGAGTAAAAGCCACCACATCATGGCGGGTCTCCTCTTCAATCTCCAGAATGCGGGCAATATCAAAGTCAGCCTTCTCCCGAATGAGGGCCACATCTTCCGCAGGAATTTCCCCCAGTTCCGCCCAGGCCTCATCTGCGAGGATTTCAACCTCCAGCCATGCGCGGTATTTATTTTCTTCCGACCAAATAGTCGCCATCTCAGGGCGGGAATAACGTTCTAGCATAATTATGATACAGAGGGTGTTAAGAAAGCGAGAGAAAAATAGGAGACTGACGCCGTGTGCTTGCACACAAGGAAGTCCATCTTTTTTCTGACACTTTTAGCACGAGTTCAAATCTCGGGACCCTCTCACTCCTTTCAGTTTTATCTTAAGTATGTTTTATGACTATATCAAGGAAGATAGGTCATGGTTATCTTTTTGGCACAGTCTGTAGCCCGGATTCAGTTCAGCGGTGCCCTTGCTCCTAGCTTGTTCCTTTTATTAAGCCGGTTATCTGCATTTATATTCTCAGACCGATTACTAATCATTCAAAATCCTCTCTCCCAATGGCCACTGATGGATAATGAGGAAGTTTATTCAAATCCGTATCCAGCGGAAGGTCATAGACAGCAAGATAATCGTTTGGAAACTGGGTTTTCAGTTCTGCCATTTTGCTGTTAACAGCTTTTTTATCAGCCGAGGCAAAAACAATTTCAACTACACCAGTCTTACCATTTGCAATAAAAGCATGAGTTATGATCTGAATCATAAAGTCTCCTTCAATAATTTTGGAAATAAGGGACAAGCTTTTTGATATTTTCGGTAAAGAGAGGCATCGAAACTCCAGCTTTTTTCCCGGCACTGTAAACCTTTTGGCAGCCATAGAAGATATCATCTTTATCATTATGCAGGGTCATAATCCGTCTGGTCAGTTGATTGCTGGCAAACATTGCTTTCATAATTTTCCCAGCCAGCCATGCAGGCAGCTTATAAGGAAGCAGCTCTCCCCTATACCTTTTCAAATCAACGCCATAGGCAGATGTCACTCGGGTCGTTTCGCGAATCACCTTAACTGCCAATGCCAGCTTTTGCGAATCCTTCATCAAATCAACCGCCAGTTTCTGCGGATTATCCAAATGGCCAAGACCAGCTGCCGTTGAAGTAACTCCCGCATTAATAGCCATATGAATCCATATCCATTCTACCATATCATAAGGAACCTCTACCTTAATATCAGCTGACTGCAGCAGACTTTTTAAATCTTGATAGTTAGTAATGGCTGTCTTTTTCTCATCATCGAGCATCACATGGTCAAATAGAACGGCTTCCAGATGGTTTCCTTCAAGATGGCCGCCAGCGGTCGGGAAACCAATAACATAGTTATAATCTCTGGCAAGTTCAGCAATCTCGTCACCGGTCATCCAAAAATTGCAGAAGATAACAAGATTCCCTCTTATTTTTTTCTGTCTGAGTGTCTCAACGGCCTCATTGACCTTACCGTTCCTGACGCTTAAAAAAATAAAGTCATATGCCGTATCAGGCTGGGCTAAATGAACATGGTAAAAGGCCCTTTTTTCTTCCCCCTTATTGGAATAACGGCCGTCTAATAAATCAACAGTTAACTGTTCAGGAACCGTCTTGCCATCTCTCACAAGATGCTCTACTTGATGTCCGGCCTGCTGAAACACATGACCGTAAGTTGTTCCTATGACACCTAAGCCCAAAATGCAAATTTTCATATCAAAAGCAAATCCTTTCCCTGCAGCAGTTTTCAACTATAACCAGCCAAATACTAAAAAGAAATAACAGCAGTCTGTCTCCAGATTATTTTAGGAGTGACAAGCCGTCACCAAACACTGTCATCTCTTGGCTTTCTCTTTTATCTAGATTACACTGCTGATAGCAAATTTCGCTGCCTTCTGTGCATGAATAGCTGTTGTGTCAAAGAGGGGCATATCTGTATCTTCTTGTTTGACTAGAAGACCAATCTCGGTGCAGCCTAGGATAACTGCTTCTGCGCCAGCTTTTCTCAAATCATCGATAACGCTGAGATAGAGTTGTTTGGAGCTTCCTTTGATTTGACCGAGACAGAGCTCGTCGTAAATGATGCGGTTGACTTCCTCAACACCAGCCTGATCCGGAATGACTACCTCCAAACCTGCCTCAAGTAACTTTTCCTTGTAAAAATCCTGAGTCATGGTGTACTTAGTGCCTAGGAGACCAACTTTTTGAATCCCCTTTTCAAGCAGTGCCTCAGCAGTGGCTTGTGCAATATGCAGGATAGGAATTGAAATCTTTTCCTGAATCTGCGGAGCTACTTTATGCATGGTATTGGTGCAGATGACAATGAAATCTGCGCCAGCCTGCTCCAACTTCTGAGCGATTTCAGACAAGACCTGAGCACTTTTGCCCCAATCACCACTGGATTGATAGTGTTCAATCTCAGCAAAGTCTACACTATAGAGCAGAATTTTTGCTGAATGGAGACCGCCAAGTTCTTCCTTGATTGCTTCGTTGATGAGCTGATAATAGGAAGCCGTACTCTCCCAGCTCATCCCACCGATAAGACCGATAGTTTTCATAGTATTCACCTAAAACTCAACTTTATAACTAATTGTCTTCCTTAAACGCGTATTGCCTACTAGCAACTGTTGAATAAACTTACTTAAATCCCTATACAGCCGCGTTTGCTGAAGCAAGGCTACCTTAACTACGCCTGTTTGACTATTTTCAACAGGACATGAATGATTGCATTATCATTAAAAATCTGTTCCTTTTCCCATTTCTTCAACTTCATCAGGCATATCACTAAACACCGTCACGTGCCCCATCTTGCGGTTAGGCTTTGCCTCTAGTTTACCATAAAGGTGGAGGTGGGCGCTAGGATTAGCAGCAATATAGGCCTGGGCTTTATCCATGTGCTGACCAAGGACATTGAGCATGACAGCAGGCGCATGGAGTTTGATTTCGGGCAGTGGTTGGCCAAGAATCCCCAAAATATGCGTATCAAACTGCGAGAAGTCACAGGCTTCGATAGAGTAGTGACCTGAATTGTGTGGGCGCGGTGCGATTTCGTTGACGATGATGCTATCATCTGCCGCAAACATTTCCACGCAGAGGGTCCCTGACAGTCCCAATTTTTTAGCAATTTGTACCGCCAGAGACTGGGCTTTTTGAGCCAACTCATCTGAAATCCGAGCCGGGACAATGGTTTTGGAAAGAATATTGCTGCGGTGAATGTTTTCCTGAACCGGAAAAACAGCCATATCGGTCCCATTGCCAGAGATAATGACCGAAATTTCACGGTCAAAAGTGACAAATTCTTCCAAAACACATTCGGTCGAATTGGCCAGCCGGCTGGCTTCCTCAAGATCAGCTTGCCCGCGGATAACTTTTTGTCCATGGCCGTCATAGCCTCCCGTTGCCGTTTTAAGAACATAGCTTCGGGATAAATCAAGATTTTCTAAATCCAAGCTGGAGGTAACAACTCTGTAAGGGGCCACCGGTACACCTGCTTCCTTTGACAGAAAATTTTTTTCAAAAATGCGGTTTTGGGCAATGCGCAATAGATCTGTTCCCTGAGGCAGCTGGTTTTCCCTGATGACAGCATCCAGCGCATCGGCATCGACATTCTCAAACTCATAAGTGAGCACATCACAGCGCTCTGCCAGTTGGCGAAGAGCCTCTACATCGTTGTAAGGTGCCACAATCATCTCTGCCACACGCGAAGCCGGACAATTTGCTGCTGGGTCTAGGACAATCACCTTGTGGCCCATGTAAATGGCTGATATGGCCATCATTTGCCCTAATTGGCCGCCGCCGATAATCCCAATCGTTTTAGTCGAGCTCATCTGTCATAGCCTCCGCAATTTCTCCTTGTTTACGGGCAAAATCGGCCAGTTTGTCTGCTATCGCACTGTCTTCAACAGAGAGGATACGCAGAGCTGTCAGCGCCGCATTAGTCGCTCCTGCTTCACCGATGGCCATAGTTGCTACAGGCACACCCCCAGGCATTTGCACAATAGAATAAAGAGAGTCCAGTCCGGACAGAGCCCGGGATTTGACAGGAACCCCGATAACCGGAAGAGTGGTTTTGGCGGCCACCATGCCAGGTAAGTGAGCGGCTCCGCCTGCTCCGGCGACAATCACCTTAATCCCGCGGCCGCGCGCTTCCTCAGCATATTTAAACATAAGGTCCGGTGTGCGGTGAGCAGAGACCACCTTTTTCTCATAGCTGACCCCGAATGTATCCAGCATATCTGCTGTTTTTTTCATGGTAGTCCAGTCGGAGCTGGATCCCATAATAATGGAAATTACTGGTTTCATCGTTTTCCTTTCATTTGATTCATATCTTCAGCATCGAGAACCTGATACCCAAGGTCCTTAAGCTTTTGAGCAAAAAGGCCGCTCCCTGCTTTTTTCTTACCGGAAAAGGAGCCATCATAAATCTGATGGACACCGCAGGATGGACTTCTGGACTGAAGGACAGCTAAATCAACCCTTTTTCCTTCCAGACAAGCAAGTGTACGAGCAATCCCGTCCTGAAACGGCTTATCATAGACTTTGCCTTCAGCATCAAGAACATGCCCGCCGGAGAGCTCCACAGGCTTCCTGGGAACTGGCAGACCGCCAGCAACCTCCGGACAAACTGCGATAACTTCCTTATCGGACACAAAATCAACAACCTGCTGATTATAATTATTACCGCCGTTATACTTGCAGTTTTCACCTAACAGACAGGCACTGACTAAGATACAAGATTTATTTTCCAAGAGCTTTACTCCCAATATCTGTTCTGTAGAAGAGGCCTGCGGTCTTTTGATAGTCCAGCTGACTATATATGCTGTCCTGTGCAGCCTGAACAGTATCTGCTGTGGTGACCAGCATATAGACCCGGCCTCCATTAGACAGCAGTGTCCTGCTGTTTTCAGCAAACTTAGCTCCTGCATAGTAGGTGATAATATCGCCGTCTGTTTTGGCAGGCAGCGCTACGCCTTTCTCATAAGCCAGCGGATAACCTTCTGAGGCAACAACTACACCAAGCGTTACACCTTTATCAGTCCAGATGATATCGGGTGTTTCCCCTGCCAAAAGAGCCGTAATATTTTGGGCAAAATCGGAAGTCAGACGCGGCAAAATCACCTGCGTCTCCGGATCGCCAAAACGCGAATTGAACTCGATAACTTTAGGACCATCAGCTGTTAGGATAAGGCCGGCATAAAGCACCCCAAGATAAGGACGGCCTTCTGCCAGCATACCTTCCAAAACCGGTTTAATAATAGTTTTCACCGCAGCATCTACTACATCTTGAGGCAGATGAGGCACAGGTGCGTAAGCCCCCATACCGCCTGTATTAGGCCCCTTGTCACCGTCATAAGCACGCTTATGGTCCTGAGCCGGCGGCATAACATAAAATGTATCACCATTGACAAAGGCAAAAAGCGAAAACTCCTCACCTTCCAGAAATTCCTCAATCACCACACGTGCACCTGCATCGCCAAATTTATTGTCCAGCAGCATGTCCCGCGCAGCATCAACTGCCTGCTCAGCTGTTTCAGCCACAACCACGCCCTTACCCAGCGCCAGACCGTCAGCCTTAACCACAATGGGAGCTCCCTGCTCTTCTATATAAGCCTTAGCTTTTTCGAAATCGGAGAACGTCCTGTAAGCCGCTGTGGGAATACCGTATTTGCTCATGATTTCCTTAGCAAAATCTTTGGACCATTCCAGCTCCGCCGCTAGTCGGGTTGGCCCAAACGCTTTGAGCCCAGCCTTATTAAAATCATCAACGATACCCGCAGCCAAAGCATCATCCGGACCGATGAAGGTCCAGGCAACACCATTGTCCTGAGCAAAAGCGATCAAGGCAGAATGTTCGGAAATTCCGATATCGACCACATCCAGACCATCAAGCACCATCCCATCATTCCCAGGTGCCACAAAGACCTGCTCTACCTGAGGAGACTCCAACAATTTCTTCGCAATCGCGTGTTCACGACCGCCAGACCCAACAACCAAAAGTTTCATAACTCAGATACCTCACATGAAAATCCTGACAACCATTATCCAAAAACTAAAATCCTTTCGCAAAACAATCCCATTTCACGAATTATATAGGATTATTATAGCATATTTGTTCGGGAATATGGGGTTGTGGATAAATCGTATTAAAGAAAAACCACAATTATAGTTATAAATTGTGATTGACTTTTAATGCTAATGAACAATCTCATAGAATTAGACAAAGGTAAAAAAAGACTCCGGCTTCTCACCTTCTAAATAAGCTACCATAGTAGTCTATTAATTCCTCTTTATTTTTCCTCTTATTCAAATGATTTGCATATTTCTCTAAGATTGCTTCACTGTACTTTTTGTCTGTTTTCAAAAAATTACTTACACTTGTTACTCTTCCAAACTCAAATTCATTTATATATATTTCTGTTAACCAATCAATTAATTCATAAATCAATTGTGAGATTTTCTCATCAATATCATCCTCCTTATAATTTGAGATAAAAGATCCAAATTCAAAATATTGGGTGATATCTCTGACTTGTGAAAGATCAGAATCTTTATTTACAAGAGAATAGATGAAGCCAAGTAATCCCATTAGGGTTTGCTTAGAATTAGCGAGTACATTCATCTGATCATTGTTCAACTTCTTATAATCTTCTGCTTTATATCTCAAAATAACTTTATCAATTCTCTTACTCAGCTGTATTAAATCAACTAAAAATTCTATTTTTTCTGGTTGTTTTTCAAATTTTTGCAAAAAAACTTGTTTATAATGAGCGTTGTTTGAAAATAGTGATCTTTTATTTGAACGAGCTGTTCCAGGTTTTTGTAAAACAAACGAAAAGTACAGTTGAGCCAGTTCTTCGTTTTTTATCTTATTATCTCCATATTTTCGTGGAGCGTAAACTCCTCTTTTTATCTCCAAAAAATAATCTTTGCCCTCTAGTAATTGCTGTAATTTTAGCATTTCTGGGGCATTAGATTTTAAATCTCTGGGCTGGATTGGTTTTTGTGAGTTGGTCGCTTCAGCAATTTCGTTGTAAAATCTCATTGTTGCATCTTCATCTAATTCCTCACTGCTTTTTACAATTTTACACATTACATAAAAATCTTCCTTATTTGATTTATAATCTTTAGCGATTAAAGTACTCGTTTGCCCCCCATTGACAATTGAAAAATCATAAATTTTTATACTATTTCCATCTAAAATATAATCTTTACAAGCAATTGTTAAGCCATTATTCTTAAACCAAAAGTTCTCGCTGTCTTTTGTAATAGTACTTCTTATTGCTTCATCCACATTTTTAGATTTGATGTACCTTCTGATATTTAAATTAAACAACCCTTCACTTTCATACTGATCAAAGGCTTTCTTTAAACTTCCGGCACTAATATTAACTACAATCCCTTCACTTCTATCTGAGCTATATTCTAAAGCATTCTTAGACCTATCTAAATTAAATTTATATTCACGGACAACTTTCAACTTTGATTTCAAATCTATAATTGTCTTCTCAATTGTTTTTAAATTATAAAAATATAAATCAGCATATTGACTATCTGATTCAACTTTTGAGATTACATTCTCTGTTTTAAAAGTAGACAGTGAGGCAAATACATAATCAAAATTTCCTTCGTTTTCTTCTGTTAACCTATCTAAGGCATTAAGAATCCTTTTTTTCACTTCCTTGCTTAATTTACTTGTAGAGTTATTTTGAAAATCTTTAACTGTTGCATCTAATTTCCTCAATTCAGCTACTGCTTCATTAACATCTATATTCTGAGAATATTTATTTTGTCCAAATATAACCTTTGAATTTTCCTCATCAAAATAAACAAAATCAATGCCTCCATCGGATTTTTCATCTGTAATATTTTCATTATATATATCAAACCAATTTTTTTCATAATCCAAAGAGTTATAGCAATAAAGTGAACATATTAAAATATCAAATGCCTTTTCTTCAGCAATTTTTTCACCATGTTGAGCAGCGATTGAAATAATCTTTGAAATTTCATCATTTAAAATGTTAGACATAAATTTCCTCCTTATAGTTATCAAATTCTATTCTAGTTAATTATACCAAAAACTTAGTATTCATTGTGGTATTAATAAATTGGTATCACTTCTTATAAACTTCTCCTGTTCATTAAAAGCAAACTTTCCAACTCACGAAATCCTTATTCCAGCACAACAAATATCAAGTTACAAGACAGTGTCGTGATTCGTCTACGTATGCTATAATGAACACTAAAAAAGGAGGAACCGTCATTGAAGAATTTCGTAAGTGAAATAGCTAGTAACAAGAAATTAATAGTGGATTTTCTAAAAAATAATTGGCGATATATAATTTATTTTTTGTTGATTTCCTTGCTTAATACGCTTTGTGCTATAGCAGCTCATTTTACGTACTATTATTTAATCTTTGCTACTATCTTGATAATCACTCTTTTAAGATGTTTCTTATTGTTAAAGTTTTTTCCAAAAGCCTTTCAATCTAAAATAAGACAAAATGATTTGATATGGATAATTCCTGCCTACTCTTTTATTTTCGGCGAACTAACCTTGGCAGAATTTTATTTATTCTATCATTTTTGAAAGTTCTAAAATGAAGTTAGCCACTTAGATGCAAAAAAACACCTCTATGTTACACTTGTAGTTGACGAAAACACAAGTAAAGGACATAGAGATGCAAGACCATTATACACCAACAGGCAAGCACTTGACAATAGCTGATCGCCGCTTGATTGAACGCTGGAAGCAAGAAGGGAAATCTAATCGTGAGATTGCAGGTCTCTTAGGCAAAGCTCCTCAAACGATAAACAACGAGATGAAACGTGGACTGGTCCTCCAACAGGTGCGTAAGGGGAAGTTTGAGAAGCTTTATAGGGCGGATAGAGCTCAGGAAGTGTATGAGATTAATCGAAAAAATAGCCGTAAAGCTGTTAGTCTCACGAAGAAAGTCAAGGAAACCATTGTCCACTACATCAAGCTGAAGTGGTCACCTGAGATGATTTCAAAACGTAAAGTCAACGTCCCACAATCCACCATATACTACTGGATGGACAAGGGGTACCTGGGGCTGACTAAGGCAGATAGGCTGTATCCAAGAAAAGGCAAATCCCCTAAGAAAACAGCCAGTCCTAATTTCATGCCTGTTGGAAAGTCGATTGAGGAGCGGCCTGAAGCGATCACTCAACGACTGGAGGCTGGGCATTATGAGATTGATACGGTTGTTCAGACACGGGCTAAAGCGCCTTGCTTTCTGACATTAACAGATCGAAAAACCAGGTATGAAATCATTCGTTACTTGCCCAGTAAGACAGCACAAGCCGTTAACGAAGCCTTGTCGAGCATTTTACAGGAATATCAGATCACGTCAATCACAGCTGATAATGGGGCAGAATTTGCTAGACTAAGCGAGATTTTTAGTGAAGAGAAGATCTACTATGCTCACCCTTATTGCTCTTGGGAAAGAGGCTCTAATGAGAATCACAACCGTCTTATTCGACGTTTCCTACCCAAGGGAAAAACAAGAGCGACCAGAAAACTGGCCACTCAGATTGAATGGTGGATAAACAATTATCCCAAACGAATATTAAACTACAAGACACCTAGAGAAATTGTATTCAGTGGCTAACTTCAACTTGAAATTTAGCATTCTATCATTTTGAGTTAAATAAGCTAATATTTGAATGTCTTATTTTATGCTTAATCCTGATTGTTTTCTATTTTAGTAAATGGTTTATCAACAGTAAACCTTGGATACGTGTTGTTACAGATATTTTAACAGTCCCATTATTATACTTATTGGCTGCGTGGTTCCCAAAAGTTCCACATATAATAACTACATTTTTGATTATCACTTTGATTGGTTTAAGATGTATCATTATTGTTAGTTTACACAATAAGAAATTTTCTTTTACACTAAATGATAACTATTATATATTCAGTGAAATTTTTTCATTTCTAGCTTTTCTCTCTATTCTCGTTAATTTCGATTACAGTTTACACCTTTCTCTAAATTTTGTAGGTAAGATAATAGCAATTCTCTTTTATCCTCTTCTGTATATAATTTTACTTTATATCAATCCTTTGCTTTATAAACAGTTTGCTATTCCAAAAGAAGAACTAAGTTTTTATCTTGTAACAGGATTGTCCTACTTTCTAGCTGTTATTAGCATTTCTGCTGTTCTTCTTTATTCCAATGATGACGATGCGCTTGAACTTCTGATGTGGGCTGTCCCTGCAATCAGTTTAACTTTTCTCCAAGGAATTTTCAGTGTACAAGAATTTAGACTGAAACGGGCTATTTCCCCCTCTCGAAAATTTAAATTTATGGTTTATAGTTTTAATACTGCATTATTTTTAACGATTTTTCTACTAAATTTCTTTATTAAATGGGGTGAACATAATGATATATACCTTTTATTGATGTGCACTACCCTTATCAATTTAATGATTATAGAGATATGGTAGCTTTTAGCAGTTTGTTGGGAGTTGGGGCCAGTTTTGCGATAACAGAATCTTTATCAAAATTTTTTGCCAATCCTAAACGTGGCTATATTGTTTTGAAATCCAAAGAGCATAAATTCCCGAAAAGAATACATAAAAAGCGTTGAAAAAATACCCAGCCAAAAATGGCTGGGTATATTTGTACAATTGATGATAATCATCCATTAAACGACACATGAACATGGTCGTAGTGGTTTTCAGTGACACTGCCGCGGTCAGGCATGTCATTCCATGTGTAGGCGGGGCCATAGATGCTGTCATACGGTGAATAAAAACGCTGTTTCCAAATAATATAGGAAATGTTATTGGCCCCGATACTGTCAATGGCGTATTGCGCAACCTGATCGCCTAATTCGGAACTTTCAGGGACCATAAAATCAACAGCTAAGCCTTTCCCATGGTCATCATCAGCACCTTCCCGAAAGAGGCTGAAAGAGCTGATTCCAAAAACAGAAGCGATTTCTTCCTTGAAGGCTACAGCTTGCGGCTGCAAACCTGCATTTTCAGGATTAGTCAGAGCAGCAGCTGTGCTTGCTGCTGTTTCTGCCGCAAGTTCTTGACTGTCTTCTGTGATTTCAGTTACAGAAGGCTCTGCCGCCTCTTCAGCTGGCGTTTCTGCTGTGTCTTCAGCCGCAGGAATTTCTTCTGAAGCTTCAGCAGTCTCTGTGGTCTCCTCTTCTGCAAAAGCTGGTTCAGCAGCCGGTTCTTCCTGAGCAGATTCTTCCTCTGCAGGAAGTTCCTCTGCGGGCTGATCAGCCTGGATGTCTGCTGTATCACCCTCTAACTCCTGCTCTTGGTTATCAGCTGCAGGCTCTGAATATTCTTCGCCAGTTTCCGGAATTTCGGTCACAGGAGCTGTTTCCTCCGCAGTTGGTTCAGCACCGCTATCTTCCAGAGGAATAGCTTGGTCTTCAATCACCAGCTCATTATTCGCCAAATCGGCTTCAGCTACAACCGGTTCTGCACCATCATCAGCAGCCGGAATTTCGATTGTCACTTCCTTTGCCTGATTCTGTTCATCATAGCTTGTGGTTAAAACAGTATCCGGAAAAATCAGATTGATATCTGCAATCTGGTTAATTTTAGCTAAATCAGCTATATCCACAGACAGAGCTGCAGCAATAGTGCTCAGCGTATCGCCGTATTTGACGGTGTAAGTGCGGTTATCTTCCGCCTGAACGACATCTGATTTTACTTCTTCCAAAGTTCGCGGTGTCCAGCTTCGCCCGACTGCCGTTTCCTGAGCCTGTGCGGCCAAATTGGGAAAGGCTGAAAGAAGCAGGGTAGATGTTAACAGTATTTTATAATGTTTTTTCATTACTCTTTACCTTTTCTTTTTTTCTTGTTTTTATATATTAACATAAATTCTGGGCAGTACAAGAGTATCTGAAACGATTTAAAGAAACTGTCTTTTACATGTAATATCGCCTTTGTTTTGTAACATATTACTAGTTATTGATAACTGGTGGATAAAAGAAAAACGAAAAACACCGCCCAATTGTTTACAAACTGGCGGTGTTTAGATTTACTGCACATTGTTCTGAGATTCTTCTTCGGGATAAATCAGTCCCCATTCTCTGCGAAGCTGGGTCATAATGCCCATAACATCTTGTGTATAGTCCAGATGCATTGTGTTCTCTTCCCCAGAAACGGCCTTTTCCATATCAGCTACTTCGTAGGCAAGGGCATCTGCTGTCTGACCGGCTTCAATCACTTCCTGGCTGCTGTCTTCAGTGTATGTGATAACAGCTTTTTGGCCTCTCGGATAATCATAAAGTTCAATATAGCCTTTATCAAAGGCGACAGTTCCCCGTTTAGGCTGCTTAGCATGAAGACTTAGAGCGATGGCGGCCATTTCACCGGCTTCATTTGTCAAGAGAATCCCTGCCTGTTCATCAACACCTGACGGAGCCAGTTTTACCTGCGAGGCAAGCTGATCCGGCTTTGAGTGCATAAACCAGCGTACAAAAGAAATGGCATATACTCCGATATCCAGCAAAGCTCCGCCTGCAAGGCTGCGGCTGAAAAAGCGGTTGGACATGTCATAATCCTTATAGCTGCCAAAGTTCATCTGGATAAACTTGAGTTCTCCTAATTTTCCAGAATCTGCAATCGCTGACAGCTTGCGGTAAATCGGCATGTGAAAAATTGTCATTGCTTCTGCAAGGATGACATGGTTTTCTTCTGCCAATTGAACCGCTTCTGCCAATTCCCCGCTGTTGAGTGTAATCGATTTTTCGCATAGAACATGTTTCCCTTTGCTTAAGGCTTTTCGCAGAAAGTCTATGTGGGTATTGTGCGGAGTTGAGATATAAATAATATCAACCTCAGGATCATCGAAAACTTCGTCAAGCGTTTCATAAACTTTTTCAATGCCATATTTTTGGGCAAAAGCCAGCCCCTTATCATAGGTCCGGTTAGCCACTGAATAAAGTTTTCTCCCCTGTACGGCCAAAGTTTGTGCCAATTCATTAGCAATCACCCCGGTTCCTAGCGTCGCCCAATTATACTTTTTATCCAAATTATAATCCCCCCTTAAGTCTATAGCTGCTAAAACACAAACTTATCCTGATATCCGATACAGACAAGACCACTGCAGCTGTCATCCTTTGGTTTACAGCTCTTATTATAGGATAGTGCACCAGTTATTTCAAGATTTGCAAGACTTTTAGATATCAGGGTAAGTGCTTAAAACATGATCCTCGGCTTCCTTACTCCAGATACCTGCTGTTTTATCTAAAATACGGGCCAAATCAGGATCTTTTTGACAAACTTCAGCTAACTCTAAACGATTAAAGTTTTTATGTGTATAAACTAATTTTTTGCCGCCGCCGATGTCTGGCTGTGACAAAGTTGTTTCTGCCAGAGCATTCAATCCAAGTACATGGGTGACAATATTAGCCGCAGTCACCTGCTTTTTTTCGACAGCATCAACTGCCCGGCGCATATCAGCAACACTGCCTCCCGATGTACCGACATAATGAGTGAATGCATAGTGAATATCATAAAAATTAACCGAAGCAGAGAAATCCTTGGACTGAGGACCGGCAAAAAAGTTTAAACAGCCATCAGGATTTAAAAGATTGGAAGCCATTGTAATAAGCGACTCTGAAGGAACGAGTACAAAGATATCATCAAAACCCTGTCTGCCGACTGTTTTCCGTAAAACATCGGCCTGATTGTCCAGTTTTTTAGTATTCACAAAGCTTAATTGTGTTTTTTCTGTTGAGGTATACAATTTTTCAGCCCGTTCCAATTTATCTTGATTAATATCCGTCACAACAAGATGACGAGGATTAACCGGTCCGTGCAGAGCATAGTCAAGCGCAAGCAAACCCATCGGTCCGGTTCCGCCTAAAATAAGTAAATTTCCGCCATCTTTGATTCCCATTTTATGATCATAACTTCCTTCAATCAAATGATAATTAGCAGAGAAAGCCGCGATCACACAGGATAGAGGTTCTAACAGCGAGCCTTCAAAAAAAGTTTCTCCCTGATAAATAATCAAACAATCCTGTTCCATCACATCTTTATCGATGATAATATAGGTCGCATCTCCCCCTGTGTAAGAGTATGAATAACCGGGACAGTCAGGACGATCCGGCAACTGGAGGTTCGCCTGAACAACATAGCGCTGCCCTTTTTTAAATTTATTCTGCCATTTTTTCCCAACTTCCAGAATTTCACCGCAGAATTCATGACCAATAACAATGGGTTTAGCAGCCAAATCGTCCGGTGTTTTTTTATGATCAGCTCCTTGATTGGCCAGCTTCCACGATGACATACAAATACTGTCAGTAACTACTGATGCTAAAATTTCATTATCCTTGAGGGCAGGCAGTTCAAATTCTTCCAATCGTAAATCTTTCTTTCCGTACAAACGTACTGCTTTGGTTTTCATTCTAATAGTTCACTCCTTCCCAAAATAAAATACAAAGGCTAAATAGTATCGAACGAGCAAGGTCCCCGCTGTAAACACCATTTTTTAAATGATGCTATATGCAATTAAGCAGCATTTAATATGGTGTCTTTAATTTTTGTCATCTTCGCTTTTTAGCCATGATTCCATAAACAGCCTCTGCAGTTAATAGTTTTTGTTTTAGGATTTACTTTCAGGTTCATTATTATCCATTGGTTCAAAGGAAGCCCTTAAAATCTGCTCAACAACCTCTGCCTCTAAGTTGACAAAACGGTTTTCAGATAAATTTCCATGTTCAACAGCCTTTTGGCTCATTTCTGCAAGAATATCCTGTGTTTTAATCCCTACTTCCGGCAGAGTCATCGGAATACCCAACTGATCTTTGAAAAAGCGATAGGTCTGCCGAACGGCTTTTTGTGCCAGTTCTTTATCAGTCCCATCTGTCAGTCCCCAAACATTGCGGGCATAATCTGCAAACTTAGCATGTGTACTGGCATCTCTGTCTATACAGTACTTCATCCATCGGGGCGTGATAACAGCCAACCCTATACCATGAGTAATGTCATAGTATGCAGACAGTTCATGTTCAATGGCATGGCAGCTCCATGCCCCCGAACGGCCTTGACCGACCAACCCGTTCAGAGCTAAGGTTGATGCCCATAACAAATTAGCACGAGAGATATAATTTTCAGGCTCCCGAATAGCTACTGGAGCATGTGTAATAATGGTTTTTAAAAGACCCTCGGCAATACTGTCCTGAACATCGGTTCCTTCAGTTCTGTTGAAATACTGCTCAAACAAATGGCTCATCATATCAGCTGAACCTGCTGCTGTCTGCCACTTGGATACAGTATAAGTCAAGCTTGGATCTAAAAACGATACACGCGGAATCAATTCCCAGCCGCTGGTCCCCCGTTTCTCTTTAGTCGCAAGATTTGAGATAACCGCATTGCGGTTCATCTCCGTGCCGGTCGCAGCCAGTGTCAAAATAGTAACAAGAGGGAGGGCTTCCCCCACCAAATTTTTGTTTGTAATTAAATCCCAGGCATCTCCATCATAATAGACACCAGCTGCAATCACTTTGCTGGCGTCGATAACAGAACCGCCGCCAACAGCTAAAATGACATCTACTTGCTGCTGCCGTGCGATAGCTATCCCTTCACGAACTGATTCGATACGTGGATTGGGCTCAACGCCGGATAATTCAGCTACTATAAAATCATTCTTTTTCAATAAGGCCATGAGTTTGGTATATAGGCCTATTTTTTTTATTGAACCGCCGCCATAAACAAATAAGACACGTTTTCCAAAAGTCTCAAGCGCTTCTGGTAGTTCACTTAATCGCTCTTTGCCAAAACGAATATCTGTCGGTATGCATAATCGAAAATTCTCCATTGTCTGCCTCCTGCAATTCCATTTAGCTATGATAGTACTCCCAGCGCATACCCAGCAATCCCGACAGCAAACAAGACAAAAATCAGCAGTATTGGACTGACTTTTTTTCGAAGAAAATACATCATCGCAAAAGTGAGTGCCAAGGGTAACAAGCCAGGAACCAAGTCATCTAAGATATTTTGAATAGTGGTAACCACGGTTTTACCATCTGCTCCCGTGGTTTTATATGCCGCCAGGGAAACATTGATACTGGTCCATTTAGTAACCAAGACTCCCATGACAAAGAGCCCCAGAATAGTTGCACCTTCTGTTAACTTTGGAAGAATATTCCCAGATAAATTCTTAACAATCCCCAGCCCCTGTTTATAACCATAACTTAAGCCATACCACTTAATCGCTAATCTGATAATATTAAAGGCTAGGAAAAAAGCAATCGGCCCCAGCACTTGCCCGCTTAAAGCCATCGATGCTCCAATCGCTGCAGTAACAGGACGTAAGGTCCCCCAAATCAAAGGATCTCCCACACCGCAAAGAGGTCCCATTAAGCCGATTTTCAAACTGCTAATTGTCCCATCATCCAGATCTGCGCCATTGGCACGCGCTTCTTCCATAGCCATGGTAACTCCGATAACCGGACCGCACATAGCCGGTGTCACATTAAAGAAAGTCAGATGACGTTTCAAAGCAGCAGCCTGATCTTTCTTACTGCTATAAATCCGCTTGATTGCCGGAATCATATCAACACAAAAAGCCAGTGCATGAATTCGCTCATAGTTAAATGAAGCCTGCTGAAAATTGGAATAGATAAATGCTTTAAATAAATCTTGTTTATTTATTTTGTTCTTTGCTGTTAGGCTATGATTTGCCATAATTAACCCTCCTTACCAAGATACAAAGGCTGTTAAGAACGCAATGGGAAAATAGGCGCCCAATCGCTGAGTCACTAAAGACTCAAGGGAGGGCGGTCTTTTTCCCGCAGCGTTTAGGCCGTGTTCAGTTCATCAAGATACAAAGACCGTTTAAAAAACAAGGCAGACTGTTATTTTCCTCGCTTTTAGCCTTTGTTTAACTAATCTTCTAACTCATCGTCGGCTAAAACGGTATTTTCATTTCCGGCATTAACTGTTTTAGCAAAATGAGGATTTAACTGCACATATATCAAAGCAATAACCAAGCCTAAAACACCAAAAGCCAGCAGGCTGAAATCCAGATAGCCGCCTAGAATAAACCCTGCAAAAAAGAAGGGCAGCAAATATTTTATATACATCATATTAAGTACCATCGCATAACCGACTACAACAATCATGCCTCCGGCTACTGCAAGACCGCCTGTAATCACTTCCGGTATCGCATCAAGCATTCTGGTTACTGCAGATGCATCAACAAATATAGCTACCAGGGTCGCGGGAATAGCTACCCGCATAGCTTGAAATACCAGAGCAAAGAAGTGCAAAAAAATGATTTTGCTGAAGCGTGCTTCCTGAGCCTCCCTATCCGCAGCATGCTGAATCGCAACAGTTGCTGTTCTGACCAAAACAGTAAGCACTTGACCGGCAACCGCTACCGGCAAGGCAATAGCAATCCCTTTTTGGATATCCTGATGCCCGACAACAACTAAGATAGTTGAAATCACACTTGCTAAGGCAGAATCCGGAGATTGAGCTGCCCCAATATTCATCCATCCTAAGGCAATTAATTCAAGTGTTCCCCCAAGGATAATACCGGTTGTGATATCCCCTAAAATAAGACCGGTTACAGTACAAGCGATAAGCGGTCTATGGGTCTGAAACTCATCTAAAACACTGCCCATACCGGTGATACTTGACCAAATAAATATAAGTATAATTTGCAAAACTGATAGAGCCATCTCATCCCCCTCTTTCCTGCTTTGCCAGGCAAAAATTAATTAAAAACTGCCTGCTTAAGCAATATTTCAAAATCCTTAGGACTGTCTGTTGCTACCACACGACAATCCAGTTTAACCCCTAAATCAATTAATTCATAAAAAGCAGCAACATCCTCTTTAGAAACCGAAACTGCCTTTGTCAGCTGAACACGTCCGACTTTAAACTGCATACCGCCAATATTGATACTGTCAATAGGAACGCCTCCCTTCACTAAATCGACGACTTCCTGAGGTTTAGTAAATAAATAAAAAACCGTTTCATCTTTGTATTTGGGATTATGATAAACTTTAACCGCTTTTTCTGGGGTGACAACATTTACTTTAATACCTGGAGGGGCAGCCTGTTTAACTAAAGTACGTCTGATTTCATCGCTAGCTACCTCATCACTTGGAATAATAATCCGCTCTGCGGCCGCTTCTTTAGCCCATACTGTTGTGACTTGACCGTGAATCAACCGGTCATCAATTCTAGCCAGTTTAACTTTCATAATAAGTCCTCCCTTTCTGCTTCAGGCTGATTTAACTGCCGATCGAACAGCCTTACACTGCCGGCCACTAAACTAGGAAGAGCAGAAGCTATTTCCTTAAGCGGACGGCTATTAAGGATTGCAGCTAACTCTAACACGAGAGGCAGAGACATCCCTGAAACAATCTCAGTCTCTAAATCAGGATGCCGCAAAGCAACTGAGCAGCTTGCATTAAACGGTGTGCCGCCAAATAGATCCGTAAAAATAAGCAGCGGGCAGTTAAGCGTTTTCATTTTTTGGTAAATTTTTGATGACAGACTTTCTAAACCGTCTTCTTCCAAAAAATCAATGGTATGAAACTGAGGCAATTCTCCAAACAGCATTTCTGCCGAAGCCTTCATTTCTGCAGCCAAATGGCCATGGGCGATTAAAATAACCTGATTCATTAACCTCACCTCTCCTTTTATTAAGATATAAAGGCCGTTAAGAAATCCGTGTGAAAATGACGGTAAGCCAGAAATCTCCGATTTCGTAGGCGCACCTCTGCCAAGACGACTAGAAAGCTGCGGCAGGCTGTTAAGACTGCAAAGCTTTCAGACGTCTACGGCTAGGGTTGTTTTGCAATATGCCCGCATCGCGACGGACTTCATCTTTTTCACTAGGATTTTAGGCCGTGTTCAGTTCTGTAAGATACAAAGGCCGTTAAGAACGCAATGGGAAAATAGGCGCCTAACCGCTGAGTCACTAAAGACTCAAGGGAGGGCAGTCTTCTTCCCGCAGCGTTTAGGCCATATTCAATTTCAACAAGATACAAAGGTCGTTTAAAAATCCGTATGAAAGACGGTAAGTCCGAAATCTTCGATTTCGCAGACGCACCTCTGCCAAGACGACTAGAAGGATGCGGTCGGCTGTCAAGACGACAAAGCCTTCAGACGGCTACGGCTGACGGTAAGTCCGAAATCTCCGATTTCGTAGGCGCACCTCTACAGGACGGCTAGAAGGATGCGGCAGGCTGTCAACAAAGTCAGCTTTAGAATTTCAAATCAGATTTAGCTTTTATCCCCGTGTCTTCCCACCAGAAATATTGGTTGTAACACCGCTGATATAGGCAGAACGATCTGACAGATAATAAAGAACCAAATCAGCCACCTCATTTAATTTCCCGCTTCGGCCTAAAGGTATTGTGCTGACAGAGGAGTAGCCTTTTCGGATATCCTCAGCTGTTTTGCCACGCGTATAAGCTAGAGCTTCTTCGTAAGCCAAGCTTCTAAGAGCTGTGGCTTCCATAATTCCCGGAGCTACTCCAACTACACGGATACCATATCTGCCAAGTTCTTTGGCCCAAGACCGAGTGAAACTGTAAACGGCAGCTTTAGTGGCAGCATATATGCTTTGCCCTTCTGACCCTTCAAGTCCTGCTTCAGAAGCCATATTGACAATAACACCGCTTCCTTTAGAGACTAAAATACGCCCAACTGCCTGACTGACTAAATAAAGACCTTTTTGGTTAACAGCAACTAAGCGGTCAAAAATATCATCATTCAGCTCATATTTACTGTGAGGCTGCCGTTTATCCACTAATAAACAAGGGATATTGATACCTGCATTATTAACAAGACCGTCAATTGTCCCCCATTGCTCAACAACTTTTTCTACTGCTTCTTCCACCGCAGGCCGTGAACTGATATCCGTCTGGATAAAAAGTAAATTGTCATCTGTATAGGTCTGCTCAGCAATATCAAAATTAGCTACTTTTGCACCATTAACCAGCAGTTCTTTAATAATAGCCTCTCCAATCCCAGATGAACCGCCGGTAACCACAGCTATCTTGTTTTCAATCCCCAACCAAGACATAACCTCCTCCTTTTTATCAATTGTGATTTTTGTATAACATTTGTTACAAACTAACTATAACACCATATGTTTTGGTTGTCAACGGTTTTTCACGTTTTTTAAACAACAATAACATTTGTGGTTTTTTTATAGAGCATAAAAAAACAGCTGAGACTTTTACTCTCAGCTATTCTTCAAATAGAATCCAAAATTCCTCTGGCAGTTTCTTCTGTAGTTACTAAAATATTAATATAGTTTCCCCTGAGGGCTCCGATAAGTGCCGAAACTTTGTCCCTAGACTCTGCGACACCGATACGGTAGGGGCATTCACGCAGCTTATCTGCTTCGATTCCGATAAGCCGGTCATCAAGCTCGTTTATTATATGCTCACCATGAATATTGTAAAACCTTGATACGACATCGCCGACAACATCTTGCCCTTTAATGCTCTCAATGATATCTACCCCATAAAAATCCTGCCATGTCTGGTTATTCTTAAGGACAGGGCTTCCTACACCCATCACAGCCATATCAAGATGATCCCAGAGCCTTATCAGTTCTTGATTAAAAACATTTTTTAACAGTTCTTCTTTCAAAGATTTTGTTTCAGGGATTGCCGGAGAATCAATTAAAAGTGCAATGCCATGCAGTTTTTTAGCCGCTTCATAGGTAATGGTATTAACATGGTAATCACTTATCAGACGGCCTGATGGGCCACCAATCATCGGAACACAGACAATATCTGACAAATTAAGTTCCGGCATACAGCTGGCAACAGCTGACATGGTTGCTCCCCATGAAAAACCAATCGTCATGCCATCATGCAGAATATTTTTTAAATAAATCGCTAACGCCTCGGCTAATAAAATATCTTTCTGCCTGCGATCCAAATCATGAGCCACCGGCACCACAATAGCTTTTTGCAAGTTGAAAGCTCTCTCCAGCTGCTTTTCAGTATTATAAGTCCCAGCTTTATCATATTTAATACTAATCTGAACAATCCCTTCTTCTCTGGATTGCTTTAACAGGCGGCTGATTGTGGTTCGATGAATTCCCAACTCTTTGGCAATCTGATTCTGTGTTTTGTTTTCCTGATAGTACATTTCTGCAATTTTAACAAGTAGCTTATCTTCAGCAAACATGCTTTTACCTCTAAATCTCTAATCTATGCTAGTATTTTAGCATAAAACAGAATTATTTCAATTGTTGTGAATCAATCACTAATGTGATTATAAACAGTTAACCTGTCTGCTTCTTCCATGATTTTATTGATAGTCATCAAACATAGCCCTTCTAGTAATGTCAATTGTGTGCTAGCAGTTTTCTAGCTGATTTTTCATTTTTAGATAGGTCCTGATGGCACTAATTGATGACAATAAATACAGATGCATATTCTTCTTAATGATGCGGGATAAAAGCATAAACTTTCTGGCTTGGGCTTCTATCTTCCCTTCTGACAGAATTTTTAAAAAGTTGGAATCAAAGCAAAATGAAGGCTATTAAAAAACTTGTCGATTTCAAAAAAAACTCCCAACCTTTAGACTGGGAGTTCCTAGGAGATTTATGAAAAAGAAAAGTTTTAGGATGGTTATAGTATACAGAGAACAGCTTAATTGAAGCTTAACGTTTCCTTGCAGAAAACTTAAATGATAAGAGATACAGGACCAACAAACTAGTCAGTAATTGAAAGACCGAGAGAATGCCAATCATATAGTAGAAAAACAAGTTATGGCTTAAGTCAGCTTTTGATGAAATAATCACAAATATAATACCCCATAGGTAGATGAGGGTAAATCACATCGTATTTTTCTTTTGTCAGTTGACAGTAACCTTTTGCATCAACTTGATACTTTTGATAGATTTTCTCACCAGATAAAGTCGTAAAATAAATTTTTATGACTTCCGGCACATGATCAAAGGCCGAAGAGTCATTATTTAGTAAATAGGCAGCTATAGCGTTTTGGTGCTCCTTTGAAATGACATAAATTTTTTGGTTTTCTGATAATTGTGGAATAACGGCGATACTTCCTTTATCACCAAACTGGATATGGAGATTAAATATCCTCTGATTATTGACAATCTCCAAAGATAAGGTCTTATCCCTTTTACCTTTCTCGGCGTAAGAATTTCTCAATGATTGAGCGGTTAACTTTTTTGTCTTATTATTTCTTTGAATTAAACTAAACCAGTATTTATCGTGATAATAAACAAGACTGTTACTTTTAATAACTTGATAATCATTCTCCAGAAAAAGAACTGGTCGATTTAGCTTTTTTTCTTTTTCCTTATCAAGAGCTAACTGCAAATGAATAATGACCAGAGAGATGACAATTCCTGTTATTGCTCCATAAAAGCTGAGCCAATCTCCTAAGTCATGGTTCAAATACTTTGAAAAAGAAGAGATTACAACTGAAAAAACAGGGCCTGATACTATCACCATTGTAATAATTAATAATAAAATTTTCCAATTTTCTTTAACATATTTTCCCATAAATCTCCTCTTTGCTCCTTATTTTCCTTATTTAAATACTTAATGCCTAAAATGTCTTACGCCCGTGAACACCATTGCAATGCCGTGCTTATTCGCAGCATCAATAGAATCCTGATCGCGGACCGAGCCGCCAGGCTGTATAATAGCTCTGATGCCTGCAGAGGCAATTTCTTCAATATTGTCAGCAAAAGGAAAGAAAGCATCACTGGCAAGAACAGCACCGTCAAGGCGGTCTTTGGCTTGCTCAATGGCAATACGCACTGCACCGACTCGATTGGTCTGACCAGGACCGACACCTAAGGTCATACGGTCATTGGCTATTAAAATTCCATTAGATTTAACATACTTGATAGCTTTCCAGGCGAACTCAAGAGCTGCTGTCTCTTTATCGTTCGGCTGGCGTTCTGTCACTACCCGCCAGTCTTCTGGGTTTTCTGCAACGACATCCTGATTTTGCACAAGAAGGCCGCCAACAACACCTGTGTATTCTTTTTCAGTTTTGCTGGCTTCCTGTGCATCAAACGGCAGTTCCAGA
Organism: Streptococcus chenjunshii; assembly: GCF_003086355.1. Classification (NCBI taxonomy): domain Bacteria; kingdom Bacillati; phylum Bacillota; class Bacilli; order Lactobacillales; family Streptococcaceae; genus Streptococcus; species Streptococcus chenjunshii. The sequence goes on along the minus strand of NZ_CP031733.1, from coordinate 45,111 downwards.
AGACGCAGATTTTTCTTTTTATTGGTTAAAATAGTCAGCGCTTCTTCTGAGTAACTTGGAGCAATGATAATTTCGAGGAAAATATCATGCATCTTCTCTGCTGTCGCAGCGTCAACCTCTCGGTTAAGAACAACAATTCCGCCAAAGATTGAGACAGCATCAGCCTCATAAGCGTAATCCCAAGCTGTTTCGATATCATCAGCCTGTCCGATACCGCAAGGGTTCATATGTTTGAGAGCTACAACGGTCGGACGGTCCCTGAAATCACGGATAATACGAATAGCAGCATCGCTATCCCTAATATTATTGAAGGATAATTCTTTACCGTTAAGCTGTTTAGCTGAAGCAACAGAGTAAGCTGTCGGAAGGGCTGTTTGGTAGAAATCTGCGTCTTGCTGTGGATTTTCACCATAGCGCATGGACTGTTTAAGGTCATAAGTGAGGGTCAGCTTTTCAGGCTTGCTTTCTCCGACTTGGGCTGTGAAGTATTCTGCAATCAAAGCATCATAGGCTGCCGTGTGGCGGAAAACTTTGGCAGCTAAGCGCTGACGGGTTGCAAGGGTTGTTTCGCCTGCATTTGCTAATTCTTCTAAAACTGCTGCATAGTCTGCCGGATCAACTATGACTGTGACGCTGGCATGATTTTTTGCTGCAGAGCGCAGCATTGATGGACCGCCGATATCAATATTTTCCACCGCATCCGCGTAGGTAACATCCGGCTTGAGAACCGTTTCTTTAAAAGGATAAAGATTAACCGCAACCAAGTCAATCAGTTCAATCTTATTGTCAGCGGCTGCCTGCAGATGGCTCTTTAGATCACGGCGTGCCAGAAGGGCACCATGAATATTGGGATGGAGCGTCTTAACCCGGCCATCCATCATTTCAGGAAAACCTGTCACATCGTCAATAGAAGTACTGTCTATACCAGCACTGTCAAGAGCAGCTTTGGTGCCGCCGGTTGAGATGATATCCCAGCCCAGTTTCCTTAATTCTTGAGCAAACTCTACGATGCCTTCCTTATTAGATACACTGATTAATGCGCGTTTTGTCATGTCCTATTTTCCTCACTTATTTTTTTCTTATTGAGATACTTTAATTAGACGTTTATTTTTTGCAAAGCCACTTTTTGTTCACCAGAGGCAGTGAAATTATCATCGGAGAGCCACTTTGTGAAGCGTTTCTTATTTTCAGGCCACTCTTGGTCTAACATCGAAAACCAGTCCGTATCACGATTGCGCCCTTTATAAATTGCTGCTTGTCTGAAAGTTCCTTCGTATTTGAAACCCAAGCGCAGGGCTGCTTGCCGGGAAGGCTGATTCAAATGGTCACATTTCCATTCATAGCGGCGACAGTGCATGTCTTCAAATACATATTCCATCACCAGAAACTGAGCTTCTGTAGCCATCCGTGTCCTTTTTAATCGTTCTGAGTAAACGACCCAACCCATTTCGGCTACACGATTTTGCAGATCAATCCTCATTAGTGAAAAGGTTCCTAAAGCCTCCCCGGTTTTATTGTCTAATATAACTAGATAATAAGGATCCTGTGACTTTACATTATCTTCCATAAACTGTTGATAAGCCGTAAAATCAGTAAACGGCTCAATGGGGAGATAAGTCCAGTTTTCCAGAGGAGAGCTAGGACCGTAAACATCATAAAGTCCTTCGATATGTTCTTGTTCTAACTTAACAACTTTTACCGTCTGGCCTTCTAATGCTGTCACTTGAGGAAGTATCCCTTTTTGAACATTATTCAGCTGCTCTCCTATCTCTTGGCCAAATTCATTTATCGCCATCTTATCTCCCTCTAATATTTGTGCTGCACTCTACAGTAAGTCTTTAATTACTTTAGGATACAGCTGATACTCTGCCTCGTGTATCCGTGCTTCAAAACTTTCGATGGTATCATCTGCCAAGCGCGGCACGCGCACTTGTGCAATGATTTGTCCTGTATCAACACCGCTGTCCACCCAGTGAACTGTAACTCCAGACTGGTCAACTCCTGCTTCCCAAGCATCTTCTATGCCATGAGCCCCGGGAAAATCCGGCAGATAAGCGGGGTGAATGTTGATCATGCGGCCTTCATAAGCAGCTAAAAGAGTCGGCCCTACGATTTTCATATAGCCTGCCAGACAGACCAAGTCAATTTGGTGCTGTTCTAATAGTTCAACGATAGCCTGTTCATAGGCTGCCTTATTGGCAAACTCTTTAAGTTCAAAAGCGTAAGCTTTGACGTCCAGCACTTGAGCGCGCTTAAGTACATAGGCATCACGATGATCAGAAAAGACAAATGCTACCGGAAAAGCTTCTGCGATGACCTGAAAATTTGATCCATTGCCTGAAGCAAAAACGGCAATCTTTTTAGCCATTAGAAATCACCACACTTGTCCCTGTTTTTTTGACAATACGACCAAGTTCATAAACCGGTTCGTCAAGCAGCTCCTTAACACGGTCAGCCTTTTTGGGACTGACTGCCAGCATAAGACCGATTCCCATATTGAAAATTTCAAACATTTCTTCATGTTTAATTTGACCGTATTTTTCAAGAACCTCGAAGATTGGAAGAACCGGTATTTTATCTTCTTCGATTTCAGCAGCTAAGTCATTCGAAAACATACGCGGTACATTTTCAATGAAACCGCCGCCTGTGATATGGGCAATCCCGTTAACCAGACCCTCTTTGATAAGCGGCAGCACCGCTTTCACATAGATACGGGTAGGTTCAAGGAGAACTTCTTTGAGTTTTTTTCCTTTAAGTTCGGGCAGTACTTCTTCACCTGTATAATCGGCAAAGACACGGCGAACCAGCGAGTAGCCGTTTGAATGGATACCGCTTGAAGCGAGGCCAAGAAGTACATCACCTTCAGCAACTTTAGAGCCGTCAATAATTTGCGATTTTTCAGCAACACCGACTGCAAAACCGGCTAAATCATAATCATCTTCGCCATACATACCAGGCATTTCAGCCGTTTCGCCGCCGATGAGAGCACTGCCCGCCTGCAGGCAGCCTTCCGCTACTCCGGCAATAACTTGTTCCAGCTGCTCTGGTTTATTTTTACCAGTTGCGATATAATCCAGAAAATAAAGCGGCTCAGCCCCCGCAGCAATGATATCATTGACACACATAGCCACACAGTCTTGACCGATTGTATCATGCTTATTATATTTGATCGCCAGCATTAGCTTTGTCCCAACACCATCCGTCCCCGAAATAAGAACAGGCTCTTTCACACTGAACTGTGATAGATCAAACATACCGCCAAATCCGCCGAGAGCTCCCGTGGCACCTGCACGTTGTGTGCGGGCCGCATGTTTCTTTATACGTTCAACAACTTCATAACCTGCTTCAACATCTACACCTGATTTTGCATATGCATTCTTTTCTGTCATAGTATTTTCCTTTTTTAGTGTCAATAAAGAATTGCTGCCTTTTTCAAAATTTCAGTTTTTATCCCGCCGGACAAAAAGCGGCTTCTCGGTCAGCATTTAACCGCCGAGCATAAGCTTTGCTGCCAAATATCCCTTTCTTTCAGCAGAAAACAATAAACAGACTGAAACATTTAACCTTTTTCCTTATCGAAACGTGTTTTCTCTTCTAGACTTTTGAGATAAGTTTCTTCATAGTCATAAAGCGGTGTCGGATACCGGCCGTCAAAGTAGGCAACGCAGAGCCCGCCGTTAGGCGCATCGGTATCCAGCCCGATAGACTTAATCAGCCCCTCAATGGACAAATAAGTCAAACTGTCTGCACCAATAATATGCCGTATCTCCTCTACCGTATGGTTAGCCGCAATCAGTTCACGACGGCTTTGAATATCAATTCCGTAAAAACAAGGATAAGCAAGCGGAGGACTGCCGATGGCAACATGGACTTCTTTGGCTCCAGCTTCTTTTAACAGCTGTACGATTCGGCGTGAAGTTGTCCCTCGGACGATAGAATCATCAACCATGACCACACGCTTCCCTTTGACAACACCGGACACCGCAGACAGTTTCATACGAACTCCCTGTTCACGCAGTTCCTGTGTTGGCTGGATAAAAGTCCTTTGGGTATACTGATTTTTTATAAGACCCATTTCATTAGGAAGCCCTGAAACTTCAGCAAAGCCCATAGCAGCTGAAAGAGAAGAGTTGGGGACGCCGACAACAATATCAGCCTCATATTTACATTCACGCGCTAGCTGAGCCCCCATACGTTTGCGGGCTGTATGTACATTAACGCCGTGAATATTTGAATCCGGACGGGCAAAATAAATATATTCCATTGAACAGACTGCAAGCTGAGTATCTGCTGTAAAATAATCCGTACGAATCCCGTCACTATCTACAACAACAATTTCGCCCGGTTTAACATCACGGATCCATTCTGCACCAACCACCTCAAAAGCACACGTCTCAGAAGAAATAATCCAGGCCCCGTTTTTCATCTTCCCAACAGAAACAGGCCGAAAGCCATTCGGGTCCAAAGCTGCAATCATCTTATCTTCAAGCATAAGCAGGTAGGCAAAACCGCCTTTGACAGCATTAAGTGCTTCTTTGAGCTTATCCATAAAGTTTTTCTGCTTGCTATGGCGAATAAGGTGAGCCAAAATTTCAGTATCGGATGTGGAAGAAAAGATCGCTCCCTTATCTTCCAATTCATTGCGAAGAGATACTGCATTGGTCAAATTACCATTATGGGCAAGACCAAACTGCATATCATGAAACTTAAAGTGGAAGGGCTGAATATTATCAATGGAAGCTTCCCCGGCCGTTGCATAGCGAACATGCCCAATTGCAGCCGTCCCTTCCAGCTTTTCAAGATCAGCTGGATTTTTAAACACTTCTGACAGTAAACCAGTGTCCCGATGGCCATTTAATTTGCCTCGGTTATTTGACAGTATGCCTGCTCCTTCCTGACCTCTGTGCTGCAGGGAATGAAGACCGAAATAGGTTATCTGTGCAGCCTGAGGATGACCCCAAATGCCAAAAATACCGCATTCTTCATTAAGAGATTTTATTTCATATGTCATGTTTTTACCTTTTCGTGTTTTCATCTTCTGCTGCTGTAAAACCAAACAGGAGAGATAGGAAATGAGACAGTTCTAAAGGCTGTAAGATTCACCACATGGCATCAAACTTTCCATTCACAAACTGAAAGGCCAAAAAGATGTTTCCAAGCCCTCAGTAGTGAATCAAAGGAAGCGCTGCTGCGGCAAAACCGCCTGTAAACTCTCCCTGTAAGCCTATTTCCCCGTGAAATATTTAACGGCAGAAGCAAAGAGGCTCTGCTCTTTATTGCCGGGAATATTTTGGAAAAGCCCCTCTTCATAACGCTCAGAATGTCCCATTTTCCCAATGATTTGGCCGTTTTTGCTGCTGATGCCTTCAATAGCGTATAAAGAACCATTAGGATTGTACTTAGAATCCATACTTGGCTTGCCTTCAAAGTCAGCATACTGGCTCCAGATTTGACCGTTATCCCGAAGCTCTTCAAATTCTTCCGCCGTCACCACAAATTTACCTTCACCATGAGAAACCGGAACAGCATGAATATCACCAATCTCAACACCGGCCAGCCAAGGTGAATTGGTATTGACAATCCGCGTTTCCACCATCTTAGCTACGTGCTGATTGGCATCGTTATAAAAGAGGGTCGGCGAATTTTCAGTCGCAGCTTCAAAGCTGCCATAAGGTAAAAGGCCAGATTTAACAAGGGCTTGGAAGCCGTTGCAGATGCCGATAATGAGGCCGCCGCGATCAATGAAACGTTCAATCGCTGAACGAACTTTTTCATTAAGTAAAATAGTGACAATAAATTTTGCTGAACCATCCGGTTCATCAGCAGCTGAAAAACCGCCGGCCAGGAAAATAATATCGGCTTCTTCAATATTATCTGCCATCAGAGCAACTGATTGCTCAATAGCCTGCTCATCAAGTGTTACAAATGGCACTAAGCGAACCTCAGCGCCTTCTTGTTCAAAAGCTTTAGCTGAATCATACTCGGAGTTAGTCCCGGGAAAGACTGGAATATAGACCAGCGGCCGCTTCTTTTTTTCTTTAGCCTGCATCGGTACATTTTTAAGAACAGCCGGAACTTCTTTACATTCACTGCTCTGGACAAATTCTGTAGGGTAAATACCCTCTAAAGTTTTTTCAAACGCATCAAGTAAGACTTTTCCAGCCAAATGGACACCATTGACAGTCAGCGCAAACTCCTGACTTGTCTTCCCAATTTTAACAGCATCAGCAATCTCTTCACTGGAAGTAAAGATAAAACCGCCCAGCTGTGCTGCTAAACTGTGTTCCAAGTCTTCTATCTCAACAAAAACACCGATACGGTTCCCAAAACTTGCTAAAGCAAGACTTTCAATAACACCCCCGTACTTGACCGCTGAAGCAGAAGTCACTTTGTGAGCCGCCTGAATAGCTTCAAATTTGGCAAAATTAGCCTTAATAAGGTCAAAATCGATAACTTCTGAAATAGCCTGTCCTGGAAGATAATAAATATATTCACCAGCCGCTTTAAACTCAGGTGAGAGAACCTTACGAATATCTGCTGTCGTCACACCAAAAGCGACAAGAGTCGGTGGGACTGTCAGTTCCTCAAACGTTCCGGACATAGAATCCTTGCCGCCAATTGCAGGCAATCCGAGCTGGATTTGAGCCTCAATAGCCCCTAAAAGGGCCGAAACTGGCTGTCCGAAACGATCAGGCTGTTTATCCATCCGCTGGAAATACTCCTGATAAGAAAAACGTGCCTTAGACCAATCTGCTCCCGTCGCTGCCAAACGTGCTGCGGCTTCAACAATAGCATAAGCTGCACCATGATAGGGAGACCATTCGGCAATATAAGGGTTGAAGCCCTGTGCCATAACTGAAGCGGTATTTGTTACACCATGCTGAACAGGTAACTTTTGGACAGAACTTTCTGCCGGCGTTATCTGATAACGGCCGCCAATCGGCTGATTGACCGTGGATCGGCCGACAGAAGAATCAAAAATCGTTTGCAGTCCCTTTTGGCTGCTGTGGTTAAGATCGGAAAGAAGTTTAACGGTATCCGACTCAAGTGTTTCTGCTGCAGTGGTACGCTGCCCTGGCAAATCCGCTATACTGTCAACAACCTTCGCATCAACAGCTGCACGGACACCGTTGCTGTCAAGAAAACTCCGTTCAATATCAACAATTATCTGCCCGTTCCAAGTCATGACAAGATTTGGTTTTTCAGTAACCCTTGCTACTGCTGCAGCCTCTATACTCTCTTTCCTGCATTCTGCAATAAATTGCTCTGTATCCTCAGGGCGAATCACTACTGACATACGTTCTTGCGATTCTGAAATCGCAATTTCCGTACCATTGAGACCTTGGTACTTAAGAGGAATCTTATTAAGATCGATTTCAAGGCCGTCAGCAAGCTCTCCAATCGCTACACAAACACCGCCGGCACCAAAATCATTCGATTTCTTTATGAGGCGGGTAACACTCTTCTTACGGAAAAGACGCTGAATCTTGCGCTCTTCAGCAGCATTCCCTTTTTGAACCTCAGCACCTGCTTTTTCAACAGTTTCAACTGTCTGAACCTTAGATGAGCCTGTTGCCCCGCCGATACCATCACGTCCGGTTCTTCCGCCCAAAAGAATAACAAAATCACCTGGCTGTGGTTTTTCTCGGACAACATTATCTTTAGGAGCTGCACCAACAACAGCCCCTAGTTCCATACGTTTAGCCGTAAAACCCGGATGGAAATATTCCTTTACATAGGTTGTCGCCAAACCGATTTGGTTTCCATATGAAGAATATCCCTGTGCTGCGGCTTTTGAAATGACCTGCTGAGGTAATTTCCCAGCACGTGTGGCAGCGATAGGAGCGGTAATATTGCCGGCACCAGAAATTCGCATAGCCTGATAAACATAAGAACGGCCGGATAAAGGGTCACGAATAGCTCCGCCAATGCAGGTCGCAGCTCCGCCAAAAGGCTCAATTTCTGTTGGATGATTGTGTGTTTCATTTTTAAACATAAGAAGCCAGGGCTCTTTTTGACCGTCAACTTCTACTGTAATTTCAACTGAACAGGCGTTGATTTCTTCAGATACTTCCATATCATCCAAGCGTCCATTCGCACGCTCATAACGGCCAAAAACAGTCGCCATATCCATAAGAGTCTGCGGTTTATCAGACCGTCCCAGCTCATCCCGCATGCTGATATACTTATCGTAAGTCGCCTGCAGCTGCTCCTTGAAAGACGAAGCCGAAAAATCAATATGCCTGAGCTCTGTTTCAAAAGTTGTATGGCGGCAGTGATCTGACCAATAGGTATCCAAAACTCTCAGCTCCGTTTCGGTTGGCGGGCGGCCGATTGATTTAAAATAATCCTGAATAAAAAGGAGATCGTCCACTTCCATAGCCAAGCCCTGCTCAACTTTATAATCGGCAAAATCTTCGGCTGTGTAAGTCTCAAAAAAATCTAGGGTTGGAATCGTCTTATCAGATTCTGAAAAGTTATGATGAACGATACCTGCTGTAATATCTTTAAAACGAGAATCCACAGGATTAAGCAAATAGTTTTTCACCGTCTCCAGCTCTGCGCTGTTGATATCTTTGTTAACCAAATAAAGCTGAGCCGTCTGTATCTTCACCTTATTTGAACTTCCAAGCAGCAGCAAGGCTTCCTGCGCTGAAGCCGCACGCTGGTCAAACTGGCCGGGCAGAGCTTCAATCGCAAAAAAAGCATAATGCGGCAACTCATCAGCTATATCATTCTCAGTCAAGACATTATCTGTGACCTGTTCAGAAAAAATATGTTTCTCTGCAGGCTCAAACAGTTCTTCTGCTAAATCAAAGACATCATAAATCTGCACGATTCGCAGATCTGACAGGGTTTTCAACTGCAGATTATGGGTTAATTCTTTGTTAAGTGACTGCGCTTTTACCTGAAAATCTCTTTTTTTCTCAACAAAAATCCGTTTATCCATCCTTAAGCTACTAAATCCAATCAGAAAGCTTCTGACAGTAAAGAAATTCTGACAATCCAGAAATTTCCTGCCTTTTGATACTTTCCGGGCAGACTCTGTCTCCTTTCAATTAAAAATCTAAAAACAAACTAGCAACAAGAAACAGTAAAACTTACTATCGTGCCATTTTTAGGTGTCTCAGCTGCCTGTGTACCACTTCTGTGCTGCTGTCTGTAGCACTTTGCCGGCATATCTTTCTTAGATTTACCGACAATTAGGTTAATTTTTGCAACCTTTCCAATACCGTTTCATAGACATCTGTTAAACTCCCAAGATCCCGGCGAAAAACGTCTTTATCCATATGATGTCCCTGAGCATCCCAAAGCCGGCAGTTGTCAGGTGAAAATTCATCGGCTAAAATGATGCGGCCGTCAGCATCTTTCCCAAACTCAAGCTTAAAATCAATCAAGGTCAGTCCGATTTGCTCGAACCATTTTTTCAGCAAATTATTAATACGGCGCGTTTCTTTTTTTAGATAAGCAATTTCATCTGTATCCGCAATATCTAAAAACAGAACGTGTTCATCGTTGATAAAAGGATCATCAAGGTCATCATTTTTGTAGTAAAATTCAAGAATCGGCCTCTCAAGCTCAATTCCCTCCTCTATACCAAAACGCTTAGAAAACGACCCTGCAGCTACATTGCGCAAAACAACTTCCAAAGGGATAATAGTCACTTTTTTATTCAATTGTTCGTTTTTTGACAGCTGTTTGATGAAATGCGTCTGAATTCCCGCTGCATTCAGTTTTTCAAAAATTAAAGATGAGATTTGATTATTTAAAGCCCCTTTTCCTGCAACGGTCTCTTTGCGAGCTCCATTTAGCATAGTGGCCTGATCTTTATAGACCGAGACAATCATATCCTCATCTTCTGAACTTATATAGATATCCTTAGCTTTTCCCGTATAAATCAGTTTGCGTGACATTTTTTCGTTCGCCTTTCACCCTTGTTTTACTAAATTTTAACACAAGAAAATTTAAATTTCAACGCTTCACAAACTTTAAATCATAACAAAAATAAAAACGTCCGCTTTTAACGAACGTTTTATAGATTAAGCAAGTTTCTGATAAAGATAGTCTGCCATCTCACCCATGGATTCTATTTCTTCAATAGCCTCATCGGGGATATCTAAATGAAACTCATCTTCCAGATTGATCACAAACTCCATCAAGCCGATTGAATCGACCCCTAAATCGTCCTGCAAAGACGTTTCTGGACTGATATCTAAATCCCCTCGATGCATTTGTTCTGCCAGCATCTTGCTTATTTTGTCAAAAATTTCTTCTTTGGTCACCACAGCCGCAATCTCCCTCTACTCTTCCTCTGATGCAAATACTTCTGTCAGTTGGCTGATAACATCCGTTTCTAACATGGTGCGTACCTGTTTGATTGTATAATAGACCGATTTAGCATCACTTGAACCATGGCATTTAACCACCGGTGCTTTAAGTCCAAAAAGAACAGCGCCGCCCGCACTTGAATAATCCATAAGATCGCGCAAATTATAAAGACTGTCTTTCAGGAAAAAAGCGCCTAACTTTGCTTTAGCCCCGCCGGTCTTAATCGCCGATTTGAGGACTTCCACGATGCTCATCCCGGTTCCTTCCATCGTTTTAAGAACAGCATTCCCTGTAAAACCATCTGCCACAACGACATCTGCTGCACCGTTCATTAACTCCCGTGCTTCAATATTTCCAACAAAATTAAGGGACGCGTCAGCTGCTAAAAGACTATAAGCCTCTTTGCGCAAAGGATCCCCCTTGGTATCTTCTGTTCCATTGTTGAGCAGACCGACGCGAGGCCTAGCAAGACCACGCACATTCTCTGCATAAAAAGAGCCTAGAACAGCATACTGATGCAGATGATGAGCTGTATTTTCAGCATTGGCACCAAGATCCAGCATATCAAACCCACTACCGTCAACAGTTGGCAGAGTAGACATTAAGCCCGGCCGGTCAATCCCCTTGATACGGCCTACGACAAAAAGCCCCGCTGCCAATAATGCACCCGTATTGCCTGCAGAAATCAGTGCCTGAGCTTCCTTTTGTTTAACAGCCTGCGCGCCGAGCACCATGCTGGCCTTTTTCTTGCGCCGAACGGCTTTAGCAGGCTCATCATCAGAGTCAATTTTTTCATCTGTATGCTTGATCGTTACGCGCTCAGAAACTGTCAAATATTCTCTTATTTTTGTTTCATCCCCGTAAAGTTCAATCTCAATATCTTCAAATTCGGCTAAGGCCTGATTAACACCTTCAACAATAGCTTGAGGCGCATTATCGCCGCCCATTGCATCTACAGCTATCTTTTTCATTAATAAATTCCTCTCACATGCTGTTTCAATGTTTTCTTATTATAGCACTAATTCGCAAAAATTTCAGTGCCATCTGCAAATGTAAAATTTGAACAAACAGCGGTTTTAAGAAGGCGAATAAAAGACCGCTAATCCTCTTTTATTTTGCTGTATAAACTCTAGCAGTCATCTAACTCACGGTTTGTTTCTCATTACACCGCCCCATTTGTCCAAGTTATCAATAAATTTCTTGCTCTTAAGATGGATACCCACATAGTTATCATAAATGTCATCTAAGAATTGACGAATTTGCTGTTTCATTGCTGGTTTAACTGAAATACTTTGCAGTTCTTCAAAGGAAACATTTTGAAAACGGTCTAAAAGATAAATAACATTCGGATCCAGATGTTTGCGGTGAACATCTTCTATATAATGATCCGGACAGAGCAAACCGGAAAATTTATAAGAAAAGTCAAAAGGCAGACCGACTCTGTGGCAGAAAGTACATTCATGGAAATTCAGACCGACCCCAAAACGCTCCAAAACCTGAAGTTCAAAAATATTAGTTAAAATTTCATAATCAAGCCCTTTATCCATCAATTCTAGCGTCTTTTTCAGAAAAGTAAAGAGCTGCGGATCAGCAGTATTGTCGGCAATTGCTGCATCTGCCAGAGCAGCTACATATGAAGCATAAGCAAGGATAAATAAATCCTCATTGACAGTTTTATAAAATTCTGCTTCCTTATAATCTCCAATGTAAGACAAGCCCTTATCATTGATTTTCACTATGAAATCTGCAGCCGTTAAAGGCTGAATAACAGAAGTTATCTTTGATTGCCCAGCATGCCTTATAAAAAACATGCGCTTCCCATCTGTCTCAGTAAAAATTTTAACCAGCTTATCATCTTCGCGGTAATTACGGCTGTAAAGGACAAGCCCCTTAGTTTCTTTAGTCTGCATGTTCTTCCATAAATTCTTCCAAACGATTCATAGCAGTGCTGATTGTTTCTATACTGGCCGCATAGGACAGACGCACATATCCTTGCCCATACTTGCCAAAAGCTACTCCAGGGATAAAAGCAACTGCCTTTTCACGCGCAAAAGCCTGACAGAATTTAAAGGAATCTTGTTCATAACCTGCGGGAATTTTAGCAAAAATGTAGAAAGCGCCATCAGGTTTAATAATTTTAAATCCAAGCGCTGACATTTTCTCAATAATAAAATCACGGCGTTTTATATATTCCTGCTTCATAATAAAAGCATCATCTTTGCCGGCAGATAAGGCTTCAATCGCCGCAAACTGTGCCGAAGTTGCCGCAGCTGTCACTAAATACTGATGGCTCTTAATTAATTGTGCTGTTAAAACCGCCGAAGCAAAAATGAAGCCGATACGCCATCCAGTCATCGCATGAGATTTTGACAGACCGTTAATCAAAATGGTTTGTTCCGGCAGGTATTCCGCAATTGAAACATGCGTTTCTTCATTATAGGTTAATTCCGAATAGACTTCGTCGCTGACTACAAATATTTCATATTTCTTCAATACCTCTGCCAGAGCTTTAATCTGCTCACGTGAATATGTCACACCGGTAGGATTGGCAGGATAGTTAAGCAAAACAGCCTTAAGTTTCTCTCCTTGCTCAAGGATTGCCTTTTCCAGCATTTCTGGTGTCAAAACAAAATCATTAGCTGTTGTGTCAATTTCAACAATTTCAGCTCCTACCAGATTAACAATCGGCTCATAGCCCGGATAGGCCGGAGCAGGAAGCAGCACAGTATCTCCCGGTTCTAAAATAGCTGTCAGAGTTGCAGACAGTGCTTCAGTTGCTCCGACAGTAACCAAAATTTCGTCTTCAGGATGGTAAGTCAGACCGTACTTTTCCTTTACAAAATCTGCTGCAGCCTGACGCAGCTCAAGCAAACCGCTCATTCCCGTATAATGAGACTGATTAGCATCAATAGCTCTTTTTGCAGCTTCTTTGACATGCTCGGGTGTTGCAAAATCAGGCTCTCCCAAGGTTAATTTCATTATTCCGGGTACATCAGAAATAGATTGATCAAATTGACGAATCAACGAAACTTCTATCTTATCCAAATTCTTATTCATCCGTTTTGTTAAATCCACATTTCTCACCTCAACAATATAAGTAACTCTATTATACAAAAAATTCTGAATATTTGCATTCTCTGCAAAAAAGAGAAATAGCTTTTCCTTATCTTCACAACTCAGCCTAAAAAATAAAATGACTGCTTGTTAACTATGAACAATTCCCGTAAGACCTGAAAATTTTAGAAATGAGTAATCTGCCGCTATACTGCTGCTTGCCAAAAATCTTAGAATCCAAGACTTTACGTCTCCTTCCAGCCGTAGACGTCTGCAAAATCACAGATTTCGGACTTGCGGCCTATTTTCCTTTTAGATTCTAATTGGTTTAATAATATATGAAACAAAAAACAGCCTCTGCGAAGGCTGTTTTTTTGATCTATTTAGCTGCTTTAGCATTATCCATTTCAAATAAAGGGGAGAGAGGCCGTTTTTCGTGGATACGAATAATCGCTTCTGCAATCAAATCAGCAATCGAAATCTGTTCAATTTTATCAATCAAACGCTCTTGAGGTAAATAAATAGTATCTAATACTACCAGTTTTTCAATAGCTGAATTTTGGATATTAGTAAGTGCCGGCCCAGACAAAACTGGGTGAGTGCATGAAGCATAAACATGTGTTGCCCCAGCTTCGGCCAATGCATCTGCTGCATGGCATATTGTCCCAGCAGTATCAATCATATCGTCAATAAGAATACAGGTTTTCCCAGCGACTTTTCCAATAATATGCATAACTTCGCTGGTATTCATTTTTGTCACACTGCGGCGTTTATCAATAATGGCAATAGGTGTTTGGAGGAATTGAGCTAATTTACGTGCTCGCGTTACACCGCCATGATCCGGACTGACGACAACAACTTCATCCCCAACCAAACCATTGCGGTCAAAATAGTCAGCAATTAGAGGGGCTCCCATGAGGTGATCAACCGGAATATCAAAGAAACCTTGAATCTGTGCAGCATGTAAGTCAACAGTAAGCAGGCGATCAACACCCGCAACTTCCAACATATTAGCAACTAATTTCGATGTGATTGGTTCACGCGAACGTGCCTTACGATCCTGACGTGCATATCCGTAATACGGCATAACTACACTAATTGTTTCTGCACTGGCCCGCTTCAGAGCATCTACCATAATCAAAATTTCCATTAAATGATCATTAACAGGAGAACTTGTTGACTGTAAAATAAAAACATGATGGCCGCGAATAGACTCTTCTATATTGACCTGAATCTCCCCGTCCGAAAACTGCCGGACGGTTGATTTCCCAAGTTCAATCCCGATTGTCGAGGCAACTTTTTCTGCCAATTCCTTGTTCGAAGACAGCGCAAACAACTTTAAATCAGAATAAGACATGTTTTCCTCCAAAAAAATTTATCCCTTATCATTCTAACTTTTTTTAACTTTTTTTTCAAATGAAAGTAAAAATGAAAAACATAAGAAAATAGAAAAATTATGATCTGCCGATTAATTGAATAACAAAACCATAATAATTGCTGCTCAGGTTTTTTTAATTTTGATCCAGCTGCTTATTTTTTTTGTAAAGTTAGCTTGACAAAAAATGTAAAGCTTGCTATACTAAAAATGTAAAGGAAACCTGACATTTTTCTAACCAGCAATATTAGATAGTATCGCTGAATACGGCCTAAGATCTTTGCAAAAAAAGGAACATATATCCAGTGTTGACTCAAATCAAGCATTGGCCAGCCATCCTGAAAGCTTTGTCGTCCTGACAGGGAGGCGTCTGCGAAATCAGAGATTTCAGACTTACCGCCTATTTTGCTGTGAGCAATGGCCGTTGTATTTTGATGAAAGGAGAAAAATGAAGACAAGAATTCAAGAATTCCGTAAGGCTAACAAAATTAGTCAGGCAGAATTAGCCGATGCTGTTGAGGTCACCAGGCAGACTATCATCTCTTTGGAGAAAGGCCGTTACAATGCCTCTTTGGAGTTAGCCCATAAAATTGCACATTTTTTTGGAAAAACAATTGAAGAAATTTTTCTTTTTGAAGAATGAGAACAGGATCGGCTGTACATATTTTTAATATCGGATATAAGAGTTAAGAGGGGAATATTGAAATCATAAAAATCCATATCCCTAAGTTCCATTAACTCTTACGAGTGAGAAGTTATCATAAAAAGGAGATACGATAATGTTGTTAAAACTGAAGATAATTAACAGATTTAAAGAAAAACCAACTGAAAGTGCCTTTAAAAAGAGAATTTTCAAGCTAAGTCTGTCCTTATTAAGCTTGGGCCTTTTAGGAATTATCTTTATCAGACAGTCCAATTTAAGCAATAGTTTTGCCAGAGGCATGACTGTTGGAATAGTCGTCACCAGTTTCATTTTAGGTCTATATTTCCAATGGGTCTTTCACCATCCAAAACAGCTTCATCAAATGTATATTGATCTAATTGATGAGCGTAATAAGAAAATTACCAGTATTACAGCCCAACTGACCTTGACACTGCTGATCTTAACAATTTTTATCTTGCTTATGTTATCAACTTTTGCCGGTATCAAACTGACTTATGATCTTTTACTTATCCTGTTAACGTATCTGCTAACATATGGATTTGCATTCTTACATTGGCTTATTGGTAAAATAATCTAAATCAAATACAAGTCAGGAGCTGTATAAAAAAGATTAAAGGTCTCCATGAGTTAGCTCCAGACACCTTGAAACTTAAAAAACAGATACAATACTGCATCTTGCACAACATGCTGAAAACGTTTTAAAATTAAGATTCTGTATCCCCTTCTAGTCGTTTTAACTGGGGGTGTCTGCGAAATCACAGATTTCGAACTTACCGTCATTTTCATGCGAATTTTTATACGACTTTTGTATCTTGGTGGAACTGAGCACGCTCTAAAATCCTATTGAAAAGAGACGTAATCGTTGGAAGCTGCAGGCTGACATACGAGTGTGGCTGCTTCTGTAAGTACGGATGCCAGCGTGATGCCCAAACATCATTTGTCAGGCCCTATTTCATACAGCTTTTTTAACGGTCTTTGTATCTTAATAGAGGTGAAAATAATGGAAAAAATAAAAGATATGAAATATTTCTTACTAGCGATTGGAATCATTGCTGTTGAGCAGTATCCAACTTTTTATTTAAAAGCGAACCAACCTTTATGGCAAGTATGGCTTTTGATAACTGTTTTTCTGTTTATCAGTCTTGGAACGTTATGGATCGGCAAACGACTGGCTATAATTAGCTCAGAAAACATTCTGGGAAAGTGGCAAACATGGAAAATCAGCTTAATAGGCTTCTTTAGTCTATTTATTTTAAAAATTACAGGCGGTATTGTCTTAGTCATAGAAAAAGGGAACGGTGCAACTACAGCCAACCAATCAGCTTTAGAGCAACTCACTGTAACTCCTATCCTCTTGTTCATCATAACCGTTATAACTGCCCCTATCGTAGAAGAAATGGTATTTCGAGGATTGATCCTAAATAAAACCTTTCATTTCTCCTATGCTGGTATAGCTGTGAGCAGTTTCTTATTTGCTCTTTTACATACTCCGATGGATTTTGGCAGTTGGATTATTTATGGAGGTATGGGATTAGTGTTAGGAATGGTTTATAAACACAGCAAGAAAATCGAACATGCTCTTATGATTCACTTTCTGAACAATTTTGTCGCTATTACTCTGATGTTCCTATAAAATATAGCTTATATTAACTAATTCTTAAAACAAAAACAGGACGGGATGCTTAACGAAAAAAGTTTTCCGTTATTTTTGGCTGAACAAAAAACTCAGGTCGTCAAAACTGCTACATGCTAACTCTTGCCTCACATAGCGGGCTAGGATGACCACTGAATTGTAAAGTAAAGCTCTTATCTTAGTCTTCTTATGATATGTTCTACAGGAGAGCTGCTCATTCTCTCGTCCTCACAATAACTAGGCTTTGGTATTACTGATCGGTGCACCGGTAGAGAAATAACCGAAAAGTGTGCTGTCAATGTACAGGGGTACTGATAACATGCAAAAAGACAAGGCCAAAAACCTTGTCTCAAATTGTAATTATAAATGTGTTTATGGGTAAATGTAGTAAACTGAACCACCCCATGTCGAAGCAGTAGGGTCGAAAGTTCCACGGTAATTACCAATACTTGAATTACCAGCGTAATTAGATTCCATAACTTGAATAGAGTTTGAACCTGATGCTGAGACAACAACAGCAACGTGTCCGTAGCCGCCACCATCATTTGGCCATACAGCTACTGCGCCGGCAACTGGTGTAGTACCAACTGAAAATCCTGCAGCTTGTGCACTGGAAATCCATTGATTAGCATTACCCCAATAATTGCCTACCCAGCTTGCCAAAGATTTAGCTCCCCAAGTACATTGTCCAACAGGATAAGTATTTGCTGCTGAAGCGTTTGCTGCCGCTGTCGCAGCATTTGAACTTGCTGTAGTAGCTGTTTCTGCTGGCTGTGCTTCTGCAGGTGCTTCTTCTGCAGCAGGAGCTGGTGCTTCAGATTGAGGAGCCGCAGCTTCTTCTGACTGAACAGTTTCTGCTTCTGATTCTGATGAAGCGGCAGCAGGTGCCTCTGCAACCTCAGCTGTTTCTGATTCAACAGCTACAGTTTCCTCAACGGTTTCAGAAGTCGCTTCTGATGAAGCAAGCGACTCTGTTGAATCTGTTGTTTCTGTTACTGTATCTGTAGTAGCTGTATTGTTTTCAATTGCTGTCTGAGCGGCAGCAATTGAATCAGCCTGTGCTTGGGCTTCTGCAGCGGCTTGAGCTTCTGCAGCGGCTTGAGCAGCAGCAGCTTCCGCAGCAGCTTGCTCAGCGGCAGCTTTTTCTGCTTCTAAAGTAGCTTTTTCACCTTCAGCTGTAGCTAACTGAGATGCCAAATCTAATTGAGCTGCTTCCAATTGAGCTTGTTGAGTTGACAAAGCAGCTGAATTTTCTTCAATAACAGCTTTGTTTGCTGCTACAGTATTGATAGCTTCTTGATTTTCGATTTGTTTAGCTTCTAATTCAGCTTTATCAGCTTCTTGCTGCTCTAACATTTTTTCGTTTGCAGAAACAACTTCACGAATAGCAACTACACGGTTAATAGCATCTGAAATAGACTTAGAATTTAAAACAGTGTTAATATAACTTGTTACACTGTTGCCTTTTTGTGCACTACGTGCTTGTTTTCTTAACGCTTCATTGCGAGCAACAATTTTACTTGAAAGTGCTTGGATTTCGTCATTTAAAGTTTGAGACTGTGTTTCAAGTTCAGCATTCTGAGCTTCTAATTCAGCTTGCTGGCTTTGAAGTGTACTTACTTCAGCTTGAAGTGCACTTACTTTAGTTTGTGTCTCCGCTTGTTCAGCTGTAAGATTGCTGATGACAGCATCTTGTGCCGCTATCTGTGAATCATAGTCCTCAGCGTTTACTTGGGTAGCAGCTGTCCCAAGAGTTACACCACTGACAAGAACTGCAGATAAAATTCTTTTCTTCATATTTTAAAAACTACTCCTTTTTGATAAGACCTTATTATTGTACCAAAAAAACAGACGCTTTATATTACGCAATTGTTACAATTATGTTTAAATTTATATTTTAATTCAGCTTAAAAACAGTCTTTTTAATGCCTTGCGGCAAAAAGAAAAAGCGAGAATATTGAATACTAAAGTTGGAGCCAAATTAAAAGTGATGAAAAATGGCAAAGAGACTGCAGTAAACCCATATAAAAACGAAAGAAAGTAGCTGAAAATATTGAAAAAGAAAACAAAAATCAAATAAACAACCAAATTGCTGAAAAAATTTATGAAATACCTACTGTCCAGCTTAGCTGTAAAAAAAGAAAGAGAAGGTAAAACAAGCGTCACAACACCAATGTGATTTAAATAGTAAAAATCAAACAGCAGACCTAAGGCAACTGATGTAAAAATAACAAAAGCAGAGCTTTTACTGCGGTGCATAAAGAGCAAAGCTGCCAAAAAAAGTTGACTGGAAATAATAACAGTATAATTTAAAAATGAATTAAGCAAATAAGAGATCTGACCATCTATTAGGAACAACAAAAAGATTAAGAACAGTAAAATATATTTATTTTTCACCCAAGACATTATTGCTCACCTATAACAGTCACATATGTTATATCAGAGAAGTCCGCTGCCGGAATAATGTAGACTTTTCGATTTAAACTGTCCTTTGAATCTTCTATTTTACCAACAGTTCCCACTGTTATATTAGCTGTGCTTTTACCATCTAATCCACTTGTGACAACTTGATTACCTGCATTAATGCTATCTGAAGAATTTAATTCAGAAACTAGGAACAGATTCTTCTCAGAATCGTACGACATCAATATACCGTAGATATTGCCGTTTGAAGTCGTGATCTTTACTGGTATATCCAAATTTGAACCGCTGGAAAATAGATTAATACTTGCGGTTGTCTGATTTGCGCCAGCCACTTTTCCGATTAAGGCATTATTAGTCGCAACCAGCATATCGTTTTCTACACCATCTTTTTTCCCTGCATCAATAGTCAAAGAATCATACCAGGACACTGGACTGCGGACAATTACCTGTGCTGAAACCACCGCCGAAGAACGGTTGCCTGCACTTCCTAATGACTTCTTTAACTCAGCATTTTCTTCTGTCAAATCATCAACCAGTTTCTGCTGGGCAGTCAGCTCTTCAATCTGCTTTTTCAATTTTTCATTTTCGGAATAAGTATTTAGTAAAGAAGAAACCTCTTCACCAATAGAATTAATGTATCTGAAAGGCGTTGACACGACAAAGTCGACCCTTGAAACAACAGAATTAACGGGTTTAGCAATAGCAGATATAACCGAAGAATGCCTTAAAATAAAAAAAATAAATGTAAAAAAAATAAGTGTACTAACTACACAAAAAAGAATAAAACGAGACACCCGTAATTTTTTCATTCCGCCCCCAAAATAGATATATACCAGCCTCAAAAAAACAATAAAACGAGATATCTCAAAGATAATCTCGTTTAAAACAGTACGGAGAATAAGGGATTCGAACCCTTGCGCCGGTTACCCGACCTAACGATTTAGCAAACCGTCCTCTTCAGCCTCTTGAGTAATTCTCCATCTATAAAATTATTTATTAATGGGCACGAGTGGACTTGAACCACCGACCTCACGCTTATCAGGCGTGCGCTCTAACCAGCTGAGCTACGCGCCCAAGAAAAACTTGGGAAGTAGAAATTAAAAAGCGGGTGACGAGAATCGAACTCGCGACAACAGCTTGGAAGGCTGTAGTTTTACCACTAAACTACACCCGCAGAAAGATGGCGCGGGACGGAATCGAACCGCCGACACATGGAGCTTCAATCCATTGCTCTACCAACTGAGCTACCGAGCCAAATGTTTTTCCAATTGCGGGAGCAGGATTTGAACCTACGACCTTCGGGTTATGAGCCCGACGAGCTACCTAACTGCTCCATCCCGCGATAATATTAATAAAGTGAGTTTGCCCTCTAACAATAGGGACAATTCCTAAAGCGTCCATACAACAAGGACGCCAAAAAGGAGGATGTGGGATTCGAACCCACGCACGCTGTTAAACGCCTGACGGTTTTCAAGACCGTTCCCTTCAGCCGGACTTGGGTAATCCTCCAATAGCACTATGGACCTTGTAGGACTCGAACCTACGACCGCTCGGTTATGAGCCGAGTGCTCTAACCAGCTGAGCTAAAGGTCCCAAGTCATCAAACAATATAAATACAATAGCGGCGAAGGGGATCGAACCCCCGACCTCCCGGGTATGAACCGGACGCTCTAGCCAGCTGAGCTACACCGCCATGCGCATCGGGAAGACAGGATTCGAACCTGCGGCCCCTTGGTCCCAAACCAAGTGCTCTACCAAGCTGAGCTACTTCCCGCTCTATGCACCCTGCAGGATTCGAACCTGCAACCGCCTGATTCGTAGTCAGGTACTCTATCCAGTTGAGCCAAGGGTGCTGATTACCTTTTAATGCCGAGGACCGGAATCGAACCGGTACGATGTGAAACCATCGCAGGATTTTAAGTCCTGTGCGTCTGCCAGTTCCGCCACCCCGGCGCTAAAAGCGAACGACGGGATTCGAACCCGCGACCCCCACCTTGGCAAGGTGATGTTCTACCACTGAACTACGTTCGCTATGCCGGCTACATGACTTGAACACGCGACCCTCTGATTACAAATCAGATGCTCTACCAACTGAGCTAAGCCGGCCTTTCCTCTATGCGGGTGAAGGGACTTGAACCCCCACGCTTCCTTAAGCGCCAGATCCTAAATCTGGTGCGTCTGCCAATTCCGCCACACCCGCCTCTTCTCCCCTCATGACCCGTACTGGGCTCGAACCAGTGACCCTCTGATTAAAAGTCAGATGCTCTACCAACTGAGCTAACGAGTCCTCTACTGCCTAACGGTCCCGACGGGAATTGAACCCGCGATCTTCGCCGTGACAGGGCGACGTGATAACCGCTACACCACGGGACCAGGTAACTCTTGTACAATCAAATAAATAGTACTCAGGCTAAAAGCATGCGCCTTTCTTAACGCCCTTAGTTACTTTTTATGGGAGTTAACGGGATCGAACCGCTGACCCTCTGCTTGTAAGGCAGATGCTCTCCCAGCTGAGCTAAACTCCCCCTTGCTAAGCGACTTCCTTATCTCGCAGGGGGCATCCCCCAACTACTTCCGGCGTTCTAGGGCTTAACTGCTGTGGTCGGCATGGGTACAGGTGTATCCCCTAGGCTAGCGTCACTTAACTCGATGAATAAACCTCTAGTCTACTCAAAATTGAATACCTCTCCCTCTCCTTACGCCTTGGTTAAGTCCTCGAGCAATTAGTATTAGTCCGCTTAATAGCTCACACTACTTACACTCCTAACCTATCTACCTGTTCTTCTCTCAGGGCTCTTAATAACCTACTGTTATGGGAAATCTCATCTTGAGGCAGGCTTCACACTTAGATGCTTTCAGCGTTTATCCTTCCCCTACTTAGCTACCCAGCTGTGCCCTTGGCAGAACAACTGGTACACCAGCGGTAAGTCCACTCCGGTCCTCTCGTACTAGGAGCAGCCCCTCGCAAATTTCCTACGCCCGCGACGGATAGGGACCGAACTGTCTCACGACGTTCTGAACCCAGCTCGCGTGCCGCTTTAATGGGCGAACAGCCCAACCCTTGGGACCGACTTCAGCCCCAGGATGCGACGAGCCGACATCGAGGTGCCAAACCTCCCCGTCGATGTGAACTCTTGGGGGAGATAAGCCTGTTATCCCCAGGGTAGCTTTTATCCGTTGAGCGATGGCCCTTCCATACGGTGCCACCGGATCACTAAGCCCGACTTTCGTCCCTGCTCGACCTGTATGTCTCGCAGTCAAGCTCCCTTCTGCCTTTACACGCTATGATTGATTTCCATCCAATCTGAGGGAACCTTTGGGCGCCTCCGTTACCTTTTAGGAGGCGACCGCCCCAGTCAAACTGCCCGTCAGACACTGTCTCCGTAAGGGATAACCTACCGGGTTAGAGCAGCCGTAACACAAGGGTAGTATCCCAACAACGCCTCCAGAGAAACTGGCGTCCCTCCTTCTTTGGCTCCTACCTATCCTGTACATGTCTTACAGATACTCAATATCAAACTGCAGTAAAGCTCCATGGGGTCTTTCCGTCCTGTCGCGGGTAACCTGCATCTTCACAGGTACTAAAATTTCACCGAGTCTCTCGTTGAGACAGCGCCCAAATCATTACGCCTTTCGTGCGGGTCGGAACTTACCCGACAAGGAATTTCGCTACCTTAGGACCGTTATAGTTACGGCCGCCGTTTACTGGGGCTTCAATTCACACCTTCGCTTCCGCTAAGCGCTCCTCTTAACCTTCCAGCACCGGGCAGGCGTCACCCCCTATACATCATCTTGCGATTTCGCAGAGAGCTGTGTTTTTGATAAACAGTTGCTTGGGCCTCTTCACTGCGGCTGACCTTAGTCAGCACCCCTTCTCCCGAAGTTACGGGGTCATTTTGCCGAGTTCCTTAACGAGAGTTCGCTCGCTCACCTGAGGCTACTCGCCTCGACTACCTGTGTCGGTTTGCGGTACGGGTGGTATCTCTCTACGATAGAAGCTTTTCTTGGCAGTGGGACATCACTCACTTCGCTACTATTAACTTCGCTCCCCTTAACAGCTCAGTGTCATTAGTGATAAGCATTTGACTCTTCACTCACCTCACTGCTTGGCCGGACTCTTCCATTCGTCCGGTTGAGCTAGCCTCCTGCGTCCCTCCTTCTCTCCTGATACCAGTACAGGAATATCAACCTGTTGACCATCGGATACACCTTTCGGTCTCTCCTTAGGACCCGACTAACCCAGGGCGGACGAACCTTCCCCTGGAAACCTTAGTCTTGCGGTGGACAGGATTCTCACCTGTCTTGCGCTACTCATACCGGCATTCTCACTTCTATGCCCTCCAGTGCTCCTCACGGTACACCTTCGCCGAACATAGAACGCTCTCCTACCATACCTTGCGGTATCCACAGCTTCGGTAAACTATTTCAGCCCCGGTACATTTTCGGCGCAGGGGCACTCGACTAGTGAGCTATTACGCACTCTTTGAATGAATAGCTGCTTCTAAGCTAACATCCTAGTTGTCTCTGCACCCCCACATCCTTTTCCACTTAATAGTTATTTGGGGACCTTAGCTGGTGGTCTGGGCTGTTTCCCTTTCGACTACGGATCTTAGCACTCGCAGTCTGACTGCCGGGCGGAAGTCTATGGCATTCGGAGTTTATCTGAGTTTGGTAATCCGGGAAGGACCCCTTACCCAAACAGTGCTCTACCTCCATGACTCCTTCACACCGACGCTAGCCCTAAAGCTATTTCGGAGAGAACCAGCTATCTCCAAGTTCGTTTGGAATTTCTCCGCTACCCACAAGTCATCCAAGCACTTTTCAACGTGCCCTGGTGCGGGCCTCCAGTGCGCTTTACCGCACCTTCACCCTGCTCATGGGTAGGTCACTTGGTTTCGGGTCTACATCTAGATACTCATCCGCCCTCTTCAGACTCGGTTTCCCTGCGGCTCCGCCTCTTCAGCTTAACCTCGCATCTAAACATAACTCGCCGGTTCATTCTACAAAAGGCACGCTCTCACCCATTAACGGGCTCGAACTTCTTGTAAGCACACGGTTTCAGGGGCTATTTCACTCCCCTTCCGGGGTTCTTTTCACCTTTCCCTCACGGTACTGGTTCACTATCGGTCACTAGGGAGTATTTAGGGTTGGGAGATGGGCCTCCCAGATTCCGTCGGGATTCCTCGTGTCCCGACGTACTCAGGATACTGCCGGTTATATATAACTATTTCAAATACGAGGCTCTTACTCTCTCTGGCTTATCTTCCCAGATAATTCTTCTATAGCTCTATGTAACCTGACGGCAGTCCTTCAACCCCGAAGTGTAAACACTCCGGTTTGCCCTCCTGCCCTTTCGCTCGCCGCTACTCAGGCAATCGCTATTGCTTTCTCTTCCTGCAGCTACTGAGATGTTTCAGTTCACCGCGTCTTCCTTCCTCACACGCTATCGTGTGGGATACCAGCCTCTAGCTGGTGGGTTCCCCCATTCGGACATCTCTGGATCCTCGCTTACTTACAGCTCCCCAAAGCATTTCGTTGTTTGTCACGTCCTTCTTCGGCTCCTAGTGCCTAGGCATCCACCGTGCGCCCTTACTAACTTAACCTTATTTTCTCTCTTCGGTCTTCTTTCAGCGTTTCGGTTTCTTTTTATGTTCTATCATGGCAGGCACAGACCTCTCTCTGACCTGCCATCATAAATGTGGTTGAGGTATTCAATTTTCAATGGACTAAAGCATAGAACCATCCCCCCTGCGACTTGCGCATGAGGCGGCATACGTCCTATCTCTTTATCTAGGTTCCCCTAGATAATGGAGCCTAGCGGGATCGAACCGCTGACCTCCTGCGTGCAAAGCAGGCGCTCTCCCAGCTGAGCTAAGGCCCCACATGACCTCTCAAAACTGAATAAAAACCTCTGACGTATCCGTTCTAAAGTCTTGCGACTTCTTTTCCTTAGAAAGGAGGTGATCCAGCCGCACCTTCCGATACGGCTACCTTGTTACGACTTCACCCCAATCATCTATCCCACCTTCGGCGGCTGGCTCCATTAGGTTACCTCACCGACTTCGGGTGTTACAAACTCTCGTGGTGTGACGGGCGGTGTGTACAAGGCCCGGGAACGTATTCACCGCGGCGTGCTGATCCGCGATTACTAGCGATTCCGACTTCATGGAGGCGAGTTGCAGCCTCCAATCCGAACTGAGACTGGCTTTCAGAGATTAGCTTGCCGTCACCGACTCGCAACTCGTTGTACCAGCCATTGTAGCACGTGTGTAGCCCAGGTCATAAGGGGCATGATGATTTGACGTCATCCCCACCTTCCTCCGGTTTATTACCGGCAGTCTGGCTAGAGGGCCCAACTGAATGATGGCAACTAACCATAAGGGTTGCGCTCGTTGCGGGACTTAACCCAACATCTCACGACACGAGCTGACGACAACCATGCACCACCTGTCTCCTCTGTCCCGAAGGAAAAGTCTATCTCTAGACCTAGCAGAGGGATGTCAAGACCTGGTAAGGTTCTTCGCGTTGCTTCGAATTAAACCACATGCTCCACCGCTTGTGCGGGCCCCCGTCAATTCCTTTGAGTTTCAACCTTGCGGTCGTACTCCCCAGGCGGAGTGCTTATTGCGTTGGCTCCGGCACTAAGCCCCGGATAGGGCCTAACACCTAGCACTCAGCGTTTACGGCGTGGACTACCAGGGTATCTAATCCTGTTTGCTCCCCACGCTTTCGAGCCTCAGCGTCAGTAACAGACCAGAGAGCCGCTTTCGCCGCCGGTGTTCCTCCATATATCTACGCATTTCACCGCTACACATGGAATTCCACTCTCCCCTTCTGCACTCAAGTCCTGCAGTTTCAATAGCATACATTGGTTAAGCCAATGCCTTTGACTTCTGACTTACAAAACCGCCTGCGCTCCCTTTACGCCCAATAATTCCGGACAACGCTCGGGACCTACGTATTACCGCGGCTGCTGGCACGTAGTTAGCCGTCCCTTCCTCGTAAGTTACCGTCACTGCCTGAACTTTCCACTCTCAAGCACGTTCTTCACTTACAACAGAGCTTTACGAAACGAATTCCTTCTTCACTCACGCGGCGTTGCTCGGTCAGGGTTCCCCCCATTGCCGAAGATTCCCTACTGCTGCCTCCCGTAGGAGTCTGGGCCGTGTCTCAGTCCCAGTGTGGCCGTTCACCCTCTCAGGCCGGCTATGTATCGTCGCCTTGGTAGGCCTTTACCCTACCAACTAGCTAATACAACGCAGGTCCACCTCTAAGCGGAGCTCTTGCCCCTTTCTTCCCTCAAACAGGCGTCTGAGAAAAATATGCGGTATTAGCTATCGTTTCCAATAGTTATCCCCCTCTTAAAGACAGGTTACCTACGCGTTACTCACCCGTTCGCGACTCCTCTTCCTTGTGAGTGCAAGCACTCGGTAAGAAAGAAGCGTTCCACTTGCATGTATTAGGCACGCCGCCAGCGTTCGTCCTGAGCCAGGATCAAACTCTCATCACTAATATGAGCTTGTTCTTGCTCGTCTTTTCTGTCCGCTGACAGATTCTTTTTTTTGACAGGTTAATTCCTTAACCCGCACGTCTTGGTTTTTATTCAGTTTTCAAAGGTCATGTCCTCCTGCGAGACCAACTCCTTTATTCTAGCAAATCCCGACTCGGCTGTCAAGAACCTTTTGGACTTTTTTTCACGCTCATCACATATCAAAAGCCTCTTAAAGAAAGATTGGGCCTACAGAAACCCTTCCCCCCTCTGACAGCTTCATTAGTATAGCATCTCTCCTTCTTGCTTGTCAAGAGGTTTTTTGGTGAAAGTTCTTCATCTCTATTCCGGCAGCCTTTAGAAAAAGAGGACCTGACGGTCCTCTACAATATAGTTGGCTTAACCAACTGACTGTTGCAGCAGCTTATTCTTGTTCAGACAGCTTCTCTTTGATTTCGTCATAAGATAAGGCATGGGCTTCCCCTTCCTTGTCTGTTTCCTGCGGCATTTTGCCAGTCTCATAAATGGATTTAATTTGTGAAGCATCTAATGTTTCATATTTAAGGAGAGCTTCAGCAATCAGTTTATGGGTTTCACGATTTTCTTGGATAATTTCAGCTGCTTTATTGCGTGCATTATTCAGTAAATCACGGACTTCATCATCAATTATCTGTGCAGTCTGTGCAGAATAGGATTTTTCTGGACTCATTTGTCCTAACATAACAGAGTGATCTCCTTCATACTGTACAGGACCTAATTTATCACTCATCCCATATTCTGTAACCATGGCACGGGCCATTTGTGTGGCCTGTTCAAAGTCATTTGAAGCACCTGTTGTCTGAGCATTAAAAATAATTTCCTCTGCAACACGGCCTCCCATAAGTCCGGCCAATTGTTCTTTCATATCATCTTTGGACAGCAGCATTTGATCTTCCTTAGGAAGAGCAATCATATAACCTCCTGCCCTGCCGCGCGGTACAATAGTAACCTTATGTACAACACGCGCATTGGAAAGCACAAGACCTACGATAGTATGACCCGCTTCATGGTAAGCAACCATTTCACGTTCTTTCCGCGAAATCGTCTTGTCCTTTTTAGATGGTCCAGCAATAACACGATCTTCAGCTTCATCAATATCACTAGCATCAATTGTCTTTTTGTTACGACGAGCCGCAACGAGAGCTGCTTCATTTAAGACATTCTCAAGATCGGCACCAACAAAACCTGGTGTTTGCTGAGCTACAACCTTAAGATCAACATCATCCGCTAATGGTTTATTTTTGGCATGAACACGTAAAATTGCTTCGCGCCCTTTAACATCAGGACTTCCTACCAATACTTTTCGGTCAAAGCGTCCTGGACGAAGAAGAGCTGGATCCAAAACATCACTGCGGTTTGTTGCAGCAATTACGATAATGTTTTCATTGCCTTCAAAACCATCCATTTCAATAAGCAATTGGTTGAGGGTCTGCTCACGTTCATCATTTCCGCCGCCCATGCCGGCTCCGCGGCGCCGACCGACTGCATCAATCTCATCAATAAAAATAATAGCGCGCTCTGCCTTTTTCGCATCTTCAAAAAGGGAGCGAACACGGCTTGCTCCGACTCCAACAAACATTTCTACAAAATCGGAACCAGAAATACTAAAGAAAGGCACACCCGCTTCACCTGCAACTGCTTTCGCAAGGAGTGTTTTACCTGTTCCCGGAGGGCCTTCAAGCAAGACACCGGCAGGAATTCGAGCCCCAAGCATTTTATACCTTTTTGGGTTTTTGAGGAAGTCAACAACTTCAATCAGTTCCTGTTTTTCTTCTTCAGCACCAGCAACATCTGAAAAACGTACTTTAATATGGCTCTGACTTTGAGTTTTTGCTCGATTCTTACCAAAGCTCATCGCTCCGCGAGCGCCGCCGCCGTTTTGATTCATCATCATCATAAAGAAGACAATAACTATAACTAAAGGCAAAAAGCTGACTAAAAGTGAAATCCAAGCTCCGCTTGAACTTTCCCTTTTAACTCTGAGCGCTGTCCCCGATTCTTCTGCGGCTGCTGTAATTTTTTCAATTGAACTGTCATTAGCAAGCACAATAGAGGTAAAATTAGTTACGGTAGTTGTTGGCGACCCAAGAAAAGACAGATTCGCATCTGTTTTAATTTTCTGAGCTTGCTTATACTTCCCTGTAACTTCAATCACACTATCATTAGGCTGGTAAGTAATTGACTTAATATTGCCAGCTTCTATTTGTTTAATTAATTTTGAGTAACTAATTTGCTGACTCTGTGTACTTGTTCCTCTCAAATAATACTGCAGTCCAGTTATAACCAGAACAATTAGCAGTATATAAACAAAAGAATTTCGTACAAAACCATTATTATTATTTTTCATAAAGTGAAAACGACCTTTTTCTACCTAATTATTTAAATATACTTCTTCTTTTAAAATACCGACATAAGGGAGATTACGGTAATTCTCAGCGTAATCTAAACCAAAACCTACAATAAATTCATTTGGTACATTATAACAAATATAGTCTGCATCAATATCAACCACACGGCCTTCCGGCTTATCAAATAAAGTCGCAATTTTTACAGATTTTGCTTGCCTATATTTAAACATATCACGCAGATACTTTAAAGTACGTCCGGTATCAATAATATCTTCAATAAAGACAACATCACGGCCTTCAACATTAGTATCCACATCCTTAAGGATTTTTACTTCGCCGCTGCTCCTTGTTCTGCCATGATAGCTTGACACAACCATAAAATCAATTTCAATTTGAGTGTCAATATGTTTCATCAATTCAGCCATAAAAGGGACTGAACCCTTTAAAACCCCTACTAAAAGCGGATTTTTTCCATGGTAATCCTTTGTCAGCTGTGCCCCGAGCTCTTTTGTTTTATCAATGATTTCCTTTTCTGAATAAAGGACTCTCTCAATATCCTGTTCAAGCATGACTTCACCTGTTTTCTAATTTCTCAATATGCAATTTGGCTTTCATTATATCACGATTAGATGCTTTTCTCAAATAAGTTTTACCGGCAACTACCACAAAAATAATGTCACCATCTTGTTCGCCTACAACAGCATCTGATCGTTCCTGAAAAGAAAATTTTTCATCGATAAAAAGCCGATGTAATTTCTTTGTGAACTTTCCAAAATTAATACTGTCTCCGTCTTGCTTCCTTCTTAATAAGATTGGACTTAAACTAAAAATTGGGATACCTGTTTTTTTATTTTCACTTGTGCATTGTTCATAAGAAAAACGATACTGACCATATTTGACTATACTGTCATATTCTACCACTTTTCTCTTTTTTGACCCATAGGTCTGAGGACTGATTTTTTTGATTTCAAACGATGAATAATCTTTAAAAAGGTAATAGCCTTTTTTTATAGGATAACGGCAGTTCGCTTGTGTTTGAATAAGATGCAAAATTTCATTAAATTGCCGTTTATTTACTTTTAAATCTGGAAATTTTTCCAAATACAGCTGCAATAAGACAGTCTGAACCGGTTCAGATTGCTGTAGAAATTCACAGCAGTCCGTTATTTTAATATTTTCGGTTAAATCTTTTAAAGCTTGAAAAACAAGCTGACTTTCTCTGCCTAAGCTTTGAAGGCTCTCTTTCAATCGTGGATTTTCTGCTTCTAAAGCTGGTAAATAGTGATTGCGGATACGATTTCTTAAAAAAGTTGACCTGTAATTAGAAGTGTCTTCGAAATGAAAAACAGTTGGCAGTTCTTTCTTAGAAAAAGGCAAAAAAGGACGGATAAGTTCTCCGTCCCCA
The DNA here is from genome assembly GCF_003086355.1 of Streptococcus chenjunshii. Taxonomy (NCBI): domain Bacteria; kingdom Bacillati; phylum Bacillota; class Bacilli; order Lactobacillales; family Streptococcaceae; genus Streptococcus; species Streptococcus chenjunshii. The sequence goes on along the minus strand of NZ_CP031733.1, from coordinate 14,351 downwards.
AAAACCTGACATTCCGGAATAGCAGATAAGTGGCGCAGACGGCTACCGCGAAGTATACGCATAAAAACAGTTTCAGCCTGATCATCAGCATGATGGGCTGTAACCAGAGCAGTGTAATTATGCCCAGACATGATTTTTTTAAAAAAAGAATAACGAAACTGGCGTGCTGTATTTTCTGAAAAAGTTCCGGAAAAGTGATTGACAAAGATAGGGACATTATGATCAGAGGCCCACCGTCTTAAATAAGTTTCCTCCTCGTCTGCTTCCGGACGTTGTTTATAATTAATATGAGCAATACCAATTTTAACTGCCAATTCTTCTTGATAAAGATGTAGGAAATAGAGTAAACTCATTGAGTCTGCCCCGCCTGATACAGCAATTAAAACATTTTGGTGCCGATCAAAATAGGCTTTTTGTCGGATATGATTTAAAATTTTACGATACATTTTATTTTAAAACAGCATAGATATCATCAGCGATTTTAGTGATATCATCATACGTAGCTTTATCTGTAAAGACTGAAACGATATAAGGTTCTTCTGCATAAATAATGGCAACATCATGTTTATAATCATAAGCATCTCCAATTTTATGAGAAACCTGTACAGAAATATCTTTTGCTATCCTGCTGTCATCGTAATCTGTTGCAGACAGATATTCAATGATTTTTCCATCCTGATAATAAACTGCCTCCATCATATTAGCAGCTGCTTTGGCAGAAATATTCCTTTCTTTCATGTCCCACTTCATTCCAGATAGACTATCAATTTCAGTCTGAAAATCATTGTCATACTGTTTAGCTACATAATAGCCTAAAATATTAGTAGCGACATTGTCAGAATTCTGTGCAACAGCTTTTAGCAGTGTTTCAACACTATATTCTTTGTTATCAGCAGTTTTGCTGATCTTCCCGCTGCCGCTTGGATTGTAGGCTTCCTTAAAACTATTTACATCACTGGTATATTTTAATTTATCACTTAGCTTAATGTTGCCGTTTTGAATCTGTTCCTGTGTATAATAAAGTGTTGCTAACTTAGCTACACTGGCTGCATACATTTTTGTATTTTCATTAATCCCTGCACTTTTTTGAGTTTTTAACTGCTTAACAAAAATGGAGTAATTAGACTGATTATACTTTTGTGTCAGCAAGTTTTGAACTTTTTGCATACGATTATCTTCAGCTGACAAATCCTCTTCACTAATCCAGCCCTTACCAGAAACTTTATAATAAACTCCTTGTTCAGTCACTGCTTTTTCTGTCAGATGGATTTGAGTATACGCAGTTAAAGAGCTCTTTACTTCCTTGCTTCCGTAAACAAGAGGCTGATTGTAAACCTTAAAATTATCTTTAAGCCAGTAATTCAAGTCTACATTTTCTTTGCTGTAAACGATATCATCATAAATCAGCCTATGGCTGGCCTCAATATATGTCCCGTCTGCCAGCATAAAGACCGGAATCAAATCGTCATTGATAAGAAAATCGGTAATCGTGATTTTGCTGTTTGGCTTAATCGTTTTTGAAACTACTGTCAGACTGCTGTTTTTGTAAACAGGAGTGGAACTGTAAAGATTAGGATTATTTGGAATGGTATCAAAATAAAAGGCAGCTGTTGCAGCATTAGATGACAGCTCATACTGCATTTCATTCGGCCATTCTACATTTTTTTCCGAACTAAATAGATGAAGAGGAGTCATACAAAAGGGCATTAACATAAAAGCTAACAACTGTTTCATCAACTCTTCCTTTCAATCGATTTTAACACACTCTCTTCTCTCAATGTTTGATTTTTTTCTGATAATTCCTCTAATTTATCATCAGAGTAAATTAAAAATTTTTCAATTGTTTCAACTAAATCTTCCATAATTCTATTTCGGCAATAAACTTGGCACTGGATAAATTGTCTCTCCTTCTCTTGAAAGATAATATTTGGCGCGAGCATACTTTTCAACATATTCAGTATCTTTTAAACGTTCTGCTAAAAGTTTTTCAGCTTCTGTTTTTTCTGCCAGTTCATCATATTCTTCTTCCAATTTTACAACCTGCTCTTTACGTTCTTGTAAAATCATATAACTTTTTACAAGATTATAAGTCGGCAGGATGAACAGCAGCATAATAAAAATCAAAATCCATCCCATAAAACGATTACGGCGGCGTGTTTCTTCTTCCTCATAACGCTTTTTTAGATTTTCATCATGAATATACTGATTGTTCAATTGGACAACATTAGGTTTTTCCATTGTCTTCAATCCTTGTTTCACTTATTATTTCGTACATTTTAACTGCGTCTTCTTTTCTTGTACTGTCTTTCATTTCCAAAACACGTACGGTCAAAAACTTATTACCAAAGCGAATTTCAACCTCATCGTTAATTTTCAAATCTGTCGAACTTTTAGCTAAAATACCATTAACTTTCACACGGCCTTTATCAGCAACTTCTTTAGCTACAGGGCGACGCTTAATAATACGGGATACTTTTAAAAATTTGTCAAGTCGCATAAAGCCCTCCTATTATCTTCTTATTCTACCATTTTTCTGGTTTAAATAACAGAAAAAGGCTGTAATAGCGGTAAAAGAAATTTTTTATTTGCTCATCATCAATGAATAGACTGCGCAGCAACCAACCCTTACCATTTCAAAAAAACTGAGAACAGGGATTCCCGTCTTCAACCTTTTAATTTATTTTTCTGTTTTTAATTATTTCCAGCACCTCCCCAAATTTTATCAACTCTTCTAAAATTTCATAATCTTTTTTTCTTCTTACATCAAAGACAATTTCTATTTTTCCGTCTTGCTCACCAATGCTAGCTTTTAAACTGGTTTTTGCTAACGCTTCAAAATAATCCTGTATCAAATAAAATTGTAAAGAAGCTTTTTCAAATCGTATCTTCACTGTGTTTTGTCTGCGTTCAAGAAATTCTGCAAAAGCAATGTCCAAATACGTTTTCAGCAAGCCGATTTCAAGCAAATAGGCCACCTGATCCGGATAATCTCCAAAACGATCAATTATCTCAGATTGTAAATTTTCATAGTCACTGCGGCTTTCAATCTGCCGAATGCGTTTATAAATTTCTATCTTTTGACGTTCATCTTCAATATAGTCTGTTGGCAGATAAGCATCAATCTGTAAATTGATTTCAGCACTGCCCCTTTGTCTTGTTTTAGATTTTCCCTGTTTAACAGCAAGAGCTTCTTCCAAAAGCTGTGAATACATTTCAAATCCAACTGAATCAATAAAGCCGCTTTGCGAAGCACCTAAAATATTACCAGCTCCTCGAATAGCCAAATCACGCATAGCTATTTTAAAGCCTGATCCAAGTTCTGAAAAACCTTTGACAGCATCTAGCCGTTTTTCAGATACTTCGGACAGCATTTTAGCAGGATGATACATCAGGTATGCATAAGCAATTCGGTTAGAACGTCCAACACGACCGCGAAGCTGGTATAAAGTGGCCAGTCCCATACGGTCAGCATCTTCAATGAATAGTGTATTGACATTAGCAATATCTACCCCTGTTTCAATAATTGTTGTTGCAACCAGTATGTCGTAATTGCCATTGATAAAATCTATGAGAGTATTCTCCAGCTGAATTTCACTCATTTGACCATGAACAAAACCTATATTAGCTTCTGGGACCAGTTTCTGCAGCTCGTAAACCTTTTTGTCAATTGTGTCAACTCTATTGTAAACATAAAAAACCTGACCCTCTCTGTCAATTTCTCGAATAATAGCTTCACGAATCAAATCTGCATTATTTTCTAAAACATAAGTTTGTACTGGATAACGATTTGTAGGAGGTGTTTCAATTACAGATAAGTCACGAATTCCCAGCATAGACATATGAAGTGTCCGTGGAATCGGTGTTGCTGTTAAAGTCAGCACATCAACCTTAGTTTTTAATTCTTTCAGCCTTTCCTTATGTCTCACCCCAAAACGTTGTTCTTCATCTATAACAATAAGACCTAAATCTGAAAAAACAACATCCTTTGATAATAAGCGATGGGTACCGATAATGATATCAATCTGCCCTTTTTTTAACTGTTCAAGCGTATTCAGCTGTTCTTTTTTACTTCTGAAACGGCTAAGGACATCAATATTAACTGGATAATTTTCAAAACGTTCCCTAAAATTATTATAATGCTGCTGAGCAAGAACAGTTGTTGGAACGAGCACAGCGACTTGTTTATGATCATTGACAGCCTTAAAAGCTGCACGCATCGCAACTTCTGTCTTACCAAAACCAACATCTCCCACCAAAAGACGGTCCATTGGCCGAGAACTCTCCATATCCGACTTCACTTCTTTAATTGATCTCAACTGATCCTCGGTTTCTACATAAGCGAAATCATCTTCAAATGCTTGCTGCAAATCATTATCCGCTGAAAATTGAAAGCCTTTTAAGCGGCTGCGCTCAGCATATAAATCCAAAAGATTATCTGCAATATCCTCTACTTGTCTGGTAACCTTTTGTTTTGTCTTTTGAAAACGGCCGTCATTGAGTTTATTTATTTTTGGCTCTTTACCATCAGCTGACACATATTTAGACAGCATTTCAATTTGTTCAACAGGAATAGAAACCCGATCTGAATTTTGATATTGAATTGTGACATAGTCACGATGCACACCAGCTACTTCAATCGTTTCAATTCCTAAAAAGCGACCAATTCCATGAATATTATGAACAACATAGTCTCCCTTTGCCAGTTCATTATAGTCTTTTAAACGTTCAGCATTGCTAATGTTCTTTGAACGGCGAACCCTTCCTTTTAAGCGTTTATGATAGATCTCATGCTCTGTAATTAAAACAATCTTTTCATCAGCGAAATAAAAACCATTTGATAAGCTGCCCATAACAATCTGTGTTTGCTTATTTTGAACAGCATTCATTGAACTAATAGGAACTTCAAGGTTATATTCTTGTAAAGTTTCCTGTAAACGTTGTAAATTATTCTGTGAACTTGCTTGTATTAAGATGGTATTTTGTGCTTTTTGATAACGTTTGATTTCATCAACAAGTATAGAAAATTGATTGAAAAAATCCTGCATAGCATACTGTGTGAACTGATAAATTTTATCAAACTTTATATTTCCTAAACCTTTTTGAAAATTTGAAAAGAAAGTAGAAGGAGCATAGTTTCGTAACTCAGTGTAAATATCAGCAAAGTAATTCAAACTTGACAAAGCTTTACTCTTTTGTAAATCATCTGTCAAGATATTAGCAGCCTCCAAACTGAATTGATTATTATAATCTGTGATTCTTTGAAAATCATCAAAAAATATTGGAGTGTTTTTAGGAATATAATCCAATAAAGTCCACTCTTTTTCATAGAAAAGGCTTAAAAATTTACGTATATCTTCATGCCTAAAATGATTCATACTGGCTGACAGCAAGTCATTGAGATAAGCATACAAATTTTTATCCTTTATAACTGACATATGCCTTTTTAAAGCAGATACTGAACGCTCAAAATCCTGAACAGTCAAGATGACATCATCCGATGGTCCAATAATAATTTTATTAACATGATTCAAAGATTTCTGGCTTTCACTATCAAATTGCCGAATACCATCAATCTCATCTCCAAAAAATTCAATACGGTAAGGTGAACTCTGATTAATATCATATATATCTAAAATAGCTCCTCTTTGGCTGAATTCACCAGAATTAGAAACTTGGCTTACTTTTTTATAACCCATATTTGACAGTTGTTTTACAACACTGTCAAGCTGATATTCTGCTCCTATTTCAAAGTTTAGATAGCTTTCTTGATATGTTTTTGGATCAGGCAAAAGAATTCTCATACCAGATATATTGGTAATTAAAATACCTACTTGTTTTTCAGAACTTAAAAAACGCAGTGCCCTTAAACGAGAAGCCGATCTATCAAATGATGCAAAAACAAACTCTGCAGCTGCGGCATCATCAGCAAAAAATTGATAAATATTTTCTTCATCAACAAGGCAGGATAGATCATGAATGAGTTTTTCAGCTTCATTTTGAGTTGAAGTAATGATTACAAGTTTCCCCTCCATACTCTGATATGCTGAAGCGATTGCAACGGCTCTGCTTGAGCCTGAAAGTCCCATAAGAAGCTGACGTTTTTGTGTTAATAAGCCAGTATGCCAGTTTTGGATTGCTTGATTTTTATTAAATAAATCACTAATATTCATATTCACCCACTAAATTTCTGCATCGTTTTCTCAAAATTGCTGCCGTTTAGATAAAACTTGACAGCCTTGTCAACATTGTCAAGTGTTTGTATAATAATTGTTTTATCTTTTGTATCAAAATTTCCTAGTACATAATTGATAACATTTGTTTCTGTTTTAGGTCTGCCGATTCCAATTTTTATTCGCTTAAACTCTTGTGTTCTCAAATGGGCAATAATACTCTTTATTCCATTATGTCCGCCAGCAGAACCTTTTAGACGAAAACGGATTTTCCCTACTTCCATATCTAAATCATCATAAATCACAACAAAATCTTCTATTGCAATATTATAATAAGTTAGTAAAGCCTTAACAGCAATCCCACTATTATTCATAAAGGTAGTTGGTTTAACAAAATAGACTTTCTCATTGTTTACCCAAGTACTACCTATTTCTGCTTTAAAAATTTTATTCTCTGTAAATGTAATGTCAAAATCCTTTACAATATTGTCAATTGCCATAAAACCAATATTATGGCGAGTTTCCCTATATTTTGAACCTGGATTTCCCAGTCCTGCAATCAATTTTACCATTCATCTTCCTTTCTGCTTAGAATGTCAAAAATGGAGCTGGGACAGCCGTCTCAGCTCCTTTTTATCAAGCTTGCTTAATCAGCAAGACAGACAAGCATATTTCAGCCTCTAAACTGTTAAAATGCTAGTATGACTATACATTGAACCTAAATTCCATAATATCGCCATCCTGAACAACATAGTCTTTGCCTTCTTCACGAAGACGTCCGGCTTCTCTTACCGCTTTTTCACTGCCATACTTGATTAAATCATCATAAGACATTGTCACTGCACGAATAAAACCTTTTTCAAAATCTGAATGGATAATTCCTGCAGCTTGAGGAGCTTTAATTCCCCGTTTAAAGGTCCAAGCACGCACTTCTTTCTCACCTGCTGTAAAGTAAGTCCCAAGTCCCAGCAAATAATAGGCGGCATGTGTTAATTTATCGATACCGGATTCATGCAAGCCTAAGTCCTCAAGAAAAAGTTCTTTATCTTCATCATCTAATTCTGAAATTTCTTCCTCAGCACGTGCTGAAATAACAACAACTTCAGCATTTTCAGTTTGTGCAAACTTCTTAATTTCCTGAACATATGCTATCTTATCCGGATCAGCAACCTTATCTTCATCAACATTTGCAACATAAAGAACTGGTTTCGCTGTCAATAAAAACAGTTGCTTAACAATTTTCTGTTCATCATCTGTAAATTCAATGGTCCGGACTGATTTTCCATCTTCAAGGACAGGTTTTATTTTTTGTAGAATATGGAATTCGGCTACAGAATCCTTATCTTTTTGTGTACGGGCTACTTTCTCAACACGTGCATAACGTTTATTGATTGACTCTAAATCAGCTAAAATCAGCTCCAAATTTATCGTCTCAATATCAGCAATCGGATCAACAAAATCGGACTCGCGGCCTTGTTCCCGCATAACATTCTCATCATCAAAAGCTCTCACTACATGAATAACTGCATCAACTTCACGGATATTGGCAAGAAATTTATTTCCAAGCCCTTCTCCCTGTGATGCTCCTTTAACAATACCGGCGATGTCTGTAAATTCAAAAGTTGTCGGAATTGTTTTTTTCGGCTTAATAAGTTCTGTCAGTTTCTGTAAACGTTCATCCGGAACTTCTACCATTCCGACATTTGGATCAATAGTCGCAAAAGGATAGTTGGCAGCTTCTGCTCCTGCCTTTGTAATTGCATTAAATAAAGTTGATTTACCAACATTTGGTAAACCAACAATACCTGCTGTTAAAGCCATTTTTTTATTTCTCCGTCATTAAAATTTTAACACTGTTTATTATAACAAAAACTAGAGAAAAAAGCTCAGCAATTCTCCAAATATTTGTAGAGCCGTTCTGATGTATCAATATCATCAGAGGAGCAATCTATTAGTAATCAATTATGAATTCTCTAAATCAACCATGAGTCTTTTTCCATAAAAATCAGTATTTCCAGCTGCAGCTTCTGGTTACTTTATAATATTTATTTCTTAGGGAGACGTTGCTGATAAATTTTCTCTTTGACAAAAATTCTTAATTCATAAAAAAGCATAAAGACTGTTGCAATTAAGAGACCAACCATGAACATTCTTGCTGTAAAGGTCAATACTATAATATAAATGACGACAGCAAGTAAATATATAATGACCAGTAAGTGCCACTTTTTTGAAGCACTGTCTGCGATTAATTTTTCTTTGACCAGCTGATTATCCTTAATAAGGCTATCCAACTCCCAATTAAAAAAATCACAGATAGCTATCAGATTTCCGATTTCTGGAATACCTCTGTTATTTTCCCACTTCGTTATTGCTTGACGAGATACATGAAGTTTCTCTGCCAATTCTTCCTGAGATAAGCCCAAATATTTACGCTGAGTTTTTATTTTTTCACCTAAGCTGTGAACTGGAACAGTTGTTCTGCTTTTTTGCATCATATTCTCCTTTTCTGTGCTGTTGACATAAATATTGACAAAATATCTACAAGACTGTCAACCTGCTTTTATTTTAAAATAAATCATTCTTTGTGTCAGCCTATGCTACGTTAAATAACCTTAATGCCACTCCATATTTCTTTTCAGACGAAATATCAAAAGTTATAATAAATAAAAAAATAAAAAAGGAGGAGTTGCTGATGTCAGACTATGTTAATAAACAAATCCAAAAACAGCATTATTTAATTGTTTTTTATCTCTTAGCTATACTTATTTATATTGCTTTTTTTGCTTGGAGAGAAAAAATTTTTATGCTGGGATTTTTAATTTCCACCTTATTTGCCTTATTTTATCAAATTCGTTTTTGGTTTAAAATAAAAAAATCACTGAAATTAAATGGGCTAGTACAAAAAGGATAAGCTCAGTCTGTCACACTATATAAGAGTTTGAACGTTCTTGTTTCAGACTCTTTTTTTTACAACTTGAGTTCCTGCTAACAAATCTCCTAAATGGCGCTTATCCTTCCTAAAAAGTCCCATCCATAGCAAAATAAACAGTAAAATCAAACTAGCAGAAGTGCAAATATGGCCAAATAAACTGGTATAATCTGTATAAATACCATCAATCGTTCCCATATGCCCTAACTGCCAAGGGAGAAATTTAATGATGTTACGAATTAAAGCAGCCAAAAATGTCTTTTTCTGATAGGAAAGTCTGAGTCCTGCCTTTCTTTTCCCGAAACTGCCACCACAATAATCCATCCATGAAAAACCTATAACAACTGGTACAACAGAAGTTAACCCAGCTATTAGCTGCGACTGAAGCAAAGTGAGGTAGGGAATTTTGCCGAAAATAAAAATATAGAAACTAAGCGACAGTAGAAGTAAAATAATGAGATAAGCAATAATCAGCAGATAGTCAACGAACAGCTCTTTGATACGGGATTTTAATGAGATATCATTATTTGCTGTTACCATAGCTATTTCCTCACCATAAACAATTCAATAATTTTATAGATAAAGTAAGACACTCCCCAAAAAACAATCAGCAACAGCGGTCAAAAGTGAGCCACAAAGTCATAAAAATTTTCTATTTTTGGCTTTCTTTGTTTTTCATAAGTACCAGTATTAGGATTAGAGAGAAATTCAGACTCATAAACTGGCTGAACTGTACTTTCTTTTCCCAAAATAAGCTCATCTAAGCTGATATCAAAAATCTCAGATAATTTTACAACATTATCTAAATCAGGCTTTGCCTCATCTTTTTCCCATTTTGAAACAGCCTGCCGTGAAATAAAGAGTTTATTTGCCAATTCTTCTTGCGACATACCGCGCTCAGTTCGATATTTTTTTAACTGATTTGGAAATAGTAACATTGTGTTTTCCTCTCTTTCTTAATACCAGTTTACGAAAAAACCTGAACATTTAACAGCAAAGATAAAGCTAAACAAGTAAAATATTGGCTACTCTAAGTTGCACATCAGCATAAAAATCCTAAATTAATAGGATTTTTACGGTTGCGAAAAAATCTTTTTTATTTTGCGTTCAAAATCATATCGGCTCATCATAACAATATGATCGCAATTAGTGCATTGAATTTTAATATCTGCACCAATACGTATAACTTCCCACCTATTTGCTTTTTTACCAGTTTTTTTAACAACACAGGCATGAGGTTTTTTCATTTCAATGAAACTTCCGATTTCATATTTATGCATTTATTTCTTACTCCTTACTAAGATACAAAGATTGCCAAAAATTTGCATTTTTGCTCAAGCATTTAACTGTTTTTTATATGAATTACAGATAAATATAGCGTTTCTGAGCTTTCAAAGTAATCCTGTTAGCATTGACAATTTCTCCGTCGATTTCGACTAAAGTATTTTTAGGAAATTCCAGAGATACTTTCTCCATTTCTTCATGATAAAAATAGGGAGAAATATCATGCTTTTTAAAAACAAGGGCTAGTAAAATACTGATACGTTGAGGAAAAGTTTTTCCAGCAGCATAGACAAAATCTAAATTCCTGTTAAAAGCGCTGGCTGTTGGCCAAATCATAATTCCCCCGCCAAAATAGGTATTATTGGCTAGTGAAAAGAAAAAAGCTTTTTGAAAATGCCTGATGCTCCCATCTCTATTCGTAACTGTTATATCAGCTGTAGGCTTGCTTAACAGCAATTTAACAGCAATAACAAGATAGGTTAAGCTGCCTAGATGACATTTATTGAGAAACGTTTTTAAGGAAGAGTTTTCGGCTTTTTGGATGACCCAGGCTGCAAAACCTGCATCTAAACTGTTTAAAAGCAAGCCGTTTTCATATGTAAATACTGTAATTTCTCTCACACTTCTTTTTTGACATAAAGCAAGTGTTGTTTTTAAATCGGGCAAAGACAGGGCACGCGCAAAATCATTACCTGAACCAGACGGATAGTAAGCAAAAGGAATATGCTGCGGCAAATAGTAAAGCACCTTTGAAAGTGTCCCATCTCCCCCAATAATCAAAAGAAAGTCTTTTTCCTGAAATTCTTGAAGAATTGTGTTTACCTGTCTGCGCTCATCATCTTTATAGCGTGTATAAAAACTTTTTACATCTTGCGCTGATGACAGCTCCTTAATCTGTTTAACAATTAATCTGGCCTGATGACGGCCGGCATGAGGGTTAGCAATAATATAAAGTGTCATAATAACTGTTATTATAACAAAAAATTCTAATAGAAGGACAACCCTTCAACAATATATAATATTAGCAAATATTAACCTGCTTTACTGAAAGAAAACTATTTAACAGTCTGTGAGATTTGTCTCCCAATAATAGTTAAGAGAGAGTGGGGCAAAAATTGGTAAATTGTCATAAAGTGACGATTTTGATTTTGTTGTCCCATCCCCGCACAGTTGATTAGGGAGGCTGCTATCCCATGAGTAATAAGGGTTAAAAACTTCCAATCAACTACTGCAACTCAACTGTTAAAAAAAGTAAAACGAGGCAGGACTTTTGTCCCTGCCTCCAGATTGTTTAATTTGTCTTGAATTGTACTAGCTATCAATTGGTACGCACAGGGGTAATCAGCTGAATAAAATCTTCTTTATCATCTTTAGGTGTTAGAGTAAACGGACGAACCGGAGAAATAAAGCGGATGAGAACTTCCTCACTTTTAAGTGCTTTCAAAGCGTCAATTAAGTACGTTGGATTAAAGCTGATTGTTAAGTCTTCGCCTGACTGGCCAACTGTATCCAATTCCTCATTAACCTTCCCAACTTCAGGTGAATTAACATGTGCTGAAACACCGTTATTCACAATTTCAAGTTTAACTGTCCCATTTTGAGTAGCGTTTGAAATCAGATGAGCTCGCTCCATAGCAGAACGTAAAACAGCAGTATTAAAAGTGACTTCTGTTTCAAATGTTTTTACGAGCAGACGGTCAGTATCAGGATAATTTCCTTCAAGTAAACGAGTGTAAAAACTGATATGTTCACTTCTAAAAAGCATCTGACTTGCTGAAAAGAAAACTTCTACAGTTTCAATATCATCTGTAAAAACGCCAGCAAATTCCCGTAAAGACTTGCTTGGAATAACAACATCAAAGTCATTGGCAGCATGATCTAAGGTTACCTGACGCTGGCTCATACGATGTGAATCAGTTGCGACTGCTTTAAATTCTTTATTATTAAGCGTCATATGAACACCGGTTAAAATAGGTCTGCTTTCCTGTAAACTGGCTGCAAAAGCTGTTTCAGAAATAATTGATTTTAATAATTTTGTTTCCAATACAAGCGGGCTATCTGTTTCAATTTCCTGCAGGCGCGGATATTGTTCAACATCTTTACCTTTTAGCGTAATTTCTGACTTTCCGCTTGTCAGGACAACTTGATGATGATCAATTTCTGAAAAATCTAAAGTAATATCTGGAAGACTGGATACGATATTAATAAAAAAATTGGCTTCTAAGAGAATAGATCCAGTAGAGGTAATTAATAAACCAGCATTTTCATCTGAAGCTGGAATAGTATTTTCAATAGAAATTTGTCCATTAGAACCTGTTAAGGTGATATCTTGTGAACTGACTTCAATCTTTAAAGCAGAAAGGATAGGAATCGCGTTTTTCGAAGATATAGCTCTCTTTGTAGCATTTAAAGCTTGAAGAAAATAAGTTTTATTTATTGAAAAATTAATCATGGGAGCTCCTTTATTTTATTAGTATTAGTTTAGTAGTAATAGTAGGTCTTGTGTATACAGTGTATAAATAAGCTGATTAGAACTGTCTCTAAGGCTGAGACTTGTTCACAAGCTGTGGAAAACTTTAGCCTAAAATCCCCTTTTATCCACTGTACTATTTAATTTTATTTTTTATCGTTTCGATTTCAATACGCAGTCCGTCATCCTGAGAAATCATATTTTTTATTTTATTATAAGCATGGAGAACAGTTGAATGATCACGTCCGCCAAATTCTTTACCGATTTTTGGAAGGCTGTTATCCGTCATTTCACGCGCAAGAAACATAGCAACTTGTCTGGCTAAGACAATATCTTGCGTTCGTTTAGTCGCTTTTATTTCTTTTACAGTGACTCCATAGAATTTCCCAACCTGACTTTGGATTTCTTCAATTGGAATTACTGTAATTCTATTGGGACTGTCCTGCTTACGAGCACGAATAGCTTCTGCTGCAATATCCACTGTAACTGTTTCAATTTGTTTAAAATTGGCTACGAGACTGATATCCTTTAAAGCCCCTTCCAAATCACGGACATTTGAGTCAAACTGCCCCGCCAGATACTCAATAGTATCCTGAGGGAAAACGAAACTGTATTCCTGAATCTTATTTGTTAAAATCGCGACACGTGTTTCAAAATCAGGAGGCGTGATGTTAACTGTCAGTCCCCATTTGAAGCGCGTGACCAGCCTCTGCTCTAAATCATTAAGATGATCAGGAGTGCGGTCGCTGGTCAAAACAATCTGTTTATTGTTATTATGGAGAGCATTAAATGTATTAAAGAATTCTTCCTGTGTACCTGATAACGTTTTTTTAGCTAAAGACTGGATATCGTCTATAAGAAGGATATCAAGATTGCGAAATTTTTCTTTCAATTCATCCATCGTATCTAAGCGGATATGGACAACAAATTCATTGATAAAATTTTCAGCTGTAATATATTTTATACGGGCGTTAGGCTTATCCTGCAAAACAGAATTTCCAATGGCATTAAGAAGGTGAGTTTTTCCAAGACCAGGTCCTCCCCATATAAATAAAGGATTATAGGTAGTTCCAGGTGTGTTTGCTACAGCAATTGAAGCGGCAACGGCCCAGCGGTTCTCATCCCCTTGAATAAAGTTATCAAAAGTGTATTTTGGATTTAAGTCTGATTGGATAGGTGCTAAAGGAGCTGTAACAGGTGCAGTATTGAAACTTTGTCCTGATGCTGTTTGTTCTTCCTGGAAGGCAGCCTGTTCATCATAAACATACTCTACTGAAATTTCGGCATTAAATATTTCAAAACCTGCTGTCAAAATAACAGGTTTGAGGTTTTTCTCCCAAAATAACTCTTTCATGCGATCAAGATAGATAATAGCAACCTGATTTTCAACTTTAATCAATTTAGCATCTAAAACAAAAAATTCATAAGTTGCCTGTTTTAATTGGCCTTTAGCCAGTTCCAAGATCCTATTCCAAAAAATTTGTTCATTTTCAGTCAT